>NZ_CP007030.1:1438906-2158359 GCF_000227665.2 Thiomicrospira aerophila AL3 | reverse complement strand
CCTAAACCTGTGGATAAGTCTAGTGCAAACTCTGTGGATAAGCTTTTTAAAAACAATATAAGCAACTGAAAAATAATGAAAAATATCAGTGTATAAAAATTTTTTAAATAATTTTTATCCGCCTAACACCTAAACCTTATAACCCTTAATAATTGACCTATCCCAGCATGAGTAAACCCCTTAAAGACCGTAATTTCGACCCCCTCATTGCCAAGTTTGAGCAAAAAGTCTATGGCACCCTCAAAGGTTCGTGGCGCTTACAGTGTTTGCAAGAAGATTTAGCAGGCCTGCAACAGCAAACGCCTTTGCAGATTTGGGATGCCGGTTGCGGTTTAGGCCAAATAGCTGGCTGGTTTGCCGCAGCGGGTCATAAGCTAACGCTAAGCGATTTATCAAAAAAAATGGTGGCACGTGCTCAAGCCGATTTTAACGAACAAAACTTGTCGGCTGATTTTTTAGTTGGCCCGGCTCAAGCCTTGGCACCCCAGTTGCCGCAGTTCGATTTAGTGCTGTTCCACGCCGTGCTAGAGTGGTTGGCCGAGCCGCAGGCTACCTTTAACCAGGTTATGGCAAAAGTGAAACCGGGCGGTTATTTGTCGGTGTTATTTTATAATCGTAATGCGATTGTTTACACCAATGTATTAAAGGGCAGTTGGCGCTGGCAACATATTTTAGATGATGGTTATATTGGCAAGGGTAAAAAACTCACGCCACCTCATCCACATTATCCTGAAACCGTTCGAGCTTGGTTGGCTGAGGCCGGTTTTGAATGTCAGCAGCAGACCGGTATTCGCGTATTCCACGACTACTTAACCCACGAAGTGTTGGCACAAAGTAATCAGGATGAACTGATGGCATTAGAGGCGCGTTTTTGTCGCCAACCCACCTATCGCGACATGGGTCGCTATATTCATATCCTCGCTTATAAACCTATTACTGAAGAGAATCCATTATGAGTTCAACACGCGCACCCAGTCGAACCAAAGCCAAATCGCCAGCGCGAGCTCCCACCAAACGACGCAGCCCAGCTGCTAAAACCGGCAATCCATTTCAAGCAGGTCGACGCAAAAAAACCTGGCTAGTAGCAGGCCTGCTGATGCTCGTCATGGCCGGCTGGTATAGTTATGAACATTATATTGCTCGTCCAGCAATGGTGTTTGCTGGTGTGCCTGTACATCAAGACTGGCAAACCCAGCTGACCAAGCGGATTATTCGTAATGATGCCTTTATGGTCGGCTATTCTGATTGGCTTGGCAATCCACTTTGGGTGAGTTATCAGGTGTTACCCCGTCCCGATAATGCGGCCAATTTGCCAAGACCAAGCCGCTTTGACAGTGATTGGCGCAGTTTACGTTGTTTAACCTTTGTTGCCTGTATTACCCACGAAGACTATACAGGGTCAGGCTATGATCGCGGTCATTTAGCCCCTAACCATGTCATCGCAACCCGCTATGGCGCGCAAGCACAACACCAAACCTTTTTAATGACCAACATTTCCCCCCAGCGTCCTGACCTCAATCGACGGACTTGGCAACGGATTGAAGCGCTGGCGGCCAATCAATTTTCGCAAGCTCATGGGCCATTTTGGGTGATAACAGGTCCCATTTTTAGCGACAAACCCAATTTTTTGCCAAGCTCGCCCAAGCGCATTGCGATACCCGATAGCTTTTATAAAATTTTTATTCAGCCTGGTGAAACAGCCGATCAACCGCCCAAAGTGTTGGCTTTTATTGTGCCGCAAAATGTAAAAGGAGACGAGGATTTGAGGACGCTGGTGGTGACCGTACGCGACATTGAAAAACGCACTGGACTGAACTTCTTTCACCAGTTAGATGATGGGGTCGAAAACTATATCGAAACTTTGATAGATAAGGATAGCTGGGGATTAACCCAGCGTTTAGCCAATCAGCGCGCCCGTTTTTAAGCGCGCTGATTAACCACTATAACTTAAAAGCTTAAGCGGGCTGATAAGGCCACACTGCGCCCTAAATCCTGTGCAAAGCCCTTATAGGTGTTTAAATAGTCACGGTAAGCGGTATCAAAAAGATTATCCACCCGCGCGGTCACCTGCCAGGTTTGCCCATTGACCCGCCAATCGGTTTGGTAAGCCAAATGCCAGACACTGTAGGCATCGGTTGACGCCACCCCTATCGGCTCATCATCGAACTGGCCAAAGGGTTCAAAATCGCCAGGTGATGTTCTTGCTGCCACGGCTTTTACCCCTAAACGCAATTGCGCCGATTCCTGCCAGCTTAATTGAGTAAAGTGATATTGCAACTCAACTAGGGCATTATTGGCCGGAATCAAGGGTAAATCACGGCTATTGTCGCGATCACGTCCCGAAATCAACTCAAGGTTAGCGTAGGTGTGCCAATTTGCTGACCAGGCCTGCTGCCATTCCAGCTCTAAACCTTGAATCACGCCGTTGGTTTGCTCTGCCTTCATTTCACGAATACAGCTGTGTTCAGTTGGGTCAGTACAAACCTTGTAATGATCCTCTTTATCACGGAATTGGCCGGTATTGGCCAAATAGATATAGTTATCGATATGCTTTTGATAGACCGTTACCTGCCACTGACTGGGTTGCGTTTGATAGCGCAAGCTTAAATCAACATTAAGCGCACGCTCCGCTTTTAAATTGGGGTCACCAATTTGAACCGCATTCACGCCACTATGGCTACCGCCCGCATACAACTCATATAAACTCGGCGCACGATAGCCTTGTGAAATATTCGCGGCCACCGCCCAAGCCGGTGCAATCCGATAGGTGACCCCTGCAGCCAAGCTGGTATTAGCAAAGGTTTGTTCATTGTTAGTCGCATCAAAGACTTCAAGGTCTTCAATAAAGTGCTCGTTATCGTGACTCAAGTTCGCCTTTAGACGCTGCACATCATGCCGTGCGCCCAATTGCCATAACCAACGCCCCATATCGGCTTCTTCAAAGAGATACACACTATGACCTTGCTCGCTGCCGCTTGGGGATAGCTCACCACTGACTAAGCGTTGGTTTTTACGCATAAACTCAATCCCAAACTCACCTTCCCAGGGACCAACTTTTGGATGCTGGAAAGCCAAATGGATATCATGACGCTGGTTACGCAAATCCAAATCATCATGATCATGCCCGTGATGATGACCATGGTGATTACCAAAGTCCTCAAAGCGCGTATCATGACTTTCCTGCAAACGATTGTCGGTATAGGTATAACTTGGCTTAAACAACCAGTTATGGGCAAGATCAATCTCGGCGCCTAATTGCCACTGATGCTGGGTTTTGATATGCCCAGCGGGTTCGGCCTCAAACTCATCATCGTCATGGTCTTCATGCACAGCAAGAATATTTTGCTTTGACTGCCAATAGCGATAACGCGTTTCTAACTGACCCCAATGCTGACGATTAGCCAAACCTAGTGTAAATGCGGTATTTTCGTGATTAGTGAAAGGGGTGCTACCCACAAACAGGGGGCGATCACTAGGCTCGGCATCGGGATCGTTGTCCGCTGTTTTGCCTCGCGGCGTCACTATATCGCCTGCTTTACGGCCCACCACACCTAGCTGTAATGACCAATCTTGGTTACTAAACGCACCTTTTGCACCTAACAGCGCGCCACGGGGATTAGAGGTGACGCCCGCATCAAATTGAGCCGATTGTTGTGTTGCACCTGCTGGCGCAAACTCAAAGCGTGGCGCGACCAAATTCACCGCGCCACCTAACGCACTCCCTCCGAACAAAACCCCTTGCGGGCCACGAATAACTTCGATACGTTCAGCGAATAAACTTTCAACCGGCGGGGTATGTTGGACACCATAATTTTGAAAATCTTGTACTGCACCATTGACCAAGACTTTAACTCGCTCACCTGATAAACCACGAATAACCGGTTTACCGGTGGCCGCACCTGTGCTCTGATTATTCACGCCAGGTAAACGCTCCAGACTGGCGCCTAAATTAGCGCGATCCATCAAATGTTGATCAGCCCCGCTTAACACACTAATTTGAGTCGGTAATTCAAAGGCCGTGTGACCGTGTACCGGTGATCCCGTCACGATCACGGGGGCCAAATGCATATCTGATTCAGCCAAGGCTAACACAGACTGGGGTACACAGATGACGCCCGCTAGGGCAAGGTACAGCTTATGGTGTTTCAATTTTTATCGCTCCTTATTATGTTTTTATTTTTAAAACGCGGCTTAAAACTGCCACTCGGCACTCAGGCGCAGGTTGCGACCTGCATCCAATGTGGTGAACTCCTGTCCATTTTGCGCAATACGCACTGAAGCATGATCGGCATAGCGGGTATCGAAAATGTTTTCTAATGCGGCGGTTAAGCGCAAGGCCTGCTTGGCCACTGCCGCCGGCTGCCACTGCACCTGGACATCATGGGTGATATAGCCGGGTTTATCCGCTCGCGAAAATCGATTCGCGGGTGGACCAACTGTATCAGGATGCTTATCCGTTAATTTGGCAACACCCGTAAAGGTATAACCCAAAGCAAGATTATCCTGCGCTTGCCATAGCCCGTTTAGTACCAGCTTGTCACCGACAGAACTACCGACTCTTGCTGATGTACCAGCGGTATCGGCTGGCAATCCATCATAGCCACGTAGTTTGTTATGGCTATAAGCGGCTTCAAGCAACACACGGTTCAAGCCCCAATGACCTCGCAATTCATAGCCTTCGCTGATAATGTCGCCTGACGCATTTTTAAAATCTTTTGTAAGTGCGCCTGCCCCTTCACCGGAGGTTAGCCAATAATCCTTAATCCGTGTTTTATAAACGGTTAACTCGAGTCCGGCATGATCATCGCGCGTAAACACCTCATCACTGTGCCAACGCACACCGGCTTCATGCAAGATCGCCCGTTCAGGTTTAATCTTGCCGTTTTCGCCCAGTTCAAAAGTTTCACCATCACCTGGTCTTGGATACTTCGACAACCAGTAGGCTTGATTTAACCGTGAACCGCGTAATGACTCACCGTAACCGGCAAAGAGGGTGACCTGTTGCTGACCGGTGAGTAGATCCCACTCACCACTTAGGTTAGGCGACCAACCGCTGCCCGCATTGCGATATTGATTATCTAAGCGACTGTAGTAACTGTCGTAACGCAGACCGCCACTCAAGCGCACCGGGCCATAGCTCATGCGATCCTGCAGATACAGGCCATGATTAATGGCAAACTCACTGCGTGCATCACCGGTGGTGCGATAACGATTTTCATCACGAAAATAATTCGTGCCGTAGGTCAAGGCATGGTTGGTCGCTCCCCAACTAAAACGGCTGGTATTAAACAAATTCATGCCATAAGATTCGGTCAGGGCTAATTCTGCGAGTCGATTAGGTAGCGCGACATCTAAGCCGTTCTCGCTGTGATATACCCTAAGCTGCATATCAATTTTTTCATCAGACGGGTTATAGCCATAACTGATCGTTTGGCGCTGCTCGTAGATACGTTGATCATCACTACGCTGCAAAGGGGATTGTGCGCCGTCAGGAAAATTCGCGCGGAACTGTCCGCCCAAATCCTCACTGGCTTGCGCACTGATGCGCAGACTATGATCATTACGGTCTAGCATACTGAGTTTTAGCAAGTAATTATTGTGTGATCCCGCCGTTGAAGGCACGGTTTCACCGCCACCCGCACGCAGATCGCTGTTTTGAGTACGACGCATATAGGCTAACAAGCCAGTGTAGTCATCCAATTGACCATAAACAGACGTGGTTAGGCCGCCTAAATCCCGTGCCGATTCATAGTGTCCACCAAGACGTGCGCCGATGGTTTCGCCCGGGCGTAACCAGTCCTGCGCATCGACGGTTTCAAATTGCACGCTGCCACCTAACGCACCTGGCCCGGCATCAGCTGGCGCTGGACCACTAAAGACCCGCACTTGCTTATAAAGCGCGGGATCAATTTGTAAGCGTCCTTGGTGATGAAACAAATTCGCACCTTGACGCGCGCCGTCTATTTGAATATTGAGATTTAAATCTTCCACCCCGCGTAGCACAATTTTTTGGCCATTACGGGTTGAACCGCTGACCACACGAATAGCAGGATCAAGGCGAAACAAATCATTGAGCGTTTTCGCTTGATAGAGTTCGGCTGAAGCAAGATCGACGTCGCGCTCGAAGGTATTGTTAGGCACATCCCGGCCCACTTGAATACTGGGCAAGGTGTTGTCGCTGGCCTGTTCACTCACCTGGTGATGATCGGTGTTCGCGCTCACAAGCAGTGGACTCGTCGCTAATAATGAGGTAATCGCAAGGTTTATAGGTTTTAAATAGGTGTTCATAGTTATCCTTAATTTAATGCACGCCCACTCGCGCTCAAGACTACAAACGGGGCAGCCGTGAGGACGAGTGAGGCAATTGGGTTAAAAATGCAGTTAAATTAGGACAAACGGTGGGGCGCGTCCCCAAAAGTCAGGATAAAAGCCAGGAGAATAGACCTTGACCCAGCTTGGCAGGGCATAGGTGGTATATAACGGGAAATCACTTAGTAGTAGATATGCACGATCGGTGACGGCGGTGGTTGACGTCACTTCATAGAGTTCGCATAACCAGGTTTCTAGCGCATCGTGGAAGGCCGAGAAGGGAAGGTGTTGGTGAGCATGGTGAGCCTGCTGCTGCGAATGATCTGCATGACTGTGCTGGTCGTGATGACTGTGCTGGTGATCATACAAATGGGCATGAAAAGGGTGTGCAACATCGTGTATCAGCGCCAGGCCTGGCACACTGATAAAACTAAAAATTAATGTCCACAACAAAAAAAGTCTTTTCATCTAATTATTATACTAAAGCTGTCAAGTCTTTCTGTGCCCTGAGCACAATTTTTTGGCATAATGTTCCACATGAAACGTCGTCAATTTATCCAACACATGACCCATTCACTGGGATGGCTATCAGCAGGCCTGCTCACCGCAGGTTGTAGCCCTAATGAAGTACGTCAATCGATTCAGGTTGGTCGCAATCTATCTGAAGGTCGGCTTGATAAAGCGATCACCAGCCAAATTCCCGTGTCAGGTGTACCAGAAATTGATCGGCTCGTCCGGGATCAACTGCAAGAACTGGTATCGTTTTTAGCCCGCAAGTGGGGCGATGAAAAAACCGCCAGTCCGCAAGAATTTGTAAAATACAGTGATGACTTTGAAACACGGGCAATTGTTAATTTTGAAACACGGTTAGTTAGAGTTGAAAGCTTAAATGAAGATCGTGCTGTGTTACAAAAAGCGATTATCACCACCTTACTGACTCCCGACCGGCCCGACCAGGTTGATTTATTAAGCGACCAACCAATTCGCGGCTCAGGTCAACCTTTTTTATATCCACTGGTGAGAGATCACCAGGGACAGATAGTACAGTTTGAGTGGCGTGCCACACAATATGCGCAACACCTGGCTAACAATCAGCGCCAAACCCTGCGCCAACGCGGCCAACCTGATCGATTTTTTGTTGAATTTGCGCTCTCGGCACAGCTTGATCGTCAACAGCAGACTAAATTTGCTGACTCTGTGCGCCGTCATAGTCGTACTTACAATATTCGTCCCGACTTAATCTATGCCATTATGGAGGCGGAAAGTAGTTTTAACCCCTATGCCATGAGCCACATTCCTGCGTATGGTTTAATGCAGATTGTACCGACCACTGCTGGCCGCGATGCTCACGAACTTATTTATAAACGTCCTGGCACGCCAACACGCGATTACTTGTTTGTTCCGGACAATAATATTCGAATGGGTGTAGGCTATTTATCTATTTTAGACACCCGTTATTTGGTAAGGGTGAATAATCCATTAAGTCGAGAATATTGCGTGATTGCCGGCTACAACACCGGCTCGGGGAATGTATTACGTGCATTTGATAATGATAGGAGTCGAGCTTTTGAGCAGATTAACCGCATGCAACCGCAACAGGTTTATCAGCATTTAGTTCGACATTTGCCTTTTGCTGAAACTCGGCGCTATATGCAAAAGGTCACCGAGTTCCAACGCAAATATATTTAACTTGCGAGCTTTGCCAAGGCCTGCATTTGCTGGGCAATTAAATCACGTGAAGCCGCATCAACTAGCTCACCCTGTTCAGTGATTTTTTCTCCACTTAGTCCGACCATGATTTCAGGGCCGTTCAGCACTTTCGCATCTGCATAGATAAACATTTGGCGTAAATGATATTGCGCTCGTGCGCCACCAAAGATACCTGGGCTTGAACTCATAATCGCAATCGGCTTGTGTTTAAACGGTGCATCAGGATGAATCGATAGCCAATCAATGTAATTCTTGAGGGCTGCGCTAATTGAATAATTATATTCAGGCGTGGCTAAAATTAAGGCATCGGCCGCTTTTGCCTGCGCCGCTAACTGATTTACTAAATCTGGAAAGCCGTTAGCTAAATCGTCTGGGTTTAGCATCGGCAGGGCGTTTAAGGTCACCATCTCCATGGTAACGCCTTCTGGTAACAATTCTTGGGTGGCGCGTAATAACGCCGTATTGGTTGAAGCGGCACGAAGACTGCCGCTAATGCCTACAAATTTCATCGCTTGCTCCTTAAATATATGGTTTTAAACTAAATCAAATAATAAAAATTCACTGGCTTCTTGGGCGCTAATCGCAAGCTGCGATTCATCTTCTACAATTAAAGCATCACCGGTTTGAATGGCCTCTCCATTCACCACTAAGCCACCTCGAACCGTTTGTAACCAAACACCACGGCCAGGTCTAATGTCGAAACTCAGCTCATCACCTTTGGCAAGCTCTGCACGATACAAATCAACATCTTGGTTAATAAATACCGCACCGTCTTTGGGTTGCTGGCTGGCTAGTAACGTAAGCTGGCCCGATGGTGCTTGGTCGTAACGAATCTGTTGATAGCTTGGTTTGATGTTCTTTTCTGCCGGAACTAACCAAATTTGGTACAAATGCGTGGTCGCCTGATCATCAGGATTAAACTCACTATGGGTAATGCCCGTTCCTGCACTCATGGACTGGATTTCACCATGAGTAATTTGTTCTTGGTTGCCCATACTGTCACGATGCGTAAGGCGTCCCTCTATGACATAGGTAATAATTTCCATATTGTCATGGGGATGGGTTGGAAAACCTGAATTAGGTGCAATCCAATCCTCATTCATCACTCGTAAACTTCTAAAGTTCATATGCTTACGATCAAAGTAGCTGCCAAATGAAAAGGTGTGATAAGACTTTAACCAGTCCTGTTCAACATAGCCTCTATCGCGTGAGCGTCTTACTTTTAGCATGATTATACCCTCGCTGTATAAGTTTTGTATATATTTACGTATAAGCCTTGTATCAAATTATACTATTTCCTTTTAGCCAGTAAATATTTAAAATGGCAAAATACTTTTTCTAAATGAGAATAATCATGCGGCAACATCACGACAGTTTAGAAGGCTTAACTATTTTTGTTCAGGTGATCGAATCAGGGAGTTTCAGTGGCGCAGCATCTGAATTAGGCCATGCAGTGTCACATATTAGTAAAAGCATTACCCGTCTAGAACAACGTTTAGGTGTGCGTTTAATTCAACGCACTACGCGCAGTTTAAGTTTAACCCTTGCTGGCAAAAGCTATTATCAAAAGGCTAGGCAAATTGTTAATGAAGCACGCGATGCGGAGTTAAGTTTGACCCAGCATAATTTACAACCCAGCGGTCGACTTAAAATTAGCCTACCAAATAGTTTTGGCCAATCTCATCTACAACCGCTGATTACACAGTTTGCACAGACCTATCCAGATGTCCATTTACAATTAGACTTTTCCAGTAGGTTGGTCGATCTTGTCGGCGAGGGCTTTGATTTAGCTATTCGTATGGGGCAATTAAAAGACTCCAATATGATCAGCAGAAAGTTGTTGGATTATGGTTTTTATACCGTTGCTACGCCGGACTTTTTAGCCAAACACCCTATGCCCATGCATCCTCATGATCTGAAGCAGTTGCCGGCGGTTAAATATACCTATAATCAAGTACCGCTCACCTGGGACTATTTGAATGAAACAGGCAAAAAGTTTCACGTGGAACCAGAACACCGGGTGGAATGTAATAATATGCCGATGCAAAAAACCCTGGTGATGGCAGGCGTTGGGGTTGCTAGACTACCAAGCTTTATTTGTGAAACTGAAATAGCCGAAGGGAAACTTATTAGGTTATTGGCGGAATATGACACACCACAACAATCTGCAACACTGGTCTATCCAAATAAACAACATTTAACCACCACCGTGCGTCATTTTATAGACATGGCAGTAACCTATTTCGCCAAATCAAAATCGATACCAGAAAACACAAACAATAGCGGCCGACGCTAGACCACCAACCACTAGACATCTATAATACACGGAATTAAATTAGCAGGAAAAACAATGAGCGCCAACCATAAAGACACGCTTTTTGCCCAGCCTCATCAAGGCCTCAAATCTTTCTGTTTTGATGAACAAGTGGCCTCCGTTTTCCCAGACATGATTGAACGTTCCGTACCAAGTTATGGTGAAACACTAAAAGGCATTACCGAACTAACACGAGCTTTTGTGCGACCCAACACGCGTTTATATGATCTTGGTTGCTCACTTGGCGCGGCAACCCTAGCCATGAGACGAGCAGTAGAGGACAAACCCTGTAACATTATTGCCGTCGATAATTCAACAGCCATGTTAGCTAAAGCCAAAGATTACCTTGGCAATTACCATTCTTCGCATCAAGTTGAATTTGTACTTGATGATATGTTAAAAATCGACATAACGAATGCAAGTGTAGTCGTCCTAAATTTTACCCTGCAATTTATTGCCCCTGAACAACGCATCACCATGTTAGAACGAATTTATGATGGTCTGATTCCGGGTGGCGTATTGATTCTGTCAGAGAAATTAATCAACCCTCAAACTCAGATACAAACACAGCTCGAAACAATGCACCTACAATTTAAACGGAATAACGGCTACTCTGAGTTGGAAATCAGTCAGAAACGCGCATCGCTTGAAAATGTACTAATAAGCGACAGTCGTGAAACTCATCTAAACAGGCTTAAAACCGTCGGATTTAGTGCAGCAGATAGCTGGCTACAACATTTTCAGTTTGCATCCTTCTTAGCGATCAAATAATTTCATAAGGCGTTTCACGTGAAACATCATCTCAACACACTATGGCCATTACTTAAAAATACCCGACTTGAACCCTGGATTGATGAACTACCCTCATTAATTGATAGTGCTCTTGAACCTGATGCAAATGGCAATCTACAGCGATGGCTAACAGCGCTTGAATACATTGATAAATTTCCAAGATCTTATGAAGCAGCATTAAACACTAGCGCTGTTACTTTAAAATACAACGAAAATACACAGGCAGAAGTTGATTGGACAAATTTAGAAACCAGCCTTCGTGCGCTGATGCCGTGGAGGAAAGGGCCTTATCAAATCGGTCCTATTTATATTGATACCGAATGGCGATCTGATTTGAAATGGCAAAGGTTAAAACCCCATCTCGGTAATCTAACCAATCTAAGGTGTCTTGATGTCGGCTGTGGCAGTGGTTACCATCTTTGGAGGATGCTAGATGATCAGCCAAAACTGGTCATTGGCATTGATCCAAGCCTGCTGTTTATGGCACAGTTCAGTGTCATCAAACAGCTGTACCCCAATCCGAATGCGCCAATTTTTTTCTTACCGCTACCGCTTGAAAAACTACCGGTATCCAAATTTGGTGGTGACTTTGACCGTGTCTTCTCAATGGGCGTGCTTTATCACCGCCGATCACCAATCGATCATATCTACGAATTAAAACGACAATTGCGTAAAGAAGGTCAACTCATACTAGAAACTTTGGTCATCCCAACAGGCCAAGGTCAACTTTTAGTACCTGAAGATCGGTATGCCCAAATGCGCAATGTGTGGTTTATTCCAAGTGTTGATGAATTGATACACTGGGTAAAGCGTTGTGGTTTTGTAAATGTGAAATGCGTTGATTTGAATCAAACCACAAATGAAGAACAACGCACAACTGATTGGATGCAATGGCAATCCTTAAGCGATTTTATTGACCCAAATGACTCAAACAAAACTATTGAAGGCTATCCAGCTCCACATCGCGCTATTATTATGGCTACTAATCCAAATTAACAGGCGCAATACTGAAACGACTTATTCAAACTCAAGGATACTGTAAGAAAGTTTCATATTTGCCAATTGCAATTCATAATCAGCCGGTCATAATGGATAGAAATAAAATAAGAGAAACCTTATGTCAGCAAGTCTTTTAACCGAATTTCAACAATTACAACAACTCCTAAACCAACGCATTATAGGTCAGCCGCATCTTATTGAAAGGTTGCTAATCACGCTATTGGCTAAAGGCCATCTGCTAGTTGAGGGGCCGCCTGGTCTGGCTAAAACCAAAGCGGTCAAAACCCTAGCTGAAATGATCGAAGGTGAGTTTCATCGCATTCAGTTCACGCCTGATTTACTACCTGCGGATATCACTGGTACCGATATTTATCGCGCCGAAACACATCAGTTTGAATTTCAACCTGGGCCCATATTTCACAACATCATTCTGGCAGACGAAATTAATCGTGCACCAGCCAAAGTACAATCAGCTTTGCTTGAAGCGATGGGCGAAGGACAAGTGAGTGTCGGTCAACAAAGCCTACCAATGAAAAAATTGTTTATGGTCATGGCAACCCAAAACCCGATTGAACAAGAAGGCACCTATCCCTTACCAGAAGCACAACTTGATCGGTTTTTGATGCAAGTCAAAATTGACTACCCGCAGCGCGATAGCGAACGCAAGATATTAGACTTAGTGGAAAACGAAGCCCGTGATAAGGAGCAACAGCACGCTGCATCAGAACTCAGTGAATCGGCTATATTTGATGCCAGACAAGCCATTCTAAATTTACACATGGCAGACTCAGTTAAAGACTATATTGTTGAATTGGTTATGGCAACGCGTCAACCCAGCAAATATTCGGCCAACCTAGCCAAAAACATCGCCTATGGTGTCAGTCCTCGTGCCACCATAGCACTATCAGCCTGTGCACGGGCCCAGGCCTGGTTACACGGTCAGGATTTTGTTAGCCCACAAAATGTTCAAGCCGTCATTCATGACGTATTCCGTCATCGTCTGCTATTGAGCTACGATGCTGAAGCCGATGGAATTAGCGTTGAACAATGTATTGATTCCATTCTTGAGTGGGTAACGGTCGTTTAAATGCACACAAGTTATGATCCCAGTTTATCCAGTCAGGTAGCTGACCTCATTAAATGGCGGTTTCACGTGAAACACCTAAAATTAGGCCATCACCAAAATATTATTGCGATTAACGGCGGTCAACATGCCACACCCAGAAAAGGGCGGGGCATGGAGTTTAATGAAGTGCGCCCATATCAGATAGGCGATGATCTGCGTCATATCGATTGGAAAATCAGTGCACGCACTCAAAAAACCCACACCAAGCTCTACAGTGAAGAACACGAAAGACCGATTATTTTTTTAGTCGAGCAAAGCCCATGTTTACTCTTTGCCAGCAAGGGGCAATTTAAAACAGTACTGGCCATGAATGCCTGTGCCCAGTTAGGTTGGGCGGCACTCAATCAAGGTGATCGTGTGGGTGGCTGTATTATTGGTGGCGACCGCCAACGCTGGTTTCAACCAAAACGCCAAACAAAAACCTTTAATGGCTTACTTAACGAAGGCACAGTGCAACAAAGTAACATTACCCGCCCAGGGCAAGCGAATGTGCAGGCCTGGTCAATGGCACTCGAAAAAGTTAATAATCTGGCCCACCCAGCAAGTCGCATTATTTTGATTGGCGATCTATTTAACCTAGACCAATATGCTTGGCATAAACTAACCGAACTCAGTCGTCACTGTTCAATTGACGCCTTGCACCTCGTAGATCCACTAGAGCAAACATTGCCAGCAGCAGGCCTGCTTAAACTTTTTGATGGCACTGGAGAACTCAATTTAGATGCGCGAACCCACCAATCACGCCGTGCTTATCAACAGCATTATCAGCAGGCCTGGTTACACTTAAAACAAAAATTTCGCGTCATCAATAGTGGCCTGTCAGAACTTACAACTGCCCAACCCAGTCTAAACCAGTTACTTAAAATGGGATGGTTGCGCAAATGAATCTAAATCAACCCCAACAAGAGCTTCTTAATCCTTTGGCAGAACAATTGCACGATATTATCCTGCCTGAGCCAATTGGTTGGTGGCCGCTAGCCGCTAGTATTTGGGTGTTATTGATTATTATCCTAGGTATTCTTATTGGGCTTGCTGCTTATTTTTGGCATAGATATCAACAACATAGCTATAGACGTATGGCGATAGCTGATGTCAAAAAACAGGCTGAACACAACAATGATACTGAACTATTACACAAACTTAATGCCACATTAAAACAAGTGGCGATGACCACCTATGGACGCCATCAAGTCGCGCCACTAACAGACGAGGCCTGGTTGGCTTTTCTAGCAAGCAAAGCGCAATTTGTACCTCAACCCAATAACATTAAACAACTCGTGCAATACTATGGCGCAAACACCCAACTCAGCGCGGCCGAGCGCCAACGCCTAATCCATTACGCCGAACAATGGATTAAGGAGCATCATCTATGAGTGGCATAGCCGACTTGTTAAGTGCCTTTCACTTTATATGGCCCGCATTAATTTTAATTGCGCCCTTACCTTGGTTGGTAAGACGTTATTTAAAACCCGCCGCCCAAGAACAACAACCCTTGGTTGCACCAACTCTTGGACAACGCTTGCGCAACTTCATTGCCCCGCAGCAAACACTCGTCGATGACGCACAGGGTGCAAAAATGCACCATGTTTCACTACATCTAGCATTTGCAATCATTTGGCTACTGTTGATCTTAGCCGCTATGCGACCTGTTTGGTATATCACCCCAGCCCCCTTCGAAGCCAGTGGCCGCGATATGATGCTATCGATTGATATTTCACCCACCATGCTGCGTGAAGATATGAGTTGGCAAGGTCAACGAGTTGATCGCTTGGTTGCACTTAAACGAGTGATGGATGAATTTATTACTCAACGTCAGGGCGATAGGATGGGGTTGATTGTATTTTCTACCGAAGCTCACTTGGTTAGCCCACTCACCTATGATTTACAGGCGATTAACCAATTAATGATGGAATCCGAAGTCGGCATGGCAGGGAATACCACCGCAATTGGTGACTCGATTGGCTTAGCCATTAAGCATCTGAGCGAACAACAAAACGACCGCGCCGTGTTAGTGTTACTAACCGATGGAGCCAATAATGACGGCTTTCTTGATCCGATAGAGGCCGCAGAAAAAGCCGCTGAAATGGGACTCATTATTCACACTATCGCCTTTGGTAATATTGACACCTCAAGAGGCCGACCGGTAAGCAGTGCGTTTGATATTGATCTTGAAGCCTTAGAAAAAATCTCCGGCTTAACCGGTGGACGAAGTTTCGCTGCCGGCGATGCACAAACATTGCGTGACATTTACCGCACGATTAACGAACTTGAAGCCAATACCTTCGAGCTTAATCATTACCGCGCGCGCCATGAATTGTTTATTTGGCCATTAGGCCTAGCACTCCTATTAAGCTGGTTAATTGCCGTTTATCGACTTGTCCGTTCGGAGCTAGCCCATGTTTAGCGAATTTATGTTTATTCGTCCTTGGTGGTTACTGGCGCTGATTCCTAGTTTGGTGTTATGGGTACTTTATCTGCGCCGCGTCAGCCAAAACTCAGACTGGCAAACGATTATTGAACCTAAATTTCAACCCTGGTTACTCGGCAACCAAAACCAAACCAAAAAATCTATCCCCATGGGATTAACCGGCCTTCTGATCATTTGGATAACGGGTATCATCGCCTTAGCCGGCCCCAGCTGGCAAAGTCAGACCTTACCTGCCCAACCAAATAGCACGGGCAGTATTATTGTTTTGGATTTATCAGCGTCTATGTATGCCGATGACCTCAACCCAAATCGAATCACCCGCGCACAGTTTAAATTAACTGATCTGATCCGCCAAAACCCAGAGTTACAATTGGGGTTACTGGCCTATGCCGGCACACCACATATGATTACCCCGTTATCACAAGATGCGACAACGTTACTCAATCTCTTACCGCATCTCACACCCAGTATCATGCCAAGACCAGGTGCCGATGCCGTCGCTGCCCTAAACATGGCCGTAGAAATGCTCAACCAAAACCATATTAATCAACGCCACATTATTTGGCTCACTGATGATGTTGAAAGCCATGAAATTGAAGCCATTGTACGGCTGATTAATCAACGCAATATTCAACTAAGCATTATGAGTGTCGGAACCCAACAGGGTGGGGTGATCCACCATCCTAGACTTGGGCTATTAAAAGATGCCCAAGACCAATTAATTATTGCACCGGTACCTGAAACACGTTTGGCGCAAATCGCGCAACAGACCGGTGGGCGCTATGTCAGATTGCGTCTTGATGATCAAGATTTAAGCAGCCTACTGCCACGCGCTACACCAACAGGACGAACCGCTAAAGCCGAATCAACCCAACAGGTTAACCATCCAGTCGATTTTGGGATGTATTTCGTCATCGCACTGCTATTGCTTGCCATGTTTGCCATTCGTCGCGGCTGGTTAATGAATTTAGCAGGCCTGGCCTTGTTAAGCTCACTGCTCAGTGTTAGCCTTCCTCAACCGGCTTGGGCGGAAGAGCAAATTGACCCGCCCAAACCGACCTGGTTGCAACGCATTGCACCCTTATTTATGACCGGTGATCAACGGGGTTACCAGGCCTGGTTACAACAAGACTATTTGGCGGCTGAACGCGAGTTTAATGATCCGAATTGGCATGCGGCCAGTTTATATCGGATTGGCGGTTACCGACGTGCCGCTGAATTATTTGCTCAGGATACCAGCGCACAAGGTCAATATAATCTTGCAAATAGCCTAGCCCTAGCTGGTCAGCTGGAAGAGGCACTTGACGCCTATGATCGTGCCCTGGCCTTACAAGCCGACTTTGCACAAGCGCAGCAAAACCGCGACCTCGTCCAACAATTGCTCGAACAACAAGCCGAAGCCCAGCCTCAAGCTAATGTACCTATTCCCAGCCAAAATGATAATGAAGGGGAAGATGAAGGCGGTGGCGGCCAAGCCAGCAGCGATGACAGTGACAGTAATCAAGATGACTCGCAAACCGGTGAAGAAACCAATCAAGAAGGCGAATCAGCCAATGAATCGACAAGCGGCCAAAATGAACAAACCAGCGAAACACGGGGTGAAACCAGTGGTCGCCCAGAAGCAGCAGAAGAACTTGACCCAGGACTAATTCGTGAAGAAGACCCTGCCAATAACGAATCGGCTGAAGAAGATGCCGTTGAACCAACAGAAAACGAAGAGGGCATCGTGCCCGGTAATCAAGCCTTTGATCCGGAACAACTGCGACAAATGCGTGAACGCGATCAATCTAACCAGGCCTGGTTAAATCAGATACAAGACAATCCAGGTCGTTTTTTACAACGAAAATTTCAATATCAAATTCAACAAGAATCGCAAACATCGCGATCAAGAACGACCGATCAAGGGGGTAAAACATGGTAATGCAAAGACTCATTTTATTACTGAGTTTCATGTTAATGCCCATGCTTGCAACTGCCAACTGGTCAGATCGTACCCTAAGCGCCGAACTTGAAGCCGCCAAGGTTAACCAAGGAGAAATTGTCAATCTTAAAGTCTTAGCTAATTTTCAAACCACTACTCGTGGACCCGATTTTTCGGTGCTGATGGATGACTTTGAAATTCTAAGCCGCCAAGCGTCCAGCCAATTACGGGTTATAAATGGTCAACCCACTGGTACGACCTTGTGGGAAGTGGCATTAATGCCAAGGCGAACCGGTGTCATCACTATTCCGGCTTTTAGCGTTGAAAATGTCACCAGTGAAGCCTTAAGTGTTGAGGTACTAGAAACACGTGCCGCCACAGCCGATTATCGGGTGACCTTTATGACCGCCGAGGTGTCTACCGAAACCCCTTATGTGCAACAAGAAGTCCTCTATACGCTCAGACTTTACTATCTCGGCTCCCTGCGACGCGGCTCGGTCGATATGCCGGTGTTTAATGATTTTTTAAGCGAACGTTTAGTCAACCAGAATCAATTTGAAACCCTGGTCGATGACCGACTCTATCGTGTCATTGAATGGGTGTATGCACTTTATCCGCAAAAGAGTGGTGAACTCACTATTACACCAAAAAACTTCGAAGGGGCACTGTTACGTCAACGCCAAATAGAGGTATTTCAATCACGTTCGAATGGGCTGACACTGCAAGTTAAACCTATTCCGGCAAGTTTTCCAGCTGATGCGACTTGGCTACCGGCTCGTCAAGTTCAACTCAAGCAGGACTGGCAAATTACCGGTGCCTTTAATGTTGGCGATACACTTAGCCGTCGCATTACACTTGAAGCGGTCGGCCTACAAGCTAGCCAACTGCCAGACCCTGTTTTTAAAGAACAGGAAGGATTTCGCGTTTACGCTGACCCGATTGGACAAAACCAACACAGCGGTCAACAAGGTATCAGTAGTGGTAAACAACAAAACTTTACCGCGGTGTTTCAACAAGCCGGGGATATTGAGTTGAGCGAAATAACCCTACCCTGGTGGAACACCACCACAGACAGCTTAGAAATAGCTCGGCTTAATGCGCGAACCATTACAGTATTACCAGCTACCCATCTAGAGGCACCCATCGCTGAATGGCTACCAGATACGGCTGTCACTAGCCAATCAACCGCTTACTATTGGCCAGTTTTAACCGGCTTATTTGCAAGCCTCTGGTTAATCACCTTATGGTTATGGTATCGACGTGGTCAGCCCTTAATGGCTATGAACAACACACAAGCAGTGACCAGGGATATTGATCCTAATAAACTGCCTAGTTTGGCAGAATTTAAAACGCTCAGTGTGCTACAGCAAAGTGACTGGCTAAAAAAATGGTGGCAACTACAAGGCCATCCACTTGCCGCCATGCCGCATCAAGCACCAACACTATACCAAGTGCTGCAAGCCATTGAAGCTCTAAAATATCGGGCAGAATTGCCAACAGAACAAGCCTTAGATCAGGCAACAGAAGAGCTTTATGCCGCTATTTTAGACTGGCATCAAGCCCATCCTAGTGCAAGCCAGCAGGCCGCAAATCAGTTAGCCGCGCTTTATCCAACTTAGCAGCAATTATGAAAATAGTTTTTATTAACGAAAAGTGATGAAGTCATAAAATAAATAAATGCTTTTAACTATTGCAACTCACTATCATTTAGCTTAAATTAGCAACATAGATTTTTTACTAATGGCGAAATTATGCTAAAAATCAGTGATATTCAAGTTGTATACAATCAAACGCCGATTCTAGATCAGTTTAATCTAGACATTGCGGCGGGTGAAATTGTCGGCATTCTTGGCCCAAGCGGCTGCGGCAAAAGTACACTCCTTCGAGCTATTGCCGGATTCGTTGAATTGGCCAAAGGCGAAATCTGTCTTAATAATGCCTGTTTGTGCAACTGTAAATGCTTTATGCCGCCGGAAAAACGCGGTGTCGGCATGGTGTTTCAAGACAACTCACTGTTTCCACACTTAACTGTAGCTGGCAATATTGCTTTTGGTCTAACCAAATTGACTAAAACTGAGCGCCAAAAACGTGTTAATGAATTATTAGAACTGATTCGTTTAGACGGCATGGGTGATCGTTACCCGCATGAACTTTCCGGTGGCCAGCAACAACGTGTCGCATTAGCTCGTGCCTTAGCCCCTAAGCCTAGCTTAATTTTATTTGACGAACCATTTTCGAGTTTAGACAAGGCCCTTAGTGAGCATCTTGCTGTTGAAATCAAAGCCTTGCTAAAACAACAAAAAACGGCCGCGATTTTAGTGACACATACTCAACGAGAAGCCGAACTGATGTGCGATCGTTATGCAGCCTTAGAAGATGTTTCGCTAAATAATTGGATTCAAACTGCCGCTTAATTCATCGCTTTTTTAGACCATCAAAACGCCGTACATCGGCGTTTTTTTAATTTAACCTTTGCTAACTTGTTAAGGAATAGACATGAAACATCCGTGGTTAGTGTTAAAAACAGTTGTTATCACACTGGGCCTGGTAGCTGTTACGGGATGTAGCCGCGATGATCAGCCCAATTCAGCCGCGACTGCCATTGAACCCGTGGTAGTGTACAGTGCCCGTGCTGAGCACTTAATTAGACCTTTATTTGAGCGCTTTACCGAAGAAACGGGGGTTCCGGTGCAATTTCAAACCGGTAATGCCAATGCCATGGTTGAGCGACTCAAAGCAGAAGGCCGTCAAACCCCAGCAGACCTGCTGATTACCGTTGATGCCGGCAACCTTTGGTATGCCGCTGATCAAGACCTATTCCAACCGCTTAATAGTGCACTGATTAATGAAACCATTCCAGCACATTTGCGCGATCCAAACGATCTATGGACGGGTTTATCCATTCGTGCCAGAACCTTTGTCTATCACAAAGATCGCGTTGATCCTGCCGAATTAACAGACTACGCAAACCTAGCCGATCCAAAATGGCAGGGACGCTTGTGTTTGCGTTCTTCCAGCTCAGTCTATACCAAATCATTATTAGCCAGTTTAATTGCGCATCATGGCGAACAGCGCACTGAAGAAATCGCTCAGGGTTGGGTGAATAATTTAGCAGCGCGTCCTCATTCTCGTGATGCGAATGTTATGGATGCTATTTTAGCCGGACAATGTGATGTAGGCCTGGTAAACACCTACTATTTTGGTCGCTTAGAAGCTGAAAATCTTGACACCCCTTTAACACTGGCTTGGGCTAATCAGAATAGCACCGGAACTCATGTGAATGTATCAGGTGCCGGTATTACTAAACACGCTAAAAATCCTGATGGGGCGCGTCAATTGATTGAATGGTTAGCCAGTGACCAAGCACAACAAATTTTTGGCGCATTAAACCGTGAATACCCTGCTAAACCCAACACTGAGATTGATCCACAAGTCGCCGCTTGGGGTCAGTTTATTCAAGACCAACTCAATCTAGCGGTACTCGGTGAACAACAACAAGCAGCCACTAAATTGGCTGATCGTATTAGTTATGATTAAACCTTCTATCACTAAACTATTTGGGTGGGAATGAGTTTTCCACGCCTATCCCCTTGGCAACTCGCATTTTGGGCACTGATACTGGTTATCAGTCTGCCCTTATTGCGTATTTTAGCCAGTTGGTTTGAACCTAGCTCTGATATTTGGATACATCTTTATCAAACCCGACTAGGTAGTATAGTTAGCAATACATTACTACTATTATTTGGGGTGGCTATTGGTGTCACTTTACTTGGTGTGGCACTGGCTTGGGCCGTTACTTTATGTGAGTTTCCCGGACGTAAAATATTAGAGTGGCTACTGTTTTTACCCTTTGCCTTGCCCGCCTATGTACTGGGTTTTATCTATTTAGGTATCTTTGATTTTCCTGGACCGGTGCAAACCTGGTTGCGCGATACTTTCGGTTGGGCAGGTTTAGATATTCGTGCCTATGGTTTAACTCTCGTTATTGTTATGACACTCGTACTCTATCCCTATGTTTATATGCTAGCTCGGACAGCTTTTTATGCGCAAAATAGCGCTTTGATTGAAAGCGCGCGCTTAATGGGTATGAATGGCTGGCAAGTGTTCTGGAAAGTAAGCTTGCCATTAGCCAGGCCTGCTATTGCTGCCGGTGCCATGCTTGCCCTGATGGAAACCCTAGCCGATTTTGGTACCGTTACGCTCTATAACTATCACACTTTAACCAGTGCTATTTTTAGCGTCTGGGAAAATTTTCGTTCATTGCAAGTGGCCGCCCAGCTCTCGACCTTGTTATTAGTCATTGCCGTGTTGCTCATTTTTATTGAACGCTTTAGTCGTGGCCGTGCGCGTTATGATGCGCGTCACCGAATTAGTTATCGTCCTTATAAATTAACCGGTTTAGCTGGGTGGTCTGTCACGATCATAATCAGCTTAGTGGTATTTTTAGCCTTTATATTGCCGCTTATTCAATTGCTTATTTGGGCTTGGGAGGCGTTTAGCATTGAATGGGATAGGCGTTATTTTGATTGGATGGGTAATACCTTTACCCTAGCTGGTGTTGCTGCGTTGTTGACTGTTTCACTAGCTATCTTACTTAACGCTGTGCGCAGCCACACGAAATTATCCCTAGCAAGTAAGCTTGGACTGCGTTTTGCTAATTTAGGTTATGCGTTACCTGGATCGGTACTCGCTGTCGGAATTATGCTGTTAATTATCGAGATGGGTGAAAAGCTTGCTCCTGGCTACGGTATATGGTTAAGCAGTGGCGTGTTGGCCTTGTTACTCGCTTATACCGTTCGTTTTCTAGCCGTGGCTTACGGACCAATAGAAAGCCATTTTGATACCATTACACCTTCTATGATTGAAGCTGCTCGCAGTTTAGGCGCGAATCAACAACAACTCATCAGCCGAATTTATTTACCTATCCTGAAACCAGGCCTGGTTATTGCGGCTTTTATGGTCGCCGTTGATGTGATGAAAGAATTACCCGCCACTTACTTATTGCGCCCCTACGGTTGGGATACGCTTGCGATACGCGTTTATGAACTAAGCAGTGAAGGGCTGTATGATCAGGCTGCATTACCCGCCTTGATGCTACTTGGGTTAGGATTAATTGCTTTACTAGGCGTCGCATTTATAAATAAATACTATCAGCCTTCCCGCGCCAAAAACCCCGAACCCTTTGCTTAAAGCAGGTTAGCAGAAAACCTTAACGTAAACGTGACAAACTCATCGCGTCCCAAATTTCAGATGGCTGAGCTAAACCACCGAGTTCACCGGCCACACAATAAAGCTGTTCACCAAAATAATGTTTAACTTCTGCAGCTGAACGTGCCGGCTCCAAACTGGCTGGATTCGCCGAAGTTGACACCATCACTCCATCAGGCATGGTTTGAGCAAGTTGCTTAACTAATGGATGATGAGATACGCGCACCGCCACACTGTTATGTTGACCACTGATCCAAACGGGGCAGACCTGGGTTTTAGGCACCACCCAGGTCACGGCACGTTGGGTATCTGACCAGGCCTGCAGCAACCTGTCCGACCATTGCGGATTAAAAACATCAGCGAATTTTGCCAAAGCAGTCATATCTGCAGCGACGAGAATTAAACCCTTTTCGACCGGACGTTGTTTTAATTTTAAAATCGCCAACACAGCCGATTCATCTAATGGGTCGCAACCCAAACCATATACCGCTTCAGTCGGATAAGCGAAGAGATTTGGTAACAATTTTTTGCCTTTAAATAATGGATTAAGTTTGCCAAGGTAAGTTTAATTTTGATTGCTGTTGAAAAGCAAGATAGGCTTCAAAATGTTTAATAATATCTTCGGCTATCGACTCTTGATCCCAACCATAGAGATCGATTGCTTGCGGCCCGGAATTTAAATAAACATCTGCATGGTAAACAGACATACTATTATCAGTTAGTTGTCGTTTTACCACGCCATAAATAAAAGGCGATTGTGCATTGTCATCAAATTCTACTCGCAACTCTAACTGTGTTTTTTGAGGATCTAATGTCATCTTAATCTGCCAGCCTTGCTGCTGCATAGAGGCAACGACTTGATTCACTATCGGTATTAAAGTTTGGTCAAAAAACTGATCAAGTTGCTGTTTGCTAGTCGGTTTATTTAAGGCTTTCAATCGCGCCTTCCAAGACATTGCATCGTAATTAGGGGATGTTTCATGGAGTATAGTGTGACGTTGTTGTTCAGCTTGCAAGGCTTTAAACAAAGCAACTAACATCAATAGCATGACCAGGGTAAATGGAACCGCACTTAAAATTGATGCGGTCTGTAATGCACCCAATCCACCTGCTAATAGCAGACCCGATGCAATAGCACCTAGCAGGCCTGCCCAAAATAACCTCTGCCAAAGCGCTGTTTCTAAATCCCCACCACTCGATAAACTCGCCAATACTAAAGCACCAGAATCCGCTGAAGTAATAAAAAAAGTCATGATAAGTAACATGGCTAGAATGGATATCCAAATACCCAGTTGCAATTCAGCAAATAAGGCAAACAGCGCCAAACTATAATCTTGTTGCACCTGTTCAGCAAGATGAGTGGAGCCTTGCTGTTCAATTAAAAACAACGATGTATCGCCAAATACTGAAAACCATAAAAAGGTAAAACTGACTGGGACAAGCAACACTCCAAAGACAAATTCACGAAGCGTTCGCCCTTGGCTTATTTTGGCAATAAACAAGCCGACAAAGGGTGCCCAAGCAATCGTCCAAGCAAAGATAAATAATGTCCAGTTACCTAACCAATCTGAACTTGAATAGGCTTGCAAATTAAAGGTTCGCGCAACTAATCCGCTTAGATATAAACCGGTATTTTCAATAAACCTTTCTAAAATAATCAGTGTAGGACCTGCTATTGCGACGGTAATTAACAACACAATAGCCAGTGACATATTAATGACAGATAGTCGTTTAATCCCCTTATCTAAACCGGCGGCAACAGAGAGCATAGCCAGCATAGTCAGAACTAGGATAATCGATATTTGAACAGGCGTCGCAAGCGGAATACTTGGCCAAATGCTATTTAAACCGGCATTAATTTGGCTCACTGACAAGCCAAGTGTGGTCGCCAAACCTAGTGTAGTTGCTAAAATAGCAATCACATCAATACTATGACCAATCGGCCCATTTATGCGTTGGCCAATCAATGGGTAAAAACAAGATCGTAATGCTAATGGCAATTTATGACGATAACTAAAATAAGCTAGACTTAAACCAACTAGCCCATAAATAGCCCAAATATGAAAACCCCAATGAAAATACGCTATTTGCATAGCCTGTTGGGCAAGCTGATTTGCATCTATATCTAAATTTGGCGGATTAAGGTAGTGCATGACCGGTTCTGCCACCCCAAAAAATAACAACGCAATGCCATACCCTGCTGAAAAAATCATCGCTAGCCATATCCAAAATGGATACTTAGCCACTGTTTGATCAGGCCCAAGTGGTATTTGTCCCCAAGGCGAAAAAGCAATAACGAGTAAGCCTATTAAAAATAATGCAACAGCTAAAATAATCATCCAGCCAAAATTTTGGGTGACTGATGCCAGGCTGCTAGAGAAAAATTGTGCCATACCATTAGGCACTAGCAGGGTCAAGATTAAGAGCGAGAGCAATAATCCAACAGCGGGGATGAAGACGGGTTTACATCCAATTGAAAAGTTTGTAACAAGCTTTGACCATTTCACATGAATAACTATAAATCATTTTCCAATGCAAAACGAACTAAAAATCCGGCCTAACAAATCGTCAGAGGTAAAACGACCAGTGATTTCACTCAAATGTTCTTGTGCTAAACGTAATTCTTCAGCGAGCAATTCACCTGCACCTATTTCGAGTTGAGCTTGAGCTAAATTTAGATGATGTTGAGTTTGCTCTAGCGCGACCAGGTGACGTTTTCGCGCCAAAAACACGCTTTCATTGGTCTGTTTATAACCCATAATGGCTTTTAAATGATCCGTTAGTAGATTTAAACCCAGTTTATGTTTTGCTGACAAACCAATTTCATAGCCTTGTTCGGTTGACTTGATATAGGGTTCAGCGGCGACTAAATCAATTTTATTTTTTATCAGAGTAACCGATAAATTGGGAGGCAATTGAGCAATAATCGCTTGGTCTTTAGGATCAATTGTTTCACCGGCTTGCACCATCACTAAAACGTGATTTGCCTGTTCAATCGCTTGCCATGCGCGGGCAATACCAATTTGTTCCACGGCATCATTCGTGTCACGAAGCCCTGCAGTATCAAGAATATGTAATGGCATGCCATCAAGATGAATCTCTGCTTTAACAATATCCCGAGTAGTACCGGCAATATCGGTAACGATGGCAGTTTCTTCACCCGACAAGGCATTTAATAGACTAGATTTACCTGCATTTGGCTGGCCTAAAATAACTACTGACATACCTTCTCTAAGCAATGCACCTTGTTGCGCTTGAGTAAATACATTATTTAGTTGAGTTGTAACCAGATTAAGTTGCTGTTGAATATGCCCGTCTGATAAAAAATCAATTTCTTCTTCAGGAAAATCAATCGCCGCTTCAACATAAAGACGTAAATTAATGAGCTGTTCAACCAATTGATTAATGGCTTTCGCAAAATTACCTTGTAATGACTTTAGGGCACTTTTTGCGGCTTGAGCTGAAGTGGCTGAAATAAGGTCGGCAATGGCTTCTGCTTGGGTTAGATCGAGTTTGTCATTTAAAAAAGCTTGTTGTGAAAATTCACCAGGCCTGGCAGGGCGCGCACCCAGTTTAACGACTTCTTCAATAAGCCACTGCATAATGATTGGGCCACCGTGACCTTGTAGTTCTAGAACATCTTCACCAGTAAATGAATGGGGTGCTTTAAATCGCAGTGCAATACCCTGATCAAGTATTTCACCATTTTGAGCATAGAAGGCACCGTAGTGAGCTTTTTTTATTTCAGGTAGGTTACCGAGTATCTTTTGAGCTATCGTATCGCTATCAGGTCCAGAAACGCGAATAATCCCCACCCCACCTCTTCCTGGTGGTGTCGCTAAGGCCACAATGGTGTCTTTTTGAGAAAAAATTAGATTAGTCAAAGTCAAAATCGTCTAGTGCGTCAAGAGGTGGATTGCCATTATAAAGTTGATTGCGACGTAATTGGATACTGGCCTCTCTAAAAAATATATAAGGGTCATCCATTGTCAGTAAGGGGTCAATAAAATCAATGATATCAACATAACGATCAAATTGATTGACCAGAGTTAATATCAGATGTTCTTCAGCTGAGGCGTTTAAAAAATAGCGATAACCTGGGTCCACTGCATAATCCACTCCTAAACCAGCCAAATCTCTTGTAGAACTCGGTCCTAAAAAGGGTAATACTATAAAACTGGCATCCTTGCCAATTCCCCAAACATAAAGGGTTTGGCCAAAGTCTTCATGTTGATAAGGCAGGCCTGCTGGTGTGGCTATGTCTAATAAACCTGCAAAACCAAATACAGTATTAATTGAAAAACGCATTAAATCATTCATTGTACCTTCAGCATTGCCTTGTAGGGCGTTGTTGAGCATATTTAATGGCATTCGTAAGTTGGTAAAAAAGTTACGGATACCGGTTCTAACAGGTTGTGGGGTGATACGTTCATAACCTCGACCTACTGGTTCACCAACGTATTGGTGAAAACCTAAGTTAAAGTTAAACATTCTGCGATTAAAGGATTCGTAAGGATCGTTTGGATTTTTTATATTTGATTCAAATGACTCTGGTTGTGCATTGTCTAGTTGTTGAATTTCGATAAGCAGATCTAACACGGTTCCTTCATTGGCTTTGAGTGTTTGAAGTGGCAAAAAAGTTAGTGTTACTAAAAAAATTAAGATAACAGATTTCATATAAAGTTTATTTTTGAGTACAGGGTAAATGAATAGATTTCAATGCCTTAACCATCGAGTTTATGGCAAGTTGGTGGACATAACTTTTTCGCCAAGCTAATACGACTTGTCGTGTGGGTGTTTGATCTTGAAAAGGTTTTATAACTAATAGCTTATCTTCGTAATTATTGACAGATGTACAAGGCAAAATACTGACACCAGCATTAGACGCTACCATAAATCGAATCGTTTCTATTGAACTGCTTTCTAAGGTTTTTTGTAAACGGTTTTCCAAAGATTGAGCTGGTAAGCTGCTGAGTACTTGATTACGGAAACAATGTTTTTCGCCTAGTAGAAGTAAATTTTCATTTTTTAAATCATTAAAGTTGATTGCTGTTTTTTTACTTAATGGATTGTTGTTAGCAATAGCTACGACAAAGGGTTCAGTGTATAACAGTTCAGTTTCTATAGTAGGTTCATCAAAGGGTAAAGAAAGGATGACAAAATCAAGTTCACCCTGATGTAGTTTTTTGATTAGATCCTCGGTGTAATTTTCTTGAATAATGAAATGGGTGTTTGGGTTTGATTGTTGAAACGAAGCAATTAATTTAGGAATGAGGTAAGGGCCAATGGTAAAAATAGCACCGAGCTTGATTTCTTGTATGTTGTGATCTTGTGCTTGTTTCGCGAGATTTTTGATCAGATTGGTTTTTTGATTGATGTCTTCTGCTAATGCGATGATTTTTTCGCCAATCGGTGTAATAAGTATGTCACTTTTCTGTCTTTCGAAAATAGTAACACCGAGTTCTTCTTCAATTTTCTTAATAGCAATACTTAATGTAGGTTGACTCACATAGCACAGTTCGGCTGCTTTGCGAAAATGGCGTTCTTTGGCAACAGCGAGAATGTATTTGAGCTCGTTGAGGGTCATAAAGTTATCCCTAAAGGTTTATATATTTTATTTAGTTTTCTTGTTTTTGTTTTTATTGCGTGGATGACTTTTTTGTATAACTTTAAAATTCCTTTGAATTATAACAGCTTACTTTGTGATTAGTTGTAGGGATAAACTCTGTTTCATTTTAGGGATAGCATGTGCATGGATTGTGAATAGTTTTAGACTCGTTATAATGAGCTAAAACTATCCACATTGTTCCACAGCTTATACCCAGCTTAATTTTGAGGCTAGCATGCTTATATCCTGCATCAAAAACCGTAGAAGTATATTTCAATTTCAACCAAAATCAGTGCCGAAAATTGCATTAGAACAATGTCTTGATGCGGCTATTTGGGCACCTAATCATGGCTTAACAGAACCTTGGCGTTTCTATGTTATCGGCTCTGAAATGCAATGGAAATTGGCCAATATTTATGCCCAAAAAAGGGCTGAAAAACGTGCTAGTCCGGGCACAGAAAATTTCCAATCAGTTTATGATCACGCAGTAAAAAAGTTTATGGCTATTCCTCAAGTAGTGTTTGTTGGCCAACTACTCAACACCAATCTTGTGATCGCAAAAGAGGATTACGCAGCCTGTGCTTGTGCTATTCAAAATTTTCAATTAGTGGCTTGGGAGCTAGAATTAGGCGTTCAATGGAGCACGGGTCCTATTCTAACGGCGTCGGAAACAGCAAATTTGTTAGGCATTGACTTTACCCAAGTCGAGTTAATTGCGGCGCTGTATGTGGGTTATCCAAAAGCTATTCCAGGCTCGACTCGCAAAGAATTTCAAAGTGTTACTCAATATTATGATTGAAAGACTGGTTTACTAGTCGTGCATTTCATTAATTACTGATCCAAGTAATTGGGTTAAGCGATCATTTTGAGAATAATCGACTGGGCAATCTATCACACTCACCGTATTGTCCTTTAATGCTAGTTCTAGCGTGGGTAACAAATCCTCGGCACAATTTATACGATAGCCTTTAGCCCCAAAAGATTGTGCATATTGCACAAAGTCAGGGTTTTTAAAATCGATATAGGCGGCACGACCATATTTACGGGTTTGTTTCCATTCTATTAAGCCATATTGGCTGTCATTCCATATCAGAATAACGATAGGCGTTTCACAACGCAGTGCAGTTTCAATTTCTTGTGAATTCATCATAAAGCCGGCATCGCCCGTTACTGCAACAATTGCTCGGTTTGGCATAGCAAGTTTGGCTGCAATAGCGCCAGGTACAGCAATACCCATACCAGCAAAGCCATTTGAAATAATGCAGGTGTTTGGTTTTTCAGCACGGAACATGCGCGCCATCCACATTTTATGGGCACCAACATCGCAGATTGCAATATCATCGCGCTTCATGGCGGTACGTAAATCCCAAATGATTTTTTGCGGTAAGAGCGGAAAATCCTGACTGGCTTTGCAGCGATTCATCTCGGCCATTGTGGCATCACGTAATGGATGATCAAGCGGAAAATTTGGCCGAGTGTTCAACATAGCGCTAAGTTGAAGTAAATTACTGGCAATATCACCAATCAGCTCAATTTCTGGCAAATAAGAGGCATCCACCTCTGCCGGTAGGGGGTCTATATGAATAATACGGTGTTGATGACGAGGGTTCCATAGATGGGGGTGGTATTCAACCATATCAAAGCCAATACATATCACAAGATCGGCTTTTGAGAAGCCACCATTTTCATAGTCCCCTTTTTGCAAACCCGCTGTACCCATCGCGGTCGTATTTTTAAAAAATGGTACTACGCCTTTGGCCATAAACGTATTAACTGTAGGGATATTAAGCTGTTTAGCTAAGGCATAAACCTGTGCTGAAGCATTTGCTCGAATGGCCCCATTACCGACTAATATAAGTGGGGAAGTCGCGTCTTGTATGGCTTGAGCAGCTTGTTTAATCAGTTTTTCACTAGCTGTAGTAGGGCGTGCTTGTTTAACCGGCAATGGCTGGGTTAAGGTTGCCATTTCAGCAATATTTTCAGGAAAATCAATAAAGCTGGCACCGGGCTTTTCAGTTTGAGCAATTTTAAATGCTTTTCGCACTACTTCAGGAACAGTATCAGGATCAAGAATTTGCGTCGCGTATTTAGTAATCGGTTTAAACATACTCACCAGATCGACCACCTGATGGGATTCTTTATGCATTCGAGTCGTGGCAGCTTGTCCAGCTATGGCGACTAAGGGTGCATTATCCATATTGGCATCGGCCACACCAGTAACTAAATTAGTTGCACCAGGGCCTAAGGTGGATAGACAGACGCCAGCTTTACCAGTAAGACGGCCATAAACATCGGCCATAAATGCGGCACCTTGTTCATGTCGTGTGGTAATAAACCGAATGTCTGAATCTAGTAAGGCATCAACAAGATCAAGATTTTCTTCGCCGGGAATGCCAAAGATAAATTCAACCTGTTCATTTTCTAAACATTTAACAAAAAGTTGTGCGGCATTCATCAGGAAACCTTAGTGAGCTGGCTAGTTATTAAGCCTCAAGATTAAGCAGGTTGTTTACATTTTGCCAAAGGGGTTGGTGACCACCACTTAGAGTTAAATCCGTTAAATAACGTCCATTAACAATTAAACTAGGCACACCTTCAATACCATAAGCCTGAGTACGACGTTGCGCACGACGAACCGCCTGATCGACTTTAAATGAATTAAAACTTTGCACAAACTGATCGGTTGTTACCCCAAATTCACTATGAAATTCAGCAATGTTACCAAGATTGCTTAGTGGTAGCCTATCGCGGTGAAGTGCATCAAAGAAGGACCGATTTGATTGCTCAATAATACCCAAGTCTTCAGCAGCATAATAAACACGTGCCATAAAAATCCAACTCTGATTATTAAGGACAGCAGGCATACGTTCAAAATGGACACTAGTAGGCTTGGTGGCTAACCACTCATACAAACTATTTTGCAGATTGTAGCAGTGCGGACATCCATAAAAAAATACTTCGGTGACCTGTTTAGAATGAGGTGCGATGGATTGAATTTCACGCACTTCACGATAATCAATACCAGGATTAAGTTTTGCTAATGCAGGTTGCGAGAAAGCAAGCCCGCTAAGCAGGCCTGCCCCTGTTAACCGCACAGCTTGTCTGCGAGTTAACTTAGTTTGCATTAGAGTTCACCGTAAGAATGAAGTCCTGATAGGAAAATATTTACACCCAGGAAGGCAAAGGTGGTGATGAATAAACCAACAATTGCCCACCAAGACATAACCGCCCCGGTCCAACCTTTAGTCATACGAAGGTGTAACCAAGCCGCATAATTTAACCATACGATGAGTGCCCAAGTTTCTTTTGGATCCCATGACCAATAACCGCCCCAAGCTTCTGCAGCCCACATGGCACCTAATACGGTTGCAACAGTAAAGAAAGCAAAACCTATCGCAATCGCGCGATACATAATGTTTTCCATAGTCTGCAAACTTGGCAGACTCGCTAACAAACGGTGTTCTGGTGAACGTTTTTCAAGTGACAAACGAAGTAAAACGGCTACACCTACCATTGCAGCAATTGAGAAGCCACCGTAACCAACGAAGTTAGTAGGTACATGGATTTTCATCCACCAGCTTTGTAACGCCGGAATAAGTGGTTGAATTTCATGGGCTTGGCGATCAAATACATACCAAAGAACAAATAATACCGACACACTCATTACTACCATAACAAAACCGCCCATTGCACGTGTTTTGAACTTTTGTTCATAGTAGAGGTACATCAAAATAGTCATTACGATAAAGAGAATGAATACTTCATAAAGTGAACTTACCGGAATGTGTCCATAATCGATGTTGATCAGATAAGATTCATACCAACGCACCATCATGCCAATAAAACCAAACGTAGCGGCAGTCCAAGCTAGGAAAGTTGATAAGCGATAAATGAAATCAGAATTTCTAAAGAAACCAATAAAATAAGTAACCGTTGCTACTAGTACCAAAAAGCTCATCCACATAATAGCGGCTTGGCTAGAAATTAAGTACTTTAAGAAAAAATTAGTTTCTTGAGCAGCATATTCATTACCATTGAGTTGGTACATCCATAAAGCTATGAGTGTTATAGCTGTAACGGTATAAAAATGGGTTTGGAAGCTGCGCCAATACCACCCCATCCAGATAGTTGCTAAGGCAGTACCAAATAAAATGGCTTCCTCATAGACGTCCATGAAGTCGCCGTAAACTAACCATGAAACAAAACTGGCGGTCAGAATAAATGCTGCCCAGAGATAGTCACGAGGTAGGAATAGGTCCCAAAAACTTTCCTTCTTGGGCAATCTATTGTTAGCGGGTGTTTGATTAATTGTTGTATCCATTGTGGTATCCGTCCTATGCTTTGAACTTGTTAACCATTGCTTCAAATTCAGCGTCTGTCTCGGGTAACTTGCGATTATCTTTGGACGCTAGTGTCACTTCTGTATGACCCTCGTGAGGTCTAATATGTACCCAAAAACGTCTTTGGCGAACATAAAACATAAAGAATATCCCAATTATAAGCAAGACGCTGCCCAAATAAACCACATTTTTTCCTGGGGATTTAGTGATTTGTAATCCACTCGATTGGATTAATGTGAAATCGGTGAGTTGTAAAAAGACCGGTGGCCCAAATCGATGCAGCGCCCCTATGGCCGTCAGTGCATCTTCAAACCAAACCTGATGAGTGTCGCTAATATCTTGACTGGCATTCATCGTCACGCCTTCTTGTTCTAACACATGAATGTAGAGACTTTGTAAGGCATTAGCCAATTGACCAAAATAGAATGAAGCGACGGCTTCTTGTTCATCAAAGGGTACATTGTCTTGGATAAAGCGGGTAATCCCATCAAAACCAGCACGACGATATAGCTGTGTGAGCTGTTGCATCAGTTGGATATGCATAGTATAGGCACGGTCATCCATTTCTAAAGGTTTAGGAAAGGCCTCACGCCAAATGACCGCTGAATTATTAGGGTTATTAATTAACGCTAACATATTAAAGAAACGATCCATTGAACGCTTGTCGTCAGCAGGAATAAATAGGTATCTGAAGTCATCACGAACATCACTTCTAACCCCGGTCATATAAAACCAACGACCTTCTTGCTCATTAGGAATCATGTAGTGTTCATATTCCATAGCGATACCTTGTTCATTACGAACACGATAAAGTACCGTTGGGCCATTGTTTTTCATTCTACGACCGGTAATGGCGGCTTCTTCTTCATCGCGAGGCACAATATTGTAGAGTTGGAAATCATTAAACTCTATTCTAAAGCGGCCCTCAGGCGTATTGATATATTCTTGGCGATTTATCGCAGACTCTAATACTGTTTTCGATGGTATCGGTGAGTTTAATGCATGAATATTAAAGTTAACCAGTGAGCCACCATCACCATAGGAGGCTTGGTAAATAGCAAAGTTTTTATAGTAAAGTGGATAGTTTACTGCGATGGTTTCGCGAATCGGTTCTTCGTGATCGGGTGAGTAAAGGACGATATCACTCTCATAGGACTTGGGCATGCCATTGTCATAATAATCAACTCTAAAGGCTTCAACTTCAATTCTAAATGGTAGTTGTTGTACTAGGTAACCTTGACGGTGGGGTAAAAATAACACATCAGCACTACGACCTTCACGGATATTAACGTTACCGCGATAAGAAAAGTTTGCCGGTGTTAGCCATGAATTGGGATTGACTTCATCGAGTGGCACACTGCGCGTTTCAGCTTCTAAATTGCCAAAAATTTCAGCAAAACGCAAATACGCATTACTGTCCATTAGCGCGCCAATGACAATAATAATGATTGAAACGTGGGAAAAGAAATAACCTATTCTATTCCAATGCCCTTTTAGACCGGCAACGGTGACACTGCCATCACTACGTTCGTAAACACGCGTTTTATACCCCTCAGTTTTTAACATAGCTTCGGCAAAAGCCTGTTGTTCAGCTACAGAATAGGCTGCGGTGTAGGTGGTGTTATTGGGTTGGTGCTTTAGCGCGGTAAGTGAAAGCTTTTCACTATACTGCTTCATTTCTTTTACAAACACAGGTGTATTGCGTGTAACGCAGACACTGGTTGATACTAACAAGAAAAGTAACACAAGCATGAACCAACCAGCGAGATATACCTCATAAAGATTCAGGCTTAGATAGACTTCATACCAAAAAGGGCCAAATTTAAGAATATAGTCTTGAACAACTTGATCTTGCTGTAGTACGGTACCAATAACTGATGCAATTGAGAGCATCACTAATAAGGTAATGGCAAGGTTCATTGAACCTAAAAACTCGACCCATAGACCGGGTTTTTTGACCATTTTTGGCGCTGGTTTAGGTTGGGCAGTGGCATTTACATTTGACATATCAAAACCCTAGCTTTTTAGTTGGTTTTTATTTTGGTGATTGAGTATATACTTCTACGCAGCAATATAAAAGGTAAAAAATTAACAAATGAATCAACATCCGCTCTATCAGAAAGCCCACTACTTAAAAAGTGCTCCTAATTTATCTCACTGTCCCGAAGACCAAGGCTATGAAGTGGCGTTTGCAGGTCGTTCTAATGCTGGCAAATCCAGTGCGCTGAATGTGATTTGTAGTCAAAAAAGTTTAGCGCGTACCAGTAAAACGCCTGGGCGCACGCAAATGATCAATTATTTTCAGTTAGATGAACAACGATTTTTAATTGATCTGCCAGGCTATGGGTTTGCCAAGGTGAACGTCAATGTAAAACGCGTTTGGGAGGCGGGATTAAGTGATTATATTGAACAACGCCAAGCGCTGAAAGGCTTAGTGTTAATGATGGATGTCCGTCATCCGTTGCAGCCCCTTGATGTAATGATGTTAGATTGGTGTAATGAACTTGAATTGCCTATCCATGTTTTGTTGACCAAAGCTGATAAATTAAGTCGTAATCAAGCCAACCAGGCCTGGTTACAACTTAATAAACATTTACAAGATAAGTATCCTCTTGCCAGTGCTCAGCTATTTTCATCACTCAACAAACAGGGATTAGAGCAGGCCTGGCAAAAACTCGATAGTTGGTTTGATTACTCACTAAACCGTTAGTTATTGCGTTCTGCGAGTGCCTGCTGATAAATAGGTTGTAGGCGTGCGGAATAGCGAGTTAAATCCTTAATTCGTGAATCATAAGAAGGGTGAGTGCTTAAAAACTCGGGTGGCGCACCGCCCTGAGACAACTTAGCCATCTTTTCCCAAATTGCAATGGCTGCCGCAGGATCATAGCCACTGCGCGCAGCCAGTTCAATGCCGATTCGATCGGCCTCCACTTCATGTACACGACTAAAGGGCAATAAAATGCCCACATTCATTACAGCCCCGGCAAGATCAAGTGCTGCGCCTTGCACTCCGGTCAATTGCCCGACCACACTGAGTCCCACTGAACCCACTTGTGCTTGCGAAATACGTTCTCGAGCGTGCTCTCGTAGTTCATGCGCCATTTCATGACCCATAATCGCTGCAATTTCATCATCATTTAAGGATAATTTTTCGATCAACCCTGAGTAAAACATAATTTTGCCACCAGGCATGACCCAAGCATTGATCGTATCATCTTGGATAAGATTAACCTCCCAGCTCCAATTGACCGCATCGGGCCGAAAGTGCGCGGTATGCGGAATCATTTCATCAAGAATACGGGTTAAACGCGCTACCATTTCGGGGTCTTTGTTGAGGGTGCCTGCATCCGTCGCTTCTTTGAGCACGGCTTGATACGCTTCACTGCCTGCTTTAACTAACTCGGCTTGAGAGATTAGAAAAAATTGTGAGCGATTAACATCAACTAGGCCTGGTGTGGTGGAGGTTGTGGTACAGCCCATCAGCAAAAGCCCTAGGAATGCAAAAATGAGTGGTTTAGGTTGCAGCAATTTGTTCATCATTTTTCTCAAAGGTTAGTTCAATCACATAAGTTTAACCGTTTTTGTTAGATTTTAAAGATCCGTATCAATGGTTATAATGACGGACAGTAGCACGAAATAAAATAAATTTAAATGTCAGTTAAGGAATGCCCATGACGGATCATAGCCAGATCAATGTTGAAGCCGTAAAAAGCTATTTGTTGCAATTGCAAGATGATATTTGCCAACAACTGCTCGCTGAGGAAACTGCCGCGGTTGAATTTATCACGGATAGCTGGGAGCGGGATGGTGAAGAAGGGACGATGGGTCTCACTGGCGGTGGGCGTTCTCGCGTGCTTGAACAAGGCGACGTGATCGAAAAGGGCGGCGTTAACTTTTCCCATGTTCGTGGTAAAACCTTACCGGTATCGGCCACCGCACATCGCCCTGAGTTAGCAGGGCGATCGTTTCAAGCATTGGGTGTATCGCTAGTCATTCACCCACGCAATCCTTATGCCCCAACGTCTCATGCTAATGTACGGATGTTTATCGCTGAAAAAGAGGGCGAAGCACCGGTTTGGTGGTTTGGCGGTGGCTTTGATTTAACGCCTTTTTATCCTTTTGATGAAGATGTGGTGCATTGGCATCAACAGGCTAAACAAGCCTGTGACCCTTTTGGTGAGCAGGTTTATGCCGATTATAAAAAATGGTGTGATGACTATTTTTATTTAAAACACCGCCAAGAAACCCGTGGTGTGGGGGGGCTATTTTTTGATGATTTAAATGCGCCTGGATTTGAGCAGAGTTTTGCTTTGATGCGCTCAATTGGCGATCATTATATCAAGGCCTATCGACCCATCTTAGCGCGTCGAAAAAATAGCGAGTATGGTGAGCGGGAGCGTGACTTCCAACTTTATCGTCGCGGTCGTTATGCTGAATTTAATTTGGTGTTTGATCGCGGCACCTTATTTGGTTTGCAAACGGGTGGGCGCACGGAATCGATTTTGATGTCGATGCCACCGTTGGTGACTTGGAAATACAACTATCACCCCGAACCTGGCAGTGCCGAGGCCAAATTATATGACTATTTAATGCCTCGAGATTGGTTAGGTGTTGCAGGTTAAATCCATGGACGATTTGGATAAAATACGGCTGGATAAGTGGCTTTGGGCGGCGCGGTTTTTTAAAACGCGTGGCTTGGCATCAGAGGCCTTAAAAGGTGGCAAGGTCACCTTAAATGACGCCAAGCCTAAGTCGAGCAAAATGCTTAATTTGGGTGATAGGTTGGCGATTACCCAAGCTCATCGCAAGGTAGAGGTGACGGTGCTTGTGTTGAGTGATAAGCGTGGTAATGCCGAGCAAGCCCAAACCTTATATTGTCTTGAATCAGAAACCTTGATCCAAAACAAGAATCCACAGGATCAAGCGCTTGCTGGGTATCGAGAAAAAGGAGCCGGCCGCCCCACTAAGCGAGAGCGTCGTCAGTTGTCAGATTGGTTGGGCAGTTAAAGCTGAGTCTAAAACAGGTGCCTTCACCGATATTTGATGTGATAGTCAATTTGGCATCATATAAATCGGCAATATTTTTCACTATGGCCAACCCAATTCCCACACCTTTTTCCGCATCCTTAGTGGTGTAAAAAGGCGTGAGGCATTTTTGTTTTTGTTCAAGGGTCATGCCACAACCATTGTCTTCGACCTCTAATATGACTTGGTTTGATTGCTGATAAAGATTTAACTTAATCCAGGCTTGATAATCCTTAGGGGGGGTGTTTGCAGATTTTTCTTCTATCGCATCTTTCGCGTTTGCAACTAAATTGACAATCACTTGTTCTAGTTTATGATATTCCATAAACAATCTTGGCTGGTTGTAATCAATGTTTTCAATAAGTTTAATCTTGTCGAGATGATAGGCCTGTTTAACAAACCCAAGTGCCGATTCGATTACATCGGGAACTTTAATCCATTGAGCCGCCGCTTGCTCTAGGCGCGCAAAGGAACGAATATTGCGTACGATTCGATCGGCGCGGTCAACCTGCTCAATAATGGTCTGATCCAGTTCTAGCGCAAATTGACGACTGTCGTCTGACCAGGCCTGCTGATGCAAACCTTTTAAACCCTCTGCGCCTAATCTAATGACCGCTAAGGGTTGTTTTACTTCATGGGCAATGCCTGATGCCATTTCTCCCAAGGTACGCAAACGACTTAGATGGGCTAGTTCTGTTTGATGTTTAAGTTCGGCTTGAGCGGAGCGGAGGGCCTGAATATTTTTTATCAGCACAATGAATTGATCCTGAGGTTGTAATCCACTCGGTTGCATTTTACTGATGGTCATTAAACCAATCTCGCCCTGATATTTGCCTTGTTTATAACGAATTTCGATGGGGTGATTTAATTTTGAATCAGTAATAATATCAAGTGGTTGACCGTGCAGGGTTTGAACTAAGTCTGCTAGGACAAAGGTTTTTTTAGTGACAATAGTTGCAGCTATAGGGTTTTGATCTATGACTGTGCCATTTGAATTAATCATAAATAGTATGTCTTCAATACTGTTTAAGATACTTTGGTTGTGTTGTTGGCTGTTGATGAGTTGTTGAAGCAAGTGCTTTAATAAGATCCAAAACCCAGCCAGTAACAATAAGATCAGCGACAGAGTAATAAGCAGCTTTTCTCTTAGGTCGTTGATAAGGCGCTGATGATTAACAGGATTGACCCAAAATTTAGCTTCGGCTAATAATTCGGCTGTTTGATTATCAAATAGCGGTAAGCTAACGATAAAACAGTTGTCACATAGTTGCCCGTCGAAAAGAGTAGGGCGGTTAATGAGTGTAGGGTTAAAGTTTAGTGAAATCGCTTTAATAAAAGGTTGTTCATTTTCATCGCTATAGAGCAGTAATAGGCTGGTGGTTAAGATAGTCTGATGTTCGTCAACCAATACGTCATAGTATGTTAGGGGTTGGGCAATATTATTGACCAACAACGTTGCCTGATCTTGTGCTTCTTGTGTCAGTCTCGGTTGCAGAACGTGAAAAAAATACACGAGTGAGGCAATCAAGACCAACAAACTAATGGCCATAAAGCCTAGGCCTAGTTTGGCTTGGGTAAGCGGTTTAGAATGGGCAGGGCTTTGAATCATGAACGTCCCTGCGCTGAGTAAAAATCTGCAATGGAATTAAAGAAAGGTCTAAAGCGCCAGTCTCTATGCAAGATTTGATTTTGATTAATCTGCGGTCTTATGCTGGCTCTCACAATTAATCCAACATCCACTCCTTTTGCTACGCTGCCAACAAAGGGCGAAAAACTTAAAATATTGCGTTGGTTTAAAACCCCTAGAAGTTCTGGTTTTATTAAGTCGGGATCGGTTATAAAAACGAGGTAATCGTATTGTTCATCAAAATGTAACTGAGATGGCTGCAGTCCTGGCATTAATTGGTAGGACAGATTAAGTTGATTACTAAGATTGCTCGCCATTTGTTCGGCAAGTTGAAGATTTGCCTGGTTTGAGTAAACAATCACTAAGCGATAGGGTTTTGAGTTGTTAGGAACCAGGGCTTGAACGATGCGCGGAAAAAACTCTCCCCCCACTAACAGGAGTCGAGTGTCCCGTGCATCAAGGGCTAAACTGACTGTACTTATGCTAATGAGCATAAGAAACCCCGTCAATCTTAACCAATGGTGAAATGGCCTAGTTGATTTCCACACGAATTGCCCTGATTCTTAACTAGTCTTAATTATGTGCTTATTGTAACAATTAAATGAGCAAAATAGCGAAAGGTAAATTTTGAATAAAAAAAACCCGCTTAAAATAAGCGGGTTTTTAAATCAGCCAAGTGACTAAATAACAAAGTTAATTGTTTATTTAGCTAAGGCCGCGCGTTTGCGCTCAACAAGGTTATGGATGATCGGTGACATCAATAAATCCATCGCTAATACCATGTGTTCTGAGTTGTATACTAGGGTTTCGGGTGTTTGTAACCAAGCACCTGGAATCTTGTCAGCTATGGCCTGCAAGTCGATATCTTGATGACGTACATGGGTCACCATTAAAGAGTTCTTAGGCTCAGGTACTAAAGCCGCTTCGTCTTTAAGGGTTGAGAAGGGGTCAGAGGTATCAACTAAAGGTACACGGTGGAAGTTAATATGCGTACGGTGGAACTGAGGTACGATGTACTCAATATAGTCTTCCATACGCTCCAAAATCACATCACGAACCTGACCGACAGAATAAGGGCGCTCAGCCGTGTCACGGTAGATTTTTTGCATCCATTCGATGTTTACAACAGGGCAAACACCTATACCTAAATCGACATACTGTGATACATCATGCATACCTTCTGCTGGACCATGGTCTTTACGCTTAACCATACCATGTAGGCCTTCATAGAACAGCACGTCGGTACCTTCGGGAATATCTTCCCAGGGCGTGAATTCACCTGGCTTTAAATTAGTACCTAGACGGGCATTGTGCTCAGCCGCTTCTTCATCGCTGTGAATGTAATAACGACGTTTGCCAGTACCGGTTTCACGGTATTGGGCAAATAACTCTTCTAGTTTTTCAAATTCATTGGCATATTCAGAAAAATGGGTCAAAATGCGACCGCCGTTTTCCTTGCTTTCTGCTACCTTAGCACGCATCGTCATGCGATCGTATTTATGGAAACTATCGCCTTCGATAATAGCCGCATTAAGGTTTTCACGCGCAAAAATTTGCTCAACGGCGCGCTTAACAAAAGAGGTACCGGCGCCAGAAGAACCAGTAACCGTTACGATAGGGTGAATTGCAGACATATAAAGCCTCCTTCTAAACAATGAAGTATCTCATTGCGACCGACATGGTCAAGTTAAACAAAAAAATTAAACATCAATATTTTCCGCTTTAAGCGCGTTTGTTTCGATAAAATCGCGACGGGGTTCAACATGGTCACCCATCAATGTGGTAAAGACCTGATCGGCTTCAATCGCATCTTGTACTTTTACTTGCAGTAAGCGGCGACTTTCTGGGTTCATGGTGGTTTCCCAGAGTTGTTCAGGGTTCATTTCACCCAGACCCTTATAACGCTGGACACTTTGACCGCGTTTGGCTTCGTTGAGTAACCAGTCCAACGCCTCAGTGAAAGACTGAACCGGCTGTTGTTTGTCGCCACGCTGAACATAGGCCGAATCGGTTAGCAGGCCCTGTAGAGTGTCACTGAGTTTGGCCATGGCACTGTACTCAGGTGACATAAAAAATTCTTCACTAAATAGTTGGCTGGTTAAGGTGCCATGTTCACGTTGTGCTAAACGTAGCTGGAATTTGGCATCACCCTCAAGCGCCGGTTCGACATGAAGGTGATAGGTTACTTTCTGCAGCTCGCCAAGTGCTTGTAGTCGCGGTTCAAGTGCTTTAGCCCAGGCATTTAGCGCATCATAATCGTTTAACAGATCCATAGTAAGAGCAGGCGTATCCGTCAAAAGCTGTAAAAAGGTTTGACTGTAGCGGCGTGATAAGCGGGCAATAATGCGTTTAACCTGTAAGTATTGTTTGGCTAGCTGCTCCAGTGCGACTTCTTTAATGCTTGGACCCTGTTCATTTACCCATAATGCCGCAGCGTCTAGGGCGCTATTTAGTAGGTAACCTTCAAGTTCAGTATCGTCTTTCAAATAGGTTTCTTGCTTGCCTTTTTTGACCTTATACAGCGGAGGCTGGGCAATATAGACATAACCGTTTTCAATTAAATCCGGAAGTTGACGGTAGAAAAACGTCAGCAAAAGAGTTCGAATATGTGAGCCGTCTACGTCCGCATCGGTCATGATAATGATGCGGTGGTAGCGAAGTTTTTCGAGGTTATATTCGTCTGGGCCTATGCCACAACCCAAAGCGGTAATCAAGGTACCGACTTCCGCTGATGAGATCATTTTGTCAAAGCGAGCGCGTTCAACATTAAGGATTTTCCCTTTGAGCGGCAAAATCGCTTGACGGCGACGGTCGCGGCCTTGTTTGGCCGAACCACCGGCGGAATCACCCTCCACCAGATAGAGTTCGCTTAATGCGGGATCTTTTTCTTGGCAGTCGGCCAATTTACCAGGCAGGCCTGCTATATCTAGCGCGCCCTTACGACGGGTCATTTCGCGTGCTTTACGCGCCGCCTCACGTGCTCGCGCGGCATCCACTATTTTGGCAAAAACCGCTTTGGCTTCATTCGGGTTTTCAAGTAGATATTCAGCGAGTTTTTCATTCATCGCGGTTTCTACTGCTGATTTCACTTCAGAGGAGACGAGTTTGTCTTTGGTTTGTGAAGAAAACTTAGGGTCGGGCACCTTTACTGAAATAACGGCCGCCAGACCTTCACGTGCATCATCGCCCGAGATGTTGATTTTAAATTTTTTGTTCAGGCCTTCTTTTTCTATATAGCTATTGAGTGTGCGGGTAAGCGCGGCTCTGAAACCCGATAAGTGGGTGCCGCCGTCACGCTGTGGGATATTGTTGGTAAAACAAAAGATAGATTCTTGATAGGCGTCTGACCATTGCATCGCGACTTCTACGGTAATATCGTCTTTAAGTGTAGTAAAGTGGAAAGCTTTGGCATTAATCGGTGCTTTATTGTGATTAATGAAATCAACAAAGGCCAGAATACCGCCTTCATACTGAAACACTTGTTTGCGGTCATCGCGCTTGTCGATTAACTCGATGTACACACCTGAATTTAAGAAAGATAATTCTCGTAGGCGTTTCAACAGATAGTCGAAATTGAATTCGGTAATCGTGAAAATCTCAGTACTCGGCTTAAAGCGAATTTCGGTGCCAGTTTTGTCAGAATCAGCCACAGCGGTTAAAGGGGCTTGTGGTACACCTAAATGATAGGTTTGTTTCCAAACCTTGCCGTGACGATGAATGGTTAAATTAAGCTCTTCAGATAAGGCGTTCACAACCGATACACCTACACCGTGTAAACCGCCAGATACTTTATAGGAGTTATCGTCAAATTTACCACCGGCATGCAGGACGGTCATTATGACTTCAGCCGCGGATACACCTTCTTCTTGGTGGATATCAACCGGAATACCCCGCCCATTATCAGAAACAGATACTGAACCATCTGTATGAATCGTGACCTTAATCGTGTCGCAATGGCCTGCTAACGCTTCGTCAATGGCATTATCAACGACTTCGAACACCATGTGATGCAGGCCAGAGCCATCATCGGTATCACCAATATACATGCCAGGACGTTTGCGGACTGCGTCTAGACCTTTTAAGACTTTAATCGATGAAGAATCATATAACTTAGGTTCGATAGGCGTTGTAGACATAGGTTTCAGTACTTCTTAACAGGCTAAATAATCTTGTGATTTTACCACAGATTTAGAATAAATTGTGATGGCTAGGCTTGTTGGCTAAGTTGTCCTTGTTGAAGTAGGAAAGTTTGACGAGACCCTTTATCGATATTGGGAATGAGTTCGATGGCGGTGGTGGTGACCAAATGTTGAATTTGCATTTCTTGGAGTAGGTTGAGTAATTTATAGCGATGGGTTTCATCCAGTTCGGCAGGCAAATCATCAATCAACATAATGACCGACTCCCCAGTTTGTTCGGCTAAATATTGCGCTTGAGCAAGTAATAATGAACACACTAGAAGTTTCTGTTGGCCACGTGATAAGCGTAACAGTGCGTCTTGTTGATCCACTTTTATTCGAATATCCATCCGATGAGGACCATATTGGGTAAATCCGAGCTGCCGGTCTTTAACTAGATGTTGTTGCAGGCTTTGAGCAAAGTCACCACCGGTCTGAGCTGACCAACCCGGGTAAAAATTAAGGGTCAGGCGATGTTGTTGATTGAAGCGTGGCATTAAGTATTCGGCAAAATCATGCAAAATCGGTTCGAGTTTTTCTAAATAATCCTGGCGAATTTGATTAACGGCGGTACCAGACTGGATTAAGCTTTTATCCCATAGCGCGACCTCGTCCTGTGGCCGATGTTGTTTGAGTGCCATGTTGCGTTGTTTCAGCGCGCGTTGATAGCTGCGCCAGTGCGCAATAAATTCAGGATAATGATAAAAACAGCCCCAATCTAAATAGCGTCGCCGTGCTTTAGGTCCTTCGGTTAGCAGCTGATGACTTTCAGGCGTGAGCAGCTGTAATGGCAAGCATTGACTCAGTGCTGACTGCGGGGTGTTTTTTTGCCCATCCAAGTGAATGTCGGTTTGGTTCGCATCTCGGCTTAGGCCAAGTCGGTGAGTGGTTGATTGGTGCGCTACCTCACAAAATAGCGTGAATTGCGAGTGATCTTGTTGAATCAGTTGTTTAGGCTGATTGGCTCTAAAAGAGCGGCCACTCGCTAAAAACCATAGGGCTTCAATTAAAGCCGTTTTGCCTGCCGCATTATCACCCACTAGAATATTCTGCCCAGCATCAAGGGTCCAATCTAGTTGGGTCAGGTTACGAAAATGCTGTAAGCTCAGACGGTGAATGCGGGCCATACTAAATACTATTTTACCCAAATGAATAAAGATAGCGCATTTTAGCACGCCCATTTTGGACGAAATTTCAAATGTTTAGTGGAATTAAGCTTGCAATTGCAGGCGGGCTTAATTAGAATTAACTGTTCAAATTTTTTGATCAAATTATTGCAATAGGATTTAGACATGAAACGTACTTTTCAACCCAGCGTTATCAAGCGCAAGCGCAATCATGGTTTCCGTGCTCGCATGGCAACTAAAAACGGCCGTAAAGTGCTTGCAGCACGTCGTGCCAAAGGCCGCGCGCGTTTGACTGTGTAAACAGCACAATGACCGTCCTTAGCGATAGTCAACCAGTCGCTGTGGCGGCAGCGCGCTTAGATGCGCTAGCCCGCCAAACCCTTCCCAAAACTGTTCGTTTACTTACCCCCAAAGATTATCAAACCGCTTTTCAGCAAGCTGAAAAATTTGCCAATCGCCATTGGACACTTATCGTAAAAGCCAATCAACAGCCACTTCCAAGGCTTGGTCTCGCTATATCTAAAAAACAACTAGCACGCGCGGTGTGGCGAAATCGGATAAAACGGATTGCCCGAGAGGCATTTCGTCAACATAAAATAGACTTATGCGGTTATGATATTGTGGTTTTAGGGCGTAAAGGCACCGAAAGCGTGACTTCTGCGCAATTACACGCCAGTTTTGAGCATCTTATTAAAAAAATTAAACTCAGTGAGTTAAATAAGCTTAGCGTTAAGGAACAAGCATGAATATGAAAGCGTTTTGGTGGATTGCGTTAGCTTTCACCGCTATGTGGATTTGGTTTGAATGGATGAAGTTCAATGCGCAACCCACAACGACCACCACCACTTCCATTGAACAACAAGCGGGTCGTGATTTTGATGTACCTGCCCCTAATGTCAGTCGTGCGGCAGATCAAGCAGATGTTCCTCGTGCAGCGGGTGCAAGCGCGTTACCCCAGCAACAACGTGTTCGTATTGTAACGGATGTGCTTAAATTAGAAGTGGATACTTTGGGTGCCGATATTCGTGATGCTCGCATTATTCCGCACGGTATGCCGCGAGATCCGAATACGCCATTTCATTTGATGAGCGATGAAGGCCCGCTGATGTATTTTGCGCAGAATGGTTTGGTTGCCAATGCAGAAACGGGCTTACCTGCTCCGACGCATCGCGCGGTGTTTGATACACCTCAAACAGAATATGTGATGACCGAGGACACGCTACGTGTGCCATTTACTTGGCGTGAAGACGGTGTCGAGGTTACCAAATATTATGTGTTTACGCGCGGATCTTATTTGATTGGCGTTGAGTTTGAGGTGACAAACCTGACTGAGCAAACCTGGTCTGGTAGTCTGTATTCACAGTTTGTGCGCACCGCGTTTGACCCTTATTCTCAGGCGCTGATGTACACCTACACCGGCCCTGTGTTTTATGATCATTTTAGTGATGATAAAAAATACAATAAGATTTCGTTTAGTGATCTAAATACCCAGCCGCTTGAAAACAAATTGATTCAAGGTGGCTGGGCCGCGATGATTCAGCATTATTTTGTGACGGCAGTCGTGCCTAATCAAAATGTCACCAATGTATTTTATGCTAACCAGGTTGAGCCAGGGCGCTATCGTATTGGTGTAGTTGAACCTGAGGTGCAAATCGCTCCGGGTGCTACCGCAACGATTCAGTCACAAATCTACATTGGCCCGACTGAGCAAAATGTGTTGCGTCAGATTGCACCAGGCCTGGAGCGAACCATTGACTATGGTATGTTCACCATCTTGGCTGAACCCCTATTTTGGTTGCTCAGTCATATCCATAATATCGTGGGTAACTGGGGTTGGTCGATTATTGTGTTAACGATTTTGATCAAGTTGGCCTTTTACTGGTTATCAGCAAAAAGTTATTACTCGATGGCGCGGTTGCGTAAGTTCCAGCCTAAGCTAAAACAGTTGAAAGAAAACTATGGCGATGACAAGGTGATCTTCCAACAAAAAATGATGAAGCTCTACAAGGAAGAGAAGATCAATCCGTTAGGCGGCTGTTTACCGATTCTTGTTCAAATGCCGGTGTTTATCGCACTATACTGGGTATTGATCTACTCGGTTGAAATGCGTCAAGCCGAATGGATTCTGTGGATTAATGACCTCTCGGTGAAAGACCCTTACTTTGTATTGCCGATTTTGATGGGTCTGACCATGTGGATTCAACAAAAGCTTAATCCAACGGCGATGATGGATGAAATGCAGCAAAAAGTAATGAAGTTTTTGCCGTTTATCTTTACCATCTTCTTTATGTGGTTCCCGGCAGGTTTGGTACTTTACTGGCTAATGAACAACATCCTATCGGTTGCGCAGCAGTGGTATATTACGCGCAAAATTGAACGGGGTGAAGCCGCAGAGGCCAACGCAAAAAAACGCTAAGCCTTAAGAATTGCCAAGCGTTATTAAGACCATGGTACCCCCATGGTCTTTTTGTTTAAAAGGACGTCATCTTGATTATAGAATTAGCCATTTATTTGGCCGCAGGTGCCTTAGCCGGATTGTTAGCAGGCCTGCTGGGGATTGGCGGTGGATTGGTGTTGGTTCCGATCTTAAGCTCGGTATTTCTAATTTACTTGGATACGCCCTATATCGTACATATCGCTATTGCTACGTCACTAGCCACTATTTTAGTCACTTCAATTGGCTCGGTGTTAAGTCATCACCGTCACGGTGCGGTAAATTGGCGGCTGATTGCGATTATGCTGCTAGGTGTCAGTCTAGGCGGATTTTTAGGCGGCTGGAGCGGTCAGTTCTTTGCGACTGCGGTGTTGGCGATCATGTTTGGCTTGTTAGAAGTATTGGTCGCTTTACAACTATTAATGGGGAAACAACCTCCTCCTCAGCGTAACTTACCGGGTAAGCTAGGTTTGAATTCGGCTGGCGTAGGGATTGGTTGGTTATCGTCATTGTTAGGTGTGGGTGGCGGCTCGATGCTCACACCCTATTTTGTGTTTCACAATATGACTATGCGTCAAGCGATTGCGACTTCGTCAGCCTTGGCTTGGCCGATTGCTTTGATGGGCACCTTGGCGTACATGATAGCGGGTTGGCGTGTGGCAGACTTACCAGATTATACCTTGGGATTTGTATATTGGCCGGCCTTGTTAGCCATAGTGTCGGCGAGTACAGTAATGGCATACTTTGGGGCTAAATTAACCCATCGTATGCCAATTAAGTTTTTAAAGCAGGCGTTTGCGATTATGTTGCTGTTACTAGGAATTAAAATGTTGTTTTTTTAATCTAACCAAGAAGGTTTAGGGCTTGGATTGCCCGATTTTTCATAGCCATAATCGACAAACTGATGTAAGGCTTGATCATGGCAATGAATCAGTTCAATGAGTTTTGGGTGATCTGTGGTGATGGTAGCTAATACACCATGGTCGCAGAGTGTATATGCAAAGTTGAGTTGATCCTTGTACTCAAATAAAGCTGCAAACAATGGGTCCCAGGAGCGAATGGCTCTACCTGCGGCAAAGCGTTTTTCCATACCCACAACGTGATCATGAAGTAACTTCACCAATTTAGGGTTCTCGCTGCCTGTTAAGGCTTCTATCCCATTGGAAAGTATTTTAGTGCGACGATAAAGCGCCTGGTGATGAGTGAGTAATTCGCTGAAAACAGCTTGGTCGCGACGATGACTCTCGTCACTGCCACGACCAAATCGATAGTTTAGACTATCTTTATGCATCTAAAATTAAGATGCATCAGCACCATTTGGAGTAGATGATGAAAGATCAGCTGCGCCGGTTTGCATGCCAAAGAAGTTTGATTCTGCCTGTAATGCAGAAGCATAGGTTAAGCCTGATGTCATGTTGTTTTGCTCAGTGGTAGCATTTTCAACGTTAACTGGCTCACTGACTTGCTGTGTCGGCTGCAAATTTAAATAGTCAACCGGAGCAGATGCAGGGGTTGTATTTAAGTTTACCTGCGTTGTAGGGGCTGTCATTTCAACGGTATCATCAGAACGACTTAAGTTTGCAGTGTTAGATGCATTTGGCTCAGAGTTCATTCGCCCCATTTGAATGGGTGCCATTGACTGCATAGCAGGATTGATACTCGTACTCATTTGCGTAACTCCTAAAAATTTTTACATCTCTAGTATTGCACATTTGATCTAACTGAATCAAGTGATGTCATCTACTGAGTTGCGAAAGAAAAAAGATTTAATCGTTATAATTAATAACTGAGCGTACCTGATGGCCTTTGTATGCAAAGCTGTTAAGTGAAGTCAGGTTAATTACACAGGCCATTCCAGCTATTTGGTAACCCACTTGTTCACAGAGTTGGCAGGTGGCGTTAAGTGAACCACCGGTCGCAATTAAATCATCTAGGATTAAAATACGTGAACCATCCCCCTTTTGCATATGTAATGAATCTTTACCATACTCTAAACCATAATCTATTGAGGCATGTACATGTGGTAACTTACCGGGTTTGCGAACTTTGACAAAGCCTTTTTGATGTTTGTAGGCGAGTGCTGCGGCAAAAATAAAGCCTCTAGATTCAATACCCGCTAGTTTATCAATTTGTTGCCACTCTTCTACTGTGTATAAATCACTGATCGCATCAATGGTGGCATTAAAGTGATCGCGAAGTAATGGCGAGATATCGCGAAATAATATACCTGGTTTGGGAAAGTCGGGAACATTGTCAATGAATTGTGCTAATGGATGCAAGGACATAAAAATACCTGTATTAAGTCTATTCTAAGGGTTGGGGTTTACTATACAAAAATCCTTGAAATAAGTCACAGCCTAGTTTTTTTAGCGTGTCAACCTGTTCTATTTGTTCCACGCCTTCTGCAATCACTTGTAATTTAAGTGTTTTTGCTAGAGCGATGATGGTTTCAACAATCGCGGCATCTTCTTTGTCGATCAGCATATCCCTAACAAAAGATTTATCAACTTTTAAGGTACTTAGGGGCAAGTTCTTGAGATAGCTTAATGAAGAATAGCCCGTGCCAAAATCATCTAGTGAGAAGGCTAGGCCAATGGTTTTCAGTTCCTTCATTTTGGTTACGGTATCTTCAAGATTATCCATCAACATACTTTCGGTTATTTCCAACTCAAGTTTGGAAGAATCTATATTGTAATGATTAATTTTAGCAATAATTTTGGGCACAAAATCAGCCTGTCTAAATTGTTTTACGCTGACATTAACTGATAGGTTTAAATGCTGGGTGTCTTTATTTTGTTGAAATTGTTGTAAAGTTTGACAAGCCTGTTCTAGCACCCAATCTCCGATAGGTATAATTAATCCGGTTTCTTCTGCAACAGGGATAAAGTCTGCAGGCGAGATCATGTTTTTTTCAGGGTGGGGCCAGCGAATAAGGGCTTCATAGCCTTGTAGTTCTTCTTGAGCATTAACCTTTTTTTGGTAAAAGAGTAAAAATTCTCTATTATCAATAGCTTGGCGAAGATCGTGTTCAAGTTGACTGCGGTTTTCAACCTTTTTCTCCATATCTGGATCAAAGAAGCGAACAGAATTGCGACCTTGCTCCTTGGCTTGATACATAGCGAGATCCGAACGTTTCATGAGCTCAATTGATGTGTGATCTCCAGAACTAAACAAGTGAATACCTAAGCTGGCCGTGATAGTGTAGCGGTTACCTGACAGCGTGTAGGCGCGATTACATTGTTCAATAATTTTATTAGCAATCGCTAAGGCTTGATTGGCCGCTTCACTTTCATCGGTACTGAGATTTTCCATCAAGATAATAAATTCATCACCACCAGGCCTGGCGACAATATCTTCTTTGCGTACACAGCGTTCTAATCTTGCAGCAACACGTTTAAGCAGTTCATCGCCAAAATTGTGACCGAGTGAATCATTTAAATTTTTGAAGTGGTCTAGGTCAATAAACATCAATGCACAATAATGATGATGACGCTCGGCAGCGGCCAAGGCTTTAGTAATGTGGTTTTCTAGTAAACGGCGGTTTGCGAGGCCGGTTAATGGATCATAAAACGCCATTTCGTAAATATTACGCTCGTTGCGTTTCTGCTCAGAAATGTCGTTAAAAGCAAACAAAAAATGAGTAATTTCATTTTGATCATTTTTGATAGCATTGATAACTTGAAAGGTTGGATAGAGTTCACCATTTTTGCGTCGATTACAAATTTCACCTTGCCAACTGCCATCGGCTAAAATTTTGGGCCAAATTTTGGCGTAGAAATTTTGATTATGTTTTCTTGAGCGAAGGATTCCAGGGGTTTGCCCCATGACTTCGTCATTACTGAATCCCGTTATTTCAGAGAAGGCATAGTTTACGCGAATAATTTGTTCAAATTTGTCGGTTATGACAACGGCTTTTTGGGTTTCAAACGCTACCGCAGCAATGCGCAAATCTTCATCGCGTTCAATCAGTTGTTCATTGCTGCGTTTGAGGCGGTAGTTAAAGAATAAAATCACGCCGAGCATGATAATAAATAACACCATAGCGACCAGACCAACATGCACCGCCATGCGATGCTGATTGATAAAAGAGTTCAGTAATATGGTGTTGGTTTTTTCATAGGGCGGAACATTAAGCTCCATCATAAGTTGTCTAATTTGCTCGTAATCGGTTGGAATACTAAAGCCATAAAGATTAGCGGCCTCTAAGACAGGATGCCCATAAGGAATGCCTAAGAATGCGCCTGTTATTTCTGACGCATGAAACATATCAACATGATCCAATGCACTGAGTGGCCACTCCGGATAAAGTTGCGTAGAGAGGGCAAGTGGAAAATTAGGCGCGTCCTTTTGGCCGAGGACTTTAATTTGACCCTTTTGAATTCGGCCATCTTTTGTTAAGGATTCTAAAACCCCTGTTCGAACAAATGCGATCTCAGCTTGGCCATCTAGCAGGGCTGAAATCGCCAAGTCTTGTGAGCCAGTAGTCAGAACTTGAAAAGGGTAGATTTGAATACCATGATTTTGAAGCTCTCGTTTTTGCATCAAGTAGCCGCCGAAACCATCTATGCTTGGTGCAGCAATGATTCTTCTACGGATGTCTTTGTAATCGTTGATGTGATCATAATCGGATCGAGTGGCGATGACACCGCCAAAAACACGAATAGGTTGGTGATCAACGAGAGTCATCAGACTGGCAAGCGGGCTTGAAAGACCTTGGGTAACCGCAAGATTAATGTAAGCTTGAGGATTAGAGAAGATTAGGTCGACTTTTTTATCCCTAACGGCAGTGTTTAATTCATCTAAAAAATAAACTTGGAGGTCGAGTTGTACGGAGTGAAGCTGTTGGTTAAGGTGTGCAACAATAGGGGTCCATTCATTGAGTGTTTTACTTTTGTCTTGAAAAGTTTGCACCCCTAGCACTAACTGTGGCGTCGCTTGATTGTTAGCACCTTGCGTTTGAGTGCTTATTACTAGGCTTAGTAACAAGCAAGTAGCTAGAGCAGTATGTTTTTTCAGACATTTGATCATTGATTATTCATCTTTCGTATCATCTATCAGTGAAGGCCGGCCAAAATAATAACCTTGAAATAGGTCACATCCTAAATGTTTCAGCATGGTGGCTTGCTTGTTATTTTCCACACCTTCAGCAATGACCTGAAGATTTAAGGTTTTTGCTAGCGCAATGACGGTTTTGACAATCGCTGCATCGTTTGAATCAATTAGCATATCACGAACAAAGGATTGATCAATTTTTAACGCGCTAAGTGGCAGGTTTTTCAGATAGCTCAGTGACGAATAGCCTGTACCAAAGTCATCGAGCGCAAACCTTATGCCTAATTTATTAAGTTGTTGCATTTTTTCGATACTGTCTTGAATATCCTTCATTAGCAGGCTTTCCGTGAGCTCAAATTCAAGTTTATGAATAATACTTTCATAGCCTCGCGTACGAATTTTGAATTGCTCTACAAAATCTTTTTGTTTAAATTGAATATTGCTAATGTTGATTGCAATAGTGAGATGTTGTTTAGTTGAGTCTTGTTGCCACATTAATAGACGTTGACAGGCTACATCGATAACCCAGTAACCAATCGGCAAAATTAAATTGGTTTCTTCACAAACGGGAATAAACTCAGCGGGCGAAATGAGTCCTTTGGCAGGGTGAGGCCAACGAATTAAGCCTTCATAACCGACTAGTTTGTAGTCAGTGTTATATTTGGGTTGATAGTGTAGCTCAAACTCATCGCGGACAATCGCTAATCTTAGATCCGTTTCAATTTGCAGACGCTTATTAATCGATTCCTGAATGCTATGATCAAAAAACATAAAACGATTGCGGCCTTCTTCTTTAGCCTTGTACATGGCTAAGTCCGATCGTTTTAATAATTCATCATAGTTTTGCTCGTTACCATTAAACAAGCTAATGCCGATACTCGCAGTCATGACATAGGACTTATCTATAAGCATGTATGGCTGATGAGATAAATCGACTAATTTTTCAGCTACCGTTTTGGCTTGCTGTGAAGCAAGATCCAGTTCTGTTGCCAAGCCTTCTAATAGAATAATGAACTCATCCCCACCTGGACGAGCAACAGTATCGCCATCCCGTACACAGTTCACTAAACGGCTAGCGACTTGCTTAAGAATTTCATCGCCATACTTGTGCCCTAAGGTGTCATTAATTGTTTTAAAGTTGTCTAGATCAATAAACATAAGTGCCATGTGGCTTTTATTACGGCGGCTACTTGCCATGGCTTGTTTAATATGGTCTTCAAGCAGTCGACGATTTGCTAGGCCCGTCAGAGGGTCAAAAAAAGCTAGGCTATGAATTTGCTCTTCATCTTTTTTACGATTAGTAATATCACTAAAGGTAGAGAGGTAATGGGTCACTTCACTATTGTTATTTTTGATCGCGGTAATGGTTTGCAGTTCTGGAAATACCTCTCCATTTTTACGCTTATTCCAAATTTCACCTTGCCAACCACCGTCATCTTTAATAGCCAGCCACATTTTCTCGTAAAACTCAGCGCTATGCCGACCAGAGCTTAAAACTCGGGGTGTTAATCCAAGCACTTCTTCAGCTTTATAGCCAGTGATACGTGTAAAGGCTGGGTTCACGCTAATGATTTTTTCATTACTATCGGTAATAAGGATCGCCTCTTGAGTCTTAAATGCAACTGCTGCCACTTCCAGTGCTTGTTCGCGCTCAGTGAGATGGTTGACCACAGTTTTCAATCGCATGTTAGTCATCGTAATCAGCGTTGCGAGCAATAAGATCACCAAGCTAGCAACGGCGAGAATAGAAATCGTGGTTTGATGGGCTTGCCAAATATCATGCCAATAAACTGGCGCGCTGGTGTCATAAGGAGCAACGCGTAAACTGCGCATTAGGTTTCTGACGGGTTCATAATCAGCAGGAATGGTAAACCCATAAATGCCTGCCCGAGCAAGACTTTCATGGTTAAAGGGAATTGATAGCAAAAGACTGGTTAATTCACCTGCTTGTTGTTCATTGACATGCGTCATGGCGGCCAGTGGCCATTCGGGATAGAGTGGGGTTGAAAGCGCAAACGGAAAATGCTCGATAGTCTGCTCGTTAAGTATTTTGAAGACGTCTTGTTTAAACCCATGCCGTTTTACAAAATTTTCTAAAACTCCGGTGCGCACAAAAGCTACATCCGCTTGATTGTCCATTAGGGCAAACAATGCATTTTCGTGGGGCATATCTGTTTCAATAATATTTGTAGCTCTTGGGCTAGCTATTCCGGCCCGTTTCATTTCAAATACTTGCATCATATAGCCGCCAAGTGACTGTCTGCTTGAGGTTGCAATACGAAGGTTTTGAAGTTCAGCAAGCTGCTGTATGTCTGTCCGATCAGATTTAGTGACTATCACTCCGCCAAAGCCGCGAACGGGGGTATGGTTATGGGCTGCAATCATGGTGACTAAGGGACTGCTCAAACCATATTGATGGTTAATTTCAATATAGTGGCCAGAGTTGGTTAAAACAAAGTCGACTTCTCTTTTAGCAACCGCTAAATTTAATTGTTCGTAGTTGTAAACCTGTAGGCTAAATTGGCTGCTAGTTAATTCATGGTTTAATTTATCAATAATAGATTGCCAGTTTTCCTTGACTTGATCTGCTGGCTGAAAGGCAAGCAGGCCAATGACCGTTTGTTCTTTTGCAGCAGCACTGACTGAGGATACCCAGACTAAACTGGTCAAGATGAGGACTATAAGCTTACGCATCATATTTCTAGTCCTATGTATCGGTCATTAAATAAATGCATTTGATCACAGTTTTCTAGGTTTAGTTGTGCATTAAGCGACGATAGAAAATCGAGGTTTTGGATTAATCTAGGGTCTTGCCCAGATAAAAACCGGTGATTAGCCAATTGATCAGGGATTTGGATCAGTCGATAAAGTTTGAGAATCTCTTCTGGATGTAATTCTAATATTTCAGCTAGGTGATAGCTGGCATTGATAGGATTACTTTTAAATTGAAATGTGGCTTGAAAATAGTCTTTTACCAACTGTCGAACTAGTCTAATTTGTTGTCTAGAGAGATCCTTTTGAATCACCATTACATCAAAAATTCGATCTGGTATAGCAAGACTGCTAAATAGCTTAATGCCAGGAGATTGAATGAGTAATTTACTAGCTTGAGGTTCATAGGTAATGAGTAAATCAAGTTGTTGATTAATCCAAGCATCTGGCTGTAGGTGGTGTTCAACATTGACCAGTTCAACATCAGCAGAACTTAAGTTAGTGCGTCTGAGCAGTTCTGCCAATATGATCTTGCCAACAGAATTAAATTCTAAGCCAATGCGTTTTCCTTTAATCTGTGCGAGTTCATTAATCGTGGGCCGGCTTAAAACGATATCTGCACCCATGGAAATATTAAATATCAAAATAATTTCAAGTTCAGTGCCATTGGCACACAACCTGATGGCCTCATCAAAGGTTAACATGGCCACATCTAGTTGCTTATTTTGAAACCGCGACATTGTCTCGGAAGCTGAGGATGTTTTGACTAGGTCAATTTTGTTTCTATCTATGATGTTGAGCTTGTTGGCGAGATCGATCATTGCATAGCCTAGCCACGTTGTGCCACCTACTGAGAGCGAGCGCTTTTGGTCGCAGCCAACTAAAGCCATGGGTATGGCGGCAGGGACTAAGGCTTTAAAAAGGTCGCGGCGAGAGAGTGGTGTCATGCTTACAATATGGCTCTCAAATGAACAAAAAATAATAATGACCTAATGATAGCTTTAAAGCATTAGGGTTTCATAATTTTTTTGCTTTTGTGATACATTTATTCCTATTCAAATGGTATAGAAATAATTAGCTTGCGCTATAATCACATTTATTAATCTAGGAGTGGTGATGAAAGCACGCGCAATTGTTGAACAGTTACCCGCATTTTCTAAAATCAAATTAGAAAACGTACTTGATCATGTTCAAAGTTTGATAGCTCAAAGCCAACTTAAGTTGGCTAACATTACTTCAATAACTGATAAGCCGACTTGGGATAATCTCGTTGCACCTCTTGAAGCGATTTATCACGATTTTGAACAAGTATGGGGTCCGATTGGGCACCTTGATGCGGTCTGTTACTCCGAGGAATGGCATCAAGTTTATGAAGATTGTTTAGCTCAAGTTACAAATTTTTATACTGAGCTAGGACAAAATAGCGCATTGTTTAAACGTTTTGCGGCGTTTGCAGCAAGTGCGGACTATCAAACACTAAATTTAGCGCAAAAAAAAGTAGTGGATAATGCACTGCGTGATTTTCGCTTGTCAGGGATTGATTTGTCCTCCAACAATCAAACCCATTTCAAAGATATATCACAGCGTTTATCGCAGTGTTCAAGTCAGTTTGGTAGTCATGTTTTAAAAGCAACTCAAGCTTGGTCGATGCACATAACGGATGTGTCCAAACTGGCTGGTTTACCTGATTCAGCGCTAGATTTATTAGCGCAATATGCCCAACAAAAAGATTTAACAGGCTGGCGGATCACACTGGATTTCCCAAGCTATCATGCAATTATGACCTATGCCGATGATGCTGAACTTCGCCAAGCGGTCTATAAGGCCTATGCAACTCGCGCTTCCGATCAAAGTGACTTCCCTGAATTTGATAATGCCAGCTTAATTAATGAGATTCGAATTTTACGTTATCAAAAAGCTCAGTTACTTGGTTTTGAAAGTTATGCTGATTACTCGCTAGCCACCAAAATGGTTCAATCACCAGATCAAGTGCTCAGTTTTTTGCGTGACCTGGCACAACGGGCAAAACCACAAGCTTTGCAAGAATTAGCTGAGCTTGAAGCTTTTGGTCAGAAAAACTTGGACATTACCCATCTCGAACCTTGGGATATCAGCTATGTGAGTGAAAAGCTAAAAGAACAACGTTTTGCGCTGTCTCAAGAAATATTAAAGCCTTATTTCCCGGTAGATCATACCTTAAGCGGTATGTTTGGCATTGTATCGCGTCTGTTCGATATTCACATTGAACAGCTAGCTAATATAGATACTTGGCATTCGGATGTTAGATTTTATGTTATAAAAAATGCAGCGGGTCATCAGATTGCCGGGTTTTACTTAGATTTATACGCCAGAGAGAATAAGCGTGGTGGCGCGTGGATGGACGTAGTACACAGCCGGTGGCGCAAAAGCTCGGGTGAATTAATCTTGCCGGTAGCCTATCTAGTGTGTAATTTCACTCCGCCCGTGGCTGGCAAACAGGCCTGCTTAACGCATAATGAAGTGACCACGCTATTTCATGAGTTTGGTCATGGTCTTCATCATATGCTGACTGAGATGGAGCAACTGAGTGTATCCGGTATCAGTGGTGTGCCTTGGGATGCAGTGGAGTTACCGTCACAATTTATGGAAAATTTTTGTTGGGAGCGTGAGAGTTTAGATTTAATGTCTAAGCATATTGATACGGGTGAAGTCTTGCCAGATCATTTGTTGAATGCACTTAAAGAATCGCGTCATTTCCAGTCGGCCATGATGTTATTGCGTCAAATCGAATTTTCCCTTTTTGATTTTATGCTTCATATGGAGCAGTGTTCAGAATCACCCGGAGATATTCTCGTTTTGATGCAACGCGTACGCAATGAAGTGGCGGTAGTTTTTCCGCCAAGTTATCATCGGTTTGCGCACAGTTTTAGCCATATTTTTGCCGGTGGTTATGCGGCAGGTTATTTTAGTTATAAATGGGCGGAAGTATTATCCGCAGATGCGTTTAGCTTATTTGAAGAAACGGGCGTATTAAACGCTGATACCGGTCAAAGGTTTAAAAATACGATTCTAGCGGCGGGCGGTTCTCTTGACCCAATGCATTTGTTCCAGGCTTTTCGGGGCCGTTTACCACAAATTGATGCTTTATTACGTCACTCTGGTATTAAGGCAGCTTAATTTTAAAGCGAGATTGCAACAATGTTGATGTTCGGGGGGATTACCCTTTCTTTTATCTTTATAGTGCTAGCCATGATATTAGGCGGTGGCGTAGGCGCTTTTATTGATCCACAGTCTTTTTTGATTGTAATTGGGGGTACGATTGGCGCTACTATCGCTAAATTTCCGCCAAAGGATTTAATAAAAGGCTTTAAAACGGCGATGTTAGCGTCCAAAGGCAGAAAGGATGAAACAAACCTATCTCAGCTTGTTGACACTACTGAAGAATTATTAAAGAAAACCCGTCGTGAAGGTCTTATTTCTATTGAAGGTCAAACCACCGGCAATGATTTTTTCGATAAGGGTTTGGCATTTATGTTGGCCGCACCTGATGCCCGTTCAGTCGAGCGTTATTTGAGTGATGAAATTCAAAACCTGATTAATCAAGCGCAGCGTGGTAAGTCGGTGATGGATGCTCTAGCAGATGCTGCGCCGGCTTTTGGGATGATTGGTACCGTCATTGGATTGATTTTGATGATGGGTAGTCTTGATGACCCTGAAATGATTGGCCCAGCTCTAGCCATCGCGCTTTTGACCACGCTCTATGGCGCGATTTTAGCTAATGCGGCATTTATTCCAATGGCTGAAAAAATAGCCGCTTGGCAATCGGTCACGGTGCACGAGCAGGAATTAATTGCCTTGTGTTTATTAGCGATCAAAAATTCGCAATCACCAATGATTATGCGTGAGACAGTGAAACCCTACCTAACCCATGATTTCTATAAGCTGCCTGAGGTGGCCGAGTGAGTGAGAATAAATGCCCTCCTAGCAAGCCCTGTAAAAAAGGCGCGCCAACTTGGATGGTTACGTTTGCAGACCTGATGAGTTTGCTTATGGCATTTTTTGCATTGCTATATGCGATGAGCTCGATCGATCCTTTTAAATTTCAGCAGGTGGCCACTTCGCTTCAGAGCGTATTCGGCGATCAACGCAGTAGTATCTTAGAGTTTGATGGCACTACGCTCATTGAACTCAATCCTGACTCGATTGTAGAAAATGATCAGAAAGAAAATGAGCGGTTTCAAGAAATAGTCGAGCGCGTCGAGCAGCAGTTTGAGAGAGAGCAAAATGTTCAAATTGAAGTGGATCCTGATGCCTTAACAGTCACCTTAACTTTCCAAGGCGAAGCTTTGTTTCCATCGGGCACAGCGTTATTAATGCCGGAGTTTAGGCGGCAGCTAATGAATTTGTCATTCTTAAGAGACTATCAAGAATTGGATCTGCTTGTGCAAGGTCATACTGATCGTGTACCGTTAAATAGAGGGTTGCAGTATCGAACTAACTGGGACTTATCTGCATCACGTGCCGCATCCGTGGGTGAATTTTTATTAGACCAAGGCTTTATTCAGCCCCGTTCATTGCGGGTAGAAGGGCGCGCTGATTCTATGCCCTTGTCTGCGGAGGGCGATTTTGCTAACTATCATCTTGATCGTCGCGTGCAGGTCATTATTACAGAACAGTAGGGTAGTTTATGAAAGTTGGCATGCAAAAAGTTAATGACAATGAATGGCTTATCCAAATGGGTAATGCAATTGTACGTTTAGACAGGTTTACTACCCACTTACTCAGGATCAGTTTGAAATACGGCGCGCAAACATCTGCTAATAAGTCTCACGCCCTGTTGCGAAGTTATTTAGGAATGACCCGCAAGCTTGATTCACTTGCTCCAAATGATTGGTCTAAGTTACTTGATCACGTTGATCGTCAAGATCTTAGAATTTGGTTGTGTCTGGTAGAGGATAGTAAACTAAAAAATCGCGCTTTGGATAAGTTAGGCCATGCCGCTGAAGCCCAAATGCGTGAAGATATGGCGAATATTCGGCTACCAGATGAAAATGCACAAAAAGAAGCAATTTTTCGATTTATAAAACGAATTTATGAGTTGGAAGATGAGGGTGAAATTGAATTTTTCTATGAAAAATCTGCTTACCTATAACTATAAGGATAGCTAGCCTTGGAAATTAAGGTTAAACGCAAAGATGATAATGTGCTCTTAATTGAGCTAGGTCATGTAATTATTACGCTGCCTAACGATGCGGCTAATGAGTTAGTCTCTTTGATGGACTATCGCATTAAGCAACTGACGCCTGAAGATGAGGCCGCGTTAGAGCGGAGTTTAGCAGCGTATCGAAAAATTGCGTTAAAAATTGTTGAGATGGAAGATGCGACGATTCAGATGATGTTGGCATCACTCTCGACCATGCAAAAAATTATCTTATGTCGTATTGATTCAACCGGCCAGGTAAAACAAAAAATCTTAAAAAATCTGCCCCTTGTTAAACGACATGAGTTGGAAGAAGAATTAGGCTTTAATGAAAAAATAACGGTTAAAAAAGCGCTTAATCAAATGGAACATAAAATTGTCCCGTTATTAAAAAAGGCAATTTTGGATCGTAAACGTTTATTAAGTGAAGATTGAGTGAGCTTAATAAGCGTCATTGTTCGGTGTTTTGACGATACTCAATACGCGTAATTTCCCAGGCTGCACTGGCTTCACCTGGCAAATTGACCTTTATTAGATCACCTACAGTTTTGGCTAAACAGGCTCGTGCAATCGGCGCATCAATTGAAACATAGTCTGGTTGATGAAAAATTTCATCAGGGCCAACAATTCGAAATGTTAATGTCTGGTCCTCATCATTGATTAAACTTACCCAGGCGCCAAAGTAAACCTTGCCCTCTTGGGCAGGATGGTAATCAACAATTTTTAACTTTTCAAATTGGCCCTGTAAATAGCGGACACGACGATCTATTTCACGTAAGCGTTTTTTATTGTATTGATAATCTGCATTTTCAGAGCGGTCCCCTAAGCTAGCTGCCCAAGCCACAATTTTAGTGGTTTCAGGGCGTTCTCTTCGCCATAAATGTAGGTGTTCAGCTTGAAGTTTTTCCCAGCCTTGACGTGTGATTAAGAGTGTTGCCATGATTTGAGGTTGCTTGATTAGATTAAGTTAATAGTATAGTTTAATTGAATATCGTCATGTTATGGAGCCATTAACTTGGACAAGCAGCAACAAATTCGTCAAGAAATCCAGCAAGTCTTAGAGCAAGTATGGCTTGCAAGAGTCCGAGAAGAAAAGCACGCACGCTTAGAAGCCGAGCGATTACTTGAAGATCGAACTATCGAATTGTATTTAGCAAATGAAAATTTAAAAAAATTGACAGTCGATTTGGAACGACAGGTCGAGCAGCGTACCAGTGAACTTGAAAAAGCCTTAGAAAAATCGGAACAGGCTGCAACGGCTAAAAGCGATTTTTTAGCGACCATGAGCCATGAAATTCGTACGCCAATGCACGGCGTGCTTGGTTTAACAGATTTATTGCTTACTACAGAGCTTAATGCACAGCAAAAAGAATACCTTAATACCTTAAAAAACTGCAGCCAAACGCTCTTGGCGGTGATTAATGATATTTTGGATTTTTCTAAAATTGAAGCCGGTAAGTTGTCACTTGAGTCTATTGAGTATGAACCCATTGCACTCTTTAATAACCTTAAAACCTTGTTTGAACCCCAAATTACTGATAAAGGCTTAGTGTTTTCGATGCAGATTGAAAAAGGTTTGCCAAACCGCTTGATCGGCGATCCGACCCGCTTTCAACAGATTTTATATAACTTGTTAAGTAACGCTATTAAATTTACCCATGAAGGCCAGATTACTTTAAAAGTAAGCTTTGATCCGTCCACTAACCGTTTATTTGTAAAGGTGAAAGATACCGGTATTGGCATCAGCCAGCTCGCCATGAAGCGTTTGTTTAAAGCCTTTAGCCAAGCTGATAGTTCGATTACACGACGATTCGGTGGAACGGGGCTGGGTTTAGCCATCTGTGATCGTTTAGTTAAAGCTATGGGTGGCGATATTAGCGTGTACTCGGAAGTGGGAGCAGGCAGCGAGTTTGCATTCAATATTTCAGTGCAAGTAGCTAAAGAACTCAGACAACGAGATCATCAACCCACTATCGCTACGCCGCAGTTGGATAGTTTAAAAGTATTGGTTGTGGAAGATAACCCTGTTAATCAAATGTTAGTTAAAGCCATGCTAGCCAAATTGCACATCATGCCTGCTGTAGCACAGGATGGTTTAGAGGCGGTTGATTTAATTAGAGATCAAAATTTTGATATCGTGTTGATGGATGTGCAAATGCCCACTATGGATGGCCTAAGGGCAAGTCAATACATTCGATCACTGGGTGATAATATAAAACAACCCTATATTATTGCGTTGACAGCTAATGCTTTTGAGTCGGATAGAGTCGGTGCGTTAGATGCGGGTATGAACGCATTTTTGGCCAAACCTCTTTCATTTGAAGCATTACAGACGAGTTTGGTCAGTGCGCAAGAATATCTTAGCTAAGCCTTTATTTAATGAAGGGTTCTTTGCATTATTTAGTGTGCAGTTTTTGGGCGCATTCAATGATAATCTAGTTAAAAATGCTGTGGCCATTCTGATAAGTTATCGACTTGTCAGTGAGGCCGATGCTGGTTTTTGGTTAAGTGTCGCCGCCGGTCTGTTCATATTACCCTTTATGTTGATTTCACCCTGGGCAGGACGGCTGGCCGATCATTATGACAAGGTGCACTTAATTCGGCTGATCAAGTTGGCGGAAATTGGTTTAGCTTTGCTTGCGGCCTGGGCGCTGATAAGCCAACAACTGCTTTGGCTGTTAGTGACGGTGACGGCACTTGGGGTGCAGTCGGCGTTTTTTGGACCGATTAAATATGCCATTATTCCGGAACGGGTGGCGCCAAGCCAGTGGATGCGTGCCAATGCGTGGTTTAGCGGCTCAACGTTTATTGCGATTTTATTAGGCACTCTGCTGGGCGGTTTGGGTGCGGTCAGTGAGGCAAGTTTAATCGTGTTGGCTTTGGGCGTGGTGCTGGTAGCACTTGCCGGTGCGGGCGCCAGTTTTCTAGTGCAACCACGGACACAAACCGATTCATCTAGGTTGTTGTCGCCGAACGTTGGGCTGGGTTACTGGTCGAGTATGCATCAGGTGTGGCAGGGTTGGGGCGATGGTCGTGGACGGTTGGTCATCGCTATTTCCTTGTTTTGGTTTATTGGCGCAAGCCTTTTAAGTCAGTTGCCACAATGGGTGCAAAGTCTGGGCGGCAATGAGCAGGTGGCGATTATCTGGCTAGCCGGCTTTGCGCTTTGTTTTGGTATCGGCGCTGGGTTGCGTGCCAGCCTGCGCTGGTTTAATTGGCGTCAGCAGGCCTGGTGGTTAGCGTTAATGGCACTGGTCTTGGCTGATGCGGCATGGTTAAGCTATCAAGCAGAGCCGCAAGCACTCGTAGCCCCCAGGGTCTTTTTTAGTGACCTATCATCCTGGCGCGTGAGTATCGATTTAGCCATCATCGCGTTATTAGGGGGGCTATATAGTGTGCCACTCTACACGCAATTACAAAAACAAGTGCCGGCTCAAGCTAGAGCACGTGCTTTTGCACTCAATAATGTGATGAATGCGCTTTGGATGGTCGCCTCAGCGCTAGCCTTGATGTTGGGCTATAGTGTTGGATTGATTTGGCCACAACTAGCAGGCCTGCTTGCCGTTATGATTATGCTTATGGCGCTATGGGTGGCGTGGCGATTTGGTCAGACAGCTTGGCTGGTCGAGCGGGCAAATGATGAGGAACAGATATGAATAATCACAGTGATCAGCAGCAGGCCTGGTGGGTTAAACTCATCCGTGGGGTGATTACGTTTTGGGCTAAACACTGGTATCGCGTTGAGGTGCGCGGCCTTGAGCATTATGAACAACGGCCTAAAGACCGTCCGTTACTCATTGTGGCCAACCATGTGTCCTTATTAGATGGCCCGCTGATTGATGGTTTTATTCCGGGTCCGACAACCTTTATGATTGATGCTGGCCATACTCAGGGCTGGTGGCGCACGTCTCTATTGCGTTTAGGGCGTTATGTGGTCACCGATTTACATAGTCCGATGGCGGCAAAACATTTAATTAAAGCGCTCGAAGCCGGTGAGCAGGTGATGATCTTTCCGGAGGGGCGAATTAGCACCCAAGGCGGTTTAATGAAGGTCTATTCTGGTGCAGGCCTGGTAGCGGATAAAACCGGTGCGGCAGTACTGGCAGTGCATATTGAAGGCGCGCAGTGGAGTCAGGCCTCTTACCTAGATGGTCGAGTGCGTTGGCTGCGTCGATTACGCCGACCACACATTACCCTAACTTTGAGTGCTGCTGAACCCTTGCAGATTGAACCACAGCTTAAGGGACGCGCGCGTCATGTAGCCTATCAGCAGGTGATGATGCAGCGTTTGCAAGCCAGTCATTTTAACGCTCGCTGGCACCCCATGAGCTTGTGGCAGGCGTTTGATCATGCGGTGACGACTCAATGGCCGGTAGGACGTTGGCAGGGTGTGGAGGATGCGTTAGGCACCCAATTGACCTATAAAAAGGCGCGCTTGGCGGCACGGGTCTTGGGTGTCAAATTAACGGCCAGCTTAAACTCAAACTTAGCCGAAAATCAGCGACAGCAAACAGTCGGGGTGATGTTGCCAAATTCGGCCGGAGTATTGGTCACTTTTTGGGCGCTACAAAGTCAGGCAAAGTTACCAGCAATGCTGAATTTTACCGCTGGTGAAGCCGCACTTATCTCGGCCTGTAAAACAGCGCAATTGACTCAGGTGCTGACTTCTCGTCGGTTTATTGAATTAGCAGGCCTGCAAGCGATTGAACTGGCCCTTGCTTCACATATCGAATGGATTTATTTGGAAGATATCCGCGAAACCATTGGTCTTAAAGACAAGTTGCGCGCGCTGGCGGTGCCAAGCCGCAAGTTGCCTGGCTATCAGCAAGCACCGACCGACCCGGCGGTGGTGTTGTTTACCTCGGGGTCGGAAGCGGCGCCAAAAGCGGTGGTGTTATCGCATCAAAATCTATTGGCCAATATTGCACAGGTGGGCAGTCAGTTTGCGCTATTGCCGGGTGATGGTGTATTTAATGCCTTACCCACCTTTCATAGTTTTGGCCTAACAGCAGGCCTGCTATGGCCGGTGTTGGCGGGTGCCAAATTGACCCTCTATCCTAGTCCGTTACACTATCATCAAATCCCTGAAGCGGTTTATCAATCGAATGCCAGAGTGTTTTTTGCCACCGATACCTTTTACAAAGGCTATGCGCGCAAAGCCGATCCCTATGATTTTAATCAGGTTGAAGTGCTTGTGGCCGGCGCCGAGCCGCTAAGCAAACAAACGCGTGACGTCTATGCGCAAAAGTTTGGTAAAACTATTTTAGAAGGCTATGGCGTGACCGAAGCCTCGCCTGTGGTGGCGGTTAATACGCCGCAAGCCCGACAAGACGGCAGTGTCGGACGCTTGTTACCAGGCCTGGTGAGTCGCTTAGAGCCGGTAGAAGGGTTGGCTGAAGGCGGGCGCTTATGGATTAAAGGACCGAATGTCATGTTGGGTTACTGGTTTGAAACGGCACCGGGTGAGTTAGTTGCTCCACCGGATGGTTGGTATGACACCGGCGATTTGGCGCGCATTGATCAGCAGGGTTTTATTTGGTTATTAGGGCGTGCAAAACGCTTTGCCAAAATTGCTGGCGAAATGGTATCGCTCGTGGCGATAGAGCAAGCGCTTATGCCCTTGTTAGTCGCGGATAAGCTGGTAGTCGCCGTCAGGGTGAGTGATGCTAAAAAAGGTGAGACGGTGGTGCTGGTGTCCAGCGATGCGCATTTAAGTTTGGGGCAGGCGCAACAGGCGCTCGCACAAGCAGGTATTAATGAGCTGGCTTGGCCAAAAATGATTTATTGGCGCGAGCAGATTCCGCTACTCGGCTCAGGTAAAATTGCCTATCAAATCTTGGATCAATGGGTCGCTGAACAATGAGTGGAATAATGACCAGGCTATCAATTCAACAAATTCTGCTGATGACGCTTATATTGAGCTTGTTTAGCTTAATGATATGGAGCCAGAACTTTACCCAAGTCGCAGCGGGCGTGGCGTTGTTTTTATTCGGAATGACGCTATTAGAAAATGGTTTTAAGGCATTAAGCGGTGGCATTTTAGAGCGGATTTTAAAGGTATCGACCGCACGTCAATCGCAAAGTGTGGCGTTTGGTTTGGCGAGTACCACGCTGATGCAGTCGAGCAGTTTGGTGTCCTTAATTACTGTGTCGTTTGTGAGTGCGCAAATGATTACCTTGGCCGCTGGCATCGGTATTATTATGGGCGCGAACTTAGGCACCACTACCGGTGCTTGGCTGATGGCGGGGTTTGGACTCAAAGTTGATATTGCCGCCTATGCACTGCCTTTATTAGTAATTGGCGTGCTGTTGCAATTACAAAAAGGTCAAAAACTGCGCGGCTTAGGGGCGATTTTATTAGGGATTGCTTTTTTGTTTTTAGGCATTCATTACATGAAGCTAGGCTTTGAAAGCCTGCAAGGTACCTTTGATCTCAGTGCCTATGCGATGACCGGCTTGTTAGGTGTGTTGGTGTTTACGCTGATTGGGATGATTATCACCACCATCATGCAATCCAGTCATGCCAGTTTATTGATCATTATTTCAGCGCTGGCCACCGGTCAAGTGAGCTATGAAAATGCCTTGGCTCTGGCGATAGGCGCCAATTTAGGCAGTACGATTACCATTGTGATTGGGGCGATGGCGGCTAATGCCTGGGGTAAACGTTTGGCTTGGTCACACGTTATTTTTAATGTCGGTACGGCGGTTATTGCGATCGGTTTTATCAATGTGTTTATTTGGCTAGTGGATGGTTTAGCAGGCCTGCTGGGCATTACTCCTGACAATTATTTATTGAAATTAGCATTGTTCCACACCTTGTTTAACTTAACCGGGGTACTGTTGCTGTGGCCTTTTGTGCCAAAGCTAGCCGATGGTTTAACGCGTTGGGTCAGTGAAAAACAGGTAGCTCGCGAACAGCCACGTTATGTGCTGCCTTCAGCCTTAAGTAGTGGCGATACTGCACGCCAAGCGGTGGCACTTGAGGTGGGGCATTTATTCGATAATAGTTTTGGCTTGATAGCACAAGGTCTTGGCTTGCGCCGTTCGGTCATTGAATCAGAGGAATCCTTAACGACGGCGGTGCAAAATACTCGTCGCTTTATGCCGTTAGATTTGGATGGCGATTATGAGCAAAAAGTTAAAAACCTGCATAATGCGATTGTAGAATTTATTGGCCAAGCGCAGCAGCAATCCTTGCCGGAATCAGTGACCGAGAACCTCTATCAGTTACGTCGCGCTAGTTTAAATTCGGTGCAAGCGGTTAAGGCCATTAAGCATATGCACAAAAACTTAGTGCGTTATGGGGTTAGTGATCAGGCGGCAGTGCGCCAAAAATATGACATGATGCGGATTACCTTGGCTAAACTTTTGCGTGCTTTGCGTCGACAAATGCAGGCTGATAAGCCGCTACCTAGTGATCAAATGGCGGCGTTTTTTAGTCATTGGCAACAGCAAATTGATGACACCAGTCGTCAAGTGCAAGCTGGGCTAGATCAAGATATTCGTCAAAGAGCGTTAAGTGCGCATATTGCCACCTCTATTATGAACGACGAGATGTATTGGCGCGGACTCGCTAATCATTTGTTATTGGCGATGCAGCTATTTAATGAAGCCCAGAAATCTTCTAATCAACCGCAAAACCAAGGGGATTTAGATGCTGTGGCCCCCACGTTTTAATCGTTAATTTATATGGGGTTAACGGCGCGTCACCTGCAGCCGAGCTTGTGTTTAGACAAGGAGACGTGATGGATAAAATTAATCAGGTTAAACAGCTGGTCAGCGAGATCAATCGTCTGCATCGTCAGTTTTCGCAAGATTATTTTGAAACGGGCAAAATCGACAAGCTTAACTTGTCGAGAACAATTAAACAGGTTCCTGCGCATCATATTTATCGTTATCGGCTTACGTTGCACGAAAGTATCAACGATTATTTAATGGTGGCAGATATTGATATTAAATATTTTTACCGCGTAAAAACGCGTGAAAGTATTGATGACAAAATGGCTCGATTTGCCAGCCGTGAGGATCAGTATCCTGTTAATAACTGGATGAATGATATTTTTGGCGCTCGTATCTTATTAGAGGCAAAAGATATAAGCCAAGTACTGGATTTAATGGATAGTTGGCAGGACGAGTTTGGGTTAAAAAACTGGTACTTACGCGATAAGCCGGGTTACCGGGGATGGCATGTTTACTTTAAAAACAAAAGTAACTTCTATTTTCCGTGGGAGTTGCAAATTTGGGATGAAGTCGATGTGCGTAGCAACATTGCCAGTCACGAAAAATTTAAGCGGAGTTTTATTGATGATATCACTCCGCAGGTTTAAGGTTGGAAGCTTAGCTTGCTAAGCGCGTTTTGGCTTGTGCGACTTGCAAGCGCACTTGTGCCGGTGCGGTGCCACCTAAATGATTGCGAGCATTGACAGAACCTTCTAAGGTTAATACCTCATAAACATCTTGTTCAATCACTTCACAAAAGCCTTGCAAGGTCGCCAAAGACATATCCGCTAAGTCTTGCTTGGTTTTAACGCCATGGGCAACCGCTAGGCCTACCGCCTCATGCGCATCGCGGAAGGCAAGACCTTTGCGGACCAGATAATCGGCCAAATCCGTCGCAGTAGCAAAGCCATTGCGCGCGGCACGATAAGTATTATCGCGTTTAACTTCTAATGCCGGCATCATGTCACCAAATGCACGTAAACAGCCCCGAACCGTGTCGATAGTGTCGAATAAAGGTTCTTTGTCTTCTTGGTTGTCTTTGTTATAGGCTAAGGGCTGAGATTTCATCAGGGTTAACAAGCTGACCAAATGGCCATAAACGCGACCGGATTTGCCCCGCACCAGTTCTGGCACATCAGGGTTTTTCTTTTGCGGCATAATCGATGAACCGGTGCAAAAACGATCTGGTAAGTCAATAAACTGAAATTGCGCTGATGACCAAAGAATAAGTTCTTCAGAAAAGCGGGTTAAGTGCATTATAAAGATGGCGGCCCAACTCGCAAACTCGATAGCAAAGTCACGATCAGACACCCCATCTAACGAGTTTTGACACACACGATCAAAGCCCAGTAGCTGTGCAGTATATTCACGATCGATTGGGTAGGTGGTGCCAGCCAGGGCGGCTGAGCCTAAAGGCAAACTGTTTACCCGTTTGCGACAATCGAGCAAGCGCTCCTCGTCACGCACTAACATTTCATACCAGGCCAGCATGTGATGACCAAAGGTGACCGGTTGCGCGGTTTGTAAGTGGGTAAAGCCGGGCATAATGGTATCGGCTTCGCGTTCAGCTAACTCAACTAAACCGGCTTGTAAACGACGCAGATCCTGTTGAATTAGATCAATCTGGTCACGCACATATAATCGAATATCGGTAGCGACCTGATCGTTACGCGAGCGCCCGGTATGTAGCTTTTTGCCGGTCACACCAATCATTTGCGTTAAGCGCGATTCGATATTCATATGAATATCTTCTTGCTTAATCGACCAATGCATTTGATCGTTTTCGATTTCACTCCAAATATGTTCAAGGCCTTTGATAATGGCATCTTCTTCTTTCGCCGTTAGCACGCCAACTTTGTAAAGCATACGTGCATGGGCGATCGAGCCTTGAATATCTTGCTTGTACATACGCTGATCAAATTGGATGGACGCGGTGAATTCTTCTACAAACGCGTCGGTCGCTTCAGTAAAGCGACCGCTCGACAGTTTTTCTTGGTTGATATTATGACTCATGACATCTCATTTATAGATTAAGGTAGGGGGCGGCGCATTTGTTCAGGATTGACGGGCAAGCGCATCGGATTGCCAATGCGTTCGTAAGCCACATTCAAACGCTGATGAATCATTGCGGCATAAAGCTGCACATCCATGCTGCCAACCAGCGGCTCGGCGACCGGTAATCCACGCCAGTCTACAAAAATGACGGTCGGGGTAATGTCAGCACGGTACATACGAGCAAAGTCAAACTTTGACAGGCTTTCGCTTGGTGAAAATACAATTTGACGACTATTGTCGGTGCTGACCTTCCGCATATACATCGCGTAGCCATCATAAAGGCCACCGCGCATCATCGGGGTCAGTACTGCCGCATCGACCTGGCTGCAGAATTCGCAATGGTAAGCGGTGAACATAATCATGATCGGAATATTTTTTTCACGCGCTTGTTGCGCCACAAAATGGAAGTTGTCCATCTCCGGCAATAGGCTTGCTTGCGCCTTTTGATCGCAGCCGGCTAGGAAGCCCACCGCGAGTAGCATAGCGATCCATTTTTTAAACATGTTCTTGTCCTCCTATTATTGTGTTTTTATTTTAACGAAATTTGCGCGCACTATTTGAGTAAAATGTATGGTACGACTAAACAAAAGGATAACCCATGAAAGATCAGTTGCGTATTGCTACCCGAAAAAGTCCCCTTGCCTTGTGGCAAGCTGAGTTTGTTAAGGCTGAGTTAGAGAAAGCTCATCCTGGCCTAACGGTGACTTTGGTGCCAATGAGTACGCGCGGCGATAAAATTTTAGACGTGCCTTTAGCCAAAGTAGGTGGTAAAGGCCTGTTTACTAAAGAACTAGAAGAACAAATGTTGGCTGGTCAAGCCGATTTAGCCGTGCATTCAATGAAGGATGTGCCAATGGTATTGCCAGAAGGTTTTGCGTTAAGTGCCATTATGGCGCGTCACGATCCATCCGATGCGTTTGTATCTAATAAGTATGCCAGCTTAGATGAACTGCCACAGGGCGCTATTTTAGGCACGTCGAGTTTACGTCGCCAAGCTCAATTTCAAGCGATGCGTCCGGATTTAGAGATACGCTTTTTGCGGGGCAATGTTGGGACTCGTCTGGGTAAGCTTGATGCCGGTGAATATGATGCGATTGTATTGGCGACCTCAGGCTTAGAGCGTTTAGGGTTAGACGAGCGGATTCGATGCAAAATGCTTCCCGAGCAAATTTTGCCCGCTGTGGCTCAAGGCGCATTGGGGATTGAAACCCTGGCTGAAGACACCGACACTCAAGCTTTGATTGCGGTATTAAACGACCCGGCGACTGAAACGGTAGTTAAAGCCGAGCGTGCCATGAACCGCTGTTTAGATGGCGGCTGTCAGGTGCCGATTGGCGGTTTTGCCTTGCTAGAGAATGACCAGGTCTGGTTACGTGGTTTGGTGGCTGAGCCGGATGGTTCACGAATGATCAAGATGGAAGGCCGCGCGCCGGCTTCGCAAGCGGAAGGCTTGGGTCGCCTAATTGGTCAGGCATTACTAGAAGCCGGTGCCAAGGAGATTCTAGCTAAGCTGTATCAACCAGAGCAATCAGCCTAAGCTGGGGCGTCAGTTGATTTCGTTGCTCAATACCCGTCCACAACCCCAGGCATTGACTCGAGCGATTGAGCAGGCCTGGTCGTCAGAGGTGCGGGTCATTGAAGCGCCATTACAAAAGCTGGTTGCCTTGCCTTTAGAACAGAGCTTGAAATCATCATTTAGTTGGTTAGATGCCGATATTTGGGTGTTTGTAAGTGCCAATGCAGTGGCTTTTTTTAGCCAAGCCTTGCAACAACATCAGCTGCCTTCACCACCCAGTGAGGGTAAGGAAGGCGCTGAAGGTGTGGCTTTGGTGGCGGTTGGCCAGGCGACATGGCAGTCATTAGCGTCACTAGGCTGGGCGGGTTTACAACCGATACCGCAACGCTACGACAGTGAGGGCATGTTGGCGCTGCCCATTTTTAACCAGGTCAGTGGCAAGCGAGTCGCGATCGTGCGCGGTGAAATTGGGCGTGATTGGCTGGCTGAGCAACTCAGCCAGCAAGGCGCGGCCGTGCGTTTTTATCCGATTTATCGTCGCGATGCTTTGCCATTAGATCAGGCCGCTTGGCAGGCCTGGTTAGCCCCGTTAAGTGAGCCAAGCTCCAGCTACTGGGTGCTATTGACCAGTCAAGAAAATGCCCAGATTTGGTGGCAACATTATCAGGCCTGGTGCCAATTAGCTAATGACAAGGTGGTTGTGGGTGTGATTGCACTGACCCCGACGATTGCCGATTGTTTAAACAGGTTAGGTTTCAATGGCCCGCAGCGGGTCTGTGAAAATGCATCGCAATCGAGTATGCTCAATCAAATAAGACTATTGTTAAGTCGCCCCCTTCACGAGGAGAATACACCATGAATGAACCCATTACCCCAAAAGCAGAACATCATGTTGTTGAGGGGGAGTTTGTTGAAACCGATGCCGCGACCACTCAGCCAAAACAAGCTGAGAAGTCCAAACAAGCAAAACCCAAATCGCTATTGCGTAATCCTAAACAACCCTGGTTGGCAATGTTAGCCATGACGGGGATTTTATTAGGTGCGACCAGCTGGATTGCCTTGGAGCAGCGTACAGCGAGCTTGTATGAAATGGCTCAAGCAGGCCTGGCATCAGATGCGGTTCTTGAACAGCAGTTGGAGCAGCAGATTGCGCCACTGTTGCAAAAAATTGCTTATCAACAACAAAAAATAACCGCGCTGGAAAACTGGCAGCAATCGTTTCAAGGCGGTGCGCGTTCGTTTTTACGTGATTATGAAACCTTAGAAGCGCAACTTGTTGAAATGCAAGCCTTATTGGCGCAGCATGCACAAGACATTGCTAAATTAAGTGAGCAAAGTGCGCCTGCAATCGCACCTCCTTCTGTTCCAGAAACTTTAGCGGAGGTGACGCCGCCCGCGGTGAGTGTACCGGATATTGATAGTGATGCCATTCAAGCTGAAATGCAAATGGCACTCGGTCATCTAAATCAAGAGTTGTCCGAAGCGCAAGGACAGTTAGAACAAGGCTTGGCGCAGTTACGCGCCGAGGTCCAGCGCCTACAACAACAAGCGGATCAGGCGTTAGCAGGCCTGCAAGCCTTAACGGAAGATCCAGAATGGCAGGCGGGTCAAGCAGAATTAGCGAATCAGTTAGACCAGTTTCAACAGCGTTTAAGCGAGTTAGTCAATGAACAAGCGCAATGGCAAGCCGATTGGTTGGCTAAGTTAGCACCCGAAGTCGAAACAATCGTGACCGAGATGACACCGACCTTTGAGGGTCTGCTAAGCCGATTCAATAACCTGTTCACCCTAAAAAAAGTGGAACCGACGTCTAACGAGCCGAACCAAGAGCAAGGAGCGACACCATGAAACTCTTAATTTCTTGGGGTTTGTTTTTCGTAGTTGGCGTTGCCTTAGCAAGTTTAGCAGTACTTAATTTGGGTGAAGTGGTGTTGCGTTGGGAGCAATGGGAACTTACCACCAGTTTAGGCTTAATCCTTGCGCTGTTAGCGATTGGATTGGTGGTGTTTTATCTGTTGGTACGGCTATGGGTTGGGCTATGGAATTTGCCACAGGCCTGGCGGAAAAGACGCCAGCTCAAACGCTATCAGCAAGCCCAAACTAGCCTAACAAAAGGACTAATTGCCCAAGAGCTGGCCGATTGGGCGCAAGCTGAAAAACAATTAATTGCCACGGCCAAGCTGTCAGAAAATGGCGTAATGCATTATTTGGCTGCGGCCAAAATGGCGGATGCGCAACAAGCCACCGCGCGCCGTGACCAATATTTACAGCAAGCACGCCAGCGTTACCCTGAAGAAGACATTACCATTGGATTAGTCGAAGCGCGATTATTGACTGCACAGCAGCCTGATACTGCGCTAGTTATTTTGGCAGAGCTTCAGCGTATTCATACAAAGCATCCTGTAGTGTTACAGGATTATTGGCGCTTGTTGAAGCAGCAACAGCGGTTGGGGTTAATGATTAAAATCTGGCCAAGTTTGAAAAAATACGCCGGCCTATCGCGAGATCAGCTCGCCAATCTTGAACAAGAGTTGCTGGTTATGCAAATTCAACAAGCGGTCGATTTGCCCTCACTGACGACAATCTGGGACGGTTTAGCGCATCGTACTCAGTTGCAACCGGTTGTACTGACTGAATATGTTAAAAAAGCACTTAGCTTTGAACATGACGCGCCACTGGCGCAGCTGATTGAGAAGGCGCTTAAAAAACAATGGGACGAGTCTTTAGTCTATTGGTACGGACGCATCGAATTTGGTCCGGCATTTGATCGTTTTAAGCGGGCGCAGGCCTGGTTAGAGGCGCATCCGAACAGTGCCGTGCTGTTGCTAACCTTGGGGCGTTTGGCCTGTCAAAGTCAGCTTTGGGGACAGGCACACCATTTTTTCAATCAAAGTTTAGCGCTCCAGCCAGAACTGGAAACCTATCATGCCCTTGCCCATTGCTATGAGGCTGAGGGTGAAGACAGTCAGGCCGCACTCACCTACAAAAAAGCCCTCGCACAACTGCCCTATTCGGCGCAGTATTAATCCAATCTTTCCATCCCTTCTTGGCACCTATTACCCCACAAATTTTAGGGTAATAGGTTTTTGTTGCAAATAGCATTAATTTTTATTTGACATGGTGAAAATGATTCATTAACATAGCAAAACAAAATTGAGGTTTATTATCATTTACATTTTATTAATTGCTTGATATTGGATTAACCTGTGAATAACTTGCCACAGAACAAAGCTGAAAAACCTATGCGCAGTATTGATAGTCAGGCGTTATTAGCCGGCCAAAAGCTGATTACCATTCAGCATGGCCAGCATCAATATGTATTGCGTTTAACCAAAGAAAACAAACTGATCTTAACCAAGTAGGGACTAGCCATGACACAGCCAACCCAGAAGCAGTCAACTCATACACCGCAGATTCACCTTGCCCTCTCCGAAGCAAAATTGGCTGAACTATTTCGGCTGGGTGTGTTGTGTGCCGCTGATGTGGATTGTCTAGACGTTGCGAGTCGCGATCAGGTGCAACGCCTCTGCTTACAAACCTGTGCCCAACAACTCTGTCGAGTCTGTCCGTCGCGCGAAACCTGCTCAAAAGGCCAAGGTTGCGCAACCACGCACACGGTTCATTGGGTCGGCATCTACGCCAACTAACCTTTAACAACCATTTAAAACTATCTAAGAACGAGACTCCAGCCAGCAATAGCAAGCCAGGTCAATAACAAAGGAACGATAATCATTATGTCTACTCCAAAACTTGCTCTAAAAACCCTGGTAATCAGTATGGCCGCTGCGATGGCCGCGCCGGTATTAGCCGACAGCAAACAACTCCCGCGTATTGATGTGGTCGGACAAGGTGAAGATGCTATTACGAAACAACCGGGTTCGGTAGCCATTGTGACTAAAGAAGATTTGCAAGTAATCCAAGCCACATCTGTTCAAGATGCGTTAAAAACTGTTCCAGGGATTACTATTCGTGACGAAGAAGGTTACGGCTTCATTCCTAATATTGGTATGAGAGGATTAAATCCAAATAGAAGTCAAAAAGTTTTAGTACTTGAGGATGGTGTGCCAGTTGCTCCAGGTCTTTTCCTGGCGAACGAATCTTACTATAGCCCTCGCATTGAGCGAATGGAAAGAATTGAGGTACTGAAAGGTGCCGCAGGGTTACGTTATGGACCAACAACTATTGGTGGTGTGATTAACTATATCACCAAAATACCCGAAGATGGTGTGGCGGTTACGGCAAAGGCTGGTTCGCACGGATATCGTTTAATAGGATTAGATGCGGGCGGTTCTAATCCGTCTGGTGATGCTTTTGGTGGTATTAGTATTGTTAAATCTCAAGGCGACGGATTTAGAAATAACGGCTTTGATATGACGGATATTATGGTTAAAGGCGGTATGGCTATTGGTGATAACCAAATGGTAAGTGCAAAGTTTTCGTTTTATGAAAATGAAATAAACACGTCTTATGTTGGATTGCGACCAAATGAGTATAAGAATAATCCAACCAAAAATCCCGCGCCAAATGACTACTTTATTACTGATCGAAAATCTTTTGATGTTAATCATGAGCTACAAATCAATGCAAATACAAAATTAAATACTTTAGTTTATTGGAGTCAACTAAATCGTGATTACTGGCGTCAGGATGTAACAGCTAGGTCAGCTGATGGAACAACTTTTAGAACCTGTGATGGTGTAGTAACTTGTACTGGTGGTCGCAACAGAACGTTTGAAATGATGGGGGTTGATTCCCGTTTGAACGTAACTCACGATGCATTTGGTATGCAAAATGAGAGTGAAATCGGGGTGCGATTGCATTCGGATTCCTTAAGTAACAAACGCGTAAATGGTAGATCACCTAATGCACGATCAGGGGTCTTGGCATCAGATGATACGCAAAAAGCAAATGGTATTGCTTTGTACGGTCAAAACCGATTCATTGTCAGTGATACTGTAGCGGTCACGCCAGGTCTAAGGGTTGAAACATACAGTCAAAGTCGTAAAAATGAATTAACTGGCGCGTCTGGAACTTCAAGTAATACTGAGGTTTTACCTGGCATTGGTGCAACTTGGCAGATAGTTCCTCAGGCACAGGTGTTTGCTGGCGCATTTAAGGGTTTTTCACCCGCAATGGTTGCGACAGCAATAAGCTCTGGAGGCGTTGATCAGGAGTTAGAAGCGGAGCGTTCAACAAATTTTGAAATGGGTATTCGTGGCGCAGTTGATCGCTTGTCTTATGAAGCGACTGCATTTCATATGGACTTTGAAAACCAAATTGTTCCTCAATCAGAAGCAGGAGGCGTTGGTGCTACATCTACTAATGCAGGTAAAACACTTCATCAAGGTTTAGAGGCAGCGTTAGCATTTGACTTTGGTTTTGGTTGGTCAGCGGATATGAATGCCACTTATATTCCAGTATCAAAATACAACAGCACAAAAATTGTTGCTGGAGAAGATCGCAAAGGAAATCGTTTGGTTTATTCACCTGAATTGACTGCAAACTTTGGCGTTAATTACTCAACAGGTGGCTTAAAAACACGATTAAGTGCATATCATGTATCTGCTCAATTTGTTGACCCTGAAAATACCAGGGCTGAAAGTACTGATGGTCGTCGTGGTGAAATTCCAGCATACACAACTTTCAATTTAAGTGCTAAATATGACGTTAATAAGCAGTTAAGTTTGTTCGGTGTGGTAAGAAACTTGACCGATGAAAAATATATTTCTGGGCGTAACCCAGATGGTATTTTTCCTGGCGCAGAACGTAATTTTGAGCTAGGTGCGCGTTACAAGTTCTAAACCACCAGGTTTACACATTTTGGGGGTCGCTTTGATGACCCTCAGCCCTATTTTTACCTATAATGAATTGTAGGCGTTTTGCCATACCTATTCATGAAGGAGAACCCTATGTTAAAACCAGAAATGATTGCAAAACTGAACGAGCAGATCACGGCCGAGATGTATGCCTCGAATCTGTATCTGCAAATGTCAGCCTGGTGTGAAGAGCAAGGTCTATCAGGTGCAGCGGCGTTTTTCCGCCAACACGTGCCAGAAGAGCTTTCGCATCGCGACAAGTTTATTGATTACTTAATCGAGTGTGATGCCCCGGTGACGGTCGGTGCAGTGGCTGCGCCGCCGACCGAGTTTAAAAACCTGGTGGATATGATTAACAAAGCCTTTGAGCATGAGCTTAAAGTGACCGCGTTGATTAATGCGATGGCTGAAATGGCGTTGGATTTCAAAGATTTCAACACCTTTAATATGCTGCAATTCTTTATTGCTGAACAGCGCGAAGAAGAAGTCTTGTTCCGTGGCATTTTGGATCAAGTGAAACTGGTCGCCTTCAAAGGTGAAACCGGCGAAGCTATGTATCTGATTAATCAGTACTTACAGCGTTTGGCAACGACCCATAGCCACTAATTTGTGGGTGTGTTTCTTTTCATTGTGTTGTATCCTCCGTCTTTAGTCATGACCGCTAAAGATCTTTGACCGAGCCTAGCGCTCGGTTTTTTTGTTGAGATCGCTTATCGCAGCATTAACCAAATCGTAAACACGAGCCCTAGCGCATAGAACAACATCGTCAATTGCACCATGCGTTGATTGGCTTTGCGACTATTGAGTTTTTCAAACCGAGGATATTTTCGCGCTTGAATAAAGCCAATCCACAGCGCCGCTAGACTGCCAAAAGTGACTAAAATCCCTAAAAACAATGTTGCTAACATGAATAAAATCCTCTGAACCTAAACCGCGTTATATTATGCAATCTGAAATGGTAAAATAATGACAGTTTTATTATGGAGCGCAATCTATGAGTGATGCGAATGGATTAGTAGGGGATGTGGCCGCGAGTCAGCTGGGTAAAGCAACGCTTTATCCGCAGAACTATGATGCAGGTTTATTGTTTCCTATTCCGCGTCAAACTAAGCGTGATGAGCTGAATATTAGCGGCCAAAAACTGCCCTTTACCGGTGTTGACGTATGGAATGCTTATGAAATTTCATGGCTTAATCCAAAAGGGAAGCCGATGGTCGCTATAGGTCAGTTTATTTTACGTGCCGATACACCCAATATTATCGAATCCAAGTCGTTCAAGTTATATCTTAACTCGTTTAATGCGAGTCGTTTTGATAGTCAAGCTGCGGTGGCACATATTATGGAGCAGGATTTATCGGCGGCGGCCGGTGGCAAGGTGAAGGTGCATTTATCTAGCCTTAATCAAGAACCTTGCTTGGTGTCTGATATTGATCGTGCGGAGTGTTTAGATTTTCAAGATTTGGACATCGACACCTACCAAGTCAATCCTGGATTTTTGCGTGCCGGGAATCAATATGCTGAAGAAGCCTTTTACAGCCATTTGCTGAAATCCAATTGCCTGGTGACCGGTCAGCCTGATTGGGGTACGGTAGTGATTCGATATCGCGGTCCTAAGATCGATCGCGCGGGTCTGTTACGCTACATTATTTCGTTTCGCGATCATAATGAGTTTCATGAGCAATGTGTGGAGCGGATGTTTTGTGACATTCAACGTCAGTGCCAGCCAGACGCACTAACGGTGTACGCGCGTTATGTCCGTCGTGGCGGCTTGGATATTAATCCGTTTCGTAGTAACTTTCAAAGCGAAGCGGTGATGCCGCGTTTAGTGCGGCAGTAGTTTAAAGCTGACGTTTGTTTTAAGGTCGTGGCATCGCAAAAGTGTCACGGGTATAGCTGTAATCGTCACCACCTAATTTGCCGATGGCATCAAGTCGTGTGCCATCAATCTTGCCCTCCTGGTTGATCACCTCTTCAGCTAAAAAAATGCCGACGACATCTAATAAGATTAAGCTGCCCCCCGCCGGTGCATTGGACAGAGTTTGAATGCTGTTTAGGCGACACTCATAGCGAACCTTAGCGGCAGCGACACTGGGTGGGCGAACTTGCTGGCTGGCGATGGCCGTGACCTGTGCGACTTCAAATTCATTGATGTCATTGGCTAGATTGGCACAGGTGGCATTCATCTGTTCGGCGAGGTCTGCGCTGACAATATTGACCACGCATTCTGGATGGGCTTGAAGATTGGCCAGGGTGTCTTTGGCGTGGTGTTGGCGCGGTGCAATATGGCTGATTGCCAGAATCGGCGGATTCACGCTGGCAACGGTAAAAAATGAATAGGGGGCGAGGTTGGCAATACCTTCAGCATTAAGAGTGCTAACCCATGCAATGGGCCGCGGTAGAATGGCGTCAACCAGATACTGATAAATTTGTCCTGCTTCGAGTTGTTCGGTGTGATGAAACATTAAGCTATCCTGGTTTGAGGGTGGGTAAAATTTAAGTGCGCCTGGCTATCTTTTTTAACTACAAATTATGATAATGCTATTTTGGTCAAAAATTAAGGATGGCGTATGACGCGCGTAAAATTACCGCTGATAGCGGGGCTAGGTTTAGTCGTAATAAGCATAATCGGTTTTTTTGCGGCTAGTGGCTGGATTGGCCAGGGTGTCAAAAAACAGGTTCTTGCTTATGAAGCGCAACTGATTGCCCGAGATGATGTGCGAGTGAATCGCTTTGACTATCAACCAGGCCTGCTGCAAGGGCAGTTGCATTATGATCTTGTTTGGCAGCCCACCGTTGATTCGCCGGCTTATAGCTTGTTTCTTGAATTAAGGCCTGATGGACAGGGTATTGCTTTGCAAGGTCAGTTGCCGGTTAAACAAGGCCCTTGGTTAGGTCGTTCGGTGACGCCCTCCGGTTTGGGTCTCGCCAGCACCCATTATGACATTCCATTGCCAGCCAGTTTGCGTCCTTATTTACCCCAATACCCAGGGCAGCGCCCTTTAATGGCTATTCAGGCCTATGCTGCACTCAACGGTGAACTCGTTGTGCAAGCGAGGTTGATTGATTATCGCGGTCGCTTAATTGATCCTGACAGCCAAGAATCGGCCAATTTAGTCTGGGAGGGGGGCCAGCTTAAGTTGCGGTTTGCTGATGACCTCACTCAGATGACGGCAGATGGGCGTCTAGCGATGCTTCACATGGATATGGCGCAAGAGGATTTGAGTATTCAGCTTGATGACATTCAGTATCAACATGATTTAACCCGTGCGGCGCCTTATTTGTGGTTGGGCGATATTGCCGCGCGAGTGGGCGAAGTGCGCTTTGCTGATGATGCGGATAAATTAAGCATTCAAAAAATTCAGCTTGTGGGCGATTCTAAGGTTGTCAATAACAAACTCGATACCCAGGTGCGTTATGAGCTTGGCCCAACAGCCTTAACGACCGATGACACGGTGTTTGACTTCGCAGGCGCTAGCATAGTGATGGCGTTACGTGATTTGGACTGGCAAGCTTATCAAGATTTAATGCTGGCGGTGCAACAGTTAGATAAGTTGGACGAACAAGCGCTTATAAATGCGGTTCAGCGCTTGCTCGCAGCGGGGCCGAGTTTCCATCTCGATGAATTGCGTCTGCGCTTGACGGACACAGAACACTTAACGGCTAAGATGTTGTTGGGCTACCAGCCTAATGTGGCATTAGATTGGGATGGTTTAACTAATCTAAGTGAGGCACTGACTCAAAATATTCGCTTAAACCTCACGGCAGGCATGACGCGTCCGATGTTGGATCGTTTAGCGTTAAGCTTTTGGCCTTTCAATGCCGATGAAACAGAGATTACAGCGCAACTTGATGTCAGTATCGCCGAGATGGTGGCTCAGAATTATCTGCAGCAAACGGGCAGCGATTTGGCGCTTGCTCTAGCCGTTGAACAGGGTCAGGTCAAGATTAATGGCGAGGATTTCTTACCTGTTGAAGATGCGATGGCACTAGTTGATTTAGCGGCTAATTTAATGGGTTGGGCGCTCGATACTGAAACGGCACATTCACAACCAACTGGCTCGGATGCTACAGGATTAGCAGGCCTGCTAAATTATGCTGCGTCACCTTTATATGAATATGTTGAGTTGGCGGCTGATTTTGCACCTGATCCAACGGTGGTGACGCTACAAGCCGGTGGTGATCAGGACGTGAGTGTGATCACGCAATGGCAATGTTTAGGCTATGTCAATGCCAGCCGTCCGGATGTGACGTTAAATTATCGTGCGGGTCAGTTTGATTTATCTATTTATGTGTTGGGCGGGCTAACCGATACCACTTTAATTGTGCGAGATCCGAGCGGTCAATGGCATTGCAACGATGACTATCCAGGTTTAGCCTTGGATCCCGCACTGGTGTTTACTCAACCCCTATCAGGTGACTATGCGATTTGGGTGGGCTTACACAGTGATAATGTGGCCGATGTCGAGTTGCGTTTTTCAGAAATAGGCGTGGGGCAGTAAGCTGTTACCTATAAGCCCGCTTTTAGCGCAGATTGTTGCGACTTTGGCGCAAGCACCAGGCCTGGTGTTGCAGGCCGAACCGGGGGCGGGTAAATCCACCGCCGTGCCGTTGGCGTTATTAAAAGCCGATTGGTTAGCCGGCAAGAAAATTGTCATGCTGGAGCCGCGCCGATTGGCGGTGCGTTCGATTGCGAATTATTTAGCGGCGTTATTGGGCGAACAGGTGGGGCAAACCATTGGTTATCAGATTCGGAATGAGCGCAAGGTGTCGGCGCATACCCGATTGGAAATTGTGACCGAGGGCATTTTAACGCGCCGTGTGCAGTCCGATCCTGAATTGTCGGATGTGGCGTTGGTGATTTTTGATGAGTTTCACGAGCGTTCGATTCATGCCGATTTGGCACTCACCTTGTGTTTAGAGGTGCAGTCGGCCTTGCGCGATGATTTAAAACTCTTGGTCATGTCGGCGACGATTGACACAGATCAAGTGAGTGCGTTTTTAAATAAAGCACCCATCCTAAAATCCGAAGGTCGCAGTTTTCCGGTCGAAACCCATTATCTTCCACAGGCACTGACATCCAGTCATCCGAACGACTGGTTGCCATCGCTAAAACAGCTGATTAACCAAGCGCTCAAAACCAGCCGTAAAGATGTGTTGGTGTTTTTGCCGGGGCAAGCGGAAATTAAACGCCTGCAGGCTTTATTGCAAGATCCGCTTGCACCAGGCCTGGTGCTGTGTCCGCTATATGGTCAATTATCCACCGATCAGCAAGAAATCGCGCTGGTATCGGATCCGCAAGGCCGACGCAAAATTATATTGGCGACCAATATTGCCGAAACCAGTTTAACCATTGATGGCATTGATGCCGTCGTCGATTCGGGCTGGGCGCGAAAAGCGGTGTATGATGTGTCCAGCGGCATGACCCGTTTGGTGACGCAACGGATTTCGCAAGCCGCCGCCGAGCAGCGTAAAGGCCGTGCCGGTCGGGTGATGCCCGGGGTGTGTTATCGCTTATGGTCGGCGTCGCAGCAACAACAGATGGCAGAATTTGAGGCCGAAGAGATCACGCAAAGTGATTTGTCAGATATGTGTTTGGAGTTGGCGTTATGGGGGGTGAACTCACCGGCCGAATTACGCTGGCTGACCTCACCGCCGCCTGCACACTATGCTGCGGCGAAAAGCCTATTGGAACAGTTGCAACTCATAACTTCAGCGGGCAGTTTGACTGAGCTGGGTCAGGCGGCGCAAGGCTTGGGGCTGAATGCGCGTTTAGCGCGAATGTTGTTAAGTGTCCAAAACCCATCAGTCGAACAGCAAACGCTGGCGTTGGATATTGCCGCACTCTTGGCGGAGGGCGATATTTTACGCAATGAGCCGTCGGCGGATTTAATTAAACGCTTAATGGTATTGCAGGCGTATCGGCAAAACCCTAAACAAGCCAAACAGGATTACGTCATTCAAATCGCCGCCATTGAGCAGGCATTAAAAAATGCTGACAGTTGGCGTAAACAACTCCGCTTATCAGCACCAAAACTGCTAAGTTTGGCGCAAATCGAAACCGAAAGCGGCGCGCTAGTTGCTTTAGCCTTCCCCGACCGTATTGCGCAGCGACGCAAAGGTGATGAGCCGCGTTATGTGTTATCTAATGGCAAAGGCGCGTTATTAAAAAATGAAGATCCGTTAGGTCAGCAGGCCTGGTTGGCGATTGCGAATCTCGACGGCCAGCGCCAAGAAGGGCGTATTTATCTGGCGGCGCCGTTAGATTTAGCGAGCATTGAACACACCTTTTCAGCACAGATAGAACGCCATATCGGGTTGCGTTTTGATGCCAAAAAACGCGAATTAATCGCCAGCGAGCAGCGCCGTTTAGGCAAGTTGGTATTAAGCGAAAAACCGACCGACGCCATTAAACCGAGCGAGTTTCAAACCGCGTTATTGGCGGTGTTGGCCAACCATTTGGATTTATTGCCGTGGACTGACGCGGCGCAAGACTATTTAACGCGATTACGTTGGTTGGCGGATTTAAGTCAGACCGCGAACGCCGACTGGCCAAGTTACGACCAGGCCTGGTTGTCGGCCAATATCGACCGCTGGTTAGCGCCTTATTTATCGGGCATCAGCCGCATTAAAGAACTGCAAAAGTTAGATATGGTGGCGATAATGCACAGTTTGTTAGATTATGATCAACAGCAAGTGTTGGAGAGCGAAGCCCTCGGTTTTACCATGCTCCAAGCGATAAAAAAGTCGCCATCGATTATAGTCAGCCAAAAATTGCCAAAGTATCGCTCCAACTGCAAGAGGTATTTGGCGAGTTAAGTTCACCGCAATTGGCCTGGGGGCAGGTTAGCTTGACATTTGAGCTTCTGTCACCGGCACGGCGGCCGATTCAAACCACCGCTGACTTAGCTCACTTTTGGCGCAACTCCTATTTTGAGGTGATTAAAGATATGAAAGGCCGTTATCCACGCCATCGCTGGCCGGATAAACCGTTGGACGAAAAACCCGGCCGCTCAATTAAGCCGCGCCCAATCACCTAAAATTTCTTGGATCCGCTGTGGATTCGGGCGCATAAAATAAGGGTAGTCCGCCGTGCTGCCATCACTAAGTGCGCTCGCACAGGTTAGCCGATAAAAATCTTGATCGTCGGCGCTATAAAAGTGGACTAACTCCATTATTTTAGGCGGGTTATCGTTGGCCCCGTCGCTGGTTTTTAGCCAGCCCTGTTCCAAATTGGCAACCTGTTCGCTGCCAAACTGAATACGCTCAATTTTATATTGCCCTGCCGAAAGGGTTTGCGGCGTATCGGACAGATAGCGCAGTTCTATCCGGCAGTGTTCACGCCAATGGTTAAATTGGCGACCGTTATAGCCTTCACCGTCCTGAAAGACAAACCGCAGTGTTCCAGGTGCAAAGTGTAAATCGGCTAATAGGGTTAGTTGAAGGGGCGCTTGCAACCCATAGTTTTTCGGTGTATCCACTAATTGACATGCCGTCAAAGTCGCCAGCGCAACCCCTGCCAATAAACTGATTTTTAATCGACGCATAATGACTCCAAATATGCCTGCCAATCTTTTATTTACTTGATTATATTAAACTCAAATGACCCACGCTGTGTCTGCTTTTCTACGCTTTACATCCAAAACTTGGGTCTAGCCCCCTTTGTGATAAAATAACGGCTTTAATCGAATACTAGCTTGATGCTATGAGTGAGTGGGCAAATGGATAAGGCAATGACGCACTTTGATGTGATTGTAGTGGGCGGCGGTCATGCAGGTACCGAAGCAGCTTTGGCGGCGGCGCGCATGGGGGTCAAAACACTGTTGCTTACTCATAATATTGATACGCTTGGGGCCATGTCCTGTAACCCTGCCATCGGCGGCATAGGTAAAGGCCATTTGGTTAAAGAAATTGATGCACTGGGTGGTGCGATGGCTTTGGCGATCGATGAAGGCGGTATTCAGTTTCGGACGCTCAACTCGTCGAAAGGGCCTGCCGTGCGTGCTACGAGAGCGCAAGCGGACCGGCTACTCTACAAGCAGGCTATCTTGTCACGTTTGCAGCAGCAACCTAACCTGACCTTGTTTCAACAACCAGTCGAGGATCTATTGCTCGAAGGTGAGCAGGTTGTTGGCGTGGTTACTAAAATGAATCTTAACTTCTATGCGCGACAAGTGGTGCTTACAGCGGGTACGTTTTTAGCGGGTCGAATCCATATAGGCTTGCAAAACTATGAAGGTGGTCGCGCCGGTGATGCACCGGCGAATCGCCTTGCCGCTAAGTTACGAGAGCTCAGTTTGCCGGTCGGTCGTTTAAAAACCGGCACGCCGCCGCGTATTGATGCCAGAACGGTGGACTTTAGCCAGTTGCAAGTCCAGGCGGGCGATGACCCTGCGCCGGTGTTTTCTTATTTGGGTTCGCGCGCGATGCATCCCAAACAAATTCCTTGCTACATTACTCATACCAACGAACACACGCATGACGTGATACGCGGTTCGCTCGATCAGTCACCGATGTATGCTGGCGTGATTGAAGGGGTGGGGCCACGCTATTGTCCGTCTATTGAAGATAAGGTGATGCGCTTTGCCGATAAAACATCGCATCAGGTGTTTATTGAGCCAGAAGGCTTATCCACAACAGAGTTATATCCTAATGGCATCTCAACTAGTTTGCCTTTTGAAACCCAGGTGAAGATTGTGCGTTCAATGGTTGGACTTGAGAATGCGTTGATTATGCGTCCTGGCTATGCCATTGAGTATGATTATTTTGATCCCCGTGGTCTAAAGCCTACTCTCGAAACCCAAGCGATTAAGGGGTTGTTTTTTGCCGGTCAAATTAACGGCACCACCGGTTATGAAGAGGCTGGCGCGCAGGGCTTACTAGCAGGCCTGAATGCCGGCTTAGCGGCACAAGATAAGGCGTTATGGTATCCACGGCGCGATCAAGCCTATCTAGGGGTGTTGGTTGATGACCTGATTACGCTGGGAACGCAAGAACCCTATCGTATGTTTACTTCGCGCGCGGAATACCGTCTATTGTTGCGCGAAGACAATGCCGACCAGCGCTTAACCGAAATAGGCCGGGCATTTGGTTTAGTCGATGATGTTCGTTGGGCGGCCTATGAGCAAAAACTCAATGCGTTAGAGCTTGAAACTCAGCGTTTAAAAGAGGTGTGGATTCACCCTGCCCATCCAGAAGCGAAACAAGCCGAAGCCTTGATGAATTTACCGCTGAGCAAAGAACACACGCTGTTTGATTTATTGCGTCGCCCTGGGGTGACCTATCAAGCCCTAGCTGAACTCAGTGTGTTTGGTGATCAAGTGGTGGCGTCTGATGTCGTTGAACAAATTGAAATTGAAGCCAAGTATGCCGGTTATATTGAACGCCAATTGCAAGAAATTGAAAAAACCAGCCGTGAGCAGAATACGCCTATTCCTGAGGACTTGGATTTAGAACGAATTTCGGGTTTATCGAATGAGGTTAAACAAAAACTGCGTCAGCATAAACCCGCGACTATTGGTATGGCGTCACGTATTTCCGGCATCACGCCGGCGGCGATTTCACTGTTACTGATTTTTATGAAAAAGCACCGCGCTGAGGTGGCTGCTAAACAGGCTGGGTTGGCGGCAATTGAATGAGTGCTGAACAACGCTTAACCCAAGCCGCCGCGCAGTTGCAATTAGCGCTAACGCCTAAGATGCATCGCCAGCTATTGGATTATGTGCAATTGATGGATAAGTGGAATCGCGTTTATAATCTGAGCGCTATTCGTGATCCTGATGAGATGCTGGTAAAACATGTGTTTGATAGTTTAGCTGTCGCACCGGTTTTACGGGCCGAAGGTATCAGGGATTTGCTGGATGTCGGCACGGGTGCGGGCTTACCCGGCATTCCTTTAGCCATTGTTATGCCTGATTTGCCGATTCGTCTCTTAGACAGTAACCATAAAAAAACCCGTTTTTTAGTGCAAGCAAAAGGGCAGCTGGGATTGGATAATGTCACCGTGTGCCATGAGCGAATTGAGGAGCATGAACACCAGTATCACGCCATTATTTCGAGAGCCTTTACTGCTTTAGGTAACTTTGCCAGCCTAACTCAAGGCTTGTTAGCACCAGATGGCCATTTATGGTCGATGAAGTCGCAAGCCTTACAAGATGAATTGCAAGAGGTGCCGGCAGGTTATGTTCACCAGGCCTGGTCATTAGCGGTACCTGAATTAGACGCCGCGCGTTATCTCGTTCGATTAACCAAGCAGGAAGCACATTAATGGCAAGAGTTATCGCAGTAGTTAATCAAAAAGGCGGGGTGGGTAAAACCACTACCAGCGTTAATTTAGCCGCAGGCCTAGCAAAGCTTAAAAAACGTGTGCTGATGATCGATTTAGATCCGCAAGGCAATGCCACGGTTGCATTGGGTTTTGAGCGCGGCGATTTGGCTTATAGCGCCTACGATTTATTAGTCGGGGGTGTCAGTTGTCATCAAGTGCGTCTGCGAGCCGAACAAGCAGGCCTGGATGTCATTCCGGCGCAAGGCGATTTAACCGCAGCCGAAATTGAACTGCTTAACCAAGATCAGGGAGCGCTGGCATTAAAGCAGGCTATCGCCAGCTGTGTGGATGAGTATGATGTGGTGTTAATTGATTGTCCACCGAGTTTGAATATGTTGACCCTGAGTGGATTGGCTGCGGCGGATGGCTTATTGGTGCCAGTGCAATGCGAGTATTTTGCGCTTGAAGGTTTGAGTGCACTGATGAATACCGTCAGTAAAGTGCAGGCAGATTTAAATCCGAGTTTGGCGATTGATGGTTTATTGCGCACTATGCACGATAGACGTAATAATTTAGCCAATGATGTATCAAATCAACTGGTTGCGCATTTTGGTTTAAAAGTCCTGCAAACGATCATTCCGCGTAATATCCGTTTAGCAGAAGCGCCTAGTTATGGGGAATCCATATTAGACTATGATGCGAATTCAACCGGTGCGATGGCCTATTTAGCGCTGGCTAATGAATTAGCACGCAAACTCAAGTTTTAAAGGAATAAGTTGATGGCGGCAAAACGGCATTCAGGATTGGGTAAGGGGCTCGATGTATTGATGGCAACTAAGCCCACAAGCCTAAATCGATCAAAAGATTGGGATATGGCGATGCTGGATGTGACCTCAATACAAGTAGGGCGTTATCAACCTCGGCAACATTTTGATCAAGACGCGCTAGAGGAGTTAGCCGATTCGATTAAAGCACAAGGTTTGGTTCAGCCGGTGATTGTGCGTTTAGTCGCCGAGCAGCAATATGAGCTGATTGCGGGAGAGCGTCGTTGGCGCGCTGCGCAGTTAGCCGGCTTAAGTCAGGTTCCAGCAGTGATTCGTGAACTTGAAGATCAGCAAGCACTGGCCATGGCGCTGATTGAAAATATTCAGCGGAAAGATTTAAATCCGCTAGAAGAAGCCCAAGCGCTGGCACGATTATTAACCGAATTTGAACTAACGCATCAAGAAGTGGCCGAGGCCGTCGGGCGCTCACGCAGTGCCGTAACGAATTTACTGCGTTTGCTGAAGCTGCCAGAATTGTTGCAGGACTGGTTGCAAGATGGGCTGTTAAGTATGGGCCATGTGCGTGCCCTGCTAACCTTGGAGGGGTCTGATCAGGTGCAATTAGCACAGCAGGCTATTGATGAAGGCTGGTCGGTGCGTCAAATTGAACAGGCTATTCAACAGCGTGACACGGTCGGCGTTGAAGTTACAGTACAAGACTCGCCTGTTCGAACTATTGATCCGAATATTAGCGCGTTAGAACAACAGCTTGCCGAGCAGTTAGGTGCAAAGGTTAAAATCAAGCATCATGCGAGCGGACGCGGCAAAATGGAAATCATCTATAGCGATCTTGAAGAGCTGCAGCATTTATTGGGTCGAATAAAATAAATTTTTAAACTAATTGTTTGAGTTTAAGGCACAAAACCTAGTGGCCTAATTAACTAAAAACGCAGAATCTAGCAAGTTGACTAAAATAGGCTTAGATTGAGTTGCTATTGAGATAACGAAATACTAGCAATTAAATCTTGAAAGGTTTAATATGTGCAGGCTTTGCCAATAACCAGTGAAAATAAAGTGCATGAATGATCAAGAGCAAAACGCGGTATCGAATAGCGCACAAGTAAACAAAGACAAGCCGAAGCAAGGTTTCAATTTTTTGATGATTGGCTCAGGCCAAATGTTTACCGCCATGATTATTTCTGGTTTTATTGTTGGCTACTTTATTGATTACCTGCTAAGCACTACGCCAATCTTTATGCTTATTTGTGGGGTGCTTGGGATGATCGGTGGAGCACGAAAAGTGCAACACATGGTTAACAGAATGGACAAACAATCCACCAAAGATGTTAACAATGGCTAAGGGTTCACAAAGAAGCCTGTTAATACAACTAGGTATTGGGGTTGTTGTCGTATTGATTTTCGCGTTTTGGGGTCAAGCGGGCTCAGCAATTTATGGCATGTTGATTGGGTTAGCAAACGTATTAATGCTAACTACGACGTTTAGAATTGCCAATCAGCGCTCAGAGACTGATCCCAAAACCGGCATGTTAGTTTTATATATGAGTGCAGTGATACGGTTTGTGCTGTTAGCTGCGTTATTTATTATTGGGCTGGCGCTCTTCAAGTTCGAGGCTTTACCTGTTGTCATTACATTTATTGCGATGACAGTAGGTCAAATTTTCAATCTTGCGGGTAAGCGTCGTTTGACTGACTAAGGAGAAGACTCTTGAGTGCTGAAAAACCGAGCAGTGTTGAGTATATACAACACCACTTGCAAAACAACTATGTCGGAAGTGGATTTTGGACCTTCCATTTAGATACCATTATAGTGAGTGCCATGTTGGGCATGCTTATTATCGGGGTGGCGGCCTATGTTGGTCGTCGTCTTGAAACAGGTGTTCCAGGTGGATTACAAAACTTTATTGAATCTATTCTAGATTTTGTTGATAAAACGGTGAGAGAGTCATTCCCCTATCGTAATCCATTAATTGTTCCATTGGCACTGACCATTTTCTTGTGGGTTTGGTTAATGAACTTTATGGACCTGATCCCAATCGATCTATTCCCATATTTATTCCAAATTGTGACAGGTAATCCAGACGCCTATCTTAAAATTGTACCTACCACTGACCTAAATACGACCTTAGCGTTAGCGCTAGTAGTGTTCGCATTGGTAATTTACTACAACGTTAAATTTAAAGGCTTTGTGGGCTACATGAAGGTATTCTTGTTCCACCCATTTGGTAAGTTCTTAATTCCTGTAAACATCGTGATGACATTCATTGAAGAAATTGCTAAGCCTATCTCATTGGCACTGCGTTTGTTCGGTAACATTTTCGCGGGTGAACTCGTATTTATGTTGATCGCCTTGATTGGTGGCACGATGGCCGTCGGTGCAGCCGCACTTTTCTGGGCGCCGTTGCAAGCCATTCTTGATTTAGGCTGGGCGATCTTCCATATCTTAATTATTACCTTGCAAGCATTCATCTTCATGGTATTAACGATTGTTTATCTCTCTATGGCGCATGACGAAGCGCACTAAGAGCGATAGGTAAAGAAGTCGGGGTCTATGACCCCTCAGGGTTTAAGCGCACCTACCTTTTGGTAAAAAGCTTTTTTAACTTTAACTGTAAAAAACTTAGGAGAAAGTCAATGGAAGTAACAGCAATGATGATTGCCGACATTTACGCCGCCACTGCAATTGGTGTTGGGGTTATTTTGGCAGCAGCAGGTCTGGGTTCAGCAATCGGTTGGGGTCTAATCTGTTCTAAAACTCTAGAAGGTATTGCACGTCAACCAGAAATGCGTCCAGCATTAATGACTAACATGTTCATCTTCGCTGGTTTGATGGAATCTTTCCCGTTCATCATCCTAGCCTTCGCGATGTGGTTCTTGTTCGCTAACCCATTCGTTGGTGCAATGCAAGCAGCTATCGGTGCTTAATTAGCTCCGAGCTTAATTGTAACTATTATCAACGAATGACGAGGTAACCACTGTGAATATTAATGCAACCGTAATCATTCAAATCATTTCCTTCGTGTTATTGATTTGGTTTGTGAATAAGGTGCTGTGGGGGCCAATGTCTAAGCTACTAGAAGATCGTCAAAAGCGTATTGCTGACGGTCTTTCAGCGGCAGAAAAAGGCAAGCATGAGCTTGAACTAGCTGAAAAGCGCGCTAAAGAAGTGCTAAAAGACGCTAAGTTACAAGCTCAAAATGTGTTGAGCCAAGCTGAAAAACGCAGTACCGAAATCGTCGAAGACGCTAAGGTTAAAGCAGCAGAAGAAGCTGAACGCATTAAAGCGGCCGCCCAAGCCGATATTGAGCAAGAAATTAGTCGTGCCAGAGAGCAACTACGTAAAGAAGTTGCAGCCTTAGTAGTTTCAGGTGCAGAGAAAATCTTGCACAAGGAAGTCGATGCAAAAGCTCATAACGAGATGCTTGACGCCCTAGTAAAACAGATCTAAGGGATATTTGATATGGCAGAATTAATCACCATCGCTCGTCCCTATGCAGAAGCTGCGTTTAGTTATGCTAAAGAGCAGAATGCATTGCAAAGCTGGTCTGATGTGTTAGCTGATTTAGCCGCTATTACAAAAAACGATGATATGGCCAAATTTTTGGCCAATCCTGCACATTCAAAAGAGCAAAAACTTGATGTGTTTTTAGGTCTTTTGGGTGCAGCCAGTGCTACCGATGCAGTTAAGAACTTTCTTAATGTCTTAGCTGAGCAGGGTCGCTTAAATACACTTTCATTTGTTTCAAAGCTTTTTGAAGAATTAAAAGCTTCTGAAGAAAAACGTATCAAAGCGTCTATTGCTTCTGCAATGGAATTATCCGACGAACAAAAAAGCAAATTAAGTGCTGCTCTAAATTCTAAATTTGGCGCTGAAGTTGATGTGGAATATTCCACTGACAGTGCATTAATTGCCGGCGTACGAATTAAAGTGGGTGACTGGGTGGTTGAAAACACCGCAGTTACACAGATCCAGAAACTTGGCGCAGCAATCGCCCATTAATTGAGAGGAAGACACATGCAATTGAATCCCTCTGAAATCAGTGACTTAATTAAAGACCGCATCGCTGGTTTTAAAGTGACTGCAGAGTCTGGCAGTGAAGGCACAGTCGTCAGTATCGCTGACGGTATTGCGCTTATTCATGGCGTGTCAGATGTAATGTATGGTGAGATGGTTCAGTTTGATGAACAAACCTTTGGTATGGCACTTAACCTTGAGCGTGACTCAGTAGGTGTTGTTATCCTGGGTGAATATGAACACATCTCAGAAGGTGACAAGGTAACCTGTACAGGCCGTATCCTTGAAGTACCAGTTGGTCCAGAAATGCTTGGTCGTGTTGTTGACGGCTTAGGTCGTCCTATCGATGGCAAAGGTCCAATTAACACAAAACTAACTTCACCTATTGAGCGTATCGCTCCTGGTGTAATCGATCGTAAATCCGTTGATCAACCTATGATGACCGGTATCAAGTCAATTGACTCTATGATCCCAGTTGGTCGTGGTCAGCGTGAGTTAATCATCGGTGACCGTCAGACAGGTAAAACCGCTATCGCAATCGATGCGGTAATCAGCCAAAAAGACACGGGCATCAAGTGTGTATACGTAGCGATGGGCCAAAAAGCCTCTACTGTAAACAACATTGTTCGTAAGCTTGAACAGTATGGCGCTATGGAAAACACAGTTGTTGTAGCAGCGAATGCGTCTGATCCTGCATCATTGGTATTCTTAGCCGCTTACGCTGGTTGTGCTATGGGTGAATACTTCCGTGACCGTGGTGAAGATGCGTTGATTATCTATGATGATTTGACTAAACAAGCGCAAGCTTACCGTCAGATCTCATTGTTATTACGTCGTCCACCAGGTCGTGAAGCTTTCCCAGGTGACGTTTTCTATCTCCATTCTCGTTTACTTGAGCGTGCAGCTCGTGTTAGTGAAGACTATGTTGAAAAATTCACCAATGGTGAAGTTAAAGGTAAAACCGGTTCATTGACTGCATTACCTATTATCGAAACACAAGCGGGTGACGTTTCTGCATTCGTACCTACCAACGTAATCTCGATTACAGATGGTCAGATCTTCTTGGAAACAGGTCTATTTGCTAAGGGTATCCGTCCTGCTATCAACGCTGGTTTGTCAGTATCGCGCGTAGGTGGTGCAGCTCAAACTAAGGCAATCAAGAAGTTGGGTGGTGGTATTCGTCTTGACTTGGCACAGTATCGTGAACTAGCCGCTTTTGCTCAGTTTGCATCAGATCTTGATGCTGCGACTAAAGCACAGCTTGAGCGTGGTAAGCGTGTAACTGAGTTGATGAAGCAGAAACAGTATTCACCATTAACTATTGCTGAAATGGCAACCTCTCTTTATGCCGCTAACGAAGGTTATTTAGATGATGTAGAAGTTGATAAGATCGGTGCATTTGAAGCTGCTCTTCATTCCTACATTAATTCTGAGTGTGCAGACTTAGTAGCTAAAATCAACGTTAAAGGTGACTGGAACGATGAGATTATTGCTGGTGTTAAAGCAGCGATCGAGTCATTCAAAGCAACCGGCGTTTACTAAGGGGGTTTGACCATGGCAGGCGGTAGTAAAGAAATACGGACGCAAATTGCGTCGGTAAAGAATACCCAAAAAATCACCAAAGCCATGGAAATGGTGGCGGCGTCTAAAATGCGTAAAGCGCAAGCCCGCATGACGGCGACTCGTCCCTATGTTGAGAAGGTAAAACGCGTAATTGAACACGTTTCAAAGGCACATCATGAGTATAAGCATCCTTATACTCTTGAACGTCCTGTGAAGCGTATTGGTTTAATCGTAGTTTCATCTGATCGTGGTCTATGTGGTGGTTTGAATACTAACCTATTCCGTAGAACGTTAAAGAAAGTTCAAGCCTGGCAGCAAGACAATGTTGAAATTGATCTTGCGATCATCGGTAAGAAAGCACAAACCTTTTTCCGTCACTATGGTGGTAATGTTGTTGCTACTAAAGTTGACCTAGGTGACACGCCTCATATTGGTGATTTAGTTGGAACAGTAAAGGTTATGCTTGATCGTTTTGAACAGGGGCAAATTGATGCAGTATTTGTTGCATCAAACCAGTTTGAATCAGCAATGACACAAGTTCCAACATTTCAACAACTGATTCCTTTGCAAAACAATGCGGCAAGAGATGCAGGTGAACCAGCTTACTGGGATTACCTTTACGAGCCAGATGCAAAGGAAGCATTAGACACGCTTATGGTGCGTTACATCGAAAGTACTGTCTATGGTGCGGTTGTTGAAAATGTGGCCTGTGAACAGTCTGCGCGCATGGTTGCCATGAAGAGCGCATCTGATAACGCAGGTAAAATGATTAAAGAATTGCAACTTGCATACAACAAGGCCCGTCAGGCTGCGATTACGCAAGAGCTATCTGAAATTGTTGCGGGTGCCTCTGCGGTTTAAGTTCGTATTACGAAAAAAAGGTTTAATTATCATGAGTGGAAAAATAGTACAAATTATCGGCCCGGTCATCGACGTCGAGTTTAGTGGTGCTGCGTTACCTAAAGTTCATGATGCGCTAATTGTTGACGACAAGGGTTTAACTCTTGAAGTCCAGCAGCAAATCGGTGATGGCGTAGTACGTGCTATCGCGATGGGTTCATCAGACGGTCTAAAACGTGGTATGAAAGTAACGGGTACTGGTTCGGCAATTACCGTTCCAGTTGGTAAAGCAACCCTAGGTCGTATTTTCGACGTATTAGGTAATGCTATCGACAACGCTGGTGCAGTTGAAACTGCAGATCGTGCACCAATTCACCGTAAAGCACCTAAGTTTGAAGAGCTTGCAGCGTCGCAAGAACTTTTAGAAACGGGTGTTAAGGTTATCGACCTAATTTGTCCATTCGCTAAGGGTGGTAAAGTTGGTTTATTTGGTGGTGCAGGTGTAGGTAAAACCGTTAACATGATGGAATTAATTCGTAACATCGCAATCGAGCACTCAGGTTACTCAGTATTTGCTGGTGTAGGTGAGCGTACTCGTGAAGGTAACGACTTCTATCATGAAATGAACGAAGGTGGCGTACTTGATAAGGTTGCCCTTGTTTATGGACAGATGAATGAGCCACCAGGTAACCGTTTACGTGTTGCCTTGACTGGTCTCACTATGGCTGAATTCTTCCGGGATGAAGGCCGTGACGTATTGTTCTTCGTTGATAACATCTATCGTTACACGCTAGCGGGTACTGAAGTATCGGCTTTGTTAGGTCGTATGCCTTCTGCGGTAGGTTATCAGCCAACTTTGGCTGAAGAAATGGGTCAGGTTCAAGAGCGTATTACCTCTACTAAAACCGGATCTATTACCTCTATCCAGGCAGTATATGTTCCTGCTGACGACTTAACTGATCCGTCACCAGCTACAACGTTTGCTCACTTGGATGCAACGGTAGTACTTAACCGTTCGATCGCTGAAACAGGTATTTATCCTGCTATCGACCCATTGGATTCGACTTCACGTCAATTAGATCCGTTGGTCGTTGGTGAAGAGCATTACAATGTTGCTAACGGTGTTCAGCAGACGCTGCAGCGTTATAAGGAATTGAAAGACATCATTGCTATTTTGGGTATGGATGAACTTTCAGAAGAAGACCGTGCGCTTGTAGCGCGTGCTCGTAAGATGCAGCGTTTCTTCTCACAGCCTTATTTCGTAGCGAAAGTGTTTACGGGTGAAGATGGTCGTTATGTTCCTCTTGCTGAAACCATTCGCGGCTTTAAGATGATTCTAAGTGGCGAAATGGATGATGTGCCAGAGCAGGCATTTATGTTCTGTGGTACCATCGATGAAGTACTTGAGAAAGCTCAGAAATATAAGGGGTAATGTGTCATGGCAGTCTCTATGCAAGTAGATATCGTTAGTGCGGAAGGTGAGATTTTCTCTGGAAAAGCTGACATGCTTTTCGCACAGGCTGCCAACGGAGAGGTAGGTATCCTGCCTTTCCATACCCAGTTTTTGAGTCAGCTAAAGCCTGGCGAAGTTATCGTTCGAAGTGGCGATGAACAAGATTGTTTCTTTATTAACAGTGGAACAATTGAGGTTCAACCGCATGTTGTAACAGTTTTGGCTGATACCTGTATTCGATCTCGTGATTTAGATGAAGCGAAAGCTTTAGAAGCTAAACAGCGTGCTGAGGATGCAATGGAGAACGCTAAATCTGATATTGACATTGCGCGTGCTCAGGTTGAACTAGCTGAAGCCGTTGCTCAAATTCAAACACTTGCGAAACTTCGTGAGCGTTTGCAAAAAACTGGGATGGCCTAAAGCTGTTTCGCAAAAACGATAAGAAAGCGCCTTAGGGCGCTTTTTTTATATAAATTTTTTTGGTCTATTTATTAATCGCATTTGATGCCTTAGTCTAGTGCGATTAATAAATAGTCTTGGAGATAGGTTATGTCGTTAAAAGTTGTTATTTTGGCTGCGGGTAAAGGCACACGTATGCGTTCATCATTGCCGAAGGTTTTACAGCCTCTCGCGGGCAAACCCTTATTACAGCATGTTATTGAACGGGCAAAAAATCTTGCAGCCAATCAAATTCTTACAGTTGTAGGTCATCAGTCTCATTTAGTCGAAGAGGTGATGTCGGATCAAGGGGTGGATTTTGTTCTCCAAGCCGAGCAATTAGGTACGGGTCATGCCGTGCAACAAGTCATCCCCTATATCCAAGACGACGATACGCTTTTAGTGCTTTATGGCGATGTGCCGCTTACTACTAGCGCAACGCTAAAGGATTTGCTTTCTTTGATTGACCATCAGCATCCGCTCGCTTTATTAACCTTGAATCTTACCAATCCTACCGGCTACGGTCGCATACTACGTGATCAGCATCACCAGGTAACGGCGATTGTCGAGCAAAAAGATGCTTCCCCCGCTCAATTACAGGTGACCGAGGTGAATACGGGTATTTTGGCTGCGAATGGCGCTAAAATAAAGCATTGGTTAACTCAGTTGCAATCCAATAACGCGCAGGGTGAGTATTATTTGACCGATATTATTGCTTTAGCTGTAGCAGATGGGTTTGCGGTTCAAACGACACAACCTCTGATGGAAATGGAAGTGCTTGGTGTTAACGATAAAATTCAATTAGCTAACCTAGAACGACAGTATCAATATTCCTTAGCGAAGGAGTTGATGTTACAGGGCGCAACGCTGATTGATCCATCACGTATTGATATTCGTGGTCAGGTTCGTATCGGTCAAGACGTTGAGATTGATGCCAATGTTGTCTTTGAGGGTAACGTGCACTTAGGCCATCGCGTTAGGATAGGTGCAAATTGTATTCTTAAAGATGTCAATCTAGGTGACGATACAATTATTCATCCATTTAGTCATCTAGATGGTGTGACACTTGGCAAGCATGTCAGTGTCGGTCCCTATGCACGTCTAAGACCCGGAACTGAGTTGGCTGATGAGGTTCGCATTGGCAATTTTGTTGAAACCAAGCAAGCCCGCATTGCACGGGGTTCAAAAGTAAATCATTTGAGCTATATTGGTGATACGGTAATGGGTGAGGAATGTAATATCGGTGCCGGCACCATTACCTGTAACTATGATGGCGCAAATAAACACCAAACCCTTATTGGTGACCGGGTATTTGTAGGGTCGGATACTCAGTTGGTCGCCCCCGTCACCATCGGTGATGATGCTACCATTGGGGCGGGTTCAACGATTACTAAACCAGTGGTTGCGTCGGAGCTAACACTAAGTCGTAGCAAGCAGGTAACAATCAAAGGTTGGCAAAAACCAACTAAGAAAGCAAAATCCTAATCGCAGAACCCAAAAATGGAGGTGCTATGACACAAGCAGACTATGACCAATTGAACCATTGGTTACCGAGCCAAGGTTGGGAGCGCATTGAGTTTGATGGTGGGCAAAGCCACTTAATGGGTTGGACAGTTCGGTCGGTTTGGGTTCGTGATAAGGCAAAAATTACCCTGCATCATAGTGAGCGTTACAATGAAGTCACGTTTGAAGCGGAAGCCAATCCCCTGGGATTAGTTTGGTTGCGAGAACAAGGCTGGGGGCATATTTTTGAGTATTAGTTTGTTGCATACCAAGATAGGGCCCTATATTCAATTAATGCGCCTAGACAAGCCCGTTGGGATTTATCTAGTGTTGTGGCCAGCGTTGTGGGCACTATGGTTGGCAGCAGAGGGTTTACCCCCAGGTCTAGTATTACTGGTTTTTATTTTAGGTGCCATTGTAATGCGTTCTGCCGGTTGTGTTATCAATGATTATGCTGATCGTCATTGGGATGGTGCCGTGGCGCGTACCGCTCAGCGACCGCTGGCAAGGGGTTTAATCACACCTAAGGCGGCATTGATACTCTTTGCAGGCTTGTGTTTAGTCGGATTTGGCCTGGTACTGCAACTTAATACTTTAACTATCCTACTGTCGCTGGGGGCGTTGGTATTAGCCACCTTGTATCCCTTTACCAAACGTTTTACCTACTGGCCGCAGATGTTTTTGGGTGCCGCCTTTGCTTGGGCGGTACCGATGGGGTACGCTGCAGTATTAGGGACCGTTCCTTACCAGGCCTGGTTAGTCTTTGCGATTACCTTGGTCTGGACATTAATTTATGACACCTTTTATGCCATTACTGATCGTGAAGATGATTTAAAAGTTGGGATTAAATCGACCGCTATTTTATTTGGACGTTATGATTTGTTGGTGATTGGCTTGTTGCAAAGTCTCATGCTGCTATTGCTGGTTTGGTTAGGAATCTGGTTGCAGCTGGGTGTAGCATTTTGGTTGAGTTTACTTTTCGTTGCCGGCTTATTTGCGTGGCATTTATGGCAAAGCCGACATCGTGATCCGCAGGCCTGCTTTAAAGCATTCAAGCAAAATCACTGGGTCGGCTTGGTCATTCTAGTCGGGTTAATAATTGATTATTATTAATCCCGCTTAATTCCTTCAACATGCAGGTCTAAATAGACGGTTGATGAGGTTGGGCCTAAATCCATTTTAAAATTAAAATCGGCCATCTTGAATTCTGCGCGTCCTTCAAAGCCGGCACGGTGCCCACCCCAGGGGTCCGTTCCTTCACCTATTTTTTTGGCAACAATTTCAATAGGTTTTGTTACGCCATTTAGGGTGAAATCGCCTTTAATTAGTTTAGTGCCATCCGGCTGATTGGTTACGCTGGTGCTGACAAATTTGGCTTCTGGAAAGCGTTCAACGTTTAAAAAGTCATCACTGCGCAGGTGCTCATCACGCTCACCGTGGTTAGAGTTAACACTGCGGGTATCAATACGCACCTCAACTTTTTCATTGGCTGGATTGGTCTCATCGTGGATGAAATAACCCTCAAATGTATCAAAACGTCCTGTTAACCAGCTAAAACCAAGGTGATTGACCTTGAAATTAATGGCAGCGTGCATGCCTGGAATGTCGATGTCGTAAGTGGTTGGATTGGCAAGCGCCCAAGGACTGACGGCGAAGAGCGCAGTGGCCATAGCCAGTGATTTAAATTTGGTCATAGTAAAACTCCTTTAGCAATCATTTGATATTTCTTAGTAACGCATTCATTCTAACGACCGGCACCAAAAGAAAAAATAGCTGTTTTGACAAAATACTTTTTCTATTTGGAAAATATTTTGTTTAGAAAATAAAAAACCCTGAATGCTATTTAAGCCATTCAGGGTTGGGATGGGCAACTAGTTGAATTAGACGAGCGATTTTAGCGCGTTAAGGGCCGCATCATAGTTAGGCTCTTGAGCAATTTCTGGTACCAGCTCGGTATAGGCAACCCTGCCTTGAGCATCAATAACTATGACTGCCCGCGCGAGCAGGCCTGCTAAGGGACCATCCGTAATGGTTAAACCATAGGCTTCACCAAATTGGCTATTGCGAAAGCTTGATAGCGTTTTAACCTTATCGAGTCCTTCAGCGCCGCAAAAACGTTGCTGTGCAAAAGGCAAGTCGGCAGAAATACACCAAACTTCAGCTTGGCCAACTTGGCTTGCCAAAGCATTAAACTGGCGCACTGAAGCGGCACAGACGCCGGTGTCGATGCTTGGGAAGATATTAAGGAGCAAGGGGGTGCCAGCTGCCATGCAGGTGTCGCTTAAATCGCTTGCTACCAAACAAAAATCAGCTGCGTCGCAGCCCACTTCGGGCAATTCGCCACAGGTATGGATTGGATTGCCTTTTAAGGTGATTTCAGCCATATCTTACTCCTGTTATTTAAGGTGTTAAGTTATTAGTCAGGCCATACACGGCGAGAAGAAAAAATGCGACGTGGTTCTTCTTCTTTTTTGGGCGCTGGCTTGGTCTCAGCTTTTGGCGCTGGTTTGGCCGCGGGTTTTGCTGCAGCGGTATCTTTAGCCTCAGTTGCGGGAGTGATTACTTCTGCTTCTGTTGTAGTTTCAATTTTCGCCTCGGCGGCTTTTGCGGCGGTAGTACGAGCTGATGTTTGACGCGTGCGCGGTGTGCGTTTAGTGACCATGGAGTTCCTCCCATAACTGGTTAATTTCGAATTTAGCTTTGTCATTGTCCATTTCAACCACGCCTTTACCTAGGCCCATGGCATCACGGTAGACTTTACGATCTCTTATTATACTGCTTAACAGCTGAATGTCTTGATAATCGCTGATATAGTCCTGTGCTTCTTCAATTTCACGCACGGACGGATTGGTGGGTGCAAGAGTTAAAATAGCGCTTACTTGCAGGTTAGGATTGTAATCTTTAGACAGTTGAATCACTTCTTGTAGTTGTGGCAATACATCTAAATCAGGCTGCGAAGGACGAAAAGGAATGAGTAATCTATCGACCACGGTTAAACCGGTGCGTAATTCGCGACCATCTTGACCCGCTGAATCAACGATCACATATTCATAGCGTTTTCCAAGGTCTTTCACCGTGTCACGAATATTATCAAAAACTTGGACATGATTGACTCGGGCAAGCCCGGTTTCATTGCGATCGAGTACCCAGTTGGATGAGGTGGCTTGACGATCGGCATCAATGATAATGACATCTTTACCTAGGTTGGCGAGCAGGGCAGCAAGATTGACGCTGACGGTACTTTTACCACAGCCGCCTTTAATGTTGCCGATTTGAATGATCATAAAGACCTCTTAGTAAACAAGATTAATGTGGATTAATTTCAATAGATTAAGTTGATTTTAACCGAAATTCGCTAGGCTAGCGCAATTAATCTTGATGCCAAAACGGCGTGCCCAGGGTTGGGGTGGAGGCGCTGGCGAATTCGCGTTGTGGCATAGTGCCGGCTTCAAAGCCTAAACGTCCGGCTTCCATCGCCTGTTTAAATGCGGTGGCCATTTTCACCGGATCATCGGCAAGGGCGACGGCGGAGTTGAGTAATACGCCATCAAAGCCCATTTCTAATGCTTGCGCCGCGTGAGACGGTTTGCCGATACCGGCATCGACTATCAGGGTGGTATTGGGCAGACGTTGACGAATCAGTTCCATATTGTAGGGGTTCATAATGCCTTTGCCGGAACCAATTGGCGATGCCCAAGGCATCACAATACGACAACCGACATCCACCAATTTTTGGCACAAAACCAGATCATCACTGGCATAAGGAAAGACTTCAAAACCGTCTTCGATTAACGCTTGCGCGGCTTTGACCAGATCAAACGGGTCGGGTTGTAACGTATAGTCATCGCCAATGACTTCGAGCTTAATCCAGTTTGTGCCAAAAATTTCACGCGCCATGTGGGCAGTGGTAATCGCCTCTTTAGCATTACGACAGCCAGCCGTGTTCGGCAGAATATGACAACCCAGTGATTGAATAATTTGCCAAAAGGCTTGTCCACTTTGATCGCCAGGATTTTGGCGACGAATCGACACCGTCACCACTTGGCTACCACTGGCTTGAATTGCTTGGCGCATAATGTCAGGTGACGGATAAAGTGCTGAACCGATCAATAAACGACTGTTGATTTCCTGATCCGCGAGTAACCAGGCCTGGTTGTTGTTCATTTTTTAACCTCCTTGCATGGGCGCGACGATTTCAATACGGTCGTTTTCATTTATAAGCGTGTCGGCGTATTGGCTTTTGGGCACAAAGTTTTCATTGAGTGCCAACGCAAATGCACCTTTAATTTTTAATTCCACCACCAGGCCTGCTAGATCCTTGGCAGCTGTTTCTGTGGGTTGATCGTTAATCAGTAAAATCATCTTTCACCTGTTTTTTTAATACAACCAGATTTTAGAGTGCTTTCAGTCATCGCGAGGCCGAAGGCCGTGGCGATCTCTAGAGATGGCTTCGTTGCGCTCGGCATGACGCGATTCCACTTGTCAACCAAAACCAACGAGTAGAGCCGAAAACTCAAAACTCAACATTCAAAATTAAGCATTAAAAAGCGCCCAGTGCTTTTTCAATTATCGCGGGCGAAAATAAATAGCCGTGGCGATAGAGGCCATTGATTCGCGTCAGGCCGTCGAGCTGTTCAATGCGCGGTAAATTATCACCCAATGCCGGACGGCAGTTGGTCAGTTGATTGACAATTCGCGCCTCAGCAAACCCAGGATGTACGCTATAGACCGCCGACAGCAATTCCAAGCTGGAACGCACCGACATCGGACTGCGGTCTTCGCTTTCGATTTCGCTTGCGCCGATCACATAACGCCCATGGGCGCGCGGCACAATATAAATGCGATAACGCGGGTGCATTAACCGCACCGGACGGCTGAGCTGAACCTCGGGCGCATCCAGCCAAAACACCTCGCCACGCACCCCGCGCAAATCTTTAATATCCGTTTTCGCCCCTAAACCACGACAGTCAAATACCCAGTCAAACGTCTGCTCATCAATCTGCCGAGATGACAGCTGTTTAACCTCGATATTGTCACGCCATGTCACCAAGGGATGGTTTTTCAGCAGCGTTTCGCTTTGCGCAAAAAACTGGGTGGAATCGACCTGGCCTTCATTCGGCAACCACCAGGCCTGGTGATGATGCGCCAGTTCTGGTTCAAGCTCGCTGATACGTGGATTATTAAGCGGTTCCACTTGATAACCTGCAGGCAATTTATGCAGCAGTTGACGCATAAAATGTTGCAAATCTGCGCGGTCATTTTGATGTGCCAGAATCAGGCTGCCGCGTTGTTGAAAATCGACCGGATAACCTTGCGCTGCCATCCAATCCACCAGGCCTGACCAGAGTTCGATTGAGCGTACCCCGAGTTGAAAGAGTTCGGCATCCATCAGTTCCAATTCGGCATAGGGCGCAAGCATGCCGGCCGCGGTGTAGCCTGCAGCATTGGGTGGCGCTGTGGCGGTATCTTTTTCATACAGCGTGACCTGAATGCCGCGCTGAATTAAATTCAACGCCAACACCCGACCCACCAGGCCTGCACCTGCAATGCCCACGGATTTTAAAGTGGACAAATCAGTCATGACTTAGGCTTTCTTTTTAAGCTGATCAACCGGCACTGAAATTTCACTGCCGAGTTCTTTGAAGGTGCGAGCTTGTTCAGCCATGCCCGCTTCCAACGCCGCCTTTTCATCGACGCCCATTTGGTCGGCGTAATCGCGCACTTCTTGACTGATTTTCATCGAGCAGAACTTCGGCCCACACATGGAGCAGAAATGCGCCACTTTGGCCGAATCACGCGGTAGGGTTTCATCGTGATAGGCCATCGCACGCTCAGGATCAAGACCGATATTAAACTGATCCATCCAGCGGAATTCAAATCGCGCTTTACTCATCGCGTCATCACGGTGACGCGCACCCGGGTGACCCTTGGCGACATCGGCGGCATGGGCGGCGATTTTATAGGCCATTAAGCCTTCTTTGACGTCCTCACGATTCGGCAAGCCTAAGTGTTCTTTCGGTGTCACATAACACAACATTGCCGTGCCGTACCAACCGATCATCGCCGCGCCTATGCCCGAGGTGATATGGTCATAACCCGGTGCAATATCCGTGGTCAATGGGCCAAGCGTATAAAACGGTGCTTCGTGACACAGCTTTAATTGCAAATCCATATTCTCTTTAATTTTGTGCATCGGCACATGGCCGGGGCCTTCGATAATGGTTTGCACGTCGTGTTTCCAGGCGATTTTGGTGAGTTCACCCAGGGTTTGCAGCTCAGACAACTGCGCTTCGTCATTGGCATCGGCAATCGAACCCGGACGCAAGCCGTCACCCAGCGAGAAGCTGACATCATAGGCTTTCATGATTTCGCAGATGTCTTCAAAGTGGGTGTAAAGGAAGTTTTCTTTATGATGCGCCAAACACCATTTCGCCATAATGGAGCCACCGCGCGACACAATCCCGGTCACTCGTTTAGCGGTCATCGGCACATAACGCAATAACACCCCGGCATGGATGGTGAAATAATCCACGCCTTGTTCGGCCTGCTCAATCAAGGTGTCGCGGTAAACCTCCCAAGTCAGGTCTTCGGCAATGCCATTGACCTTTTCCAACGCTTGATACAAAGGCACGGTGCCGATCGGCACCGGCGAATTGCGGATAATCCAATCGCGGGTGGCGTGAATGTTTTTGCCGGTGGATAAATCCATCACTGTATCGCCGCCCCAACGGGTTGACCAGACCATTTTTTCGACTTCTTCCGCAATCGACGAGGTAATCGCCGAGTTGCCGATATTGGCGTTGATTTTGACCAAAAAGTTACGTCCAATAATCATCGGCTCGGATTCGGGGTGGTTAATATTGCACGGAATCACCGCGCGTCCGGCGGCGACTTCGTCACGTACAAACTCTGGCGTAATCAACTCCGGCAAATTTGCGCCAAAGCTTTCACCTTTTAGCCGTGCTTCGCGTTCCGCATCAATGATGTCCTGGCGACGTTGGTTTTCACGAATCGCGATAAACTCCATTTCCGGCGTGATAATGCCTTGGCGCGCGTAGTGCATTTGGGTGACATTTTTGCCTGCTTTGGCACGTAGCGGGGTTCTTCTCAAGCCTTGCTCCGCCGCCAACAATTCAGCAGGCACATCGGTTTCACGTTTATAACCGTTATCGACCGCTTTAAGCTGACGACCTTGATATTCTTCGACATCGTCACGCGCCGCAATCCAGGCCTGGCGAATCGCCGGTAAACCTTGGGTTAAATCAATCTCAGCATTCGGATCGGTATAAGGGCCGGAGGTATCGTAAACCGTTAGGGTTTCGCCATTGGTCAGTTCGATTTCGCGCATCGGCACGCGGATGTCGGCGTGGATTTCACCGGGGATATAGATTTTTTTCGACGCCGGAAATGGATTGCGGGTAATTTCGCTGTGTTCAGCGGTGTATTTAGTGTTTTGAGTCATGTTTTTCTCCGATTTCCTACTCGCGAACAACAGGGTATCAATAGCGCTTTCGCCTTGTGCCCCGACTCCTTCGGCTTTTTGCTGTGCAAAAAGAGGCGTCGCTGGAGCACAAAGGCTACGCGCTAAACAAGGTGTTCTTGAGATTAAAATTAAAGGCAGAAAAACAGCGTGAAAAGTCGGTTTGGATCACCGGAGGCATTCAGAAACGACGGGAGGACTAGAAATAAAACACGCCGATTAAATGATTCTCTTCCCTACGCTGGTTCTAACCAGTTCAAGTTCAGCGGGTTAGGTCGAAGACCTTCTCAGCGTTCGCGCAACAAAAACACGCAATCGCACCCCGAGAGATGCTGCTATATTAAGTGAGTGCCCTAATCTTGTCAAGAGCTTGTCAATAGACAACCGCATTAGTTGAGACGTTAACCTTGCTTATAAAACCGGTAAATTCAATCGCATTTTCATTGCCGTGGTATTATTCTTATAGTTTGGATAAGGTAAGTAAGTATGTGCGGGGGGGCGAATGCAGCGATTTTTTGACAGGTTATGGGATTACTCCCTGCAACTGGTGGCTGTTGCACTGCTAATTGGTATAAGTGTGATATTTTGGTGGCACTATGACCGTTCACAGGCTTATATCAAACTCAGTGCCATAGAAGAAGCGCAGGATTTTTCTAAATCTGTAGCGCAATTTCGTAACTTTTATGCTAACACCATTATCCCCGCCTTGGCGATGCATGATATTCAAGTCACGCACGACTACTTAAACATTCCCGGTTCCGTTCCTTTGCCAGCCACCTTTGCCATAGATTTTGGTGATCTGTTGTCATCTAATTCGAATTATAAAGTACGTTTATTCAGTGATATGCCTTTTGAGTGGCGTAAAGACGCAGGGGTTCGTGATGATTTTGAGCGTGATGCGATGGAGTATCTGCGTCATAATCCTACAGAATCCTTTAGTCGCTTTGAAGATATTAATGGTGAACCTGTACTGCGTTTTGCTGTTGCAGATGTGTTGCAAACCTCCTGTGTCGCCTGTCATAACTACTATCCTGGTACGCCAAAAACTACCTGGCAAGTGGGTGATGTTAGGGGTGTGTTGGAGGTTGCACGGCCATTATCAACGATGCAGTCTGAAACCCAAGTACACGCTTGGCAAACCTTTTTAGCCATGTTTGCGTTAGCCATACTGTCATTAGGCACCCTCGGTTTGGTGTTACGGCGCAATAAAACTGCGACGATTCAAGCGCAAGCTGAACAGCATAAAACGCTAACCATAATGAACTCGGTAGTGGATGCCATTATTGTTACTGATGAAAAAGGCATTGTTCTGGAAACCAACCAAGCGGTAGAGTCTGTTCTAGGGTATCGATCTGAAGAACTTATTGGGCAAAATATTAAGCTTATCGTACCAGAGCCCTTTCATGCAGCGCATGATGGTTATTTAAAACAATATTTAACCACCGGTATTAAATCGGTTATTGGGGAGACACGGCATGTCTCAGCCGTAAAACGTTGTGGTGAAATTATTCCAGTAGATTTAGCGGTAAGTGAAGTGGTGTTAGCTGGTAAAAGACGATTTACCGGTGTTATTCGCGATGTCAGTGAGCGAAAAAAGGCAGAGTTAGCCGTTGAGTCTGCCCGAGATCAAGCTTTAGAGTCTGCGCGATTAAAATCAGAGTTTTTAGCCAATATGAGTCATGAAATTCGTACGCCAATGAATGGTGTTATTGGCATGACCGGTTTGTTGCTTTCAACGCCGCTTACTCCCGAACAAAAAGAGTTAACTCTGACCGTCAAATCGAGCTCTGAATCGCTGTTGGGTATTATCAACGATATTTTAGATTTTTCTAAAATAGAGGCAGGTAAGTTAGAAGTCACCTTTGAGCCAATTAAGCTTGTCCATTTGCTTGACAGTGTGATTGATATGGTGGCGGCATCAGCTCAAATCAAAAATCTTGATATTGCCTATTATATAGAACCTTCATTGCCCGAAGTCATAGAAGCAGACTCTGTTCGGTTAAGACAGGTTATTATTAACTTGTTAGGCAATGCGGTTAAATTTACCCAAGCAGGCTATGTGTTTTTGAACGTCACTAAAGGTGATAGCGACACGATCCTTTTTGAAATTGTTGATACGGGTGTTGGCATATCGTCGCAAGGGCAGGCTAAATTATTTGGCGCATTTTCTCAGGTTGATAGTTCTTCAACCCGCAGTTTTGGTGGCACGGGTCTGGGACTGGCCATATCGCGGCAATTGATTGAGTTAATGGGGGGAGAAATTGGCGTTAAGAGTGAACTAGGCCAAGGATCTACTTTCTATTTTTCATTGCCACAACGTGCGGTCACTGATCAAGTGTGTTTGCGTCCGATGAAAGAAGTTAAAAAACTGGCATGGGTAAGACCCTGTGATGCGCTAGCCGAACGTTACAAAGAGCAGTTTTCTCAACTTAATGTTGAGGTTGATATCTTAGATTTGGTGGCATTAAATGAAGCCAAACTAGACGCTAATACCGTTATTTGGATAGATTTAGACGCGCTGCTAAGTCTTTATGAGCGCCCGCTGAGTTTATTAAACGACATTGCAGCACAGTATCATCAGGTCACGTTATTGGTGTCTCACAAACAAGCGAGCAATTGGCGCAATCCGCTTGCAAAGCTCAATATCAAAATGCGTATCAAGCCGATAAAATATGAGAATTTAACCCATTGGTTAACGTCTTTTACAGTCAGCCATTCTGCTCTTGAAGAGTCTAAGCCTAAACAGTTAGAAGTCAGTTTAACAGCTAATGCGAAGATACTACTTGTGGAAGATAACCTTATCAATCAGAAATTGGCTATCGCATTGCTAAAAGAACTGGGCTTAGAGGCTAGGCTAGCCAGCAATGGCGAGGAAGCCTTGGCCATCCTTGCCAAGGATAAATTTGATTTGGTACTGATGGATTGTCAAATGCCAGTAAAAGATGGCTTTGAAGCGACGGCCGAATTAAGGTTTGCTAAGGGACTCAACCAAAGCGTACCCGTTATCGCGATGACGGCTAATGCGATGCAGGGCGATGAAGAACGTTGTTATGCAGCGGGCATGGATGATTACATCTCTAAGCCGGTAAATCCGAGCATTCTTGCTGAAAAATTAACCAAGTGGTTGTCAGACAAAAAAGCGGTTTAGTTGTTAATAGACCGGTGAAAAAAGGGTTGTGTTTAATGGTGTCTAAAAGTCCTGCTTTAAGTCGTATTTTTTCAATTCGATTTACCTGGCTGTTTATCTTAATTACCACTCTAGTGCTCGGTCTATTGGGCATAAGATACTATCTGAATTATCAGGCAATCGTTCAGGATCAACAACTTATTCAATCCTTTCATCAGGCCTTGTTAAAGGAAACGCGTTCGCGCCTTTTTCAATTAGAGTCAGTTGTGGATGACCGCATCCTAGAGCAAGATTATTTAGCCACCTTTCACCCCAATACCTTATCAGGCTTAACGAGCATTACAGATGAGACCTATCATCGCTTCGTGGCTTCATTGCCCAGTGGACCCTTTAAGGATGACTGGCAGCAGGCCTGGCAGCAAATAAACTTTTATCGACAAAGTAACGTCTCTTGCCATAGCAAAGAGGAGTGCAGTTTTATTGCAGAAAACCTTAACAACGCATTTATCTCTATTCAAAATAAGTTGTTATCACGTGCAGATTATCGTTTTAGACAAATCCCGTTCATTAATGAAGAGCTTGTTCAACTAACGCAACTACAAAGTCATATTAATCGCTGGTATGTGGTGTCTGAGCACCTTGCATTTAGTGCGTTTATGATGGCCATCAGTCCAAATGAAATGTGGCAGGAAAGTTTACAAAACCATTTGGTGCGCTGGCAGACTCACCAGGGTTTGATGCAAGATCTTGTTCAGCTGGGATACAGTGAAAATGTGACTGAATGGGTGGATTTGTGGCGCATACAGCAGACGCAAATGGCCTTTCAAGTCGATGCGGTGACGAGTAATAGGATCTTTACAAGTTCAGAGGATTTAGTGATCAGACAGCTTAACCGTTATCAGAGCTTACATGGTCAGCTGTTAAACCTCGTGGTGCTAAACCGTGGCAATATGATGTCGAGCCTACGCGCGAGTATGGTTAAAAATGTCATTCTATTTGGCGTGTTTTTGGTGTTTTTAATATTTTTGATTTTAGTCTTGTTTATTCAAGCCCGCGTTAATCGCCAAGAAAATTTAAAAGCCCTGGATGAAGAAAAGGCTTTTTTGGATTCAGCAGAGGTCGCGACACTGCTATTAGACCAACAAGGCAGGCTAGTAAAATTTAATGGTCTTGCTCAAGCTTATTTAAGCCTTGATCATCAAGTCATTGGACAAGCTATCAGTATTTGGATGCCAGACTATGATCAACAATTAAGTCAGCTAAGTCTTGATGCAAGCTTAGCGCGATTTATTGATGGCCTAGGTAATCGATTAGAGTATTTAGTTGCAGCGCAAGATTTTAAAGGTCAAGCAGGTACCTATACGCTGCTCAAATTAAAGAAACCAACTGATCAACACGTGGCTAAGGAATTGAGTAGTCAGTTGGCGTTGAGCAGGCTTTCGTTAGATTTAATGCGTAAATTAGACCTGGCGCACTCTGTTAAGGCCGCTGACTATCACTATTGGTTAGCCAACGCCATTAATGTTCTGGATGTAGAGTGTGCCTGGTTAGTTAGGTTTAATGATCCTAATCAAGAGGTACCTGAAGTCATTGCCGATGCGATGCTGTCCAATACAGCTTTGGATAGCAGTCTACCCAAAGCCTCAGTTGAGTTTATGATGAATCAGGGAATGGTGGCGAATTATTTACATAACAATCGACTGGTTGTTTCAAATAATATTCGGCAAGATTCTCGTTGGAACCAGTTATCTAAGGCTTATCCAGAGCTACAAAATATATTATGTTTTCCGTTGGTAAGAGATGAAAAATTAATTGGTATTTTAGGTTTCAATAACCAAAAATACGGTTTTGATGAACAATGGATTGTCACAGCGCAGGTGTTGCAGCATACGGCTGCTTGGTTAAGTTGTTTTAATCGAATGCTCAGCACAAGCGCATTGAGTACTGACCTTATAACCGAAACAGCTACACCCGAAAAGGGGCTGACGAGTAAAGCGAATTTCTTGGCTAATATGAGTCATGAGATTCGAACGCCTATGAACGGTATTTTGGGGATGACGCACCTGGCGTTAAAAACCAATTTAGACCCTCAACAGATGGACTATATCAACAAGATCAATCGCTCAGCTACGCATCTATTAAGCATTATTAATGATATTTTGGACATTTCAAAAATTGAATCAGGCAAATTAACTATCGAGCATATTCCTATTTATGTGGAAGAGGTGATCGAAGATGCCTTGATCGCCGTTCAGACACAGGCCCAATCTAAAAAATTAGAGCTTATTGTTTATTTAGACTCGTCCTTAACGCATTGCGCGCAGCCAGTGTTGAAAGGTGATGCGGTCAGAGTAAGTCAAATATTGATCAACTTGCTAAGTAATGCCGTTAAGTTTACTGCGCAAGGACATGTCGCGGTACAGATTGAACTGATAGAACAACATAACACGACCTGGTGGATAACCTTCAAGGTGACCGATACAGGTGTGGGTATGACAAGCAACCAACTATCGCAACTATTTGAGTCCTACAACCAAACTGATGAGTCGGTTGCACGAAATTATGGCGGAACAGGCCTCGGACTTGCGATATCAAAACAATTAGCCCAGCAAATGGGCGGTGATTTAACTGTAGCGTCTAAAGTTAATGAAGGCAGTGAGTTTACCCTAAGCCTACCATTTGATGTTGAATTAGCCGCGCCCAGCGCAAGATGTCCGAGTTGGTCAGCGCAAATTATTATTGTGGATGATAATCCAGTGGCGCTGATGCAATTTGAAAAATTGGCCGCTGATTTTGGCTTTGAGTGTTATTGTTTTCAATCGGCTAAGGATTTGTTAGCTGTTATTGATCAGTTTGAGCCTGCGCAAATTTTAAAGGTATTTGTCGATTATGTGATGCCTGAACTCGATGGTGTTGAGCTGATTGCCAAAATATCGACCCTTGATCAGAACTGGCATGAGCGTTGTGTGCTGATTTCGTTTTATGATTTGGCTGAGTTGCAGCATGTTGCTCATCTTCATAATATCAGCCGTGTATTGGCAAAACCGGTTATGCCTAATACTTTTGTTACAGCGCTGACTGATCGACCTAGTGATAAAGTAAGCTCGTCATCACAGTCAGCTAAGGTGCAACCGGTGCCGGCTTTATCGGGTAAGAAACTTTTGTTAGTGGAAGATAATCGTCTTAATCAACAAATTGCACAAGAGTTGTTGAGTGTGACTGGCGTAGATATTACCTTGGCTGAAAATGGTGAGCAGGCCATTAATTTTATTTGTCATACCAATCTATCATTCGATCTGGTTTTAATGGATATCCAAATGCCAATAATGAATGGTATTGAAGCGACTAAGGTGATTAGAGAGCAATTTACTGCAACGCAGCTGCCTATTATTGCGATGACCGCGCATGTGTTGGCTGATGAGGTAGCCAACTTCGCCGCAACAGGTATGAATGATCATTTAGCTAAACCTATTTTGCCAACCATGTTGTATGAGTTGCTGGCTAGATATCTTGCTGAAGACAGTGTTAACAATGACTTTAATAACAACAATTTTGATCAAGAAGAAGAAGTACAACAAGGGGCAGAAGCTATGTCAGATATAGATTCCATTCCAGGAACAGATTTTCAGTCGGCCCGCGCGATGATGCCACCCACTCCGGGCTTTTTTGAAATGATTTTGAAAGATGTATTGGACTCTTATCAAGATGCGCCCGAAAAAATAGCGGCTATGGTGGCCGATAATCAGCTTGAAGATACCAAACGCTATATTCATACCTTTAAGGGCTTAGCCGCATCAGTCGGTATGATTGAGATTAGCCGACTATTAGCTCAAGGCGAGGATCTGTTAATTGCTGGCTCTTGGCCCAGTGATGATTATTTTCAAGCGTTGAACTTGTTGCACCAAAAACTTTGGATGCAACTTGAGCAAGCTTTGCTCATTGAGGAATCAGTAGCTGTCCCGGCTAAAGTCGCTCAGAGTAGCCATGAGGATGTTCAAATTGATGCGCTGATTACCAACCTTCTTGAGCTATTAAATGATTATGACTCTAGTGCCATAGATTACTGGCTTGATAATAAGTTAGTCTTCGAGGCACAGATGGCAGAGCAAGCCTATAAAGTACTGGATGGTGCGATTAAAAACTTTGATTTTGAACAAGCTATGCAGATGTTAAAAGATGTTGACGCAGGGACGAATTAATTAATGATGCCTAAGTTCGCCGGGTTGTTTAGATTTAATGGGTTGTTAGGTTTGATCTTAATGGCTATTGCACCGTCCTTGTTGGCGAAAGAGTCAAGTTGGGTGCTGCTAGTTAATCAACCCGATGCTAAATCTATTTTGGCAGATGATTTAGTCCAGATTTACATGATGCGTCAAAGAGTTTGGCCATCTGGTGAGCCTATTCATGTCTTTCGATTGCCCAGTCGTCATCCAATTCATATTACATTTGTTAAGGATCAGCTTGATATTGAAACTGAGGAACTGGAGCGAGTTTGGAGTCGTTTGGTGTTTAGTGGTCGTGGTAACCCACCACGGGTTGTGACCACAGAAGGAGACATGGTGCGAGCTGTGTTATCAACGCCTGGTGCAATTGGTTATGTTAGTTACGACTTAGTTAGAGGCATACCAGACATTTATTTACGCGACATCGTGAGGTAACCGGTGGGGTTAAGTATTAAGTCAAGCAGGGTACAGGTGCGATGAATAGTAAATTTTATGCATTAAATCTGCTGACCGGTTTGTTCATTATTTTAATGGTATTAGCGTCTAGCTTTTTAATATTAACCAACGCAAAACAACTCAAGCAACAAGAACAACAGCGCTTAGTCTTGAGTCAATCTCCAGACTATTTACGCTTGCTAGATGCCATTAATTTAGAACTTCAATTTACATTAGATGTGCATTATGGGCTGGCTGCCCCGCGCCGGTTGACGCATGCCCGTGAACAATTAGACGCACTTTATGCCAAGGTGTCTGAATCACATTGGGATAACCTCATTAATATCGTTTTTGATGACCTAAGTTATCATCGAGCGCAGCATCAAACTTGTGAAGATCCACCGAATTGTAACTTTGAGCAGATCAATCCGATTACTCAAGCGCTAGAAGACTTATATCGTTTAGTTTACCACCATCATGCATTTCAACTCGAGCAGCTAACAACCTTAGGCATAAGTAATGAAGTAAGGGTTCTTAATCAAGTCGCTCGATGGCATGGCTATTTAACTAATCTTGTTAATCAGTTAAATTTGCTTCAATCGGGGCATGATCAAGCATTACTTAACTCAAGAGTTGAAAGACTTAACTGGTTACTTATTGAGCATTCTTTATCGTCCATACCGCTTAGCTCGACACAATTGCCTGGACGCTTTTCGACTCAAATCCTTGAGCTCGCAGATTATTATGAGCCTATTATGTCATGGACTGCAGCTAGTCATCATCCGAATCAGGCCCCATTAGACTATGCTGTTTTACAAGCACCGGTTAACGCGTCATGGCGTTTGAGGGATGCATTATTACAACAGGTTTCGCTTCAAGCAGATCAAACCATTCAGCATACCAAATGGACGCGCTTTGCTTTGATTGGTTTGATTTTAGCGGGTGTCGGCTTGTTGATATACACCATATTGACCATCAGACGCAAAGCATTACTTCCTTTAAAGCAAAATGAAGCCATTTTAAGGAGTGCACCAGTAGGGGTGATACAAATCAATGAGCAGGGGCGAATAGAAAAGATAAATAAAAAAGTGACTGAGCTTTTTGGCTACCAAGAAGATGAATTACTTGAACAATCGATTGCAAAACTCTTAGCACCTGTATCTAGATTGGCTGTTTTTAATGCGCTACAAGCCTATCTCTCTGGCGCAGAGCCGGAATTTATTGGTCGACAACGTGAAATATTAGCCCTAAACAGCGAACAAGAGTTTGTCTTTGTTGAAGTTTCAGTTTCTGAAATCAAACAAGCAGGCCGTAGCTTGTTTATTATTTTGGTAACCGATTTAACAGAGCGCAAGCAGCTCGCATTACACGCAGAGCGACAAAACCAACTGCAAATTAGCCTAAGAACAGCGTTAGAAAAAAGTGCTATCGACACCTGGGATCAGCAACTTTGGCAAACCTTGTTAGAGGAGGTTCAACGCCTGTTGGGTGTAAAAGCACTGTTTGTTGCTCAGCACTATGATCAGGAAATCTTATTATTAGCTTGTAACAGTGAACGCATGACTTGTTTAGTTGCTGCTCAAACGCCGTTATGGCAAGGATTGACGATTGATCTTTTTGAATTGGATGAGTCGATCACCCGAATATTGTTTGATGAAATTTATCCCTTGGCTTCATCCGATGTCGCGCAGATTTATCCAATACTCCTTACCGATCAAGTGATAGGTTACTTTGGTTTTGCGGCACAAACTGATGGTATGGACGATTTTTCAGCTGAAATTTCGATTTTAAATGAAGCCTTATCGGTGATGATCCAGCGACGGATTAAAGAAACTGAGCGCCAAACCTTGCTACAGGATCTAGAGCAAAAAACCGCCACTGCCATGGCTGCGCAACAAAAAGCTGAGCAGGCGGCTCAAGCAAAGTCACAGTTTTTGGCTAACATGAGTCATGAAATTCGGACTCCTATGAATGCGGTGTTGGGTATGGGGGAACTGCTTTACGATACCCAGCTTGCGCCGCGACAGCAAGACTATCTTGACAAGTTGATGCGTTCCGGCAAAGCGCTCCTGGGGGTTATTAATGACATTTTAGATTTCTCTAAAATGGATTCAGGGCATTTAAAACTCGATACCTCATGGTTTAATTTAGAGTCGATGGTTGTGGATTTAGTGGCGGTTATGTCGGCCGCTTCGCGGAGTAAAAAGCTTGAAATCGGATTGAATTTTGATGTTGCATCTCTAGACAACCAGGCCTGCTTGGTCATGGGGGATAGTTTGCGACTTCAGCAAGTGCTCAACAACCTATTGGCCAATGCAATTAAATTTACTGATCGTGGCTATGTGTTACTGAGTGTCAACATAGGTCCTCCACTAGATGATGCGGTGCAGGTTCATTTTAGTGTTAAAGATAGTGGTCTTGGGATGAACGAAGACACCCAAGCATTGTTATTTAATGAATTTATGCAGGCAGATGAGACCACGACGCGAAAATATGGCGGTACCGGTTTAGGTTTGGCGATTGCACAGCGTCTGGTTAAGTTAATGGGCGGTGAAATTACGGTTAAGAGTCAATTAGGCAAAGGAAGTGAGTTTGAGTTTACTCTAGTGCTACCATGGCAACAGGATATGACGCGAGTCGAATTTAACCCCGCCGCTCTTCCAGCCAATATTATGGTATTGGATGATCAAAAAATTGCGCGAGATATTTTAAAGGCCTACTTAGGTCGTCTTAATACGCAGATAGTTGAAGTTGAAAATTGTGGCCAGGCGATTGCTATACTAACTGCCTCGCAACCACTAGATTGGCTGTTAATAGATTGGTATCTGCAAGATGAGTTGGCTTTAGCCTTGTGTGAATGGTTAGCAAATAATCGACCTGCGTTGTTGGCAAAAACCTTAATTGTGTCAGCCATTAAAAACCAGGAAATTGAGCAGGCTATAACTGAGTTTGGTTTGGGTGGCTTTATTGATAAACCTATCGCTCCGACGCGGCTATTTAGGCAGTTGGGTCTGATAAATCAAATGCAAGAGCAAGAGCAAGAGCAAGAGCAAGAGCAAGAGCCATCAATGCAACCTAAAAGCGCTAGTTCAGACGATCTGAAGCAATTGAGTGGTTTAAAGATTTTGGTTGTCGAAGATAATAAGATTAACCAACAGATTGTTTTAGAGTATTTATCGAGGTTGGGAGTTAATAGTTTGTTGGCTGAGGATGGTCAGCAAGCTCTTGATATGCTAATGAATGGCGCACATAATGAGATTGATGCCATCTTAATGGATTTACAAATGCCGGTAATGGGCGGGCATGAAGCTACTAAGCATATTCGTGCCGATAGTCAGTATGATGCCATTCCGATTGTGGCGGTGACAGCACATGCGATGCAAGAAGAGATTGAAAAGTCCTACCAATTGGGCATGGATGATTATATAACTAAGCCCATTGAACGTGAAAAGCTTGAAAAAGTACTGCACAAGTTAGCGCAGCGCCAGTACTTACGACAACAAAAAAGAATAACAGGTAACTAAATTATGTCTGCAATCAAACCTACGATACTTTGTGTGGATGATACACCCGCTAACCTGATGCTACTAAAGGCTTTACTGGAAGAAGAGTATGACGTTAAGTTAGTTAACTCTGGGGAAAAAGCATTAAGTTTGTTAGCAAGATTGCCAGTGGATTTAATTTTGCTCGATGTCATGATGCCAGAAATGGATGGTTATGAAGTGTGTCGTCGACTCAAGCAAGATCCAGAAAGGCAGTCTATTCCCATTCTTTTTTTAACGGCGCTAACCAAGGCCGAAGATGAAAAAAAAGCCTTACAGGTTGGGGGGAATGACTTTATAACCAAGCCGATAAATCCAGATGTGCTCTTAGCTAGAATTTATACTCACCTACAGCTCAAGTTGTTTCATGATAGCCTGACAATGCAAAAAGATCGCTTAGAAGAAGATTTACAACAGCGTTTAAGTGATATTTATAACCTACAAGATGCCAGTTTAGCTGTGATGATTTCTTTGGCCGAGTTTCGGGACGAAGATACCGGTATGCACATCAAACGGACGCAAAAATTTGTGCAGCTCATTGCTCAGCAGGCACAATCTAATTTGCCTCATTTAAGGTTAACTGATCAGGAAATCGAGCTCATCACCCGCTGTGCACCACTACATGATATTGGCAAGATTTCGATACCAGACCATATTCTATTAAAGCCAGGCAAGTTAACAGATGAAGAATTTGAAATTATGAAAACCCATGCTCAGCGTGGTCATGACATTCTCGCCTCGGCAGCCAAGTCAATGGGAAGCTATGGTGGCTATTTAGAGATGGCCAAGGCGATTGCGATAAGCCATCACGAAAAGTGGGATGGCAGCGGCTATCCTAATGGGCTCGCAGGTAACGATATTCCTTTGGCAGGTCGATTAATGGCGATAGCGGATGTTTATGACGCTTTGCGTTCATCTCGCCCCTACAAAAAAGGCTTTGATCACGAACAAACCTTGACGATCATGAAAGAGATGAGTGAAAAACACTTTGATCCAGAGTTATTTGCCTGCTTTTTACGCATCGAAGCAGAGGTTGCGGAGATTAGTAGTCAGCTTGCTGACTAGCTTCCCATTAGGAAAAGGCCTATGGCTAAGATACTTAACAAAAATGCAGATCTGTCGATTCTGGTTGTGGATGATACGCCACACATGTGTCGCCTAATCAGTTCTATGCTTCATGGAGAAGGTTATAAAAATGTGTCCGTTTTGATTAATGCCAAGAAAGCTTTGACTCTGTTACAAAAACAATCCTACGATTTGGTGTTACTAGACAACAACATGCCAGATCTAAGTGGTTTGGCTTTACTGGAAGAAGTGAGGAATCTATCTCATCTAAAGCATACAAAGTTCATTATGATTACAGCAGATACTGCTGCTAGTGTGGTGCAATTGGCACTTAAAGCAGGTGTCGATGATTTTATTGTTAAACCACTGAGCGCTAAAATGCTGTCTGATAAGATTATTAGGTTGTTTTCTAGCTCGGTGCGTAAACAAATTTAAGAGTAGTAATGGTATGAAAAACGGCATTCGCACGCTCAATTTACAATTAGCAACGGTATTTGCTATTACTCTAGCGATTGTTATTGCGATGCTTGTCTATGCCATTATGTTGATCAAAGAACAACAAGACTATCAGAAAAAGTTAGCAAGTTTGCCGGTTGTGATTGATTATGGTTTTGCTATTACCCAAGAGGCGCGCCGTGGCTATGTATGGAGCCAGATTCCTCGCTTTGTAACACAAGAAGAGCTAGATGCGATGGCAGCAGACACTCGCCGATTCACGCAGTTAGTTTTTTCAACAGCCTTATTTACGGATGCAGAAGCCGATGGTGATTATTTAAAGCATTTAGTTCATGAGTTCGAGCAAACTCGTCTGGCGCTCTATGCCTGTAATGACGCAGTATCTTGTTACCTATTGGGTGAGCAGCTTAAAGTCAAAGGCACTAACCTCCATGCTCATCTTGTAGGCTCCATCAGTAATTTATTCTTTCAAACGCCTATTTATGAGTCACAAGTCACTGATCATATGGCGCTTATGCGCATTTATTTAAACTATCGCCAAGCCTTATCTAATGTATTAAGTACTATACGGGTGATTGATGGTACTGGCTATGAGCAGGTTGGTGCATTAAGAACTCGCATTAATGAAGCTGACCTGCAGTTTAATAAACTCGATGCATTAATCAGTGTGCACCAGGATAGTTTTTCGGCCGAGCTGTTGGCGCAGCTTGATGAGGATCAGATGGCATATCGGCAGTTAAAGGCTGATTATGTTTCCCCCATGCTAAATCGCAGCTATATAGCCAATTCGAGTATTGATTTTGGTCCCGATGTATCTAGACCTTTTTATGCCCAGTTAAATAAGACCTTACACTTGGTTAACCAAGGGTTAAACGTTCAATATCAGCAAATTATGTTAACCAAAACCTTTAATCGAGTCGTGCTGATTTTGGGGGCGGTCATTTTACTGATTATTTTATTTGTATTCGGGCGGGGTATTCGCCGCCAAGCTTTTTTACCACTTCATCAAAATGAAGCGATCCTAAATGCGGCGGCAGTAGGTATTATTCAAATTAATTTAAAGGCTGAAATGATTCGTTTAAACCCGGCTGCTTTACGAATTTTTGGTTATTCAGCGGAAGAGCTGTTAGGGCAAAATGTCAAAAAATTAATGCCCGCTATGTATGCTGATGAGCATGATGCGTTTGTGCAAAACTATGTTGAAACCGGTAAAAGCCGTTTAATGGGTGGTGGGCGCGAGTTAGTTGCTTTAAACAAGGCTGGAGAAAACTTTCCGATTCATTTAGTGGTCAGTCGTATTGATTCGGGTGATGAATTAAGTTTCATTGGCATTGTAACTGATCTTCGCGAACGTGAAGCCAGTCGCAAAGAGGCTGAAACGCGTAGTTTGTTGTTGAGTGCTTTGAAAACAGCGACAGAGGATTTCGTTGGTTTAAGTGAGCAGACTGAAAAGGTTTGGGATGACTTATTGCAAAGTGTCCTAAAAATTACCCATAGTGAGCAGGGGTTTATTGGTGAGGTGCTATTTCAAAAAGATGGCTCGCGCTGCTTAAAAATTCATGTTATCACCAACATTGCCTGGGACGAGCCATCCCGTCAACTTTATGAGAGATTAAAAAATCAAGATATGTTGTTGTGTAGTGATAGCACCATGATTGGTGCGGTTATGTATCAAGAGCAAATCGTTATCAGTAATGATGTTCAAAATGATCCGCGTGGCGGTCACACTCCACCGGGCCACCCACCTTTGCTTAAGTATATGGGGGTGCCGATTTTTCAAGGGGGTGAGCTGATTGGGGTTTATGGTATTGCCAACAGTGATGCAGATTACACCACTGAGTTAGCGGAGTTTTTGCAACCCTTTAATAATACTTGTGGCGTGATGATTGCCAGTTTGCAACAAGCGGCAGAGCAGCGCGAGTTATTGCAAAAATTAGAAATTGAAAAACGAAATGCTGAAGAGGCCTCGACTATTAAGACGCACTTTTTAGCCAATATGAGTCATGAAATTCGTACGCCAATGAATGCTATTTTGGGCATGTCGCATTTGGCATTAAAAACAAATTTAGACGATAAGCAGCGCGATTATATTGAAAAAATCAAGCGTTCAGCCGATGGGTTATTGACGATTATTGATGATATTTTGGATTTCTCCAAGATTGAGGCGGGCAAGTTAGAGCTTGATGAGACGCAATTAAATATTGAACAACTCGCTCAAGACTCGCTGTTACCCGTCCAAGTGGTTGCGCGTGCTAAGCGATTAGAATTAATTGTGTCTATTGCACCTGAATTAACTACCGCGCTTCATTTAGGGCTAATCGGTGATGCGTCACGCATTAAACAAGTGCTGATTAATTTGCTTAATAATGCCGTGAAATTTACTGAGCAAGGTTATGTCAGCTTAGCAGTGAGCTTTGATCAGGCTAAATCAAAAATGGTGTTTAAGGTTGAAGACACTGGCATTGGGATGACCGATGCGCAAATGAGTAAGTTGTTTAAAGAGTTTTCTCAAGCGGATGCCAGTACCACGCGTAAATATGGCGGTACCGGTTTAGGTCTGGCAATTTCAAGAAATTTAGCACGTTTAATGAACGGTGATGTGACGGTTGCTAGTGAGTTTGGTAAGGGCAGTCAGTTCGTATTTAGCGTTGGGGTAGCCCAAAGTTCAGCTGTACAACCTTTGGCTTATCCAAAATTAGATCAGAATGCATTAATTGTTGATGATCACCCACTCGCAAGACAACAGGTGGCAAGTCAACTGGCGCTATTTGGTATTGAGTCAAGACCAGAGACTACGGCTGAGGCAGCCTTGGCATGGTTATCGAGCACTCAAGCTGTGCCAGACTGGATTTTTATCGATTGGCAAATGCCCGATAAAAATGGGTTGTGGTTACTCAATGAAATCAAACAACATTTTCCTATCCTAATTAATCGTTGTGTGTTGATGTCTTTTTATGATGTGACCGAGTTGAATGACTTGGCGCAGGGTGTCGATATTGAACGGGCCATAATGAAGCCCGTTTTTGCCGAGAAGCTTTATAAGTTACTCAGCGGCGTTGCGCTAAACACTTATGAAAACTTATCCGAAGGCTATCCTGATTTAAGTGGTAAACGAATTTTACTGGTTGAAGACAATCCCATTAATCAACAAATTGCGACAGAGCTGTTGCAGGAAACACATGCTGATATAACCTGCGCTGATAACGGTCAAATTGCCGTGTCATTTGTTGTGGATCAGCAGCAGGCGTACGATTTAATCTTAATGGATATTCAAATGCCCGTTCTTGATGGCTTGAATGCAGCACGAATGATGCGTGCGGCAGGGATTACCACCCCGATTATTGCTATGACAGCTCATGCTCTTGAAGAGGAAAGACAGCGCTGTTTAGAAGTGGGGATGAATTCTCATCTATCTAAACCCATTGATCCGGCAGGCTTTTACAAGGCCCTAGCTAACTGGTTGCAGGTGACAACGGTGATACTGCCTAGCCCGTCCGTTGATCATCCAGCAATGTTTGAGCTTCCCAATATAACAGGATTAGATATCGCTGTGCTGCAACGTAATTTGGGTGCGAAGCCTGGTTTAATAATGGCGTCCTTGTGTGATTTTGCAGCACGCTATCAGCAGAGCCTGGTTGAGTTAGCAAACAGCTTAGCGGGTTCAGAATGGGAGGATGCATTAATCAATGCACATACCCTGAAGGGCATCATGTTAACCTTTGGTCTGACTGAAATGGCGGCCAAGTTGGCCGATATTGAAGCAGGGTTACAAAATCAGCAGTATGAGGCTATTGAGGGTTTAGTAGATGACGAATTTATTGCATCCTATCAGACTTTGATCAGTCAGCTTGAAGACTACTGTAAACTGCAGCCTAAAGACCAAGCGCCATCGGTGAACCTGAACCAAGTGGCACTTGATGAAGCCGAATGGCAAAATATCTTAACAAGGTTTAAATCATTGCTTGAAGACTTTAGTGGTTCAGCGCATGATCATTTTAATGCGCATAAGCACTATTTTTCACACTATTTAACCCCAGAGTCTGTGCAACAAATAGCAACCATGCTTGATGATTTTGACTATGACAAGGTATTAGACCTCTTGCCCGACTGAGCAGGTATAATAGTGGTTTTAGCTAATTTGAGGACAAGCAGTGCTTTGTCAGGTTTCTCCACACGATTACCCAGCCCAGCTCGACGAAAAACGCCAACGTTTAGCGAGTTTGATTCCTGCGCTTGAGGGCTCATTAAGCGTCTTTGCATCCCCCGCATCACATTATCGCCAGCGTGCTGAATTTCGGATTTGGCATACGCCGGAGCGGTTGTTTTATGCCATGTTTGATCCGGCGAATCCAAAACAGCCGGTTGAAATTAGTCAGTGCCCAATGGCTTGTGAAGCCATTGATCAGCTGATGCAGCCATTGTTAGCCGAGATAAGCCAAGATCAGATATTGAAATACGGCTTATTTGAAATCGACTTTTTAGCCACCTTAAGCGGTGAAATGCTGGTCACGCTTATTTATCGAAAAAAAATTGACGAGCAGGCCTGGTTAGTTGCCGCACAAGGTTTGCGTGACAAGTTGCCGATTAACCATATTATTGGCCGCAGTCGTAAACAAAAAATTCTGTTGGATCAGGATTTTGTGATGGAGCGTTTAGCGGCGGATAACCAGGCCTGGTGGTTTCAGCAAATTGAAAATAGCTTTACGCAGCCGAATGCGCAGATGGCGCAAAATATGCTCGCATGGGCGCGTGAACAAAGTCGCCAGATTGTCGCCGATCAACCGAGTGATTTACTGGAGCTTTATTGCGGTAATGGCCATTTTTCGATTGCTTTGGCCGATATTTATTCGCGTGTGTTGGCTACTGAAATTTCCAAAACCTCAGTGAAATCGGCCAAGTTCAATCTAGCCCAAAATGGGATTGACAATGTCACGGTGGTTAAAATGGCCGCTGAAGAAGTGTCGCAGGCTATGGCCGGTCAAGCCTTTAATCGCATGGCTGAGGTGGATTTGGGCCGTTATAACTTTAGAGCAATTTTTGTGGATCCACCGCGTTCTGGTTTGGATGATTTAACCCGCCGTATGGTGGCTGAATACGACAATATTTTATACATATCCTGCAACCCTGACACCTTGGCACGCGATTTAGCAACCCTATTGCAATCACACCAGCTCCAAGCCTCGGCCTTGTTTGATCAGTTTCCCTATAGTCACCATATTGAATCGGGCGTGTGGTTAGTGCGCAAGGAGGGTGATGATGATTAAACCCCCTAAAAAAATCCTCCAACCGGTTGGTCGCGCTATCGCCCAATACAAAATGTTGCGCGACGGCGATCGTGTGCTGTTAGGCCTATCTGGGGGTAAAGACTCCCTTGCGCTACTAATCGTCTTGAAACATTTACAACGTCATGCGCCGATCAAATTTGAGCTAGCCGCCTGTACCATTGACCCTGAAATTCCTGGCTTTGACCCGTCGCCGCTGAAAACTTTTTTAGCCGAGCTTGAGGTGCCTTATTTTTATGAATCTGAAGATTTGGTCGCGCTGGCTAATCAGTATATGAAAGGCGATTCATTTTGCAGTTTTTGTTCACGTCAAAAGCGCGGTAAGCTCTATACCGTCTGTCGTCGTGAGGGTTATAACGTGTTGGCTTTGGCCCAGCACCTTGATGATTTGGCGGAAAGTTTTGTGATGTCGGCGTTTAATGCCGGTCAGTTGCGCACCATGAAGGCACACTATCTTAATAATGAAAAAGATGTTCGGATTATCCGTCCGTTTGTTCGAGTGCGTGAAAATCAAACCCGCGACTTTGCCTTATCAGCAGGCCTGCCGGTGATCCCCGATAATTGTCCTGCTTGCTTTGCTAAGCCGCAAGCAAGGCAGCATTTTAAGCAATTGTTGTTGGCTGAAGAACAACGTAACAAGCACCTTTATGCCAATTTATGGACCGCGATGCAGCCGTTGATTAGCGATGACAATCATGCCGGCTTAGCAGGCCTGGTGGAGGAGCTAGATGAGTAAAACATTGGCGTCAAGTGATCAACATCCCATTGCAGGTGCATTGTTTAAAGGATTAATTTGGTTTTTTTCTAAACTACCTTTAGGTTTAAATCGTCGTCTAGGCCAAGGGCTGGGCTGGTTATTATGGCGGGTGCCTAATAAGGTTAAACGTATTACCTTGATTAATTTGGCGATTGCCTATCCTGACCAAGAGCAGGCGTGGCGCGAGCAATTGGCTAAGCAGAGTTTGGTCGAGTTGGGTAAAACCGTGACGGAGTTGGGCCCATTATGGTTATGGCCACAAGAGAAGCTGCTTCCTTTGGTTAAAGAGGTGCGGGGTTTAGATTTACTCGAAGCAGGCCTGGCGCAGCAGCGTGGCGTGATAGTGTTATCGCCGCATTTAGGTGCATGGGAATTGATGGGCTGGTATTGGTCGGTTAGTTATGGCATTACGAGCTTGTATCGTCCGCCGCGTATGGCTTCAATTGAAACCTTTATGCGTTCCGTGCGCGAACGTGGCGGCGCCCATTTAGTGCCAACCGATATGAGTGGCGTTAAAGCCTTGCGCCGGGCATTGAAGGCGCAGGAGATTGTAGGTATTTTGCCTGATCAAGATCCGGGTGCGAGCGGTGGGGTGATTGCGCCATTTTTTAACCAAGCGGCGAATACGATGTTATTGGTCGCTAAATTGGCGCAAAAAGCCCAGTGCCCCGTTTTTTATACCTTTGCGGAGCGTTTGCCTGCTGCTGAAGGCTATCGTATACATGTTATACCAGCAAGTGAGCAGGTGAGTGATGGCGATGATCTAGTCGCAGCGACCGCTCTTAATCAAGGCGTTGAGCAGGCATTGAGCCTGTGTCCAGCGCAGTATCAGTGGTCCTACAAGCGCTACAAGAATGTGCCAGGCCAAAAACTTTATTGATGCGGGCATAAGAAAAACTTTAACTTCCTTGATTTAGACACAATTAATTTGTTGGTTTCAACTAATATAAATTGAGTATTATTTATTAATGAACTAGGAGTTTAGTTATGCGCAAATCAATTATAAGTGCAATGATTGTCGGTTTTATGGGTATGGGATCAATGGCGGCCTATGCAGAAGCTAAACAACCACTGACGGCTGGAGAAGCTCAAACCATTCGAATTATGGCGGGTGCGACGATTGGGCAAACTTTGCAAGGCGCAATGAATGTCACTCATCTTGGTGTGATTAGTAACCGTTCACGCGTGTGTGGAACACTAGTGGGGGGGATTGGTGGTGGCTATTTAACCACTCAGGGTGACGCGGGGTTTGTATATGAATCTGTTGCCACAGAAGAAGACGTTAAAGCTGCTGTAGCGCGAATGATGGAGCAAGAAGCGGTTTATTTGGCTTTTGGTGGCGAATTCCAGCGTGATGAAAACATTAAAGTACTTGAACAAACACTAGTTGCGCTTGCTGATGCCAACTACCAAGGTACGATTGTGTTCCACGCAACCACTTGGGCGCAGCAACAGCCACAGGATATTTTGAAAAACAATGCTAAGGTTGCAGGCTATTTAGCGAGTGCCAAGTTAGCAGCTATTACTCTCGATATCCCGAATTCGCAAGCCGCACTACAAAAAGTAACCGTAACGGGTACCGATGTGAAGCTTGAAGAAATGGGTCGTGTAGATTTACGCGAAGATTTGGTAGCCTTGTTCCGCAGAGCCTAATCCTGACTAAACCAGCCTTTAGTTCTTTTTAGGCATTAATGGAGTCCGCATATTAATAATATTAAGTGCGGACTTTTTTGTTTCTTTTCACTTGTGGTTACGATTTTTTATATACATAATAAAGCCAAGCATCTTTGCTCTATAATCAACCTATGTATATAAAAAAATTAACAAATTTATGGGTGTTCCTTGGCCTGCTCTTCGGCGCGGTCGTTGCAATCGCTGAAGAGCAAGCCCCTATAAAATCTGTTTCGGTGCAAGTTAATTGGCATCATCAGTATCAGTTTGCTGGCTTTTATGCCGCCCTTGCGCAAGGTTATTATCGTGATGAGGGGTTGGACGTAACCATTAAAGACTGGCGGCCTGGACTTGATATTGTCGATGAAGTGGTGTCTGGTCGGGCGACATTTGGTACGGCCTATTCCAGCGCCGTGGTTGATTTTATCCATGGCGCCCCTATTGCGGCGGTTATGACATCTTTTCAATTTTCCCCTATGGTACTTTTATCAAAAGAGCCTATTACCCACCTCAGCCAGCTTAGTGGCAAAACAGTTTCACACTACAATAATCTGCAAATCCTCGCGTTACTAAATCGAGCGGAACAGGATTTGACCGCTCCACTTATTACCATCCCGCCTTCGGGTGATTTGAACGATTTTATTAATAAAAAGATTGATCTTTATGGTGCCTATGAAACTAATGAGCCCTATCAACTAAAGGAACATAACCTGAGTTATCACTTAGTGAAACCCGCAGACTTTGGTGTCAATAGTATGGAAGATATTGTGATTGTGGCACAAAAGTTTGCAGATAGGTATCCGGATGTCGTTGAGCGTTTCCGACGTGCTACAGTGGCCGGCTGGCGTTATGCAATTGATAATCAGCCAGAAGTCGTGGCCTTTATAATGCAAAATTATCCGGTGGTTAAGAGTGAGCAGGCACTAGTTTACGAGGCTCAGGCGACGACAAAGTATGTGCGAGTTGGTCGCATTCCAATTGGGGCTATTGATGCAAGTAGAGTCTTAGCGACGGCTGCGGAGGCAAGAGATATTGGCTTGATTACTGATAGTCTCTTTAATCAATTTAGTCCAAAAGCTTTTATATTTAATTCTACTGGCTTAGGTTCCTTGACCGAAGAAGAGCGTGCGTTTTTGCATCAAAACCCAGTGATCCGTATAGGTAATGACATAAACTGGGCGCCATTTGAGTTTATAGATGCTAAAGGTCAGTACGCTGGCATGGTGGCTGATTATTTTCGCCTTTTTGAGCAGCGCTTAGGTGTGAGATTTGAGCCTCAAAAAAATACCACTTGGTCCGAAACGCTTAGTAAAGTGCAACAGGGTGAGATTCATCTTTTGTCAGGAGCGACACCAACTCCAGAGCGTCTTGAGTATCTTAAATTTACCCAGCCTTATTTGACTTTCCCGATGGTCTTAGCAGGAAATCCAGATACTTTTTTTATTAATCATTATCAAGAGCTTGAAGGAAAAACCGTTGCGGTGGTGAGGGATTATTGGTCTCATGAGTATCTACAAAATAACTATCCACAGGTTAATTTATATTTAGTTGATAGTGTTTTGGAGGGCTTACAAGCGGTAATGTCGGGAAAAGCTTTTGTCTATTCTGGCAATTTAGCTGTTATCAACTATATCATGAGGCAGCAAGGCATCACCGGCATGCAAATTGTTGGACAATCGGATCAACGCTTTGAGCTCGCGATTGGCGTGCCAAGAGATAACCCATTGCTATTTAGCATTATGCAAAAAGCGCTCGATGACATCACTCTTGATGAACACAATGCCATTTATGCGAAGTGGGTTAATTTATCCCTATTGACTCGGTTAGATAATCGACAACTTTTTCAGCTGCTTATCTATGGGTTGCTCATTGCGTTCGCGCTGATTGCCTGGATAGTTGTTTATAGAGTGCAAAAGCAACAGTTAAAAGTTTTTCTATCACAGGTCAATGAGTTGAGCTATGCCAGTCATATTGATCCGCACACCTATAAAATAGTCTGGGCAAGTGATAGTTATACTAAATTAACTGGATACTCTTCTTCAGAACTTGCAGAGTTATCCATTCTAGATTTAATGCGCGTGAAAATGTCTGAAGATGAGCTTGCTATGATTGTAAATCAAGTGATGAAAGGCGATAGTTGGACAGGTGAAATAGAAGGGCAATCTAAACAAGGCGTGTCATATTGGGTTGAGATAACGCTTAGTCCGCAACGCAATCTATTTGGTAAAGTGGAAAAACTATTGGCAACACGGGTCAATATTACCGATAAAAAGCGTTTAGAAACTCAGTCAATTGAAGATGAATTAACGGGTCTATATAACCGGCGTTATTTATTGCAGCTTTTTGATAAAGAGTTGGGACGACTCAAACGGTTAAATCATACGTTATGTCTTGCGGTGTTCGATTTAGACTACTTTAAGCTGATAAATGATACCTACGGCCATGAGCAGGGTGATCAAGTGCTTCAGCAAATCTCAATGCTATCTAAAGTCTATTTTGGCCGAGCGAATGATTATGTGTTTAGGTTGGGTGGTGAAGAGTTCTTAATTATGACTTCAAATCAGAGTTCAACTGTGTTTATGGAACAGCTGGAAAAGTTCCGACTGGCCATTATTACAGCAAGAATTCCCAACGAATCAACTGAGTTAGGTTGGTTATCTTTATCCCTTGGAGCAGGCGTTTGGGCTTCAGATAGTATTAGCGCCTTTAAGGATGTGTACCGAGATCTTGATAATGCGTTATACCTAGCCAAAAATCTAGGACGTAATAAACTCGTTATGATCGATGAGGATACGCAAGCCCAGCCGAGTACCTAAGACTTATTAATGCGCTTGGTCCCAGTTATCGCCATCGCCGATTTCTACAATTAACGGCACGCTGAGTGGCATCGCGCTTTCCATAATGCGCTTGATCTCCGGTTTGGCCTGTTCAAGTTGTTCGGTTTTGACTTCAAACACCAATTCATCGTGCACCTGCATTAGCATCCGAATATCTAACTCACTGTGCTCAATCCATTGATCTAAGCGAATCATTGCCTTTTTAATAATATCCGCTGCCGTGCCTTGCATCGGCGCGTTGATCGCGGTGCGTTCGGCATGTTGTTTGCGCGGTCCGCGTGCTTTAATGTCCGGCAGATAAAAACGCCGTCCGGCCAGGGTTTCGACATAGCCATAATATTCGGCATCGGCCTTGGTGGTGTTCATATAGGTTTTCACGCCTGGATAACGATCAAAATAACGGTCGATATAGGCCTGCGCCAGCCCACGGTCTATGCCAAGTTGATTGGCGAGTCCAAAGGCTGACATACCGTAAATTAGCCCGAAATTCACTGCTTTGGCGCTGCGGCGTTGTTCGGGCGTGACTTCATCTAACGGCATGTCAAAAATTTCAGCGGCGGTCGCTTGGTGAATATCGCGCCCTTCGGCAAAGGCTTGCACCAGGCCTGGGTCTTCACTCAGATGCGCCATAATGCGCAATTCGATTTGTGAATAGTCGGCGGCCAGCAGTTGATAACCAGGCCTGGCGATAAACGCTTGGCGAATGCGACGCCCTTCGGCGGTGCGAATCGGAATGTTCTGCAAATTCGGTTCGGTGGACGACAAGCGTCCGGTCGAGGCGACGGCTTGTTGGTAAGAGGTATGCACGCGCCCAGTGTCGGGATGAATTTGCTTGGGTAGCGCATCGGTGTAGGTGGATTTGAGTTTGGCTAGGCTGCGGTGTTGAGTAATCACTTTGGGCAGTTCATGGCCTTGTTCTGCCAGCTCCGCCAATACAGGTTCGGCGGTGGAGGGCACGCCTTTTGGCGTTTTTTTGATGACCGGTAGCCCCAACTGCTCGAATAGAATGTCTTGCAGTTGCTTGGGTGAACCGAGGTTAAATTCTTGTCCGGCAAGGCGGTAGGCTTCTTCTTCTAACAGATTAATTTTTTCCGCCAGTTCGCCGCTTTGAATTTTCAGTAGGTCTTTGTCGATGAGCATGCCGTGGCGTTCCATTTTTGCCAATACCGGCAAGAGTGGCATTTCTATGTCGTTTAAAACCGGTACCAGGCCCGGTTGATCGGTCAGTTGCGGATAAAGGGTTTGATGCAATTGCAGAGTAATATCGGCATCTTCCGCCGCATAGGGCGCGGCTTGGTCGAGTTCAATTTGGTTAAAGGTTTTTTGCGCCTTGCCCTTGCCGGCAATGTCTTCAAATTTAATTGTAGTTTTGTGCAAATAGTGTTGCGCTAAATCGTCCATATTATGGCGCGTCGCCACCGAATTAAGCACATAGGATTCAAGCATGGTATCAAACGCGATACCGCGCAATTGAATGCAGTGATTAGCGAGGATATGCCAGTCGTATTTGAGATTTTGGCCGATTTTTTGCGGCGTGTCAGATTCCAGCAGCGGTTTAAGTTTGGCGAGGGTAGCCTCAAAATCAAGTTGAGTCGGAGCACCGTCATAATCATGTTTCAGCGGCAAATAGGCGGCTTCGATTTTGCCGTTTTGTTCTAGCGCAAAACTCAGTCCGACCAATTGCGCTTGCATGGGCTCAAGCGCAGTGGTTTCCGTATCCAACGCAAACAGTTCGGCTTGTTGGAGTTTATTAAGCCAGTTGTCGAGGCTAGTCGCGTCAAGAATCGTTTGATAGTCGGCTGATTCAAAGGTTTGGGTTGGCCTAGTGCTTGTTACCAGGCCTGGTGATGGTGTATTGTCAATGTTTGCCGCGTTTTTCGGCGCAGGTTTAGCATGGTGATTGACCTGTTTGCTAAACGGCAATTGACCGTCTTCCAACTGTTTCAGCCAGTTTTTAAATTCATATTCGGCAAACAGGGTTTTAAGCGTTTCAATATCGGCTTCATCGCGTTTTAAATCCGGCAGATTAATCGGCAACTCACAATCGGTGCGAATGGTGGTTAAGGTGCGCGACAAGGGCAAATGCGGAATATGCTCACGCAGGGTTTCGCCTATTTTGCCTTTGATGTCATTGGCATGGGCAATCAAGTTATCCATCGTGTCATAAGCGGTGAGCCATTTCACGGCGGTTTTCGGTCCGCACTTGGGAATGCCGGGAATATTGTCCGAGCTATCGCCCATTAGCGCCAAGTAATCAATAATTTGATCAGGGCGAATGCCAAACTTTTCCACCACCTTATCCTGTGTCATCAGGGTATTGTTCATGGTGTTAATCAGGGTGATATGTTCATTCACCAATTGTGCCATGTCTTTGTCGCCGGTTGAAATCAACGCATCGCGCTGGGCTTGGGTGGCTTGCACCGCCAGCGTGCCGATCACGTCATCAGCTTCCACGCCTTCAATCACCAGCAACGGTAAGCCCAGGGCTTTGACAATCTGATGAATCGGCTCGATTTGGACTCGTAAATCATCCGGCATGGGTGGGCGATGGGCTTTGTATTCGGGATAAAGATCGTTGCGGAAGGTTTTGCCCTTGGCATCAAACACCACCGCCATAAATTCCGGTTGATAGGTTTCCAACAGCTTGCCAATCATATTGGTGACACCATAAATCGCGCCGGTCGGGTGACCATCTTTATTGGTCAAAGGCGGCAGCGCATGAAACGCGCGGAATAAATAAGACGAACCATCAACAAGAATAATCGGAGCAGAATCGGTGTGGGACATGGGTAACCTTAATAACGAAGTCTGTAAATTAAAGGGTGATTTTAGATGACAACCAGGCCTAGTTGTTCAGTATAACAATTAGCTAGCTGTTTGGGGCAGTAGGTCTTGGACTTTGTCATAGTCAAAATTTTCAAGCGATGTCTGAATTTGTTGCACTTTATCTGGAGAAAGGTAGTGTTCAAAGTAATGCTTTTGCTGCGTAAATTCATCTAATGCAGCCGCACTAAAATCGTTTAAAAGATCATTAAAGTTTTTTAAAACGTTAAACCATTGTTTTTCATCAAACTCTTGTGTTGTGCCAACATCTTCGTACATAACTTGTTCATTTGTATGAGCTAACAATTCGCGTGCAATCTGGTGGTTAACGAGGTTGCCACTATCAATCAGCGTCTGCTGATGCGTTAGATCGGCTTGAACTGTTTGAAATTCATGCGTATTAGGCGTCTGCTTTGTGGTCTTCTTTCTCTGCACATGAGCGGTAAAGCGAAACCGGCTACCCTGTCCGGGTATGCTAGAAACTTCGATATCGCCTTGCATTAATCGGGCCAGATGCCTTGATATAGCCAAACCTAACCCTGTGCCACCATATTTTCGAGTAGTACTGGCATCGGCTTGCGAAAATGCGCTAAAAAGTTTGTGCATTTGATCCTTATCTATGCCAATGCCAGTATCTTCTACATCAAACACCAGCATACTCGTATTAGCGTTAAAATTGACTTGGATCTTAATATGCCCCTGCTCGGTAAACTTGACTGCATTATTAAGGAGGTTGATTAACACTTGATTGATTCTAAGCGCATCTCCCAAATAGCATAACGCATCAGTACCATGCAATTCAGGGCTGATTTCGACTAGAATGTCCAAGCCTTTAGTTCGAGCGGTTGAAGTTGCCTGTAACATAGCTTCTTGAACTAGGCCAGGAATATTAAGCTCAGTCTTTTCAACATCGAGAGTTCCGGCTTCAATGCTAGAGAAGTCTAAAATATCACTAATTATTTTTAGTAATCCATCTGCAGAAGTTTTTATTTTTTCAATATAGTCACGCTGCTTATCATCAAGAACCGTTTTGAGTGCCAAATGTGACATGCCCACAATCGTATTCATGGGTGTCCGAATTTCATGGCTCATATTAGCCAAAAACTCACTTTTCACTTGCGCTGCCGTTTCAGCTCGTTGGAGGGCGTTGCGTAGCTCTTGGGTCGCTTCTAAAACGGTTTGTTCAAGACTGTTGGTTTGTTGTTGTAGGGCAAGGTTAGACTTGTAAAGAGCTAAGCTTTTTTCTTCAAGTAAGCGCTCCGCTTCTTTGCGTGCTTTTTTTTCACGCTCTAGCCTACGCGTTAAGCGACTAGTAATGTCACTTGGTTGGGGTTCTCTTTCAGCGACCATTATGCATTGAAACGACGGACTGTAAATCGAGTAAGATCTTGGTGGATATCGTCTCGATCAACGGAAAGTGTATCACCAAAGTGCTTGCCACAACCTTTAATAAGGCCTTCGGCTAAATCTGCAAAATGCCGGGGCGATTGATAGTCCATCACTAAAGTAGCATCATCAATAAAAGTACATTTAAATTTGGGCAATTGTGCATCTGGATAGAGTTTGATGACTTCAGCATGGATAATATCTTCAATGCCAGCAAGAAAAGCCAGTGCATTAGGTACACCCACTAAAAACTGCTGATGGCTGGTAGCAAACTTACTAAACACATGTTCACCAAATATCTTTACTAGCGTGTCTGCAGGAATTTCTGTGCGCTTAGATAAAGCGGTGACCATATTAACGAGTTCATTATGATCGTAGGTGCCAACTGCGGTATAGGCGGCACCTGAAGGCGGGTTGGTGTCGTCTATGATGTCATCAACCATATCCGCTGAGAACTTTTCTTCCACCATGTCTAAAAATTCGGTAAATACCATGCCTTTCATAATTGAACCCCTAGTCTGGATTATTTATGACAAATACTAGCATGAACTTTTTAGCTTAGTGATGTTATCTGTTTTGTTTAACAAATATCAAATCCCAAACGCCATGTCCTAAACGATGGCCGCGTTGTTCGAATTTGGTGAGCGGGCGGTAGTCGGGGCGGGAGGTGTATTGACCTTCTCCGGCGGCGTTGCTGTAGTCGGGCGCGGCGGACATGACTTCCATCATGTGCAGGGCGTAATCTTCCCAATCGGTTGCCATGTGAAATTCGCCGCCGCTTTTAAGATGTTGTGCTAGTTTGGCGGCAAATTCCGCCTGCACGATGCGGCGTTTTTTATGGCGCGCTTTGTGCCAAGGATCGGGGAAAAACAAATACACGCCCGCTAGACTATTGAGCGGAATACGCTTGTCTAATACGTCAATCGCGTCGTGGTTAAAAATCCGAATATTGGTTAAACCCTGTTCTTCAATCAGTTTGCATAACGCGCCAACACCGGGGCGATGCACTTCGATGCCAATATAATTTCGTGCCGGATTATCTGCCGCCATTTGCGCCAGACTGGTGCCCATACCAAAACCGATTTCAACATAGGTGGGCGCGTCGCGGCCAAACAGCTGCGTTAAATCAAGCAGATCACCCTCAGGCTCTAAGCCATATTGCGGCCAGATGCGTTCTAACGCGCCTTGTTGCGCTTTGGACATACGCCCTTGGCGTAACACAAAGCTTTTAATCCGACGTGCCAGGCCTGGTTGTGGCGTATCTGATGCGTGGTTAGGATCCTGTGAAGGGGAGGCAAGGTGTTCAGTCATGTTACGCTTCTCTGGCAGCCGTTGAAAAGTTTGATAGTATAACCGACTTAGTGAAGCTTGTCCTTGGAGGCAAAAGTGAGTTTTGCACAGCGGTTGTTAACCTGGTTTGATGAACATGGCCGTCATGATTTGCCGTGGCATCAGCCGCGTACGGCCTACCATGTGTGGGTGTCGGAAATTATGCTGCAACAAACCCAGGTTCAAACGGTCATTCCCTATTATCAGCGTTTTATGCAGCGTTTTCCGGACATACAAACTCTAGCGTCTGCGACTCAGGATGAGGTATTGGCGCATTGGTCTGGATTGGGTTATTACGCACGCGGGCGCAATTTGCATCAAGCGGCGCAGTTGATTGTGGCGCGGCATCAGGGTCAGTTTCCGCAGGATTATGATGCGATTTTAGCTTTGCCGGGGATTGGGCGTTCGACGGCAGCGGCGATTTTGGCGCAAGCCTTTGCCCAACCCTATGCCATATTAGATGGTAATGTTAAAAGGGTGTTAAGTCGTTACTATGCGATAGAGGGCTGGCCGGGAGAAAAGAAAATTGAGCAACAGCTTTGGCAGCAGGCCGAAGCCTTGTTAGCGGCTGTACCTAGTTCGCGACTAGCAGACTATACGCAAGCGCAAATGGATTTAGGTGCCACTCTTTGCACCCGTTCCAAACCGCGTTGTGGCCAATGCCCTATTCAGCAAGACTGCCAGGCCTGGCAAATGAGTGCGGTGCATCGTTTCCCAACACCCAAACCGAAAAAAACCTTGGCGACCAAGCAGGCCTGCTGCTGGATTTTACGCAATAGCTTGGGTCAAGTTTGGTTGCAACCGCGTCCAGCCTCCGGTATTTGGGGCGGTTTATATAGCCTACCAGAAACACCGCTTGCGCAGGCTGGAGGATTAGAATTTGATATGTTGGAGAAGTTTGAGTCGTCGGTTCAGTCTTTGATAGAATGGCCTAGTCTTAAACATAGCTTTAGTCATTATCATTTAATGATTTATCCGTTAGAAGTGACGTTGAACGATCAAGCAAGGATAGCGCCGGTACAGGTAAATGAGGCGCCGCCGCCTTATGCTGAGGCGCTGGTCACATCGGGGCGGTGGTTTGATGTGGCCGAGGCGCTAACTTTGGGCCTGCCAGCACCGATTAGGCAGATCATCGAACAACTACAAGTAGGCAAGGCTGAACAGTTAATTTAATTAAGGGGACAAAAGATGGCTAGAAGAGTGCAGTGTGTTAAGTTAAAGCAAGAAATGGATGGATTGGATTTTGCGCCATTTCCAGGTGAACTAGGTCAAAAGGTGTTTGACAATGTATCAAAAGAAGCTTGGAAACAGTGGTTGGGTCAGCAAACAATTTTGATTAACGAGTATCGCTTGTCGAGCTTGGATCCTAAAGCACGTAGTTTTTTACAAGAAGAAATGCAAAAGTTTTTGTTTAGTGATCAAGAAGTAGAATTGCCAAAAGAGTTTAATCCCGTTTAAACCGATCTAATCAGCCAGGCCTGCGCGCTGCAGGCCTGCTCATTGCCTAGGTATTAATTAAGTTAGGCCTGATGATAGGCTGGACTTAATGACACCACGGCTTCAATGAAGGCACGGGCATGTTCAGGATCCACTTCGGGATGAATGCCGTGACCCAAGTTAAACACGTGACCCGAGCCATGACCATACTGTGACAAGATGCTGGCGACTTCTTCGCGAATGCGAGCAGGTGATGCATACAGCATACTTGGATCCATATTACCTTGCAGTGCAACGCGATCTCCCACACGGCGACGTGCGTCGTGAATATCGGTTGTCCAATCTAAGCCTAATGCATCCGCACCGGTATCCGCTAAGGCTTCAAGCCACTGACCGCCGCCTTTGGTAAATAGAATCACCGGAATCTTCACGCCGTTATGTTCACGCTTTAAGCCATCAACAATTTTGGCCATATAGTTGAGCGAGAACTCCTTGTAGTCGCGTGGCGTTAACACGCCGCCCCAGGTGTCAAACACCTGCACGGCTTGCGCACCAGACTCAATTTGGGCATTTAGGTAAGCAATCACCGAGTCAGCCAAGACGTCCAAAATGTGATGCAGGGTCGCTGGCTCATCGTACATCATGGCTTTGACTTTCGAGAAGGTTTTGCTAGAGCCGCCTTCGACCATATAGGTAGCCAGTGTCCAAGGACTACCAGAGAAGCCGATTAGCGGTACACGGCCATTTAATGCCTTGCGAATGGTACTGACGGCATTCATCACATAACCCAATTCGGAGCCCATATCCGGCACATAAAGCTTTTTAGCATCGGCCATGCTGCGCACCGGCTTGTCGAAAATCGGCCCTTCGCCCGTTTCAAAGCGCAAGCCTAAACCCATGGCATCAGGAATGGTCAGGATGTCGGAAAATAGAATCGCCGCATCAAGCGGAAAGCGCTCTAACGGCTGCAGGGTCACTTCGCAGGCGAGTTCCGCATTGCGGCATAAGTCCATAAACGATCCGGCCTGTGCGCGTGTTGCACGATACTCAGGCAGATAGCGACCGGCTTGACGCATCATCCATACTGGGGTGCGGTCGACCGGTTGACGAAGAAGGGCGCGAAGAAAACGATCATTTTGCAATCCGGACATGGGGGCTGCCTTTATAAAAATTCAAAAGCGATATTTTAGCCTGTATTCTGGCCGGTGTCACGGTAAGACTGTTTAATAGGGATTGAGTAGATTAATCATGTTGGGGTGCTCAAGGGTCATGAACAGCCCGCCTTGAAATACAAAGCCATTTCCGCGTGCCTCAATGGTTTGGCCTTCTAGCGCTTTTACTTGATCCCAGTTGAAATGAGACCAAGCGGCACGCGGAATACGAATGCCGGTCGTGTCTAGGTTAATTTGCCATTGACGTCGTGTTCGCGACACACTGACCACCTCGCCACGGATGATACGAAAACCATTATCTAAATCACTTAGTTGGCTGCTCTGGGCAAGCGGAAACTTTAACTCGGGTGAGTTGCGATGCAGTTCCCAAAGTCCTCGCTCAGCAGCGCGCGCTTGTTGCTCTTGGTTAAATAAGCAGGCCTGGTAGCGAAGGTTGGGGGGGGGAGCTATGGCTAACGCCATGCCTTCAGCTGCCATAATGCCTGCTAGCAATTGTCCATTGGGTAAAAACACATGGGCTTGCAGGCGGCCAAAGGCTTCTTGTGCTTGCTCATCAAACACAATACCCACTTCCAGGTTATGGCTGGCAATGAAGTGATTAAGCGTGCGTTGGGCTTGCCGTGATAAGGGTTGTGGGGGATCGCTTCGATTACTAGGGTTGCCCATTGCCGGCGCTTGAATGCCAATCAGCCTAATCTGGCGATTATTAACCAATAAGGTATCACCTGATAGTGCCATTTGTGCTTGCGTCCAGGTAATCTCATCCCGCGGATCGAGTTCGCAGCTACTCGCTCGTACTAAACCACTCAGGCCAAGGATTAAAATTAGGGTAAGGGAAACAAGTGTTTTCATAACAGCATTGTAGAGCTAATTGAGCGTTGAAAACAAGGGAGGGTGTTTGAAAATAAAAAAAACCGGCAGGCTGGAAACAGCGTTGCCGGTTTTTTTGAGATAAAGATTCGCTTAGCGACGAAGTGAACCGTATTTTTGACGGAACTTTTCAACGCGACCTTCGGTGTCAACCAAGGTTTGCTTGCCAGTGTAGAATGGGTGCGAGGCACTTGAAACTTCTACACGAACTAAAGGGTAATCTTTACCGTCTAGGGTGATAGTATCACCAGAAGTTTTGATGGTTGAACGTGTTTTGAACGTCTCACCGGTTGAAATGTCTTGAAAGACCACTTCGTTGTATTCTGGATGAATGTCTGCTTTCATAGTGACGGTCCAAATTAAAATGTGGATAAAAATTTTGAAGACGTGATTCTAACAGAAAGATTTGTTATTTCAAGCCTTCAAGTTGTTTTTTAGCGTTTCATGGATGTAAATAGTTGCGCATTGGTTTTGCTGACCTTCATTTGGTCAATCAAGGTTTCAATCGCTTCGATTTCATTCATGGTGTGCAAGAAGCGACGCAAAATCCAAATGTTTTGCAGTTCTTCTGGCGTGGTGAGCAATTCTTCTTTACGGGTACCTGACTTGGTCAGATTGATCGCTGGGAAGGTGCGTTTTTCGGCAATGGCCCGTGATAAATGCAGTTCCATGTTACCGGTGCCTTTGAATTCTTCAAAGATAACTTCGTCCATTTTAGAGCCGGTGTCAACCAAAGCAGTGGCGATAATGGTTAAAGATCCGCCTTCTTCAATATTACGTGCGGCACCAAAAAAACGCTTTGGACGGTGTAGGGCATTGGCATCGACACCGCCGGTGAGGATTTTTCCTGATGCGGGTACCACGGTATTGTAAGCACGTGCTAGACGCGTAATCGAGTCGAGTAGAATGACTACGTCCGTTTTGTGTTCAACCAGGCGCTTGGCTTTTTCTATAACCATTTCGGCTACTTGAACATGACGCGTTGCCGGCTCATCAAAGGTAGAGGCAATGACCTCACCTTTAACGGTCCGTTGCATTTCGGTCACTTCTTCAGGACGCTCATCAATCAGCAATACAATTAAGTAGCACTCTGGGTGATTTTCAGCAATCGACTGCGCCAGGCTTTGTAATATAACGGTTTTACCGGACTTGGGTGGTGCGACAATTAAACCACGCTGGCCTTTACCAATCGGTGATGCCAAATCGATAATGCGAGGGGTAATATCCTCGGTGCTGCCATTGCCCAATTCCATTTTCAAACGTTCTTCAGCATGAAGCGGCGTCAGGTTTTCAAAGGCAATTTTTTTACGGGCGACATCAGGGTCTTCAAAGTTGATTTTATCAACCTTGAGTAATGCAAAATAACGCTCGCCTTCTTTAGGCGGACGAATTTTGCCTTGAACGGTGTCGCCGGTACGCAGACCGAAGCGGCGAATTTGTGAGGGCGACACATAAAGGTCGTCAGGGCCGGCTAAATAAGAGCCATCTCCTGAACGCAGGAAACCAAAGCCGTCAGGTAAGATTTCCAAGACGCCTTCGCCAAAGATATCCTCACCCTTTTGGGCGTGGCCTTTAAGAATGGCAAAAATAATGTCTTGTTTGCGCTGACGGGCGAGGTTATCAAGGCCCATGTCGTTGGCCATATCAAGCAATGATGCGGCGGATAATTTTTTTAGATCAGTTAGATTCATAATCAGTAGATATCACATGTAAGTGTTGGAATAAGGTGTGTTGGCAGAAGTTGAGCGTTTTGAGCTGAGGTAAAAATGAAAAAGGGCCTTTTGGGCCCAAATAACGCGAATCTTACAGGTTGTTGTCTAAGAAGCTGCAAAGCTGCGATTTAGATAGTGCGCCAACTTGCGTCGCATCTACTTCACCATTTTTGAATAACATCAGTGTTGGAATGCCGCGGACGCCGTATTGTGGTGGGGTAGATGGGTTTTCATCAATATTTAATTTAACCACTTTGACTTTGCCAGCGTAATCGGTCGCTACTTCATCAAGAATAGGAGCAATCATTTTACATGGGCCACACCATTCTGCCCAAAAATCAACTAGGACAGGTAGGTTTGAATTCAATACTTCCGCTTCAAAATTGGCATCTGAGGTTACAAAAATTTTGTCACTCATAAGGTAACTCCTTATTATTATTTTATTAGGGTACGACAATCCTAAATAACTTATTTAGGGGAATAGAGGCGTTCGTACGGAATATGGCAGATTGCTTAGGTACTTGGCTTTGTGAGCACATCAACTAAGCAGGTGATCTGTATAGTCTGAAACTAATAAGCTATTATTACACCACGCAATTCAAAGTTGCAAGTATTATCGTTAAAAAAATCTTACTGCAGTGTTTTTTTCACTTTTGGTTCAAATTCGCCTAGCATAGTAGCCATTTTAGTTGGTTGAGTAGAGATGTGTTATGGATGTCAGTTACATTTTAGATGGCTTGAATGATGCACAACGTCAAGCGGTTACCCTAGCGTCGGGTCATGGATTAGTTTTAGCCGGCGCAGGTTCGGGTAAAACGCGGGTATTGGTGCATCGGATTGCTTGGTTGGTCGAGGTGATAGGGGCGAGTCCATATAATGTGTTGGCGGTCACTTTTACAAATAAAGCGGCGCGTGAGATGCGCGGACGGATGGAAGCGTTGATGGGGCCCTCTGCTAAAAGTGTCACGATGGGGACTTTTCACGGCATCGCTTATCAATTATTGCGTCAACATTACCAAGCAGCAGGCCTGCCGCAAGCCTTTCAAATTTTAGACAGTGATGATCAAAAGCGCTTGGTCAAACGGCTTTTAAAAGCAATGAATCTTGATGAAACGCAATGGCCGGTTAAGCAGGTGATGGCCTTTATTAATGGTGAAAAAGAAGAAGGTCGTCGATCCAAGCACGTTGATGTTGGGCACAATCCTTATTTAAAAACCTTGGTTGCCGTTTATCAAGCCTATGAGCAACAGTGTCAGCAAGCCGGCCTGGTTGATTTTGCCGAGCTGTTACTTCGCGCGCATGAGTTGTGGTTACGTGCCCCGGAGGTGCTCGCGTTTTATCAGCAGCGTTATCAACATATTCTGGTGGATGAATTTCAAGACACTAATAGTCTGCAATATGCCTGGTTGCGTGTGTTAGCTGGCGGGCGAGGACGATTATTTGTGGTTGGTGACGATGATCAATCCATTTATGGTTGGCGGGGTGCCAAGGTCGAAAATATTCGGTTGTTTGAACAGCAATTTGCCGATGTGACTTTGGTTAGATTGGAGCAGAATTATCGTTCAACCAATCGTATCTTGCAGGCGGCCAACCAGCTTATTGCCCATAATACCGAACGGCTGGGTAAAAACCTATGGAGTGATGGGGAGCCCGGTGAGCCGATTTTGATTTATGAAGCCTTTAATGATTTGGATGAATGTCAATATGTCATTGAGCAAATCCAGGCCTGGTTGCGAGAGGGTGGTGCGCGTGAGGAGGTCGCCATTTTATATCGCTCTAATGCCCAGTCGCGCGTGTTTGAGCAGGGCTTGTTACAGGCCGAGATGCCCTATCGCATTTATGGCGGGTTGCGTTTTTATGATCGCGCTGAGATTAAAGATGTGCTGGCGTATTTGCGATTGGTGATGAATTCGGCTGACGATGCCGCATTTGAGCGTGTCTATAATTTACCGACTCGTGGATTAGGGGATAAGACCATGCAGCAGGTGCGTGATATTGCGCGTGACCAGGCCTGCTCAATGTGGGCGGCCAGCGAGTGGTTATTGGATCATGGCGGCTTAACGGCACGCGCCAAAGGGGCGTTGCAGGGTTTTCTAAATTTAATTACCGAGTTGGCGAGTTTGCAACCGAGTTTGGCGTTGGCGGATTTTGTCTTGCAGGTGATGCAGGATTCCGGTTTGCAGGCGCATTTCGAAAAGGATCGTTCTGAGCAAGGTCAGTCACGATTAGAAAACTTGGATGAATTAGTCAACGCGGCGGCGAGTTTTGAAAAACGCCAAGACCTACAAGCTGATGGCGAATCTGATCATAGTTTGCTTAATTTCTTAGCTCAGGCGACGCTAGAAGCGGGTGATAATCAAGCCAGTGCGGGTGAATCGGCGATTCAATTGATGACGCTGCACGCGGCCAAAGGATTGGAGTTTCCGTTGGTCTTTATGGTGGGTATGGAAGAGGGTTTGTTTCCTTCCCAGTCTTCTCAAGATGATCCGGCGCGACTTGAAGAAGAACGTCGCCTAGCTTATGTGGGGATTACGCGCGCGGAACGTCGGCTATTTATGTGTGCGGCCCAGCGTCGGCGTTTGCATGGTAATGAGATTTATAGCCAACCTTCGCGCTTTTTAAGGGAGTTACCTGATGATGCCGTGCAATGGGTGCGAATGAAATCAGCGGTGCAATCCACGCGCAGTTGGGCAGCGGATGCCTCGACGGCGGCTAAGATACAACAGAATGATACGGGCTTGCGTTTAGGCCAAGCGGTATTTCATCAAAAGTTTGGGCCGGGTGTGGTGATGGCGACTGAAGGCAGTGGTGATCACGCACGTATTCAGGTTTCCTTTAAACAGGCGGGGGTCAAGTGGTTGGTGATGGCCTATGCTAATTTAACCCCTGTTTAAGCGCTTGCTACGTCGATTTGGTGATCTCAAAAAAGTGTGGTTTAATAAAATTAACTTATTACTAAACGCGGGAGATCACCATGACGGACTGGTTGATCACAACGGATTTAGACGGTACGCTGCTCAATCATCATAGTTATGATGCCACGGGAATTCCCGAGATAATCGAGCAGCTGCAACATCATGCTATCCCTGTTATTCTTAACTCTTCTAAGACGCTGGCAGAGCTAACCGCCTGGCGTCATCAATTAAATTTATTGTCACCGGTGATTGCTGAAAATGGCGGGGTTATGGCCAATCACCACACTGAATGTCTAGGTGTCGCTCTAACTGACTTTCTACCTTCTTTGCATGCTTGGCGTGAGCAACTCTCGGAGCCTTCCTTTGTGGGTTTTAGTGATTGGAGCCTTGATGAGGTGGTGGCGGCTACGGGCTTGTCATCAGCCGAAGCGGCCTTGGCAAAAGCGCGTTTAGTGTCTGAGCCAATTAAATGGTTAGGTACTGAAGCGCTATTGGTGCAGTTTGAAACTTATCTAGCTCAACTCGGTTTGCAATGCGTGGCCGGCGGGCGTTTTTTTCATGTCATGGGACGTCATTCTAAAGCGACCGCGCTTGCCGCATTGCGATCGGATGTAAGTAGTTGGTTGCCCGATTATCAATTTAAACCCGATTACCAAATTTTGGCGTTAGGGGATGGTGACAACGACCGCGCGATGTTGATGGCTGCTGATGTCGCGGTAATCATGCCCAAACCCGATGGGTCTTATCTCAAGCTTGCGACCAGGCCTGGTCAGCAAGTCATTTATAGTGCACTACCCGCACCAGCTGGCTGGATTCAATGTGTTGAACAGCTAATTTTTCAGGAGGCAGGATGAGCGATTTTTTTCAAAACGGTACCGTTACCACTTTTCATAATTTAACCCAGCGATCGGTAGAGGATTTAGAGCGTGAGCTGTTGCAGTTTAGCCAATCTCGGCCGATGACATTAATTTTACCTTCGTTATTTAGCGAGCTGTCTGGCCCTGCGCTCAGCAAAATCTTAGATGAATTAGCGCAAGTGCCTTATTTAACGGAGATTGTGATTGGTTTAGATCGTGCGAATCAGCAAGAATTTGACTATGCCAAGCGATTTTTTGCAAGGTTGCCGCAATCGCATAAAATTTTGTGGAATGATGGCCCGAATGTGCAGGCGGCGATGCAACCACTGGTCGATTTGGGGTTAGCGCCACAAGAGCCGGGTAAAGGCAAAAATGTCTGGGGTTGTTTTGGGTATGTATTGGCTTCACAACGTGCGCAGGTGGTGGCGCTGCACGATTGTGACGTGTTGACTTATGATCGTAGTATGTTGGCGCGCTTGTTTTATCCGGTAGCGCATCCGACGTTTAACTTTGTTTTTTCAAAAGGCTATTATGCCCGTCACGCCGATGGCAAGCTTAATGGACGGGTCGCGCGTCTATTGGTCACCCCGTTATTGCGTGCGCTTGAAACGGTATTAGGGCCAGATGATTTGTTGACCTATTTAGATTCGTTTCGTTATCCCTTAGCCGGTGAATTTGCCCTAGAAGTCAATGCCCTGCGGGATGTGCGTATTCCCAGCGATTGGGGCTTGGAAATCGGCATTCTGGCCGAGATTCGCCGTAATTTTTCTAATCGCCGGGTGTGTCAGGTAGAGGTAGCAGATCGTTATGATCATAAGCATCAGCAGGTATCCTTTGATGATGCGAACGCTGGCCTGTCGCGGATGAGTCAAGATATTGCCAAATCACTTTATCGTAAGCTGGCCACCAGTGGTCATCAATTTTCGCGGGCAACACTTCGTTCGGTGCGTGCGGTCTATTATCGTACTGCATTGGACCAACTTGAGTCCTATGCCTTTGACGCCGAAATGAATGGCCTAACCTTAGATCGACATGAAGAAGAGCGGGTGGTGGAATTGTTTGCGGATAATCTGATAAGTGCCGGCGATGATTTTATTAACATGGCGGATGACCAACCTTTTGTGCCTAATTGGAACCGAGTCATTAGCGCGCGGCCCAGTATTTTGCAAGAGTTACGTGAAGCCGTTGAACGTGATAATGCCTAGTTGAAGGAGATGGATATGGCGACAGCAGATTTAACCTTAACGCAGATCTTGACTCGTTTGCAGCGGTTATATTCTGCTGAGCAGGCACAAGAATGTTATCAACAACTCTGTGAAGCTATGACGGCGAGCAGGGACAAACTAGCGCAAAAACAAGGGCGTCATGCGCCTGCCGCCCCGAGTCATTCAAATGTTTGGTCACAGGATGATGTAGTGCTGATTACCTATGGTGACAGTATTTACGATGCCGAAGGAGGGGTCCCATTACGAGAACTGAAAGATTTTTTAGCGCAGCATGTGCAGGATGCCATTAGTCATGTGCATTTGTTGCCGTTTTTTCCTTACAGCTCGGATGATGGTTTTTCAGTGATTGACTATTTGCAAGTCGATCCCGATTTAGGGGATTGGCAAGATGTCGCGGCATTGCATCAGCACTATAAACTGATGTTTGATTATGTGCTGAATCATGTGTCGCGTGAAAGTTTATGGTTTACTGACTTTAAGGCGAATGTGGCGCCTTTTAATGAGTTTTTTATTGAGGTCGATCCTAAAACGGATGTGTCGATGGTGGTGCGGCCACGAAATACGCCATTACTGGTGCCGGCTTACACCCATGCTGGGCGTAAATGGGTGTGGGCGACCTTTAGTGCTGATCAAATTGATTTGAATTTTGCCAACCCGGCAGTTCTGCTCAAAATGTTAGACGTGTTGTTGTTTTATATTGAGCAGGGAGCCGAGATTGTCCGTTTAGATGCGGTGGCGTTTTTATGGAAAGTATTGGGTACGCCCTCGATTCATCTACCGCAAACTCATGAGGTGGTGAAGTTGATTCGTGATGTGATGGCCTGGGTGAGTCCAAATAGTTTAGTGCTGACTGAAACCAATGTGCCGCATCAAGAAAATGTTTCCTATTTTGGCGAGGGAGATGAAGCGCATTTAGTTTATCAATTCAGCCTTGCTCCGCTCGTGTTACATGCGCTCTATCGCGGCGATGGCCAGTATTTAACCGCTTGGGCGCAAGATTTGGCGGCACCCCCACCGGGTTGTAATTATTTGAACTTTACCGCTTCGCATGATGGCATAGGCCTGCGCCCAGTTGAGGGCTTATTGCCGGATCGAGAAATTGAAGACTTGATTGCCGGGATGCATCGTCAAGGTGGCTATGTGTCGATGCGCAGTCGCCCAGATGGCTCACAGTCGCCTTATGAGATTAATATCTCGTTGTTTAGCGCCTTTCGAGAAACCTGTCATGGCCTGGGTCCAGATCAATGGCAGGTTGATCGTTTTATTTGTTCGCAGTTAATCATGCTGAGTCTGCAAGGGATTCCGGCGCTTTATATTCACAGCTTGTTAGCAACCGTTAATGACCAAGAGGGGGTTGAGCGTACGGGTCGAACTCGATCGATTAACCGGCGCAAATGGGCCAAGCCCTACCTGGAGGCGCTTTTGGCAAGAGAGCATTCGCCGAATGCAAAGGTGTTAAAGCGCTTAGTGGCGGTATTAAAGCGGCGCAAGAAACACCGCGCCTTTCACCCAGATACCAACCAGCAGGTGTTAAACCTAGGTCCAGCATTTTTTGCACTTTGGCGCGGGTTGGGTGAGCTTAAATTTCCGTTGTTGGCGGTGTTTAATTTAACCAATGATTTTCAGACCTTTGATTTAGCGGCCTGTTTGGTGGCTAGCGCTGGCATTGAATCGCAAAGTCAACAATGGGTTAATCTTTTGGATCATCAGACCTATGATCAAGATGATGCTGCGGTCATGCTGGCACCTTATCAGGTGTTATGGTTGATGCCAGGGCAGCTTGATGATGTAAACCCTCTATGGGCGATGCATACGGATTAGCAGCGTTCAGTGGCCTGCTGGGGTATAAAATAGCTTAAGTGTTGAGTAGAGCCGATCTGCTAGCCAAGTTGGCGCCTGTTGCATGGCGCTGGCTTCATCAACCAGGCCTGGTATCAGGCTAAACACACCGATAAATTCGTCTAATTCTTGCGGTGGCACAGCCAGTTGGCCGCAGAGTGCTAGGGTGGGCACCTGATACTGCTTAGCCAGTTGCGCCACACGAATCGGTAGCTTGCCATGACGTGTTTGCGCGTCTAATTTTCCTTCACCGGTAATCACTAAGTCAATCGGTTGATTGGGTTGATTGGGTTGTTCAAAAACCTGCTGCAATTGACTGGCTTGGGCTAACAAATCAAAGCCGTTTGCAGTTTGGGCGCCCAGTACGCCGATAAAGCCTCCAGCCATGCCACCTGCTGCGCCGGCACCAGGCCTGGTCAGTATCTCGCGGCTAAATTGCTGTTTTACGACGTCAGCCAGACGGGTTAAACCTTGCTCTAGGACTTCAAACTGGGTGGTTTGCAATCCTTTTTGTGGCCCGTAAATAGCCGTCGCGCCACTGGGTCCGGTCAGTGGGTTGGTCACGTCACAAGCGAGTTGCCAGTTAATTGCTTGCAATGAGGCAGGGATATTGCCAATCGCTTCCAGCTGATTTAAGCCAGCTCCGCCAAGTGGAATGGCCTGGCCTTGATGGTTTAAAAACTCAATACCTAATGCCTGCATAGCACCCACGCCACCATCGTTGGTGGCACTGCCGCCTAGGCCTAAGATAATCGTTTTGGCGCCGCGCTCGAGCGCAGCTTTAATCACTAGACCTGTACCAAAGCTACTGGTAAGCATCGGGTTGCGTTCAGTCGGTGTGAGTAAAGGCAGGCCAGAGGCTTGTGCCATTTCTACAATCGCGGTTTGGGTGCTAGCTTGCCAAGCATACTGCGCGGTGATGGCGCGACCCAATGGGTCTAGGCAATCGACCTGGATGGCTTGCGCTAAGCCGGCGTAACAAAAGGCGTCAATAAAACCTTCGCCGCCATCTGATAATGGTCGGGTAATTACTTCAATGTGAGGCCAGTGTTGTTGAATCAGGTCCTCACTAATTCGGCAAAATTCAACGGCTGATAACGAGCCTTTAAAACTATCTGGCGCAATAAGGATACGAGGCATTGGCAACTCCCTAGTCATCGTTCAAACCATACTAGCATAGCTAAGTGAATGATTTAACGTGTTTTGGCCAGTGCCCAGGCATGGATTTCAAGGGTTGGGTGCGCGGCTTTGAGCGACTGCGCGGCGGCTTGTAAGGTTGCACCGGTGGTGATGACATCATCAATTAGAGCTAGGCGGTGTAATTTTAGCAGGCCTGCTTCAGCCTTTGGGTTAATGGCAAAGGCGTGGCTGATATTTTGTTGACGCTGCGAGCGACTCAGGCGTGTTTGGCTGGGGGTTGCTTGGGCGCGAATGAGCCCCTGATAAATCGGGATGCCGAGGTCCTTGCTCAAAATGCGCGCGATTTCGTAGGCTTGATTATAGCCTCGTTGTGCAAGGCGGCTGGGATGCAGGGGGATGGGTACCAGTGCATCAACTGGATTGAGCTGAAGTTGTTGTTGGATTAGGGTGGCAAATAGTCGACTTAAATGCAGCTGTTGGTGGTATTTAAATTGATGGACCAGCTGGCGCAGTTCGCCTCGAAAAGCAAAGGCTATATGGGTTTGCTCGATTAAGCGAGGTGAACCCTGTTCACAGCTTCGACATATTTTGCCTTTGGGGCTGTGAGTCCCACAGCAAGGGCAGGCATCGCCATAACGTTGCCATTGTTGTACAAATTTGGGGTCTAGATCCAGCTGGTCTGTAGGGGCGCTTGTGACTACGCAACAAGGCGGGAAAAACCATTTCTCTAACCAATGCATCGGCATCTCCAGTTGCTTGAGCTATAATAACGCTTTATTTTTTGTGCAGGTGTCGCAATGCAGCAAGTTGATACGCTCCGTCATGATTGGTCTGTCGCAGAGATTCGTGCCATTATGGCGCAACCTTTTCATGATTTAATGTTCCAGGCTCACGGCATTCACCGTACGTATTTTAACCCATCTGAGGTGCAGGTAAGTACGCTGGTGAATATTAAATCCGGCGGATGTGCCGAAGACTGTGCTTATTGTTCGCAAAGCGCGCGTTACGACACCGGTTTAGAAAAGCAAAAAATGCTGGCGGTGCAAGAGGTTTTGGATAAAGCGATGCAGGCAAAAGCCCAAGGCGCTACTCGTTTATGTATGGGTGCGGCCTGGCGCAATCCCAATAAAAAAGATTTTCCCGTGGTGCTTGAAATGGTAAAGGTCGTACGAGATCTAGGCATGGAAACCTGTATGACCTTGGGAATGCTTGATGATGAGCAGGTTCAGCAGCTCAAGGAAGCCGGGTTGGATTATTACAACCATAATTTAGATACCTCTGAAGCTTATTACCCGCAAGTGATTACCACGCGCTCATTTCAGGATCGTTTAGATACGATTGATAAGGTTCGAGATGCAGGGATTAATGTCTGTTCTGGCGGGATTATTGGCATGGGTGAAGCGCAGCAAGATCGTGCCGAGTTATTAAAAACCTTTGCCAATATGAGTCATCACCCCGATTCCGTGCCGATTAATTTACTGGTTCCGATTGAGGGCACGCCGCTTGCCGAGATGCGTGACAAAACGGATCCATTTGATTTTATTCGAGTGATTGCAACGGCACGAATTTTAATGCCTAAGTCCTATGTGCGTTTATCTGCGGGGCGGATGTCGTTAAATGAGCAAGCCCAGGCCTGGTGCTTTTTTGCCGGTGCTAACTCCATTTTTTATGGTGATAAGTTACTCACGACGGATAATCCCGAAGCGGACCATGATCATCAGTTGTTCAAAAAGCTGGGCATAAATGTCCATTTAACCGTGAAAGCCGAGCTTGCTGGTGACACTGTGGCGGCTCAGACGGCCTAGTTGAGCCTGGGATGAAAGGGTCAATCAAGCAACGCTTTCAGTCACGTTTAGCTGAGCGTCAATCACAAGCGCTGTATCGCCAGCGTCCATTGGTTTCATCACCCCAAGCGGTCACCATGACCATTAATGGCCAAGCCTATATTAATTTTTGTTCCAATGATTATTTAGGTTTGGCTGGTCATCCGAAGATTAAAGACGTGGTTTGCAAGGATAAGGCTGCAGGCTGGGGCTCAGGCGCTGCGCATCTGGTAACCGGTCATCATCATTATCATCAGCAGCTTGAGCAGGCGCTAGCGAGCTGGTTGGGAACTGAGCGTGCTTTGTTATTCTCTACCGGTTATATGGCCAATTTAGCAGTGCAACAAACCTTGATGCAGTCGGGTGATGTCATTATTGCGGATAAATTGAATCATGCCTCCCTGATTGATGGTGCATTAGCCTCGTCAGCCGATTTTAAACGTTACCCTCATTTGGATTATGCGGCATTATCGCGCCGTCTTGCTAGCACTGAACAGCAGGCACTGATTGTGACGGATAGCGTATTTAGCATGGATGGGGATTTAGCGGATATTGCACATTTAACTCAGTTAGCTGATCAGCACCAGGCCTGGTTGCTGGTCGATGATGCGCATGCAATGGGTGTATTAGGTGAGCAAGGGCGCGGCAGTTTTAGTCATTTTGGCGTGATGCCTGCGGCAGATCATATTTTGATGGGTACGTTTGGTAAAGCGTTTGGCACCAGTGGTGCGTTTGTGGCCGGTAGTGACCTTTTGATTGAGAGTTTAATTCAGTTTGCTAGACCTTTTATCTATACTACGGCGATGTCGCCCCTTAATGCCTTGGCAACTTTGACGGCATTGGAGCTGGTGCAAGAAGGTGATCAGCTTAGAGCAAGGCTGAAAGCGAATATTACCCAGCTCAGACAAGGACTAGCTGACTTGGGCATGCCTCTGTTGCCTTCAGCAAGTGCTATTCAGCCCGTGTTGTGTCGAGATGCGGCTCAGGCAGTGAGCTGGAGCGAGCAGCTTAAAACAGCCGGATTCTGGGTGGCGGCGATTCGTCCACCCACGGTGGCACAAGCACGATTACGTATTACGCTCAGTGCCAGTCATCAGCCCGAGCAAATTGCAGGCTTGATTGAAGCTTTTGCGCAGCTTACCAAGCAATAAACGCAAAGCCGTTGGCTTGTAGCTCCATTAAAGCCGATGCCCCCACTTCAACATATTCAGCAAATGGGCGCATGTCTTCATGTTGCCAACCTATAGAATTCATCGTGTTACCACAGGCAATCCAGCGCACATTGTAGTCATTGGCAAAGCTTGCTACACGCTCATAGATAAGCGGATCAACTTCACGCTGGGGTTCATTAGCTAAAACGTGAATGCCGGGACCAATCACCACTACAGCAATTTCGACATCATCATCGTACATTCTCAGCATGGCCTGAATAGAGTTCAAAATCGAGGTTTGGTAATCACTATCAGCTTGGTTAAACATATAGACCACTTTATGCGTGGCGGGATCACCTGGAAAACGATCTTGGGTGGGTCCCTGAATTTCTGGTACGGCTTTAAGGGTTTGGGCCTGGATCGGTGTCGCTAGACCCAAGAAAATGAATAGGGGTAATATAATTCGAGTTAAACGAGTCATGGTAAGCTCCTTCATGTATTTTTTATAAATTCTGGATATAAAAAAACCGTGGAGTTAAAAACTACACGGTTTCGATTGCATTAACACAAGGTTTAGTGCAATTGGATTTACAGCGCGGTAACGTTGTCCGCTTGTAAACCTTTATCACTTTCAGTGATGTTGAACGTCACAGCTTGACCTTCAACTAAAGTTCTACGGCCACTACCATTGATTGCGCGGAAATGGACAAAAACATCTGGACCATTTTCTTGTGCTAGGAAACCGAAACCTTTTTCATCGTTAAACCATTTAACGGTGCCTGTAACTAAATCTGACATAACTACCTCAAAATACAAAAAATTCATCATCGGATTTGATGACGTAAGTTAATCCTACCATAGTATTTTTCTAAAAGAATACTTAGTTTTCAAAACTTGGGTCTTTTTTGGGTTTTTTTTGCTTAAAACTTGTTTTTTGCAAATTTAATGGCAAAGTTTGCTTAAATTATAATCACCTTAATATCAAAAGGCAGGCTGTTTTAATGACTACTGACGTGCAAAAACCCAATTTAGTGCTTATACATGGATGGGGTGCCGACAACAACGTTTGGCAAACTTGGGCGGAACAAACGCTTGGTGCTAGCATGACATTACATTTTATTGAGTTACCCGGATTTGGACAGCAGCCTGAAATTGATTTGGCCCTAACTGCTTCGGCTGAAAAAGTGAACCAGGCCTGGTTAGAGAGTTTAGTCGAGCGACTGCCCAATGAGCCGACATGGTTGCTGGGTTGGTCTTTAGGCGGTTTGATGGCGCAGCAGCTTTTTTTGCAGCATCCACAGCGCATTTTAGGGGTTATTAGTCTCGCCTCAACCCCCTGTTTTCAACAAGGGCAAGGCTGGCGTTATGGCGTTGCGCCTTCGTTGATGGTGGATTTTATTCATGCATTACAAGAAGATGGTAAGGCATTATTAAACACCTTTTATGCGCTGCAGTGTCAGGGCGGGGATAAGGCTCGGATGTTTACCCGTCAGTTACGCCAGCAGTATTTGGGACGTGCGTTGCCTAGTTTTAAGGGTCTTTATCAAGGTCTTCAGCTGTTACAGTCACTAGACCTGCGAGATAAAATGCGCCACAATAAGCGGCCTTGTTTATGGTTGCTTGGCGAAAAAGATCCGCTTATTCCGGCAGCAGGCCTGCTAGACTGGGTGGCACGCGAACGGGTAGGGTCAGCTATAATTATCAATGGTGCGGCGCATATTCCATTCTTGTCGCATCCAGATTTAACCAGCCAAAGTATTATTGAATTTATTCACACTGAGAATCGAGTTGATTAATCGACAGCGCGTCAAACAGCATTTTTCAAAAGCGGCCGCCACCTATGATGAGGCAGCGATTATTCAGCGTCGAACCGCTGAGGATGTCGCTGAGCGTACATTGCTTTTAACCAGTGAAAAAAAGACTATCTTGGAATTGGGCTGTGGTACTGGGTTGCTAACTGAACAGCTCGTCAAGCATTATCCTGATGCCGCCATTACCGCCGTCGATTTAGCGACTGATATGCTTTTGTACGCTAAGACTCGGCTGTCTATCAAGCCGCCATTGTGGCAGTTTTGGTCAGAGGCGAAATCGCCAGTGCGTTGGGTGCAGGCTGATGCCTATGCCTTGCCATTTGATGATGCGTGCTTTGATTTAATTGTTAGCAACTTTATGTTGCAGTGGTGTCAAGATCTGGACCGGGTGTTTGCTGAGATGCGAAGGGTCGTTAGGCCTGGTGGTGCGATTTTATTTAGTACCTTTGGCCCTGATACGCTAAAAGAGTTGCGCCAGGCCTGGTTAAGTGTCGAAGGTGATGCGGCTCATCAGCGTTTTAATGATTTTATTGACATGCATGATTTAGGCGATGCGCTGATACGTAATGGTTTTGGTCAGCCGGTTATGGATGTGGAGCAGGTGCGTCTTATTTATGATGATGCGATGCAAGTGATGCGAGATTTAAAGACGCTGGGTGCCACACAGGCTAACCAGTCTAACCAAGGTGCGCGTGGTATGCTGGGTCGTGGTACATTAAGCGCGGTGATAGCAGCTTACGAACAATGCCGAGATGGTCAAGGAAAACTGCCAGCCACCTTTGAAGTGGTTCAAGGCCATGCATGGGCGTCCAAAGAAGTGATAAAAGGGCCAAATAGAGATAAATCAGGCGTGGTAAATATTACTCTTGATGAGTTGGCGGAAAAGTTGAAAAGTAATCGTAAAACTATTTAAGTTCATTCATATAACGATGAGGGTTGGGTTATGTATGCAGGGTTGTTGTTGTTACATAAGATTGCGGTCTTAACTAGTATCAGTGTGTTTTTTATACGTGGGTTGGGCGTGATATACAACCGTGAATGGGTTACACGTAAACCGGTTAAGATTGTGCCGCATGTAATTGATACGGTATTGATTCTAAGTGCGGTGGGTATTGTGTTAGTCACTCCGTTTGCATTCAGCGATCCTTGGATTTTGATGAAAACGTTTGGGGTGTTGGTCTATGTTGCCCTGAGTGTTGTGGTGTTTAAGGTCGCAAAATCTCGTGCCCAACGAGCATTATTTTGGGTGTTAAATTTAGCGGTATTGTTTTTTCTGGTCGCGGTCGCAGTTGAAAAGCAAGTCTGGCCTTTCTAATCAACTGAGTCGTGGTTGGATAGTGTTTAGAGCATTAGGGCAGATACAAAGTTTTCATAAAGTATAAAAAAATATTATAAATTGGCACCGTGTATTGATAATTGTCTATGCAAAGCATTAGATTTTCCAATTAGTCATTATGGTTTGAGATAATTAATATGTCCGGTGAGTTCGTAACAACCTTTAATTTGAGGTGATAGTAGTATGGCAAATCAAACATTTAACGCTGGTGTTCAGGATTATAAACTGACCTATTGGACGCCAGATTACACTCCGCTTGACACTGACCTTTTGGCGTGTTTCAAAGTTATCCCACAAGCGGGTGTACCACGTGAAGAAGCAGCAGCCGCTGTAGCAGCAGAATCATCAACAGGTACTTGGACAACAGTTTGGACTGACCTTTTGACTGATATGGAATTCTACAAAGGCCGTTGCTACAGAATCGAAGACGTTCCTGGTAACAAAGATGCATTCTATGCATTCATCGCTTACCCATTGGATCTTTTCGAAGAAGGTTCTGTTGTAAACGTATTGACCTCATTGGTTGGTAACGTATTCGGCTTTAAAGCTGTTCGTTCATTACGTTTAGAAGATATTCGTTTCCCAATCGCTTTCATCAAAACCTGTGGTGGCCCACCAAGCGGTATCCAGGTAGAGCGTGACAAGTTAAACAAATATGGGCGTCCAATGTTGGGCTGTACTATCAAGCCAAAACTAGGTTTGTCAGCTAAGAACTACGGTCGTGCGGTATATGAGTGTCTTCGTGGTGGTTTGGACTTAACCAAAGACGACGAAAACATCAACTCACAGCCATTCCAGCGTTGGAGAGATCGCTTCTCATTCGTTGCTGATGCAATCAACAAAGCAGAAGCAGAAACTGGCGAAGTTAAAGGTCACTACCTAAACGTAACCGCTGCAACGTGTGAAGACATGATGGAACGTGCTGAATACGCTAAAGAGCTTGGCGTACGTATCGTTATGCATGACTTCCTAACAGGTGGTTTCACTGCTAACACGTCATTAGCTAACTGGTGTCGCAAGAACGGTATGTTGTTACATATCCACCGTGCAATGCACGCTGTAATCGACCGTAACCCTAACCACGGTATTCACTTCCGCGTTTTAGCTAAGTGTTTACGTTTGTCAGGTGGTGATCACCTACATACCGGTACTGTTGTTGGTAAGTTGGAAGGCGACCGTGCTTCTACACTAGGTTTCGTTGATCAGTTACGTGAAGCGTTCGTTCCAGAAGATCGTTCACGTGGTGTATTCTTCGACCAGGATTGGGGTTCAATGCCAGGTGTTATGGCTGTTGCTTCTGGTGGTATTCACGTATGGCACATGCCAGCGTTGGTAACTATCTTCGGTGATGACTCAGTTCTTCAGTTCGGTGGTGGTACGCAAGGTCACCCAGGTGGTAACGCAGCCGGTGCAGCAGCTAACCGTGTTGCTTTGGAAGCCTGTGTTAAAGCACGTAACGAAGGTCGTGATCTAGAGCGTGAAGGTGGTGACATTCTTCGTGATGCAGCGCGTCATAGCCCAGAACTAGCCGTTGCACTAGAAACTTGGAAAGAAATCAAGTTTGAATTTGACACTGTTGATAAGCTAGACGCTTAATTTCAGACTTGCCCAATTAGTTTAAGGAGAATTCTATGTCAGTAATGAGTTCAGGTGATTTCCGCACTACGCGCACCTATGAAACTTTCTCGTTTTTGCCACCTTTGAGCCAAGACGAAATCTACGATCAAATCGTATACATCATCAACCAAGGTTGGACACCTGCTCTTGAGCATGAAGCACCTGAGAAGGCGTCTGCACACTACTGGGGTATGTGGAAACTTCCATTCTTCGGTATGCGCAACCCTGATCAAGTTCTAGCTGAGCTTGATGAATGTCGTCGTGCTTATCCTGATCATTTGATCCGTATGGTTGGTTATGACAATTACACCCAGTGTAAAGGCCATGAATTCGTAGTTTATCGCCCACGCGGTCTGTAATCTATAAAACCAGCCAACTCTTAGGAGGCTATGCATGAGTTCAAACACACAAGGGCTATCTGGTCGCGATCTCGCAAGAGCACGTCGCCAAGCTCAAACGAAGGGCAAGGGAACGCCAATTGTTCCTAAAGCTCATCAGCCTATTGTGAATACCTCTGCATCTGTCAAGAGTTCGGAGCCTGTGCGTAGCGAGCCAATCGCTGCGCCAGCACGTTCAAGAAATACTGTTGCTGCCGTCGCCCCTGTTGTTAACGAGGGACGTAAAGCAGCAGTAGAACGCCGTAAACAGCTTGTCAAAGGCAGTGGATACAAAGCTAAATCGCAGCCGACTCGTCAACCAAGACAAAAAACAGTTGTAGAGCCAATTACCACTGAGACAGCTAAGCCAGTACAAGCAGCACCCGTTGCAGCTGTTACTGAACGTAGCCGTCAGGAAGTAAAGTCTAAAACAACTAGTGTTAAGCCGATGGGTAGTGTTATGCCTAAAGGTCGTTTGGTTGCACGTACTTACCGTAAGGCCCAGTCTGAAGGTAAAGCCGCATTGAAAGCAAAACTTTCAAGCTCAAGCTCGGTATCAAGTATTGCAAAAATGGCGAATCCCGATGCAAATGGTCGTCAGATTGCTCGTGAAGTTAGACATCAACGTTGTACGCAAGGCAAAACCTCATCAGGTGTATGCCGTCCAACAGGAAAAGTCGCACGTAAGCCAGCAGCATCTGAACCCTACCCTGCAAAGGTTGGATTTTCTCAGACCGGTTATGACCAGACAGTGAGTGGAACAATGGTATCTGATACTTACAAAATGACAGGATCAGAAGCCGGTTCGTGTCGCGTCATCAGTGGTACTGAATATACCAGTCCTGACGAATTTCAGGCTAAATGTAGTTTTAAGCCTGAAGCGAATCCTCGTAAAGTTGCTATGACTAAAACCGCAGCAGGTCGTCACGTAAGTGGTACTGAAGTGGGTTTGTCTGAGAAAGTTACTGGAACTGAGCCAGGCCAATGCCGAGGTGTAACTGGTACTGAATACTTGCCAGCTGATCAGGGCGAAATGTTCTGTGGCAGCAAACCAGAATCTGGTCCAAGTAAAGTAAGTCAATCACGTACAGCAAAGAACCAGATTATTTCTGGCCCATCTATGCTGCCACGTGAAGCAATGACAGGATTAGAGGCAGGATCTGAGCGCGCTATTACGGGCACTCAGTATTTGTCACATGTGGCAAAGCTTGCTAAAGAGCCGTCCCGTCAGGCTAGGCCTGGAATAATGTCAGTGCCAACAAAAGTTGATGTTTCAGAAACTTCAGCTGGAAACCGTGTTTCGGGTACTAACGTAAATTTTTATAAGCCTGTTACAGGCGATGAAGCTGGTTTTTGTAAGACAGTATCTGGCAATGAATATCAATCACGTGAAGCACGCAGTGCTCGCTGTGGTGATACATTACAGCCAGCTGCTAAAAAAGTGGCAGAGTCAAAAACATTTGCAGGGCATAAAATCACGGGTGATCGTGCCGGTTTAGGCGGTAAAATCACTGGTGCTGGGGCGGGCCGTTGCAAAAGTGTAACAGGATCAAGTTATCAAAGCCTTGATGCAGTTGAAGAATGCGATTTACCTATTGAAAGAGTAAAGCCAGATTATATGAATCGTCCCGGCTTTGCTGCAAAACCGACTACTGGTACTCAACCAGGCCCAATGGGTCTAACGGGTGCTCAGCAGGGAGTTTGCAGTAGTGTCAGTGGTACGCCTTATCAGGGTATTGATCAAACTTCAGCAATGTGTCAAAACAGTGTTGCATCAGTGCCAGGTGAATCAGACTTTCCAGTCTTGATGAATCCGGCAAGCATGCATGCTATTTCGCAACCGATGATGATGGCTATGCCAATGCAATCACCATCTGTAGCCGTGCCAAGTGATGATGTTGCGGAAGATTTATCTTCAAAAGTTACAGGCGATGGCGCAGATCGTGGATTTTCTATTACTGGAGATTCATGGGGACGCGCAGGTAGTGTGACAGGCACTGAAGGCCGTTGGGCAAAAGGTCGGAATGTTAGCATGAAAGGGAATGCATCAAAGCCCTTGAATCTAGCAAGAGACTTTAGACCAGAAACAAATCCTAAAGTAGCTGAATTGAGTCCTATTACGGGTTCATCAGGTAATACTAAACAAGGTGCTAGTGTAACCGTTTCAGGTGGTGCAAGAGCCTAGATTATGCAAAGTGGCGTTATTAGAGCCCCAAACGGGCGGGTGATAACAAAGCACTATATTGCTAAGCAATATAGTCAAAGTCGCTTAAACAACACTGGAAAACATCTGGATGCAAACCTTAAGTCATTCATTTGTCTTCCAGCGTTATCTCCAAGTTTATTGGAGAAGGATATTTTTCAACTCGAAATGTTTGTGGATGAGTTGTTTTTATCTAAGTTAGATCCGTGTTTTATTGAAATTGTTAAGAGTAGATTACTAAAAGAGTTTAGTCATCATCCTGATACGAACTGGTTAAGCGGCTTAGCGCTCAAAACCAAAACCCAGTGGGATGTTTATTATTACTTTTTAATCCGAAGACTTTTAGCCGTTTCAATAAAGCATGACACCGTATCCACCGCTGAGTTTTCATTTAATATTGTGGATGAGCGAAGCGGTATTGATTCGCGTAAACTGAATGGTTTAAAGCGAGCAGTGAGTGAATTCATGAATCCGAGTGATGGTAACCAAATAACTTTGGTGGTGCCTAATAATCTTGAATACTCTACGCTGCGGCTTAATTCAGCTGGATGCCAACTGAATTTGAATTTGAATACCATCGCTAGTTTAGCTGAGACATTGGATGTTAGTTTGAGTTCAAGATTGATTGGTCTTTATTTGAACGAGATGTTGTATAGGTCAAATCTTCAGCTTAAGTCTAGTGATGTGTTGTTACTAAGCGTTATTTTGTTTATGACAGTTATAACACTGTCGCCTAAGGTTGGGAAAAGTGGCTGATGAAGATATATCAAGTTGAAAAAGCCATAGTGTCAACCAATCGTATAGCGACCATGGATCATAAGCCTTTGCTTTTAGTAAGGGAAAAGCCAGGTGCGTCGCCAATGGTAGCGGTTGATGCTGTTGGTTGTAAGCCTGGTGATTGGGTGCTTTGTGTAGGTAGTTCGGCAGCGCGTGATGCAACAGGCACTAAGGCTTACCCGAGTGATCTAACTATTGTTGGTATTATTGATAAATGGGAAGGTTGATGGAAATCCATCAAGTTACACATCAGCTCATACTTACCAGTCGATTGGATGACCTAGGTCATTTACCGGTAAAAGTATTAAAAAGTGTCTCAGGAGGCACTGCGGCTGCGCTGGACCCAATCGGTTGTAAGGTTGGGGAGTGGGTTTTTACCATAGCAAATTCAGCCGCCAGAACGGCATCGGGTGATGACCGTTATTTAACAGATTTAACGATCAGTGGCATTATTGATAATTGGTCACTGGACGTTGATAAGGATTAATCTGCTCATTGGGCGGGTTTATTGGTAGAGTCAGTAAGAACGTTTAGTTTTTACAGAATTTTTAACAGTTACGAACTCAAATTAGCTAATTGTTAAATTTTTTTATTTTAGGAGAAAGTTATGTCAACTGAATATGGTATCGCTCTAGGTATGATCGAAACTCGTGGTCTTGTTCCTGCTATCGAAGCAGCTGATGCAATGACTAAGGCAGCAGAAGTACGTTTAGTATCTCGTGATTTTGTTGGTGGTGGTTATGTAACCGTTATGGTTCGTGGTGAAACTGGTGCCGTTAACGCTGCAGTTCGTGCTGGTGCTGACGCATGTGAGCGTGTAGGTGATGGTTTAGTAGCAGCTCACATTATTGCTCGTCCACATAAAGAAGTTGAGCCTGTATTAACTTCAACTCTTCCACAAGCTTAATTTAATAGATTGAATTTAACCCTGTTACGAACTCAAACATTAACAGTGATTAAAATCAGAATGGAGTTTTAAAGAATGAGCAATGAATACGGTATTGCCTTAGGTATGATCGAAACTCGCGGTCTTGTGCCTGCTATCGAAGCAGCTGACGCGATGACTAAAGCAGCAGAAGTACGTCTAATCACCCGTGAATTCGTTGGTGGCGGCTACGTAACTGTTATGGTACGTGGTGAAACAGGTGCGGTTAACGCAGCAGTTCGTGCTGGTGCTGATGCTTGTGAGCGTGTAGGTGATGGCTTAGTTGCTGCTCACATTATTGCGCGTCCTCACAAAGAAGTTGAGCCAGTTCTAGTTGCGGGTCTTAACCCAGCAGCACGTCTGTAATTAAGTGTTTATTTAGAGGTACCTAGTGCCTCTAAATTAGGAGTCATCAATGCCTTATCGTACTAACAGCCGAAGTGTAATGGCAGGAGTAGGTCAGCTTACTCGTCGTGAATTGCGCAGCGCTAATGGCATGAATCCTCAAATACTTGGTTTTCTAGGTCGTGCCATGAGTTTAGAGTTTTCTGCTGCTCAGCAGTATCTTGCTCATGCGGCACTTTCTCAAAAACGTTCAGAAGATGCGTTTGCCGAACAGTTTGTTCAGTTAGCTAACGAAGAACTTCGTCATGCGTCTGAGCTTACTGAGCGTATGGTTGATCATGGTGCATTGCCAGCAGGTTCAATTCTTACGCCTTCTAAGCCATCGTTTGATGTTATTGAAGCACTTTCTATTTGTGAGTTGCATGAAGTTCAGCTGATCAATTTATATGAACAAGCCTACAACTTCAGTGCAAATTTAGGTGCAATTCAAGATGCTGAGCTTTTTGGTCGTCTTTATGAAGAAGAGCAAGATCAATTGATGAGAATTCGTCAATGGTCTGCAGACTACATGGCTCAATCAAGAACGCAGCAGATGAATAGAGGGTTCTTATGAGTGGGAGTTGGCGTGAAAACAAAAACTCTACGACCTTAGAAGCAAAATTCTTGTTTGAGAATTACACTGCCTTGCGTGATTTTTTAGATGAGGTTGCCATTGTTACTGAAACGGCCAACCTTTATCCAAATATCAGTTTTGGGCGTGATTTTGCGAGTTTAATTATTTATGCAGCTGGTGACAATTTGTCTGCCGCTGAATACAAACTTGCTGAAGATATTCAATGTAAGTATCAAAAATAAAGCAATTTATTTTATAAAAAGGCTGGTTTATCCAGCCTTTTTTTTTATGAGTAGAGCATGTTGTTTAAAAGACACTTGCGCTCACATACGATTATTTAATATTTTTCATTAGTCTGGTGTAGCCAAAAGCTTTGATTAATGTCGTTTCAGTTGAACTAAGGTTCTTAATCGGTCAAGCAGGTTTTGCTAGCCCTTAAACGAAAGAAGTTTTTTATGTCGAACTCAGCAAATCAAAATTTATCTCAAGACGTACAGTGTGAAACTAAAACCTGTGCGGCTTTCCAAAAAAAATATGTAACACGTGACGTACAAGCAGGAATTATCACTGCTGCTATGGCGATTCCCCTCTCTATAGGGATTGCCATCATGTCAGACTACCCTATCCAAGTTGGACTTGCTACAGTCGCGTTTGCCTCTTTTATTGGTTGGATGTTTGCGTGGTTTAGGCCGGGGAATTTTATTGGCGCACCTGGTATTGCAGCAGGCCTGGCTCCCATCCTTGCCATGGGTGTGTCAATATTCGGTATATCGAATATGGCGTTTATTATTTTCCTAACGGCCGCATTTCAGGCAATTATTTGGAAATTTAACTGGCAGCGCTACATTTTACAGCTTGTCCCTACTTATTTAGTTGAAGGTTTGTTGGCAGGGATAGGTTTAAAAATCGTATTGGCCTTTTTGGTGTTTACTTACGAGGTGCCAGCAGTCTTTGATTCAGCTGACAGTTTTTTAACCTTCGAGCGTATGCTGATTATTGGATTGTCTATTTTTGGCGCAGTCTTGTTTTTGGTTTTGTTTAAACTATTTAAAGATCGCCAGCCTGCCGTGCCTTATTTTGCATTGATCGTGTTTGGAATTCTGGTCGCATTGTTCTTCCCTTTATCGATGCTAAAGGTTGAGGATGCTGACCTTGCATTAGCCTTACCTATACCTGATTTTAACTCGATTAGCCTGTGGGCTTATGCAATAGGGTTTGCCCTCATGCTGGCCATTATTGACGTGATTGAGCAGGTGATGAGTAATGCTGCAATTGAGAAAATAGATCCACTTAAGCGCAAATGCAATAGTAACAATAGTCTATTGTCGATTTGGGTGTCCAACATGGGCTCTAGTTTCTTTGGTGGTATGACTAACCTTGACGGGTTAGCAAAAAGCTCTACTAACCGTCTCGCCGGTGCCTATACTAAATTTTCGGTTTTAGTCATTGCTATAGTGATTACCTTCTTCGTCATTAACATACAGTATCTAGAGTTCCTGCCAAAGTTTGCGCTTGGAATTATCATGATTTTTGTTGGCATTAAAATGATTCTAGGATTACTGCATGTGGCTAATTTTGGACGTTACGCCATGTTATTGGCCATACTATGTGGCTTGTTAGTCTATTGGGTCGGTATTTTTGAAGGACTGCTTATCGCACTCGCAATTCATGCATTTATAAATTTTGTTATTTTTAAAGAGCGCGACAATATCGGTACACATGACATCGTCCGTAATTATTTGAACAAGTTTAAAGAGCAGGATGGATTGAATTAGTAGATTGCTCAATCAGACAATACTTAACTCATAGATTATTGGTTATGGTTATCGAAGGAAATTCCGATTTAATTTTCAAAAATTTTTGCCCTATGATGGCTGTTGAATTTAACTTGGAGTGTCTATTATGGGTTTAGATGCAATTTTGATTCCTGCCATTTTGTTTTTCGCATTGGGCGTTATTGCAAAGGTTATTAAGTCTGATTTAAAGTTCCCTGATGGTCTTGGTAAAGGCCTATCGATTTATTTGTTGATTGCTATCGGCCTAAAAGGTGGTGTTGAGCTTGCTAACGCCGAGTTAGGTTTGGCATTTAAGTCAATATTTTGGGCCATGGTGTTAGGTTTCTTGACGCCCATGATTGGCTATGTGATTTTACGTTTTAGAGATCGTATCGACCGGTTTAACGCTGCTGCGATAACGGCACATTATGGTTCAGTAAGCGCGGGGACATTTTTAGCAGCAATTGCATTTTTGGATGTGTCGGGAATTGAATACGAGAGCTACCCAATAGTCATGATGGTGATTATGGAAGCGCCTGCAATTATTATTGGTTTATTGCTCGCTGCCATGGCACGAAGAAAGTTGCAAGCCGTCGGGGGTGAGGCGGTAGCCACGCCTTGGAAATCACTGCTACATGAAGCTACAACCAATGGAAGCGTGGTCTTACTGCTTGGCGCACTTGTTATTGGTGCTGTTTCAAGTCCTGAGGCCATGGAAAAGGTTTATCCGTTTTCACATGGTATTTTTATGGGCGTGTTGTGCTTGTTCCTATTAGATCTTGGTATGGAAGCTGCACGTCGGATGAAGGCCTTTAAGCAGGTTGGTCTTCCACTGGTTGCATTTGGTATAATCATGCCACTAATTGGCGGTTTAATTGGGATTTTTGTAGGTGCTTCAATTCTTGGCTTTAGTGCGGGTGGCACGATGTTGGTAGCTATTCTAGCGGCGAGTGCATCTTATATTGCCGTGCCGCCAGCGATGCGGATGGGTGTGCCAGAAGCAAACCCATCATATTATTTAACTCTGGCCTTGGGTGTTACCTTCCCATTCAACGTGCTGGTAGGCATTCCATTGTTCTACAGCTTGTCGGTTTGGTATATTGGTTAGGCAAAGTAGAGAGGGCCTTATGGATAATTTATGCAACCAAAAGTTAGTTCAAATTATTACATCTAATATCTTAGATACACGTATTAAAAAAATCTTTAAGAAGTTAGCCATTAATAGTTATACCAACCTAAGTGTCAATGGTGAGGGTGATTCTGGACTGCAGTCTGGTCATTTTGATGCGGATAGCAATGTGATGTTTATGGTAATGGTGTCAGAGGCTAAATTTGAGCCTCTGATTGCTGAGCTTAATCGCGATATCGAGAAGGGTTACCATCATTTTGTATTTAGTTTGAATGCTGAAGTTCATTCGCCCAAAAAATGTCGGCCGGGAACAAAATAGTGGCCTTAAATGGAGTTTAGGGTAGCGCTAAATGAATGCCAGTAGCCACATGGACAACCCGACAATTACGCATCATTATTTGATTCGTCATTTAACCTTGCGTCAAATTCAGGTTTTTGAAGCTGTGGCGCGTCTGGCTAGCTTTACCCGTGCGGCAGAGGAACTTCATTTAACCCAGCCGACGGTATCTGCTCAGGTGAAGAGTTTTCAGGACTCGATTGATACGCCTTTGTATGAACAACTTGGTCGTAATATCTTCTTAACAGAAGTGGGTGAAGAAGTGGCTATTGCGTGTCGTGAAGTCATGGACGTGTTGGCTAATTTAGAAATGCGCCTTCATGATTTTAAAGGCATGCGTAAAGGGCGTTTACGTATTGCGGTAGTGACCACTGCGAAATATTTTTTGCCGCTAGCCTTGGGAGAGTTTTCTAAGGTTTACCCAAATATCGATTTAAGTTTTACCGTGTGCAACCGGGAGACGATATTAAACCGTATTGCAGATAATCTGGATGATATGTATATCATGGGTCAAAAGCCTCCCAGTTCATTAGATGCAGTCGTAATCCCTTTCGCCCCTAATCCACTGGTGTTTATCGCGCACCGTGATCATCCTCTGGTGGGTCAGACTAATATTTCGTTGGCAAGGATTGCGGAAGAGCCGATCTTGATGCGTGAATTTGGGTCGGGTATTCGTTCAGCGGTAGAAGAACGATTTAATGAACAGCACTTACGGATTAATGAGCGACTCACATTGGAAAGTACTGAAACCATCAAGCATGCTGTGTTTGGTGGTTTGGGTATTTCTGTTGTACCAAAACATTCACTCTATCTTGAGGGGGTCGAAGGACCCCTTGCGGTATTAGATGTGCAAGGTTTTCCACTAGAAAAAGAACTCAATATCGTTTATCCGAGTGGGAAATCTATGTCTATCCTTGCCAGTAAATTTTTAGATTTTTTGTTAGAAAAAGGCGCGGAATATTTCCAAACCAGTGTTGATGCCACAGAAAGCACAACAAGTATCAAGCAGTAAGGACCAAATTTTGTTAAACTTGCGCCCTGTTTTGGGTGTTTTTATTGGAATTAAATTAAATGAAATCAAGTTCATTTCAAATTACCGGTACATCAGGTATTGATCATTCGCAAGCAATCGGTGTCAGTTTGAGTAATTCGTTACGCACACCTTATCAAGCTATTACTGGCTCAGGTGTATCACGACGTCCAATTGATACGCCCGTTTCTGCTGAGAGCTGTTATTGTGCGCCAGCTGATGAAAAATTAGCCGCTGCTCTATTTGATAAGTGGAATAACGCGTTGCAAACAGGTCAAGCAGCCAAAGTGGCCGATCTGTATGCAGATGATGCGATTTTGTTGCCAACTGTATCAAATGTTCCGCGCACATCTCGTAATGAGATTATTGATTATTTTAATCACTTTCTTGAAAAGCAACCGTTTGGCATCATTAAGCAGCGCAATGTTAAGAAGGGTTGTAATAAATTAACGGATGCTGGTGTGTATGTATTTAAACTGACGTCAAATGGTCAGGCACAAGAGGTTAATGCCCGTTATACCTTCGTTTATGAGCATAGAGATGGCGGATGGAAAATTATTCATCACCACTCATCAATGATGCCAGAGTAAACTTGTGCCGCGTACTAGAATAGCGTCAACGAAAACAGCCGTTAAGCCCGTTGCTTATAGCCGCAACAAGCCGGTTGCGCGTAAAAAAAATCTTACGACACCAAGCTGTCCAACTGTGACAGTAGATAAACCGCGTGTGGTGTTGGCAACGGGTAATGCGAATAAAGCCGCAGAAGTGATGCCTTTTTTTGATGAGGTGGAGTGGCTGATTCAAGCAGACTTTAATATTTTATCTATTGAGGAAACCGGCGGGACCTTACTAGAAAATGCGATTTTAAAAGCACGTTATGCTTGTGAACAAACTGGGTTGCCAGCTGTTGGCGATGATTCTGGTTTATTTGTGCCAGAACTAAGCGGCATGCCGGGTCTTTATTCAGCACGCTTTGCTGGTACAAATGCAACAGAGCGACAGAACTGTGAAAAGCTACTTGTGTTGGCGAGCGAGCTAAAGGGCGAACAACGCCGAGCAAGTTATATCTCAACGGTGGTGTTTATGCGTCATGCAACCGACCCCTTGCCTGTAATCGTAACACGTGAATGGGCGGGCTATTTACATGACCGCATGGAGGGCCAGGGGGGTTATGGTTACGATGCACTATTTTATGTGCCAGAATTTGGTGTCACAGCAGCACAATTAAACTTTGAACAAAAGCAAACCTTAAGTAATCGTCTCGAGGCGTTTAGAAGCCTCGTGCCACAGATTATTAAGTCAAGGCGATAACAAGGCGCCTTTATTATGATTAAGCTTAGAACCTATATTTTTATCAATTCATTGCAACCGCAAATTGCCTCCTATATGGGTACAGCATCACAGGGTTTTTTACCTGTGCCGGGTGATGCGTGTTTATGGATGGAAGTGGCACCAGGTATGGCAGTGCATCGTCTGACTGATATTGCACTAAAAGGTTCTAATGTGCATTTGGGGCAACAGATAGTCGAACGTTCCTATGGTTCGATGTTCCTGCATCATCGCGACCAGAGTGATGTATTGGAGTCTGGGCAAAAGGTGTTGGATTATTTGCAGACCGATGAATCTTCGCGACAGAAGTGCCATATTATGTGGAACGAAATCATTCGCGCAATCACACCTGATCATGCAGTACTGATTAACCGTGATAATCGACGTGGCTCCATGATTCTACCAGGTCAAAGTATGTATATTTTGGAGACCGAGCCGGCGGGTTATATTGTTTATGCGGCCAATGAGGCTGAGAAAGCATCTAACATTACCCTTATTGAAGCGCGTGCGGTGGGTGCGTTTGGTCGATTAATTATGGCAGGACGTGAAGCCGACATTAATGTCGCAGCTGAGGCGGCGACTAAAGCGATTCAAAATCTAACCGGTCAAGATGTACGTGTGTAGTACGCAGGTAAAGGAAAGCGTTTAAAATGGCAAATAACCGCATAACAGGTACGACAGGCATTGAGTATATGCGCCATTCGAGTGTGAGCTTGGATAATTCGTTGCGCCATGTAACCCGCCCACGCTTGCCCAGTGTCCAGCAACCGTTTGATACACCGCCAGTTGGTCAAGAAGTTAGTTATTGTGCGCCAGTAGATGAAGCTTTAGCAGAAGAGTTATTTACTGTTTGGAATAAGGCCTTAGCTTCAGGAGATGCGCGTTATGTTGCATCGCTTTACTCTGAAGATGCGGTGTTATTGCCGACTGTCTCAAATTTGCCTCGCTCTGGTTTGAGCGAGATTGAAGCCTACTTTAAGCACTTTTTATTAAAACAGCCTCAAGCGAAGGTATTGCAGCGTATAGTTCGTAAAGGTTGTAATAAGCTAACTGATGCGGGTGTTTATGAGTTTGTGGTAGGCGGCGATAGCATAAAGCGCAAGGTGGTGAAAGCGCGTTATACGTTTGTGTATGCGTTTCATGCGGGTCGTTGGAAAATATTGCATCATCATTCATCAGTTATGCCCAATTAAAAAAACCAGCGTAAAGCTGGTTTTTTGTTTAATCATTCTTACAAGAGCAACCTTTGCATATTAAGCCGGGATAGAGGTAATAGCTTGTTTCATTTTTTTCATGGCCTGCACTTCAATTTGACGGATGCGTTCCATCGAAACCTGGTATTTCTCCGCTAATTCTTTAAGGCCTAGTTTAGACTCATTCAGCCAGCGCGTTTGAATGATGTCACGGCTGCGTTCATCTAGCACGGCCAAAGCCTGTTGCATAGCGAGATGCTGGTATTGCTCTTCATTTTCTTGAATAAGCGATTCTTCCGGTGTCGGTGCTTGGCTGATAAGCACTGGAGCAAGATAGCCTTCGGCTTCCTCCTCGTCTTGGCTCATATCGACTTGCATATCCTTACCGTATAAACGACTATCCATTTCAAGTACATCAGCACGGGTTACCCCAAGTTGCTCAGCCACTTCATCCGCTTCTTTATCACTAAACCAGGTGAGAGCAGTCTTAGCGCCACGTAGTTTGAAGAACAGTTTACGCTGGGCTTTTGTTGTGGCGGTTTTAACAATGCGCCAGTTTTTAATCACAAATTCATTAATTTCAGCTTTTATCCAATGCACCGCAAAGGTCATGAGGCGGACATTTTCTTCAGGGTTAAAGCGCTTAACCGCTTTCATTAATCCGATATTACCTTCCTGAATTAAATCGCTCATGGGTAGACCATAACCCTGATAACTGCGAGCAATGGGTACCACAAAGCGTAATGACGCCAGAATAAGCTGACGTGCAGCTTCAAGGTCTTTATGGTAATAGAGTTTTTCAGCTAAGGCCTTTTCTTCCTGAGCACTCAATAAAGGTAAGGTTTTAACGGTTTTGATATAGGATTCCAGGTTTTGGCCTGGACTAAGTTGTTGAATTGTCAGTGCTGTACTTGCCATCTCTACAACCTCCATAAATAGTAACTTAATTCATTAAACATAGCATGATTTGCTTATTTTTGCAATTAGCGGCGCCATCCGCTAAACCAACGCCAAAGGTTAAATAGGCTAGCTAGGCTGGCGCTTACATAGGTGAAAGCGCAGGCTGTTAGGATATGACGTGCGGCACGAAGATCTCTATTATTAAGATAACCTCCTTCTTTAAGGATCGGGAGTGCGCGCTTATAACTAGCATCAAATTCAACAGGTAAAGTACTCAAATGAATCAGTACGGGTATGCCCATCGCAATAAAGCCTGCGGCAAAGGTTATTAAGCCAATCATGGGAGTGTGTAGTAAGGGAATCAGTATCGGCGTTGCGATAAGGGCTGCACCACTAAACTTTTGCAGCCATTGCGCACGCATCACCATGTCAGTACGTTGCAATAATGGCTCATAGCGTTCAGCGTGTTGTAATGCATGGCCAAATTCATGGGCCGCTGTCACTATCGCGGTTAATGAATTGCTATGATAATTTTGGAATGAAAGATGAATACTGCGGCTAAGTGGGTCATAGTGATCGCCCTGCGTACTGTTTTCAGGTAAGCAATGTAGGGTGACTTCGGTCAATTGGTGTTTATTGATGAGATGCTCGGTAAAGGTTTTTGCATCTCCAGGCAAGTCTGAATGAGGTTGGCTATATTTTTTTAAAACAGCACGCGTCCATAGCTGGGGTACAAAACTAATTGTCGCAAGGACAATGACAGCTATGATGATTAATCCCATCGACTAGTCACATTGATAGCGGAGATAGCTGGCGTATTGCCATGGCTGAAAGTCATCAGAAATAGCAATCATGGGTTCATTGCATCGCATTATCGCCGTGCTAGAAGGGGTAGCTAAATCAATTAAATCATAGTAGCGACTTTGGCCCGGCAGTAAGGCTTGGGTACTGGTATGCCATTGTTCATTTATAAAGAACTGCTGCCTGGCGAGGTCTCGGAGATTGGCGGCCTGGTTTAACCAGTAGTTATCCGCTAAATAATGCGCCATGTCTTCAAGCGCACTAATGACATAAGCGAAGTCCTCAAGCGTTGCATACTCGACAAGTTGTCCTTGATTGTTTAATGCTCTAGGGGGGGTAGGTAACGAAAGCAAACTGTGTAAACGATTAGCTAGACTAATCATATTGTGCTGATAAGCAGGGTTTTGAGTGACCAGAAAACCTTGCAAATAGCTTCGAATCAGTAACCCATTCCAACTGAGTAATTGCTTATCATCGGTAATCGCAGGGCGTAAAGCAAGCGCCTGTTGTATGTTTAGCCACTCGTCAGATTGAATAGGCTTGGGAAGCCAGCCTAATTCAAATGGGGGTGGGTTGTCTAATTGCCAGGCCTGATTTACCAGATTAAATTGGTTTTCGCTAAGCACATCAGCCAATGCTGCGCTCGACCAAATATAGCGTCCACCATCTATTCCTTGCGCATCAATCGCGGATTGACTTGATTGTGCAAGACCGGTAATGGGTGAAAATAGTTCGCGTTCAATATAATCAAGTGTGTGCTGGGCGGTGATTATAAAATCATCACGGTCAAACTTTTGACCAGCAATAAAGAATAGCTCTGCGAGCTGGGCGTTGTCATAAAGCATTTTTTCAAAGTGCGGTTCCTGCCAGTTAGGATCGACTGTATAGCGAAAAAAACCTTGATGAATGTGGTCACGTAGATGCTCGTTTTGCATCTGTTCAAGCGTTGTTTCTAGCCATTCAGCTTGGTCATTATTGAGGGGTGTTTGTTTGATTAGACTCAATAGCAATGGGCTGTGTGGGAATTTTTGGGTGTGATTTAGGCCGCCTTCGAAGCTATCCATAGCATCTACTAGGTTGTGATGGATGCGCTCGTGGAGTTGTTCGCGGGATACTGGGGTTTCATTTGCCTGAGTAGCAGGCCTGCTTAAGGCGCGAATGCGAGTAGCGTCTTCACGCCACCAGTGATTAAGGTGCAAAAGTGTTTGCAGCAATGTGTCGCGTGGTTGGTAAACAAAGCCACTAAATAGTTGACCTTCAGGTGTAAGAATGCCGTGGAGTGGCCAGCCCGCAGAACCGGTAGCTGCTCGCAATCGATTTAGCAGGTAGTCATCCAGATCGGGTAATAACTCGCGATCAATCTTAACTGAAATAAAATGCTGATTAAGTAGTTCCGCTACAAGCGGATCTTTATAGTTTTCTTGGTGCATGACGTGGCACCAATGACAAGCAAAATAACCCGAGGAAATAAAGATGGGTTTTTGTTGTTCTTGTGCCAGCTGCATAGCCTCAGGGCCCCATAGATGCCAATTGATCGGATCATCGGCATGCAAAGCAATGTAGGCAGATGGGTGATGAGTTAAGGGGTTTTGTGCATTTACAGGCGAGAGGATCAGCCAGGGCAGGCAGGCCAATAAACCTAACACAGCAACTAAAGGTTGCCATGTTAATTTAGGTGTTAGGACGCTTCGGCTCCTGTTGATCATCATTTGATTTGCCTTTGCTGTCGTTTGACTTGCTTGCGTTGGATTGGTCGCGTAATGCAGCCATTTCTCTTTCAATCTTATCAAACTCGCTGTCAAAATCGAAATCATCTTCGGTAGATTTGCTATTTTGTTCTGCAAAGCCGCGATCAAATTTTTGCGCAGACCCTTGATAACTTTTTGAACTGGGCTCGTGCTCATAGTTATCGTTGGTCTCATCTTCCTCTTTATCCAAGCCTTTGCGCTTAAGAATAAAGGTGCCGATAATGATCCCCAGTTCATAAAGCAGCCATACGGGTACCGCGAGCAGGGTTTGAGAAATAATATCCGGCGGCGTGAGGAGCATGCCTAAGACAAACGCTGCTACGATTACATAAGGTCTGGCGTGAGACATGGTTTTGGGTTTGACCATGCCGGTAAGAATCAGCAGTACTGTAATAACCGGTACTTCAAAGGCTAAACCAAATGCAAAAAACATCTTGATAACGAAATCAAGATAAAGCGCAATGTCTGTTGCAATCGTGACGCCGTCTGGTGCTGTTTGAGATAAGAATCCAAATACCAGTGGGAAAACGACAAAGTAAGAAAATGCACCGCCGGCATAAAATAAAAATGAACTAAAAAACAGGACGGGCCCAATCAGCTGTTTTTCATGGCTATACAATGCGGGTGCTATAAAACTCCACAGTTGATAGAGCAAAAACGGCATGGCCAAGTAGATGGCTAGCACCAAACTCAACTTAAAAGGCGTTAAAAAGGGTGAAGCAACACCTACGGCAATCATACTGGTGTTATCTGGCAAATAACGGGTCAGCGGTTCGGCAATAAAGGTGTAGATGTCGTTGGCAAATGGAAACAAAATCAAAAACATCACCGCAATCGCAATGACGGACTTGGTGACGGCATTGCGCAGTTCCAGCAAATGCTGCACCAGTGTCATTTCTTGGTCGTTAGGCGGTAAGGCGCTCTGTTTCATGTTTTGTTAGTCTCTTGCGGTCTTGTCTGGCCGATTGGAGGAGGGAGTTGTTTCAGATGAAGTCAGTTGCTCAGTCGGCACATCGTCAGTTGACTCAAGTTGTTTGCTAGCTTGCTCGCGTTGCGCTTGAGAGGGCGGTTCACTCAATGACTTACTGTCAAACGGGCGTTGTAGTTCATCAAAATTAATTTGATCTTTGATGTCGTCAAACCCGGTCATCAAGTCTTTTCGAATATGCTCTATATTCTTTTTCTCTTCTTTGAGATCAACCGCTTGCTGAAGTTCGCGCACCGTTTCTCTTAAGCTGGAATCTTCTTTAACGGAATTAATAAAGTTGCGTGCTTTAGCCACCATTTGCCCTGCTTTACGCGCAACTTCGGGCATACGTTCAGGACCAACAACCAATAGGGTGATAACCAGAATAACGGCAATTTCCAAAATACCCATATCAAACATGGCGTTTAGTCCTTAGTCTGTTGCAGTGTGCCAATGTGCCGTTAAACCTTAAGCTTTTGGCTTGGTGTCGCTGTTTTCTTTTTCAGTTGCTTGAACATCATAGACATTTTGGTCTTTCTGCTCATCGGCTAGGGTTTTAGCTTGCGCTTGTTCGGTGTTTTTTTTATCTTCATCTTCTGCGACAGCTTTTTTGAAGCCTTTGATGGCGCTGCCTAAATCTGTACCAACATTTTTCAAACGTTTAGCACCAAAAATAACTAAAACAATGGCTAAGATGATTAATAACTGCCAAATACTAATGCCCATAATGCACTCCAAAATTAGCGGGTTGGGTTAAAGAATGAATAATAACAAACTTGTTTGTTAGTTACCAAGTAAATGTATGTGGATATGAAAAACCTCTTGTCCGCCTGACTCACCGGTGTGAATTTGGGTTTTAAAGCCATCCAAGTTTTGCGACTGTGCTAACTGTGGCAACAATAACATCATATGGCCCATTAAATCCTTATCTTCCGGTGTAAGGTCAAATAGCGTAGCGATAGGTTTTTTCGGTATAACTAACAAGTGAATGCGTGCGCGTGGATTGATGTCTTTAATGACAATGCATTTATCATCTTCATAGACGATATCTGCGGGTAATTCCCGATTAATGATGCGGGTAAAAATAGTGTCTTGGTTGCTCATGATGTTTATCCCTGTTATTGGTCAGTTTGGCGTTGTGCTTTTTCAGTGTGGCCTGACACGCCAAAGCGGCGCTCTAGTTCCTTAAGCACGTCTTCACTGGTTAAGTCTTGGTGGGCAAGCAGTATTAGGGTATGAAACCACAAATCGGTGACTTCATAAATAAGATGTTCTTTGTCACCATCTTTAGCGGCCATCACCGTTTCAATGGCTTCTTCGCCCACTTTTTTTAATATTTTTTCGAGCCCTTTGGCATACAGGCTAGCGACATAAGAAGAGTCCGGATCAAGACCTTTACGTGCGTTTAGTTCTTGATCGAGGCGGGTTAAAATATCACTCATAATCTTACCTCGACGCCAGCCAGTTGCATGGCCTGTTTGGCTTCAGCAATCGTATGTTGGCCAAAGTGAAAAATGCTGGCTGCAAGTACAGCTTGCGCATGGCCTTCAACTACGCCATCGACAAGGTCATTAAGTTGGCCAACTCCCCCAGAGGCAATAACCGGCGCACTGACGCTATCGGCAATAGCGCGGGTGAGTTTAAGGTCAAAGCCGCTTCGAGTGCCGTCTTTATCCATGCTGGTTACTAAGAGTTCACCTGCTCCAAATTTCACCATTTTTTGTGCCCACAATATGGCATCAATCCCTGTGGCCTTGCGTCCGCCGTGGGTAAAGATTTCCCAGCGTAAGGCTTCACCGTCAGCGCTGACACGTTTAGCATCAATGGCCACCACAATGCATTGGGAGCCAAAGCGATCAGCGGCCTCTTTAACAAACTCGGGGCGATGAATAGCTGCCGTGTTAATCGACACTTTATCCGCGCCAGCATTCAGTAGGCGTCGAATATCCTCAACGGTCCTCACTCCGCCGCCAACGGTTAAGGGAATAAATACTTGGCTGGCAACTTGAGCAACCGTGTCAATCAGCGTGTCGCGTTGATCAGAACTCGCCGTAATATCCAAAAAAGTGATTTCATCGGCACCTTGTAAGTCATAGCGCTTCGCTACCTCAACAGGGTCGCCCGCATCACGAATGTCAACAAATTGAACGCCTTTTACAACGCGACCATTCGCGACATCCAGACAAGGGATAATGCGTTTTGCTAAACCCATTAAAACTTCGCTCCAGCCAATTGGTCAGCTAGATTTTGACCTTCAGCAAAGTCTAAACTGCCTTCATAAATAGCGCGTCCAGTAATGGCACCCATTACACCATCTGCAGCAAGCGGTGCGAGGGCGCTAATATCATCAAGATTGGTAATGCCGCCTGACGCAATGATCGGTGTGCTAGTCGCTTGAGCCAGTTGTTGCGTAGCGGCAATATTGACTCCCTGCATCATGCCGTCACGGCCAATATCCGTATAAATAATGGCGGCAATGCCATCCTGTTCAAAGCGTTTTGCCAAATCAATAACTTGATGGTCAGTTAGTTCAGCCCAACCATTTATTGCGACGAGTCCTTCTTTAGCGTCAAGACCGACCATGATGTGACCAGGGAAGGCTTTGCAGGCTTGTGCAACGAATCCTGGGTTGTAAACGGCTTGAGTACCAATGATGCAGGTTTCGATTCCCGCTGTTAAATAAGCTTCAATCGTTTTAAGATCACGTATGCCACCGCCAATTTGAATAGGTAGGGCGGGGAAGGCTTGCGTAACTTCCAGGATCGCTTGGCGATTGACCGGCGTGCCTTCGAATGCACCATTAAGGTCAACCATGTGTAAGCGACGTGCACCTTGCTTGACCCACCGGTCAGCCATGGCCGTAATATCGCTTGAAAAAACCGTTGCATCGTCCATCAGACCTTGTCTGAGGCGAACGCATTGACCATCTTTTAAATCAATTGCGGGAATGAGTAGCATGGAAATTCTTTGATCCTAGTTTGAGCTAAAATTAAATGTTGGCATTATTTTATGCCGATTTGGTTTGCCAGTTCATAAAGTTTTTAAACAATTGCAGGCCTGCTTGTGAACTTTTTTCAGGGTGCGCTTGAATCGCAAATAACTGATTTTGTGCAATGCAGCTCGCAAATGTTTGATTGGCGTATTCAGTGGTGCCGAGTACTAGCCTGTCATTTTTAGGCACTACGAAGTAGCTGTGAACAAAATAAAAGCGTGCATCCTGTTCGATCTTATGCCACATAGGGTGGTCTGCGTATTGGTGAATTTGATTCCAGCCCATGTGTGGAATTTTAAACTCAGCGGCCGGTTGGAACTTGCTAACATCGCCCTCAATGCAGTCAAGGCAATCGATACCACCATTTTCAGAGGAGTGGGTCATCAAAACTTGCAGTCCCATACAGATGCCTAAAAAAGGCTTGGTGCTGGCAGCCTGACGAAGGGTTTCACCTAACTGATTGTCATTAATAGCAGACATGCAAGCTTTTGCCGCGCCTTGCCCTGGAAAAATCACTGCATCGGCCGCTTCAATATCTGTTGCGCTATCACTAAGTTTGATATGACAGTGGCTCGGTGCAACGTGTTCAGCGGCTTTTGCGACTGAGCGAAGGTTGCCCATGCCATAATCTACAACAACAACGAGTTTACTGTTCATTAGTTACAACGCCCCTTTAGTAGAGGGCAGTTGGTCTTGCATCCGCTGGTCTGCGGATAGCGCCATACGTAAGGCGCGGCCAAAGGCTTTAAAGATAGTTTCAACTTGATGGTGAGCGTTCTTGCCATCCAAGTTATCTATATGCAATGTGACGCGAGCATTGTTTGCAAAGGCCTGAAAGAACTCTTCAACTAGCTGGGTGTCGAATTGACCAATCTTTTCACGGGTAAAGTTGGCATTAAATACCAGGCCTGGTCTGCCAGACAGGTCAATCACAACACGGGACAGGGCTTCATCCAAAGGGACATAGGCATGGCCATAGCGCACGATGCCTCTTTTATCGCCGACTGCATTTAACAGGGCTTGGCCGAGTGCAATACCTATGTCTTCAACTGTGTGGTGGTCATCAATATGCAGGTCACCATCGGCTTTTATGCTCAGATCGATTAAACCGTGGCGAGCGATTTGATCTAGCATATGCTCAAAGAAAGGCACGCCAGTGTTAAAATCTGCAAGGCCTGTGCCATCTAAATTGACCGAAAGCTTTATTTTAGTTTCAAGCGTATTGCGCTCGATGTCAGCTTTGCGTGCATTCATGAAGTGTGTCCTTAAATTAACAGAGGGCTAAAATTTTTTTATGATAACGAAATTTGTTGTTTTTTGCAGGAATTAATCTAAAACCTTATAAAAACTGGGGTAATTGCCTGTGTTCGTCTTAGATGATTGGTGAAATGACTTAAATTAACTTGCCAGTTAAAGCTATTTAATCTTGGGTCATAAATTTTTTTTAATTGTATATGTCGCTATGGTTATAAGATAATTCGCGAGAATTTATAAATGTCTAGAGTAATTTGCTTTAAATCTTGTAGTAAGTTGAATGTGACGAGAGTGTTTTGGGCACATGGTATGGAATTACAAGTAATGAGGCAAAGCATTCAAAACGTATTATTAAACTAAGGGGAATCCAAGAAATGGATACAGCAATAGCTAAACCTAAGTATGACGATAATGTGGTCAAGTATTTGACTGTCATGGCCGTTGTATTTTTGGTACTCGGTACCTCCATGGGTACTATGGCAGCGGCACAGCTTGCTTGGCCGGCTTTAAACTTCGATATAGCTGAAATCACGTTTGCACGTCTTCGTGTAATGCACACCAATACTGTTATTTTTGCATTTGGTGGTATGACATTGATGGCGACGGCTTTCTATACCGTGCAGCGTACTAATGGCGTTAAGTTATTTAGTAATGGAATGGCATGGACGATGTCTATTCTATTCACAATTGGCCTTGTGTTAGGTGTAATCTCTTTATCTATGGGGATGACACAAGGTAAAGAGTATCATGAGTTAATTTGGCCATTAGATATTGCAGTTGCAATTGTCTGGTTGATGTTTACCTTTAACTTCATTATGACTATTGCTTCACGTAACAAACAAACTCATTCCCATGTTTACGTGTCTAACTGGTTCTACATGGGTATGATGATCATGATCACCTACCTATACGTGGTAAACGGATTAGCGATTCCAGTATCTTTGTTCACTTCCTACTCGATTTTTAGTGGTGTGCAAGATGCCATGATTCAATGGTGGTGGGGGCATAATGCAGTAGGTTTCTTCTTAACGGCTGGTTTCTTGGCCATCATGTACTACTTCGTACCTAAGCAAGCACAGCGTCCAATTTATTCATACCGTCTATCGGTAATCCACTTTTGGGCCTTGATGTTTGGTTACGTTTGGTTGGGTGCTCACCATCTACAATATACAGCATTGCCAGACTGGACAGGCTCTTTGGGTGCGGCCATTTCTTTAGCGATGATTATTCCATCATGGGGTGGCGCGCTTAACGGTATGTTGACCCTGTCAGGTGCTTGGGATCGTCTGCGTACAGACTATATTTTACGTTTCTTGATTATGGCATTGGCTTTCTACGCGATGGCAACCTTTGAAGGTCCGGTTATGTCATCAAAAACAGTAAATGCGCTTTCTCATTACACTGACTGGACCATCGGTCACGTTCACTCTGGTGCACTCGGCTGGGTTGCAATGGTGTCGATTGGTGCGATTTACCACATGGTGATGAAGTTGTGGAACACAGAAATGTATTCTATGAAGTTAATTAACTTCCATTTCTGGTTAGCGACTATTGGTACCGTTCTGTATATCGTTGCTATGTGGGTATCAGGCATTATGCAGGGTCTAATGTGGCGTGCTTACGACGAGTACGGTATGTTGGCTTACTCCTTTGTTGAGTCTGTTGCTGCAATGCATCCTTACTATGTGATGCGTACTATGGGCGGTATCTTGTTTACCTCCGGTGCTGCGTTGATGTTATTTAACATCATCATGACCATCAAAATGGCTAAGGCGCGTCAAAACGCAGGCCAGAATGTTGCAGCCGCAACAGCGTAATTTATAGTGTAATTTCGCCACCCATTCTGGGTGGCGGTAATGAATTGAGTTGAGGAGAAGAACTCATGGCAAGAGGTGTCAGTGGTGAAGATAAACCCAAGAACCTACAAGACCGATTTGAGCGTAATATTTTTGCGTTAATGATTGCCACCGCATTTGCAGTGTCTATTGCCGGTATCGTTCAGATCGTTCCATTGTTTTATTTGAAATCAGCGGTTGATTACACTGAGAAAGTCGACCAATTTGGTAACATCAAAAATGAAAAGTTCCCAGAGTTGGTTTGGCAACGTGAATTTGTCATGGATGACAATGGTCGCGTGGTATTAGCTCCGGGTAGCGAAAACAAGCGTCTAATTTATAAGCGTGAAGATGGCAGCTGGGGTTCCGATTGGAAAGCCGGTGATGGTGTTCGTCCTTACACGCCATTAGAATTAGCGGGCCGTGACATCTACATTCGTGAAGGTTGCTACATTTGCCATTCACAAATGATTCGTCCTTTCCGTGATGAGCGTGAGCGTTATGGCCACTTCTCACTTGCGACTGAATCCATCTACGATCACCCATTCCAATGGGGATCTAAGCGTACGGGTCCAGATTTAGCTCGTGTAGGTGGTAAATACTCTGATGAATGGCATGTTATGCACCTTATCCGTCCAAAAGACTTGATCCCAGAATCGATCATGCCAGCCTACCCATGGTTAGCTGAAAGAAGTATCGAGAGTTACTTCTTTGGTATGACCCGTGATATGCAAGCTCGTTTGCGTGCGATGCGTCGAATTGGTGTGCCTTACACCGATGATGAAATTGATATGGCTCAAGAGTATGTTAAGGGTAAAACTGAGATGGATGCAATTGTGGCATACATGCAAGTGCTAGGCACCATGGTTAGACTTGACGACAGTAAGGTTTACCGTGAGTAATTTACAGAACTACTTTAGTACGGACTGGTCAGCGATGACCGGTCACGACTGGGCAGGGCTCATCGTTACGGTAGTGATCTTTTTTGGCTTAGCCTATGCCTTTTGGTGGGCGCTGCGTCCGAGCAAGAAAAAAGAACTCGAAGAACAAAAGTTTAAAGTTTTAGACGAAGATTGATCTATTCTGAGGAGAATAAGGATGACACAACATAATCCATGGCCAGATGAGGGAAACACTGGACACATTTGGGATGATGACATCCGCGAACTAGATAATCCGCCACCCTTATGGTGGATGCTAGCTTTCTATGCGGGTTTTGTTGCAATTATTTTTTATGTGATTTACTACCCAGCTATTCCATGGGTCAATTCACACACAAAAGGGGTTGCAGGATGGACGGCTATTGAAGAATACAACCAAGATTTTCAGGTATTAAATAATTGGCGTCAACGTACTTTCGCGGCTGAAGAAGAGCAGCTTCGTGCGTTAGATGTGACTGAAATCATTCAAGATGATAATCTTCGTGCTTATGCAATCAATACTTCACGGGTGTTGTTCTCTGACTATTGTATGGCTTGTCATGGTGCCGAAGGTTCAGGTAACCCTAACTTCCCGATTCTTGCAAACGACGACTGGTTGTGGGGTGGTTCAGTTAAAGCAATTGAAGCAGCCATGATTAATGGTCGTGTTGGTAATATGCCAGCACGCGGCATGATGGGTAACTTAACCGATGAAGAAGTAATTGAAGTAGCTAAGTACTCAATCGCGTTATCTGAAGGGAATCCAGATGCAGAAGAATTTGCTGCAGGTAAGGCTTTATACAATGGTAAAGGCATGTGTATGGCTTGCCATGGTCCAGCGGGTAAACCACTCGCACCTAATGGCGCAGCTAATCTTGCCAACGAAATTAACCGTTTCCAAGGCGTGCCTGATAACCTTCAAGCTAGCCGTTTAGATTCATATATTTTTACGATTAAATATGGTGTCAACGTACGACAAGGCGGTGGTTTCCTCGAAAATACTCGTCGTGCTGAAATGCCTTCTTTCAAGGAGCGTTTGCCTGATGCAGAAGTGAACATTAAGCGTTTAGCTGTCTATGTTCATTCTTTAGGCGGTGGCCAGTAATTTTAGTAGTGTTCTAAAGAGGAGACTAATATGAACGAGTTAAATAATGATTGGGTGCTTTGGGCCTCAATTTTAAGTGTCGTTATTTCATTAATTGCTTTTCTAGCTTTCGGTTGGAAAATGTTTAGGAAGTTGGACAGCAACTCAGAGAAATAGAAAATGGGCCTTAGGGCCCATTTTTGTTAATGCTAGTTTATAAAAATTTTTGTATGTTTTGTTCACTTATATCTGAGTACAATAGTGCAAAACATAGGGGTAAGAGATGTCTGAACACAATAAAGAGGCCTATCGTCCAAATATCCATACTGGATCTGTCCTAGACGATGTTAAGGTGCATTCCAAAACACTTGATGATATTGGCGTCGAAATTCTGCCTATTCATACTGGCGGAACCATTCATGCTAAACGTATTCCAGGTCGTTTTCGAACCCTAAAATGGATTGCGGCTTCTTTTTGGCTGCTGCTATTTTTTGGTCCTTATTTGCGCTGGGATGGGCGTCAGGCTGTACTTTGGGATTTAGGTAATCGTCAATTTCATATTTTTGGTATTACTGTCCTGCCACAGGATATTTGGTTATTGGCGATGATTCTGTTGTTCTTTGCCCTCTTCCTTGCCGCTGCAACGGCTATAGCAGGACGTGTTTGGTGTGGTTTTTTTTGCTTTCATACCGTCTGGGTCGATGTTTACACTTGGTTAGAAGATAAGTTTGAAGGCAAGCCTGCTAAGCGTATCAAGATGGACGCAGCCCCTTTTAGTATGCAAAAATTGAAGGTCAAGTTACCAAAGCATTTGATTTGGTTGTTCATTGCGTTTATGACTGGGTTCAGCTTTGTTGCCTACTTCACCGATGCGTTTGATTTATGGTTAAGACTTTTTTATTTCCAACTTGGTTATTATGAATTTGCGATAATAGCTGGCTTAACTTTGTTAACTTACCTGATTGCAGGTTTTATGCGCGAGCAGGTTTGTATAGGTTTTTGCCCATATTCACGTATTCAGGGGGCTATGACGGATACCGAGACCGTCCTGCCAACCTATGATCGTGATCGCGGTGAGCCACGTGGTCGTCAACGCCGGGTTAAGCCTGGTGAGGAAGCTGAACCTCTTGGGGATTGTATAGATTGCCGCATGTGTGTGGATGTCTGCCCAACCGGTGTGGATATACGCCTAGGTCAGCAATTTGGTTGTATTACCTGCGGTTTATGTATTGATGCTTGCGATGAGATCATGACCAAGGTGAATAAACCTAAAGGCTTGATTCGCTATGCGGCTTTAAATGAATTTGCAGGAAAAGCCTTGCCGCCCATTTGGCGTCGTCCGCGAGTGGTGGTTTATTCTTCAATCATGGGTATTGCGGCAGCAGCGTTGTTGTGGGGCTTAATGAACATGTCACCGATGGATGTGACGGTGCTGAAAGCACGTGCACCGTTATTTGTGCAAATGAGTGACGGTTCAATTCAGAACCGCTACGACGTAAAAGTAGTTAATAAAACCAATGATGTGATGCGTGCACAGGTTGAAGTATTTGGACATGACGGCCTGCTGGCTTTACCTGACAGGGTGGCCGAGGTGGATCCTGGTAATGTTGCCACGATAGGTTTATTCATTCGTATTCCGCGCGATGAAGTAACCCAGGTTTCGACACCTATTACCGTTCGTGTGACGGACTTAAATAATCCGAGTACGGTGGTGAACTACCAAGCAGTATTCCACGGTCCGGCTCAATAGTATTAGTAATACAAGAGAAAATAAGATGGCACAAAAAATTGATAAACGCGATTGGAGTAAACCCTGGAAGAATCCAATCGTTTTGATGTGGTTCGGTGTGTTAATGGCCGTGCTCATGACTAACTTTTTCATGGTAGGTATGGCGATTTCAACCAACCCTGGATTGGTTATTGACAATGCCTACGAGCGTGGTAAAAATCATGCTGCGATTATTGCTCGACGTCAAGAAATGGAGCAAATGGGCTGGCAGCTTCGTGTTGATATGCCCATCCTTACTGAAGGTAGAGCAGAGCGGGTTACGCTTAACATTTTAGACCGAGATAATGTTCCCTTTGATGTTGATTCAGCGACCCTTTATTTTTATCGTCCATCTGACAAAAATTTGGATGGCGAATTGGTACTGCAGTCAGCCGGTTCGTCAGGTCAATATATGGCAGACTTTGAATTACCTGTTAAGGGTAAGTGGGATTTAATCGTTGAGGTGGTCAAAGGTGATAAACACTTTAGTATTGGCCGCTCAATAATGGTTCAAGCAGACTCGTAGCTCGATGTCAGGCTGCTATCATTGTGGTCAGGCCATACCTGCTGGTGAAAAGGTAGTACGATCTATCGAAGGCCATGAACGTGATTTTTGTTGCCACGGCTGTGCATCGGTATGCGAAACTATTCACGCCGCAGGCCTAGCCAGTTTCTATAAACTGTCACCGGATACGCAACGTCCTGTTGCACCCGATTTGAAGCAGCTTGCTTCCGCTGATTTTTATGACTATGACGAAGTGCAAGCGGACTTCGTCAAGCATAAAGGTAAGCAGCGTGAAGTGACGTTAATGTCAGATTCCATTCACTGTGCCGCTTGTATTTGGTTGATCGAACATTCGTTAGCCAAAATCATCGGCATTAGCTATGCCAATGTCAATTTCACCAATAAGCAAATTAAAATCCGCTGGAATCAACAGCAGGTTAAGCTATCGACTATTCTTAAAGAATTGGCCAGAATCGGTTATGAGGCGCGTCCTTATGATGCTGCCGAGAGTGAACAAGCTTATCGTAAAGCCAATCGCGATTTACTTTATCGAATAGGTTTTGCGGGTTTTGCCTTAATGAACTCTATGTGGTTTTCGGTTGCACTATATACCGGGGCCCAAGATGATTCGGCCTATCGTATCTATTTCTACTGGATGCTTTTCTTCCTTGCTGGGGTTACCCTGATTTACTCTGCCCAGCCTTTTTTCAAAGGAGCATGGCAGGGTCTAAAAGCTAAAACGCTTGGTATGGATTTCTCCATTACGCTGGGTTTATTGGTCACCTTTATCTATTCGACTTGGGTGATGCTTCATCCCGAAGAGTTTGGCCGTGCCTTTTTTGGAACGGTCATTGATCTAACCTTTCTACTCCTGATTGGTCGCTATTTAGAGGCCATTTCAAAAAATAAGGCCCTTGATGCGACTAAGCGCCTAATGGATCTACAGCCAAAAATGGCGCGGCAGTGGCTGAATGGCGAAGAAAAAATAACGCCGGTTAATGTGCTAAAACTAGGTGACCTTGTTCGAGTTAAGCCGGGTGAAAAATTTCCAGTAGATGGGATGGTGATGGCTGGGCAGGGTAGTGTCAATGAATCGATGCTAAGTGGCGAGTCGCGTGAAGTATTTAAGCAACAGGGTGACCAAGTCGCAGCAGGTACGATTAATCTAGATGGTAGCCTAGAAATCCGCGTTGAAGCCACGCTAGAAAACACCAAATTAGGTCAAATTATTCATCTCGTATCTGATGCACAAGGTTCGAAAGCAGGCATTCAGTGTACGGCTGAAAAAATTATGCCTTGGTTTGTAACCGTGACCGTGTCATTAGCCGTGGCTGCGTTTGTATTCTGGTATTGGCAAGCGGGTATAGAGGTGGCCGTAATGGCCGGTACGGCGGTACTTATTATTACTTGTCCATGTGCTTTGGGCCTGGCCACGCCGATGGCAATGGCGGTCGCAGCGGGTGTATCGGCTAAAAACGGTATTTTGATCAAAAACACCGTGGTGCTAGAAACCTTAAATGATGTCGATCACATTGTATTTGATAAGACCGGTACCTTAACCCAGGGCAAAATGGCTTGGGTTGACCAGGTCTGGTTAGACGATTTAGACACCAAGCAGATCATCGCAGTGATGGCTAAGATTGAGCAGCAGTCTGAACATAGCTTGGCTCAAGCGATTATGGATTACGCAAATCATCATGTACCAGACTGGAACCGTCAAATAGTGTGTGATGCTTTTAAAGCCTGGCCGGGTCAAGGTGTCTCAGCAACAGTGGAGCAGCAGACCTGGTATTTGGGCACCCAAAAATGGTTTGCTGAACAGGGAATAGAGTGTCCAGAAGCACTGATCGTAACCGCCAATGAGCAGGCGCATTTGGGTCGAACAAGTATGTGGGTTGCACGTGATCAACAGGTGCTAGGGGTAGTGTTTATAGAAGATCAGCTTCGCCCGGATGCATTGACCCTCATTAACCGGCTAAAAGCGCGAGGCAAAGCCATTACCCTGCTAAGTGGCGACCGTAATGAAGTGGCTCACGCCGTCGCTAAGCAGCTTGGTGGCATGAATGTGATTGCCGAGGTGATGCCAGAAGATAAAAGTCAGGTTATTGCGGATTTGCAAGCACAGGGGCAGCGTGTGGCGATGGTCGGTGATGGGATTAACGATGCACCGGCATTGAGTCGTGCCGATGTGGGTATTGCCATGGGCAGTGGCACCGATGTTTCAATGGATTCATCCGATATTGTGTTACTACATAGTCGATTGCTGGCGATTGATACCGCGTTTGATTTGGCTAAACGCACGCTAAAAACGGTTAAGGAAAACATTGCGATTTCAATTGCTTACAATATAACCATGGTGCCCTTAGCTATGGCAGCGATGTTGACCCCGATTATTGCATCGATTACCATGCCATTAAGTGGTCTGGTGGTGATATTGAATGCGATGCGCATTAGGCGTTTTTATAAAGATGGTCAAGCGCGTAATCCACGTTTTAATGATGCAGCGCTCAGCGAATTGAAGAAAGAGGTGTAGAGTGGAAATTATTTATATTACGATCCCCTTGGTATTGATTGTGGGCGCACTAGTGGTAGCAGTATTTATTTTGATGGCGAAAAGCGGGCAATTTGATGACATGGACGGTGCCGCCCACCGGATGTTAATGGAAGAAGACGTTTCAGCCGATGCTCAAGAAGCCGCCGGTGGTAAAAAGGTGGTGATGCCAGGTGACCCCAAACGCGAATCACAGGGCTGAATCAAATTCTAACCTTAAGTCCAACCTCAAGCGCGCCAAAAGGTACGGGTTAGAATAACCAGTAAGGTAAAGATCTCTAAACGCCCTAACAACATAGACAGGGTTAAAATCCATTTTTGTGGATCATTAATTTGCCCAAAGTTTGCAGCAACCTCACCCAAACCTGGGCCTAAATTGTTCAGTGTCGCGGCTGTAGCCGAAAAGGCGGTGACCTGATCCATCCCAAATGCCATCAGTAACAATAAAATCACCACAAACGTGGCCACATAGAGCGCAAAAAAGCCCCAAACAGATGACATAACGCGTTCTGAAATAGCGCGTCCATTAAGCTTAACGGGCATCAGTGCATTAGGGTGCATTAAGCGCTGCACTTCTCTTACGCCTTGTTTTAATAATAACAAAAAGCGAATAACCTTAATACCGCCACCTGTTGAACCGGCACTGCCACCGATAAAACTCATTAAAATCAGCATAACGGGTAAAAACCCTGGCCAGGTGGCAAAATCGGCATTGCCAAAACCGGTGGTGGTCGCAATCGATACCGTCATAAAACTGCCATAGCGTAAGGCTTCTGTCCAACTTGGATAAACCGCTTGCCAATACAGATAGCCGGTACTAATTAACACGCCAATCAATAACACACTGGTATAGGTCTTAAACTCGGGATCGGTGAAATAGGTACGGACTTCAAGGGTTCTAAAAGCGCGAAAGTGCAAGGCGAAGTTAGCGCCTGCTAAAAACATAAAGAAAATCGCGATAGCTTCGATTAACGCACTATCAAAATAGCCGATACTCGCGTCATGTGTTGAAAAGCCACCAATCGCCACGGTAGAAAAGCTATGGCCAATGGCATCAAACCAATTCATCCCGGCTAGTTTGTAAGCCGCCGCACAAGCGACAGTCAGGGCCACATAAATAAGCCAAAGGGTTTTGGCGGTCTCAGAAATTCTGGGGGCAATTTTATTGTCTTTGGTGGGACCAGGCATTTCAGCACGATACAGCTGCATCCCCCCAATGCCAAGCATTGGCAGAATTGCTACGGCTAACACGATGATGCCCATTCCGCCCAACCATTGTAATTGTTGGCGGTACCATAAAATGGCATGTGGCATGGTGTCCAAGCCACTTAACACCGTTGCTCCAGTAGTCGTTAAGCCCGAAAAAGATTCAAACACGGCATCGGTGATACTAATGGGCACTTCTTCTTCGAGCACGAGAGGAAGCGCGCCCACTAAGCCAAGTGCGGTCCAGAACATCACCACCACAATAAAGCCATCACGGATTTTAAGTTCGCGTCGTTCGTGACGATTAGGATACCAAAGTAGCAGGCCTGCTATTAATGTCAGCACCAAGGCTGTTGCAAATGCCCAATGTGCGCCATCTTGGTAAATGAGCGCAACGATAATTGGTGGCACCAGGGTCACGCTATATACCATTAGCAGTAAACCCAAAATTTTGATAATCATCGAGTTTTGCATGCTTAGCGCAACCAGCCTCGTTTTTGTTCGGGAGAAAACAGCTCTGAAATTTGCTGGGTTCGGCTACGGTCGGTTAAGAACAAAATGACATGATCTTCTGCTTCAATCACCAAATCACGATGCGCCAACATGACTTTATTGTCCCGAATAATACAGCCGATGGTGATGTCTTGTGGCCAATCTACATCAATCAGGCGTTTGCCAATAATTTTGGACGAGTTCTCACTGCCATGCACAATCACCTCCATCGCCTCAGCCGTACCACGGCGCAGAGTAAAGGCCTTGACGGTATCGCCTTTGCGCATATAGTGCAGCAGGTTATTCGTGGTGATACGGTCGGCAGAAATCGCAATATCGATGGAGTTGAGATGAATAAGATCAAGGTAAGACTGGTTGTTTACTAAGGCGATGACGCGTTTAACGCCCAATTTTTTAGCCAGCATTGACGAAATAATATTGGCTTCATCTTGATTGGTAACCGCAATAAATAAATCAATTTCGTCGATGTTTTCTTCAATTAATAAGTCTTTATCCGCGACATCACCGTTAATAATGATGGCACGGTCAAGCACTTCGGCAATTTCTCGAGCGCGCGTGATATTGTGTTCAATAATCTTAACTTGGTGGCTGTTCTCAAGCTGCTTGGCGAGGTTAAAACCAATGTGGCCACCGCCGGCAATCATGATGTTACGAGCGCGTTTCTGCTTTTCACGGCGAAACTCTTCCACAATCTGCGAGATATCGTGCGGCTCGGCCATAAAAAACACTTCATCGCCAACACGAATAGTGACATCCCCGGTTGGCATGACCACCTCATCTTGGCGATAAATGGCGACAATTCGAAAGCGCAGCCTACTCGGCAGGTGATGTTTGAGTTCAGCAATTTTTTTGCCGACTAATGGGCCGCCATTGTGCGCGCGCATCGCCACCAGTCGCACTCGACCATCCGCAAAATCAATGACTTGCAATGAGCCCGGATAGTTGATTAATTGCATAATGTAGTTGGTGACCAGACCTTCTGGACTGATTAGCACATCAATCGGAATCGCGTTATCGTTGAGTGATTTATCAAAGAGTTCAGGGTGATCTAGATAGCTGGTGCCCCGTACGCGTGCGATTTTGGTGACACTTTTTTGCAAAATATGGGCGATTTGGCAGGCACAAATATTGGTTTCGTCATTCTGAGTCGCAGCGATCAACAGGTCGGCCGTTTCCAAGCCTGCTTGAATCAGAATATCCGGGTGAGAGGCGTGCCCATGTACCGTGCGAATGTCTAGTCGGTCTTGTAAGCGTTGCAGGTGGCTATTGTCTAGGTCAACGAGGGTAATATCGTTATCATCAGTAACCAGCAATTCGGCCAGTGATGAGCCCACTTGACCGGCGCCGAGAATAATTATGTTCATTAAAGACTATTCCTACAAAGGATCTTTTGGATCAATATCGAGGCTTTTAAGTTTTCGATAGAGGTGGGTACGCTCTAGTCCAGCCATCTTGGCGGCTTCGCTTACATTGCCTTGGGTTTCAAGCAGTAGTTTTTTTAAATACTGCGCTTCAAATACCTCTTTCGCCTGCTTAAGGGGAACGGAAGTATCAATCTGCATCTCATTATAGTGTTGCAAATGTTTTTGGGTCAACATTTGATGAATTTCACTGGGTGTTAGCTGATGGGTTTGGCCAAAAATAAGTAACCGCTGCACCAGGTTTTTCAGCTCACGCACGTTGCCGGGCCAGGGGTGATGCATCAGTAAACTGAGATCCTCGTCACTAAATTCGCGTTTTGGCAGCCCTTCTTGGTGTACCGCTTGTTCAACAAAATGCGCAACCAGTTCAGGAATGTCTTCCAGATGTTGGCGCAAGGGCGGCACCATAATCGGCATCACGCTTAGGCGTTTATAAACATCTTCGCGAAAGCTACCTTCGGCTACTAATGGCGCCAAATCCTGCTGAGTGGTGCACAGTACCCTCAGATCCAGTTTGGTGATTTTATTGGCCAAGGTATCATGATGGTTAGGGGCAAAAATAAGCTCGGCTAAAAAGTTTTGGGCCGCGCTACTTAATTGATCCAGATGCGAAATAACCAGCGTGCCACCTTTTAACTGATCAAGCAAACTAGGCTGATCAGTATTTAACTGCCAAGCCGCTAAATTATGCGACAACTCATAGGCATGAACCTCGCTCAGACGAGCTTGTTGTCGACTTGAGTGACTATGCAGCGCTTTGGCAAATAAGTGTTTGCCCACCCCCGCTTCACCACTAATTAACACCGGCATGGTGTATTTTGCTAAACGCGTGATAGTGTCACGCAATTCGCGCATCACCTTACTTTTACCAATTGGCAAAATTTGATCAGGCTGTTGACGGCGCCAGGCTGAGTTTTCAGATTTCAAGCGATTATGCTCAAAAGCGCGCTCCGCGGTTAAAATGACTTTCGCCAACGAAAGCGGTTTTTCCAAAAAATCATACGCGCCATGCCGAGTGGCTTCCATCGCTGTTTCAATGGTGCCGTGGCCAGACATCATAATCACAGTGGTGTGTTCCAACCAATGATCATGGGCCATGTTTTTTAACAGGGTTAAGCCATCGGTGTCGGGCATCCAGATATCTAAAAACACCACATCAGGTCGATGCTCTTGCCAAAGTTGCTGGCCTTGGGTGCCATTACTAGCTAAAAATACGTCATAGCCTTCTTCGTCAAAAATTTCTTTCATTAACAGACGAATATCTTTTTCATCATCAATAATTAATAGGGTACCGGCCATCAGTGACTATCCTTTGTGAGGCGACTAAAGCAAATTGTAAACGCTGTGCCATGTTCGTCGGTATCGAGCGCAATGCTAGCTTGATGCTCTTCGACTATTTTTTTAACGATCGCTAAGCCCAGACCAGTGCCTTTAGGCTTATTGGTGGCATAGGGCTCAAACACCCAGTTATCTGCCGCATTCGGAATACCTGGACCATTATCTTTTACGCATAAGCAAATGCGCTCAGGTTGGCTCGCTTGAATCGTGCTAATAATAATGTGTGGATTAGGCCGATCCTCTAAGGCCTCAATGGCATTTTTGACAAGGTTATGTAGCATTTGACGAATTCGATTAGGATCTACCGCAACGTGGGCCTCGCCATCAGTCAGTTGCAGTTCCACGCTATTGGCCGGTAAACTGGTTTGATACAGCAGCGCGATTTCAGCGACCAGGTGGTTCAAATTCACCTCAGCTAAATGCAGTTCCGGTGTGTGTGCATAGTCAATAAAGGCCTGCACTAAACTTTGCATACTTTGAACCTGATGGGTAATAGTTTGGGTCATACGCACCAGTAATTGTTGATCCGCATCAGTGAGCTTGGGTGCGAGTTTAAAGGCCAAGCGTTCGGCGCTGAGTTGAATGGGTGTCAGTGGGTTTTTGATTTCATGCGCCAAGCGTCGCGCGACATCCCCCCAGGCAGCGTGAAGTTGCGCTTGCACTAAGTCGGTAATGTCATCCAATACCAGAACATAGCCAGCCAATTGATGATCCAGCGTAGTCAAGCTCGCGCCTTGCACTCTTAAAATACGCTGTTGGTTATCAAGCTGTAAAGTTACCTCAAAAGCCCAAGGCTTATGATCTTTATAATGATGCTCATCCTGTAATATTTGCGGTTTTTGCAGTTTATTAATCAACTGCTGAATAAGCGGGCTGAGGTGAGGGTCTTCAATTTCATTAAATACTTCGCTAAATACCTGGCCCGTCAAGGGGTGATGATGAAGTTGTAAAATCTCGATAGCGCGATTATTAAAGGTGCGTAATCGTTTATTGATATCAAAAGTAATCACCCCATTGGTCAGGTTGCGAATGACCGCTTGAAAGTAGAGCTTTTGCAATTCTGTTTGTTGATGATTCAGCTTAATATCATTACGTGCTTTCGCGACCTGCTGGGTCATTATGTTAAAGGATTGAATCAGCCGGCCAAATTCATCATTGCGCTCTATAGGCATCACGGTGGTGTAATCACCATCGGCTACGCGTTGCGTGCTTTGAATAAGTTGTCGAATCGGGCGGGTAAGGTTTTGCACAGCTTGAATGGTAAACAAAATGGTACTGACTAAGGTACCTAGCACCACTAAAAAAAGTAGCAGACTAAAGCTGGTTTTCAGCGGCTGACGCAGGTAATTGAGTTCTTGGTATTGGCTTTCAGCTAATCTGACCGATTCAGCGTAGCGGGTAATATGATCCGGTACCGCAAAAATCGCTTGTAATGCGAAGGTTTGATTTAGAAACGGGTCAATAACGGGCACTAGCACACGAATAATGTCCTGTTCATTGGCATCTTGGGTTTCTAAGGCGGCATAGTTATTGCGTTGGCGCACTTGTTGCAGCAAATTATCGGCAGGGCGTTCTGGCAAGATAGTTAAGCCAAAAGCATTACTAAATGCAATCAACTGACCATTGCTTTGATACAACGACACCTCTTGCGCATTCAGCAGCTCGCGTACATCGTTAATGCTAAAAGCAGGACGTTGAATCAGCGCATCACGTTGGCGTTCTTCGGCGCGCAGCGTGGCATTAAGATGATCACGAGTGGCATTGTCTAAATTACTCCTCACCAATGCACTGGCATCACTCAACGCCTGTTCGGTTTTTAAATCAAACCATTGGTCAATACTTTGATGAATAACGCTTAAAGAAAAGTAAAACATAATTAAAATGGGCACGGCTAACAGCAATGACAGGGTGCCAGAAAGTTGCACCGTGGTTTGGATGCCGGATTCGCCGCGACGGTATTGTTGATAGAGTTTAATTAAGCTGCGTGCCAAAATAGCCAGCAAGCCAAGGCTGGCAAAGAGGCTAAAGACTAATAGCGCAAGATAGTAAGACACCAAATCGGGCGCGTGCTGTAATAAATAGCGCATGACCGCTAAGGCACTGATTAATAACAGTGTACTAAGCAAGATCCAGCCATAGCTATTAAAAAATTGTCGACCCCGTCCCGCCACTTATAATCGTCCTAATTGAATCGGCGTATAGTGCCAATCACTCGTTAAACGCCATTCACGATGAAACAGCGCATGGGTTAACAAGGGGGCATTCAACTGCCAGTAGTCAACTGAAAACCTAAGCCGAATTTGATAGTTTAAGCCTGGGTGAAGCTGATTCATCGCCACTAGTGCAACGCTTTGTAAGCGCGTCAGCGTATTAAGTGCCTGCTGCAAATCTTGAAAATGTTGCACATTGCCATTGCGCTGATTAACCAGGGTGTAGCGTTGATAAAACCGAGAATAACTGAGTTCGGTCAGGTAATCAATGCGCGTAACGATAGGTTGATGCCATCGCATTAAGCCTGATTTTAACTGACGCACTTCAATATCGGTTCTAAAATAAAGTGTAATCCCCTTTGCAAGAGCTTCTAGCAGGCCTGCTGATAGCGCAATATCGCCTTGAGCGTCCAGCAATAGCTGTCCGTTTTGTTGCGATTCATTCAAATGAATGACATCAATATGGCCACTAATAGCCTTGGAGTCAGCTTGGGCGCTCGCATTAAGCGACCAGCCCAATAACAAGCAGAGATAGAAGTAGACTCTAACGCTTTTCAAGCAGCGCATAGTAAAAACCATCCATGCCCGCTTGACCAGGCAAAATCTGCCACCCTAGCGCCGAGGCGGATGTTAGGCCAGCAGGCAAGCTAATGGGGATAAGCTGCGCATCTGCATGGGCGCCCAAAAACGCACTAATTTGTTCACTATTTTCTTGCGGTAAAACCGAGCAGGTCGCATACAACAGGCGACCACCGGGTTTAAGTGTCGTCCAGAGTTGGTTGAGCAGGCCTGCTTGAATGGGCAGCAGTGCGGCAATATCCTCAGGGCGACGGTGCACTTTTATGTCGGGGTGACGTCGAATAATACCAGTGGCCGAACAGGGCGCGTCTAATAAAATTTTGTCAAACAGCTGGCCATCCCACCAATCGGCTAGCTTCGCTGCATCAGCGGCTTTTAAGCTGGCATGAAGCTGTAAACGCGCTAAATTTTCGGCGACGCGGTCTAACCGGCTTGTGTCTTTGTCTAAAGCGGTCAGCGCGAGTTGGTTTCGGGCAAACTCTAGTAAGTGCGTCGTTTTACCGCCGGGGGCGGCACAGGCATCGAGTAAGCGTTCACCTGGAATCGGTGCGAGTAATGGCGCGGCCTGTTGTGCCGCGATATCCTGCACACTAAACCAACCCTCCGTATAGCCAGGTAAGCTGGTAATATCGGTGTGCTGCTGGAGCACGAGTGCATCGGCACTGGCTGGATGAGGTTCAGCGAGAATGCCGGCATCAGTTAGTTGTTGATGAAACGCGTCAAACTGGCATAGATGACGATTGACCCGTAGGGTAATCAGCGGATTGTTATTGTTGGCGGCGAGCAGCTCAAGATAGTCATTAGGATAGGCTTGAGCTAATTCATCCACCAACCACTGCGGATGAGCGTGAGCAATCGTCGCGGTGGCGGGCAAATTGGCCAACAGCGCGTCTTGTTCACGAATAAATCGGCGTAATAGGCCGTTTAACAAGCCTTTTGCCCATGGCTTTTTCAGCTTTTGGGCCACTTTCAAGGTTTCGGCCACCGCCGCATGACTGGGTGTGTCTAAATATAGGATTTGATAAAGCGCTAGCAAAATCAAACTATTAACATCTTCATCCTTAGCCCGCATCGGTTTGTCGAGTAGCTGTGCACGGATCGCCACCAGTCGGTCATACCAGCGCAAACACCCAAAAACCAGGTTTTGGCAAAAAGCACGGTCGCGTCGGTCTGCAATCTTAGCTAAAACTTCTGGCATCACGTGACTCAGTGATTGGCCATGTTGAGTAACTTGCAATAGGGCTTTAAGCGCGAGTTGTCGTGACATCAGCGCAGTACCTGACCGATGAGATTGCGCGCTTGAGCAAAGTCATAGGCGCTCATCGGTTTCTTGCCAGCCGGCTGCACCTGAGTTAAGCGCACCTGCCCTTGGCCACAAGCGATATAAAGCCCTGTTTTATCTAATGCCACGATTTCACCCGCTTGGTGTGACTGAGCTGTCGCGCCAGTCGTCACCGTTGCTGTAACGGCCTGCGCGTTTAATAGGCGCAGGGGTTGTTCCTCCAATAATGCAAACGCCATCGGCCAGGGATTATAGGCATGGATTAGGCGCACGATATTTATCGCGTCGGCTTGCCAATCAATTTGGGCTTCAGCTTTGGTGAGTTTAGCGGCATAGCAGGCCTGCTGCTCGTCCTGTACTTTCGGCGTCAAACCGGGTAATAGCGCAAGGGCGGTCATTAAGGCTTGCGCGCCCAGCGGGGCTAACTTATCGTGCAGGCTTTGAGCGGTATCCTCGGGATGAATGGGTAGTTCAGCTTTATAAAGCATCGCGCCAGTGTCCAGTCCTGCATCCATTTGCATAATCGTAATCCCCGAGACCGCATCGCCTGCAGCGATGGCGCGCTGAATCGGTGCGGCACCCCGCCAGCGTGGTAATAGCGAAGCATGGATATTTAAACAACCAAGTTTCGGCGTGGCCAGTACCGCAGGAGGGAGCAGTAAACCATAGGCTACCACGATCATTAAATCGGTTTGATAGGCAGCAAAGGTCGCTTGCGCTGCAGTCGTTTTCAGTGATTCGGGTTGCTCTACCGGTAATTGATGTTCAAGCGCAAGCTGTTTAACCGGGCTAGGCGTTAATTTGCGCCCACGTCCGGCGGGGCGATCCGGCTGAGTATAAACCGCGACTACCTCATGCTCGGAGGCTAATAACGCGCGTAAAGGCGCCACCGAAAACTCCGGGGTGCCGGCAAACACAATCCGATAGCCCATTAATTTGCTCCTCGTTCAGCGGCTTGCATTTTCTTAAACTTATGCAGCAAGCGTGTGCGTTTCAGTGCCGACAAATGGTCGGTAAACAGCACACCGTTTAAATGATCTATTTCATGCTGAATGCAGACCGCCAGCAAATCATCGGCAATCATTTCAATCGGTTGGCCATCTCGGTTGAGCGCACGCACTTTAATATGGCGCGGCCGTTTGACCTCACCATAAATGCCGGGCAGGGATAAACAGCCTTCCTCCCAGCTAATTTCGCCGTCGGTGCCGATAATTTCAGGGTTAATCAGTGCCAAGGGTTTTGAATTATCTTCACTGACATCCACCACAATGATCCGTTCTTGTACGGCAATTTGCGGGGCAGCTAAACCAATGCCTGGTGCCTCGTACATGGTATAAAACATATCATCAATAAGTTGATCAATCCGGTCGGACATGTCCGCAACGGGGCGACATTTTTCACGCAATCCTGCATCAGGATATAAAACAAGCTCGAGTTTTTGCATATTAGTAGTTATACTTATATTTTAAATTGTACATCTTCTTATTATAGCGAAATTATGACCAGTTCACTTACCGACCTACACACAAGTTTCAGCCTCGAAGCCACGCCAGACCTTTCACCCACTTTAATCAAGCGTTTGGTGCTAGGACAAGCGAGCTTTAAAAACCTCACCGCGCTAGTGCACGCCTTTCCGAGCTGGAGCGCGATAGCACAGGCTGATCAGCAGGCCTGGTCACATCAAGCAGGCTGGCGTTATGAAGCGGCTAAGCGATGTTTTGAGGTTAGCGCTCAGGCCATTGAGGCTTTGGATAATTGGCTGTTACAACCGCAGCATCACCTGGTGTTATTAGGTGATGCGGCCTATCCGCCGCTGTTAAAAACCATAGTAGATCCGCCGATTGCGTTATTTGTGCAAGGGGATATCGGCTGTTTACAACGTCCGCAATTTGCGATAGTGGGCAGTCGTCATGCGACACGGCAAGGTCTCAAAATGACTGAGGATTTTGCCTGTGCTCTGGCCAATGCCGGGTTGCAGATTGTCAGCGGGCTGGCGCGAGGTATTGATGCGGCAGCACACCTGGGCGGTTTAGCAGGACTGGCTGGCACTATTGCGGTGGTTGGCACGGGGTTGGATCAGGTCTATCCAAAAGCGCATCAGCGTTTAGCCGCCCAAATCAGTGAACAAGGTGCACTCATCAGTGAATACCCGCTTGGCACGCCACCTTTGCGCCATCATTTTCCACAGCGTAATCGAATTATCAGCGGCATGGCACTAGGTTGTCTTGTGGTTGAAGCGGCCTTGCAAAGTGGTTCGCTGATTACAGCCCGCCAAGCTTTAGAGCAGGGACGGGAAGTATTTGCCATTCCGGGATCCATCCAAAATAGCCTTGCCCGTGGTCCGCATGCGATGATTCGTCAAGGGGCAAAACTGGTTGAACAGGTTGATGACATCTTAGAAGAATTAGTACCTTTGCTGCAAAAACACCAAGCGCTAGCCTTAACCCCATCACATGAAGACGCGAAACAACCTGCCTGTCCTAATAGTCCGAGCAGGCCTGCTACGCATTCATTAGCCCTAGATAGTTTAACCGCTGCAGAACGCAGTCTATATCAGCTGATGGAATATGAGGCGGTGTCGCTAGATCAACTGATGAGTTTGAGTCATTTGAGCGCGGCAGAGGTACAAAGTAGTATGATGATGCTTGAGATAGCTGGCTTGTGCCAGGCTCTGTCAGCCGGGCGATGGCAGCGCTGCTAAATTCTGTTTTGCAAAGAGTCTGCATATTTCGCTTGAGCAAAGTAAGCGATTGCGGCTAAACTTAAAGCGTTGTTTAAATAGCTATTTTCGTTTTACTCATTTAAAGGAGCAATAGCATGATTAAGAAATGGTTAGGTGGCGCATTAGCCGCGATGGTACTGGGTGTGGCAAGTATGGGTGCGCAAGCGAGCATGATTTCAAATGCCGAATTAGCAGCCGTTGAAGCACAGCTTGAATTGCGTGATCAAGTGATGCAGCAAATTACCCGTGCCGATGTGCAGCAACAGTTAGTGGCGATGGGTGTATCGGTTAAAGACGTTGAACAGCGTATTGCCGCGATGACCGATGCTGAAATTGCGCAGTTGCACAGTCAATTACAAGACCTTCCAGCGGGTGCCGGTGTGATTGGTATCGCTTTGTTTGTTTTTGTGGTATTTGTAATTACTGATGTGCTTGGTGCAACGGATATTTTCCCGTTCATTCAACCGGTTAGATAATGACAAGATTCGCCGTTACAGGGCAACTTAACACCCGGCTTTGGCTGGGTGTTTTGTTTTTAATCGGCCTGTTTGGACTCACAACCTTATCGGGTTGTGCCACTCCCAAACAAAGCCAGGCCTGGTTGCAAACCACCGATGCGCCCATTCAGTTTGAATTAGTGGATGTGCCTTTTTTCCCTAATCAAGATTACTATTGTGGTCCGGCTGCGCTCGCCAGTATGATGACTTATCAAGGTGAGGCGGTGACGCCAGAGCAGCTTATTAATCGCTTGGTTATTCCGGCTAAGGAAGGGACGTTACAAATTGAGCTGAGCGCGGTGGCGCGCCAAGCCGGTTGGTTGCCTTACCAAATTGAGGGAGATTTGGCCGCCCTAGAACAGGCGGTTCTTGCAGGTTATCCCGTGTTGGTCTTACAAAATCTCGGTTTAGATTGGGCGCCTAGATGGCATTATGCGGTGGTGGTGGGTTTTGATCGAGCCAGCAGACACTGGATATTGCGTTCTGAACAGGAACCTCGACGCCTGACCGCCGCGGGTGTGTTTGAACGTACCTGGGCACGCGGCGGCTATTGGGGCATGGTCTTAGCTGATCCGGCAGCGCCCCCCCCTTTTGCGCAAGCGCGCCCATGGTTTCAGCGTGCGTTTGATTTAGAGTCTGTCGGCCAGCTTGATGCCGCGCACGCCGCTTATGCCTCAGGCTATCAGCGTTGGCCGGCGTTTTTGCCCTTTGGCCTCGCGTTACTTAATGATTATTATGAGCAGCAGGCCTGGTCAGCAGGCGATGCGTTATTAGCGCAACTTTGGCAACAGCATCAAAGCTCGGCACAATTATGGAATAACTGGGCGGTATGGCTGTCAGCGCAAGGGTGTCCTAGCTTGGCGCAACAGGCATTACAATGCGGTTGGCAACGTCAACCGGATGCGCCGTTTTTAATCAATACCGCAGCCAATTTAGGTCTGCCTGATTTAGATCAACTCCCCCCGCTATCCTTTACTGATTGCGGGCCATTACAATGTCGGCGTTGATTTAGTATTGATTTTAAAGCTGATTTTATTGGGTAATGCCAGAGTTTTCGGTAGAATGCCTGCATTTAAATGCAAAACAATTTTTTTAGGTTAAAGTGAATGAAGAACTTAGTCATTGTGGAATCGCCGGCCAAGGCCAAAACCATAGAGCAGTATTTAGGTAAGGACTTTGTGGTGCGTTCCAGCTATGGGCATATTCGCGACCTATCCAAAAAAGGCATGGGCATTGATATTGCCAATCGCTTTGTGCCAAGTTATGAAGTCTCGCCGGATAAGAAAAAAACCGTGACCGAGTTACGTAAGCTTGCCAAGGAAGCGGATGCGGTGTGGTTGGCAACGGACGAGGACCGCGAAGGGGAGGCGATTGCCTGGCACCTTGCTGAAGCGCTGAACTTGGATGTCATGGCAACCAAGCGCATTGTTTTTCATGAAATTACCAAGCCTGCCATTACCCAAGCGGTCGCTAATCCGCGTCAGGTTGATCTTAATCTGGTCAATGCGCAGCAAGCTCGACGCATTCTCGATCGCGTTGTTGGCTTTGAGTTATCGCCTATTTTATGGAAGAAGATTCGTACCGGTCTATCGGCTGGGCGGGTGCAATCTGTTGCGGTGCGGCTGATTGTTGAGCGTGAGCGCGAAATCGATGGCTTTACACCGACATCTAGTTTTAAAGTGTCCGGTGAGCTTTATACCCTCAACGCGCAAGGCCAACCGGATGAAACCTTGCCGGTTAAGCGCCTAGCTGCATTTGATGACGAAGCCAGTGCCCAAGCCTATCTAACTAGCTTAACGGGCGCGACCTTTAGTGTAGCCCAGTTAGATCAAAAACCGGCCAAACGCTCGCCAAAGCCACCGTTTACCACTTCGACTTTGCAGCAAGAAGCCTCGCAAAAACTGGGTTTTTCTGTCAAGCAAACCATGGTCATTGCCCAGCGGTTATATGAGTCGGGCAAGATTACTTATATGCGTACCGACTCGGTGAATCTATCTGAAGTGGCGATTGGACAAGCTAAAGAGGTGATTACCAAGCGTTTTGGGGCTAATTACAGTCACCCTCGTCGCTATAAAACCAAACAAGCCGATGCTCAAGAGGCGCATGAAGCCATTCGTCCGACTGATTTTACGGTAACGGATGTGGGGGGCGAGCGTAATGAACAGCGTTTATATCAATTGATTTGGGCGCGGGCATTGGCCTCGCAAATGAGTGAAGCTGAACTCCTCCGCAGTCAGGTCGATATTGCGATTGCGCCATCCAACAATGAAGTCCTGGTGGCCAAGGGTGAAATCGTCACCTTTGAAGGCTTTATGAAAGTCTATAATCTAGAAGGTCAAAAAGACCAAGATGTGTTGTTGCCGGCATTAACTGTAGGGCAAACCCTGCAACCAGGCCTGCTGCAAGCTAAACAAAGTTTTAGCCGCGCGCCGGCGCGTTATAACGAAGCCAGCTTGGTGCGTACTCTCGAAGAAATGGGCATTGGGCGTCCGTCCACTTATGCGCCAACCATTGATACCATTCAGCAACGTGGTTATGTGATTAAAGAAGATCGTGAAGGCACACCGCGTGCCGTACGTTTGTTAAGTTGGCAAGCGGGACAAGTGAAAGCCGAAACCCTAGAAGAAATCACCGGTAGCGAAAAAAACAAACTCTTTCCAACGGATATTGCGGGCATCGTGAATGACTTTTTGGTCAAAAATTTTGGTCAAGTGTTAGATTTTCAATTTACCGCGCAGGTGGAAGCCAAGTTTGATGAAATTGCCATGGGTCAGCAGGCCTGGCAAGATATGCTGGAAGATTTTTATGCCAAGTTTCACCCTAATGTTGAATTGGCTGAAACCCTTTCACGTGAAGAAGCGGGGCAAGCCCGATTATTGGGTAATGACCCGAAAACCGGGAAGCCAATGTTGGTCAAAATTGGCCGCTTTGGCCCGTTTGTGCAGCTTGGAGATGGCGAAAACGACGAAAAGCCGACCTTTGCCAGCCTCAAGCCCGGTCAAAAAATGGATACGATTAAACTCGAAGAAGCCTTGGAGCTATTCAAGCTCCCACGTACTTTGGGCGAAATGCCCGAGGCTTATCATGCTACCGCAGCTGATGGTACGCCATTTGGGGTCGAGCAAGGTCAGCTGATTATCGCTAAACAAGGGCCATTTGGTCCTTATTTGGAATACGGTGACAAGCAATTTGCGCCGATTAAAGGCTATGACCCGCTCAGCATTACTCTCGAAGAAGCGGTCTTGGTGATTGAAGCCAAAATTCAGGCCGATGCGGATAAAATCGTGCGCAGCTTTCCGGGCACCGATGTCAAAATCCTCAAAGGTCGCTGGGGACCCTATATAACCGACACGGTGACGAAAGTGAATGCAAAAATCGCCAAGGACGAGGACCTGATGAGCCTAACCTTGGACGAGTGCAACGCGCGTTTAGCCGCGGCGCCGCCACCCAAAAAACGCGGTCGAGCGGCAGCGCCTAAAAAGCCCGCTGCTAAAAAAACCACGGCAAAGCCAGCGGCTAAGAAAGCCACCGGCACGACGCGCAGCAAAAAAGTGACCGCGAAAAAATAACCTACGAATTACGAACAACCTATGCCGTCTAGGCTGAATGAGCTGAATGAGATAGACATGAAAAACACGTTAAACCAATTATTGATTACTGCCATTAACACCCTGCAGGCAGACCAGGTTTTACCGCAAGAACTCAATTTTACTGTGCAAATTGATGCCACTAAAGACAAAGCCCATGGTGATTTTGCGACCAACTTAGCCATGATGTTAGCCAAACAAGCAGGCCTGCCACCGCGTGCCTTAGCGGAAAAAATTGTCGCTGCCTTGCCCGCGCATGACTCGGTGACACAGGTTGTCATTGCTGGGCCGGGTTTTATTAACTTTTATGTTAATGAACAAGCCAAGATGGCGGTGGTGGCGCAGATTCATCAACAAGCCGCTCAGTTTGGACAAACCAGCACCGGACAAGGTGCGTCAGTGTTGGTGGAGTTTGTGTCCGCCAACCCCACCGGGCCATTGCACGTAGGGCACGGCCGAGGCGCAGCCTATGGCGCGAGTTTAGCCAACCTACTGGCCTATGCCGGTTATCAAGTCACCCGCGAATACTATGTGAACGATGCCGGTCGTCAAATGGATATTTTAGCCACCTCGGTCTGGTTACGTTACCTGGAATTGTGTGGCGAAACCTTCCCTTTCCCCAGCAACGGTTATAAGGGCGACTACATCTACGCGATTGCGCGTCAATTAGAAGCCAAGTTTGGTCATACCCTGCGTAAACCTAGCTTTGAAGTCATGGCCGGTATTTTTGCCGATGAAGGTCAAACGGATGCACAAGGTCAAGCCGGTGACAAAGAGCGTCACATTGACGATTTAATTGCCAAAGCCAAAGCGCTATTAGGCGTGCAGGATTATGAGCAGGTGTTTAACCTCGCTTTACACGATATTTTGGCCGATATTGAAGAAGATCTCGCCGAATTTGGGGTTAAATTTGATAACTGGTTCTCCGAGCGTTCATTGATGCATTCCGGCGTGGTTGATGCGGCGATTGAAAAACTGCAGCAAGCCGGAAAAATTTACGAGCAAAACGGCGCGCTCTGGTTCCGCTCAACGGATTATGGCGATGAAAAAGATCGCGTGGTGGTGCGTGAAAACGGCATTAAAACCTATTTTGCGTCAGATATTGCCTACCACTTCAACAAACTTGAGCGCGAATTTGAAACCCTGATTGATATTTGGGGTGCCGACCATCATGGTTACATTCCGCGCGTCAAAGCGGCGATGGATGCGATGGGCACAAACCCCGATGCGTTACAAGTGCAGCTGGTGCAGTTTGCTATTTTGTATCGCGGCGGTGAGCGTGCGCAAATGTCCACGCGCAGTGGTCAGTTTGTCACCTTGCGCGAATTGCGTGACGAAGTAGGTAATGATGCCGCGCGTTATTTTTATGTGTCGCGTAAATCCGAGCAACACATGGACTTTGACTTGGACTTAGCCAAATCCAAATCCAATGAAAACCCGGTGTATTACATTCAATACGCTCATGCGCGCATTTGCAGTGTCCTGCAGCAGGTGAGCGAAAAAGGGTTTAGCGCGTTTGATGCGCAAGCAGGCCTGGCAAACCTTGCCTTATTAACCACTGAGCATGAGCAAGATGTGGCCGCAAAACTCGCGCAATTTCCGGAGTTAATTGGCCGGGCCGCTGAAGCGCGCGAACCCCATCAAATTGCCTATTATTTGAAAGACCTCGCCCATGCACTTCATAGCTACTATAATGCGCAGCCGCTGTTAGTCGCCGATGATGCCCTGCGTAATGCGCGTTTGTCGTTATTGGTCGCGATTAAACAGGTATTAGTCAATGGCTTAACCCTACTTGGGGTTAGCGCCCCAGAGCGTATGTAGTGAACCATCATGGCGCGTGACTTTCGCTACGGCCCGGCGCAAAAGGCCGGTTACCAACGTAAATCGCAACAACCTGCGGCCACAAACGAGTCGAAAGCCACGGGTCGCCCTTTAAGCTCGAAAGGCTTTGTCTGGTTAGTGATTGGGTTAAGCCTAGCATTAGCCGCGTCATTTTATATCACCAATCATTTCAAACAGCATGGCCCTAAAAGCCAGTGGTCGCAAGCTGACTTAACTGAGCAAGAGCGCGGGTTGATGGTGGAGCCGGCCAGCACACCGATTGTTCAGCCTCAAGCACAGCCGGAATCCGCTCCCACTCAAGTCGTTGCGGTGCCGGTGGCTCCGCCTGTGCCAGTCGAAGCAGAGGCCTCCGCCGCCGTTATCGAACCGCCTAAGCCCAGCTTTCGGTTTTATGATGATTTGCCACGCTTAACAACGGTGACCGATGTGCAACCACTACCGGTCCAGTTGCCCGAGCCTATGTGGATTCAAGCCGGCTCATTTCGTCATTTAGAACAAGCCCAACGCGAACAACGCCGACTCTCGACCGATGAGCGGGTGATGCAAATTGCGCCGATTGAAACGCCCAATGGTAAGTTTTATCGGATCGTCATTGGACCTTACACCGATCGGTTAAAATTAAATCAGCACCGTAACGAACTGCGTCGCTTTGGCGCGGATACCCGGGTCGTTAAAATAGCGCCCCAGTCCACGATAGATTAATGAGTAAAAATACTTAATTTTTACTCTTCTAGTGATTTTTTTGCGTTATACTGCTTCATATCATCACCAACAAAAGGTTATCCCATGTTTAATCCACAGCACCTAGATGGCATTGTCAAACAAGTACTAGACGCGATTCCGGCTGAGGTCGGTCAAGCGCCTGAACAATTTAAAGCGCAAGTGAAAGCTAAAATTCAGCAGGCCTTGCACGAAATGGATCTCGTCACGCGTGAGGAGTTTGAAATTCAGCAACAAGTTCTAGCAAAAACACGCGCTAAATTAGACACGCTGGAAGCGAAGTTGGCGGCTTTTGAGCAAGCCACCGAGGCGACCACGTCATCAGGTGAACAATCCGTTTGAGTGTCGCGCGGGTTTATTGTCGTACCCAAACGGGCCTTGCCGCTGAACGGGTCACCATTGAAGTCCATGCCGCCAATGGTTTGCCCAGTCTAACCCTGGTGGGCTTGCCAGAGGCCGCGGTTAAAGAAAGTAAAGACCGCGTGCGCAGTGCCATTCTAAACAGCGGCTTTGACTTACCGCCGAAGCGGATTACCATCAATCTTGCCCCGGCTGACTTACCCAAGTCGGGTAGCCGTTTTGATTTGGGTATTGCATTGGGTATTTTGGTGGCCACTGGGCAATTAGCCGCAGCACGCCTTGACGGGCACGAGTTTTATGGCGAGTTGGGGCTGGAAGGACAGGTTCGTAGCTGCCAAGGTTTGTTGCCGGCACTGGTCGCCGGTGCCAAGGCAGGTAATAAACTGGTATTGCCAGCGGACTTGGCTGACCAGGCCTGCTTATTAGATTATGCGCATTGCGGTTTAGCCGATAATTTACGCCAACTCTGCGATTACCTTACTGGTGAGGCGCAACTCAATCCATTGCCAACCACAACCCCTATGGTGCAAGACTATCCATTTGATCTAGGCGATGTTCAAGGTCAGGCGCAAGCGAAGCGCGTTCTTGAAATCGCCGCGAGTGGTCATCATTCGTTATTAATGGTTGGCCCACCAGGGGCGGGTAAAAGTATGCTGGCGCAACGTTTGGTCAGTTTGTTGCCGCCGCTAAATCGTGATGAGGCGTTGGAAGTCGCTCAACTGCATTCCTTAGCTGGGCAGCGAATCACCGCTGCCCAGTTTTTGAATCGACCTTGGCAAGCGCCGCATCATTCGTCATCGGCTGCAGCGGTCATTGGCGGTGGGTGGTATTTCCAACGGTTTTTGCTACATTACAAAAGATTATGCTACAGCTTTCTCGTTAAATTCTTAGGCTTTCTTCATCAAGGTTCATCACTAAATATTTTGGTTTGCGCCCCTTTTTATTCGAGGAGGTGCAGTATTGGCTAAAACTTTCCATATAGAAACGTTATTCAGTGACAACATCGAAAGAGTTGTAAGAGCTTTTTGTAGTGTTAAACAAAACACATCTGACCGCTCAAATCCATTGGTTACTATTGCTTTCAGAAGAGTTTCTTGTGGTCAGATTGAGTACTCTACAGCGGCCATTTCAGAGCTTGATGTGTTGCGTATAGGCAGCGTTTGGAGGGGAAGTTTTGGCATTCAAAATGAGCTTAAAGACAATAAGGTTCTACAAAATGGATGGCTAGAATTTGACCTTTCTAGCCAGCAAGTTGAGTTTTTCGATCTCTATCAGCTAATAAATATCTATCCGGCTGATCAGGAAATTGGTAAAACACGTGTAGCTAAACTTTTAACAACGACAGGAAAAGTTGTTTACGTACAATCTTTAGAAATATTCACTTCTCTTTATACTCCTGAAAACAAAAATATTCGTAGAGCTTTATTGAACTTTGATCTGGATGGTGTTGTAGACAACTTCGTGCCGAAAGATCAGCAAGGTATGATTAATGGGCAGTATATTCTTCCAAAGGGTTTTGAGCGATCTAATGCTGTATTTCTAGCTTATATTGCGAATCATCACGTTACACGTCAGCGCTTATCAAAAATTCGCTCCCAGATTAATCGGGGTCGCCGTTTTATTGATGCCATTCCTTACCACCCGAATAAACTGTCTTTTGAAGCCGCTTATGAAGAAAATAATGGGGTAATCTTTGTACATAGAATAAATAAATTTAGAACTCCGACTGATATACCTTTAGTTCAGGTAAAGGAAGAAATCACCAGCAAACCCAATAAGCCTAATGTTGGCCGCAAGCCAAATTCCAAAATCACAGAACATGACGAAATCTATGTTCAAAATTCAATTCCACCAGGTGTGGGTAGTAATACCCAATACATTGAATCAGGTGTTGTTGTGCATGACTCAAACATAGTAACCGAGACTGTAGTGGAGCGAAAAGAGCCTATTCCAGCCCCTCGAGATAAAGATGCAAATGAACCAGAACAGTTTTCTTCAGGTAGTGAGTTTTCTGACAACGACAAAATTGGCAAGTTGAAGACAGCAAAGGCTTCAGACAAAAAAGCGTCAGGTATTGAAAAGGAATTCATTGAATCTCTGGAAATACTTAAGGCTTCAGATGAGAAGATGAAAGGTTACGCTGTCTTAGGTTGCAATGATTCTATTTATGAAATGGAACCCGGTGCATTTTTTGGAATTTCATTTACTCGTGATGGCGATAAAGATGAAGGAAAAATACTCTGGCATCAGATGACACGGAAGAAGATTAAAAATGTATTCCCTCCTGAGTATGCTATTACCTATCGAAAGATAGCTCTTATAAAAGTGAAATATGACGGGAAACAGTTTTACTTTGTTGAAATTCAGCCTAGAACAGTAAGTGATAAGTATCGTGGATTAATGTTTAGCTCTCCAAAAGGCTTACTTGAATGTGACTTAGTTTACAACTTAATGAAGTGCATTAAAGACGAACAAGGGTTATTACTCAAGGCGAAAAACTCTTTGGAAGATCATTTGGGGCAAGTTAAAGTATTTAAGCACCCCAAGAACCTGGCACAAAAGCTGAAGAACTTGATGTCCTCTGGGTTTAGTTAATGGAGCGACTCTTGGGGACTTTGTTGAAATGGTTGTTGTTAAGAAAATTTAGGATGAGTAAATAATGACTGAGTTTGCTGTTCTAATTGGTTTGATATTTTTTCCGGGGCTAATATCAGCGGTAATTTCAGAGAGAATTACGACTCACGCAAAACCATGGGGTGTTTTAAAGTATGGCATATACTCTTTTGTACTCGGCCTTCTGTCTTATACAGGATTGCAAATGATTGATTTGATTGTTCAAGCATTTTTCATTATTCCAGATGAGTATGAATATTTGTTGGTATGGAATTTTATTCTGGACTCAACGTCAAAATTTTCAATGTTAGAGGTCTTTTGGGCAACTGTGTTTTCTGTTCCGCTTGGGTTTGTTGTAGCCGCAATAATTAATCATAAGATAATTAATAAATTGGCAAGCTTTTTACACGTTTCATTCAAGTATGGAGATGAGAACTTATTTAGTTATTTTTTAAACGCGCGAGATGCTGACTGGGTATATGTAAGGGATCAGTCTCGAAACCTGACTTACGAGGGAAGAATCTTATCTTTTTCTGAAAACCAATCGATTCAAGAGTTGGTATTGTGTGATGTTATTGTCTATGGGTATGAAGACTCGCAAGAATATTATTCTGTGCCCAAAATCTATCTATCAAAAAAAGTAGGTGAGTTTTTAATTGAGTACGTTCCTAAAGAGAATTTTTCTAAGACGAAGGAGTCCGGTCATGAGTGAAAAGAATGTTGTAAAAAATTATGGGCATGTTAAGGGTGGTGTAGAGCGCTCAACATCTCAGCCGGAAAAAAATACTAGACCTGTTTCGCCGCCGCCAGCACCAAAACCTAACAAGTAGCTTTGAATATAATGGAGAAGTGTTATGAGTGATAAGAGTCTTCAAGAGGGTTATACAAAAGGAAATATAAAACCGGTTAACAGTGGTGAGCTAAGGGGAAGACCAAGCTCACCACCACCGCCTCCTCAACCAAAGAAAACAAATGCAAATCGATGAGAGCGACTTGAGTGGATTTGTTCAGGATCATCGAATAATAAGAGTACGGCAAGGTCTGGCGCTGTTGATCCGGCACGACTAGATTCTTGCGATAATTAGTATTACTATGTTTTGGTAAATATGTCATTAATGATACTGTAATGGTTGTTAAGTGAATTAGCGTGTCTTTTTTAGCGTTGTGCTATTTGTGAGCTGAAAACATGCTCTAAGAAAGCTTCTAAATTCAAATTTTCTTTATGACTTAAGCCGCTAACTTAATTGAGATAAATCTATGTCTAATATGACTTTAATGAGAACAAAAAACACTCGGGCTGCCAGGCTTGGTGCGGTGATTTTGATCATAAAAAAACTTACAAATGCTTCTGATCAAGAAATGGCTCGATTGATAGATTGCAATATTTGGCAGCTTCGTCAGCTTGAATTAGGAAGAAGTCTTGACTGGATTAAGGCAGGTAGAAAGTTGTCAGAAGTATTTAGTCAACTCGGACTACAGCCAATAGAGTCAGTTGATCAAGAACCAATGGCGTACCCTAATCTTGAAAAGTATTTTGATATGTTGAAGTGATTAATTAAAGGGTACCTCGATTAACTAATTTTAGGGGAAGTGGACACAATCTCCTGAAGTTATAAGAAGTAGGCTGGAAGGGCGCAGAGGACAGCTGTTTGATTTGAAGTTGATAGAAGAGTTCCAGACTTGGAGATATCTCAGGCAAAAGCGGTGGCTAGTTGCTTAAACCTTCCATTATTAAAAGTAACTTCTGAACAAGAAAATATTCCGCTAATTATTGATTTTATAAGCCCTTAATGCTTTCTTACATAGCAAAAAGATTGAGGCGGAGTTCTAATGCCCAAGTCCTCTAAGTTGAGAGGTGTCGGGTACTTTGTCATTTTTCCTACTTTAATCGCAAAGCCTTTCATCTTACCTTGAAAGTATTTATCGAAATATTCTTTACTTATCCCTGAGTGATCGGCTGTCTCTTTCCATAAAGCATCAGGCTCCATTTCATATATTTTAGAAATATCAAACTCCCCTATGACCTTTTGCAAAGGGCTGGATGCATAAATAACTACTGAAGTAACGCAATTATTTCTGAATATGGCCTTTCTGAACTCAAACTGCTTTTCGCCCGTTAAGATTTTTTCTGCGAACTGAGGCTTTATCGAGAGTAGAACTTTCATATTTACCCACCGTTTTCAAATGTTGATGTCGTTGAAATTTTTAGATATTATACAAATAAATATTCAAATATTCAAATAAGTTGCTAAAAATGGATAAAGGTGTAGCTGTTATTCGTAAGGAGTTAATCGCTTGGGCCACAAATATTACAGATGTTCAAAAAGATATATCTATGGTTACAGGCGTTTCACAGTCGCAGATTTCTAAAATTTTATCTGGGAATTTTAAGACAGTTTCTCCTAATGTAAAAAAAATATGTGAATATGCAAATATTCAAATTTATTCAAATGACAGGGTTCAGCTATCCCAAGAGCTAAAAGAGGCTTTGATGGATTTATGGGACGGGAGTAAAGAGTCCGAAAAGGCTTTGGTTAAGACTTTAAAGAATATGAAAAGTTTGATTGCTCATTGCTATGACAGAGTCTGAGTCGTTTAACTTGGCCAATTATTTTAAGAAAAGGAAGGAATATGCCTATTTTACAGTGGCTAAATAAAGATGAATCTCTTTTGGATGCTAAGAATTGTCGCTATCGTCTATTACAAGAAAAGTCGGAGTTTTCTTATGGTGAGGTAGATTCCAATAATATGCTGATTCAAGGGGATAACCTTGAGGCTCTTAAAGCACTGATTCCATACTATGCAGGACAAGTTAAATGTATCTTTATTGATCCTCCTTACAACACTAAAGGCGCATTTGAGCATTACGATGATAATTTAGAGCATAGTAAGTGGCTTTCCTTAATGTACCCAAGGTTGGAATTACTCGCAGAACTATTATCGGAGAATGGCTCTATTTGGATTTCTATTGATGACGATGAATCTCACTATTTAAAAGTAGTTATGGATGAAATTTTTGGGCGTCATAATTTTGTAGCCAATATTGTGTGGCAAAAAAAGTATGCACCGCAAAATGATGCCAAATGGTTTAGCGACAATCACGACCACATTCTGGTTTATGCTAAAAATAAAGAGGCTTGGAGGCCAAATCTACTTCCAAGAAGTGATGAGGCAAATTCTAGGTATAAAAACCCCGATAACGATCCTAGAGGACCTTGGAAAGCAGCAGATATGTCTGTAAAGACATATTCAGAGTCTAACGATTACCCTATTACCGTTCCATCAGGACGTGTTGTAAAGCCCTCAGCAAGCCGTTGTTGGGGGTATTCTAAAGAGCGTTATGAGGAAATGGTTAAAGATAATAGGATTTGGTTTGGTCAAAGTGGAAATAATGTCCCTGCTGTTAAAAAATTTTTGACAGAGGTAAAGGATGGCACCACTCCGATGACTATATGGCCGTATCAAGAGGTTGGACATAATCAGGAAGCAAAAAAAGAATCCAGATTGTTTAATCCAGACGATGCTTTTGCGACTCCGAAACCTGAAAAGCTTATTCAAAGAATACTAACCCTTGCATCTGAAGAAAATGATTTGGTTCTAGATTCTTTTTTAGGTTCTGGTACTACCGCAGCTGTTGCTCATAAGATGAAGCGCAGATATATCGGTGTCGAGATAGGAGACCATGCAAAGACTCATTGTCAGAATAGACTAAAGCAAGTCGTTAATGGGGAACAGGGTGGGATCTCTAAGTCATTAAATTGGTCTGGAGGTGGAGGTTTTAAGTTTTATGAATTAGGTGAGATGGTATTCAATGAGTACGGCTCGATTAACCCTGAAATAAAATTTCCGATTCTTGCTGCTCATATTTGGTATTTGGAAACTAAAAAGCCAATCCATATAACTGAACCGTCTCCGTTTTTAGGATGTCATGGCGGAACAGCGTACTACCTTCTTTATAATGGTGTTCTTGGAGATAGAAGACCAAGTGGTGGGAACGTACTAACTCGAAAGGTTCTAAACGAACTTCCTAATGTCTCTAAACATGAAAAAATTGTAATTTATGGTGAATCTTGTCGGTTAGGTGGCGATAGCTTAAAACAAGCCAATATTATTTTTAAGCAAATACCTTATGATGTTGGCCTGTTTTAAGCGGTTAGTGCGTTTTAGGGGAGATGCTCAAAAATTTCGTGTATTTCATGAAATGACTTTCCTTCTCTTAAAGGAGCCAGCCACATGGACTTGGTTTCCCCGTCATGAGGGCTATTCCAAGTCCGTTTTTTATTTTGCTTAGCAAGGTTGTTGGAGTAATCCAGTATTTTTCCTGAATAATTCCAGCGAGTTAATATACAAGGAATATACCTGTGTTCGATCTGGAGTTGATCGAAAATGATGGAGCAATTACTCCTATCTTCGATTGTATCTTTACAGGCTTCATCTATGTGTTCATCAATTATTCTTAAGCCATTTAACTGAGACTTGTTGAGGTCAAAATAAACCTGTGTCTCTATTTGTGCTTTAAGGTCTTTAGCTATGTTATTATCATGCTCATTAAGTACCTTAAAATCACATCGTTTTAGTGCTTTCTCTAGGTTATATCCTCTTGGTAATCTAGAGGATTTAACGGAGACAGTCACCGCATATTCAGGAATGTCGTCAGGCGATATTTTAAGAGATTGAACCTTTCTTGCCCAAGGTCCAAGGCCGATGCCTCGCTTTGAAATTAATAAATCCCAGCCGGGATCAGGTGTTTGAAAATTATCTGTTCGAATTTGATCATAAGCAATTGCTGCAAAACCACTGGACCTGAAAAATTCCGCGACAGCGATGGTTGCCAAGTCTCCCATGATTTTGTCATCTAATGATTCAGTAATTCCTCTAGAATTCATATTGAGTCTATCAATAGAATATCTCAACTTTTTAGCAGCCCATTCTATAGCTGCTAGTTTTGCTTCATTTTTCCAGTAAATCGTCATAAAAGCCATTTATTTTTTATGATGCTTTAGTTAAATAGATATAGATTTTGTAAAATACAAATAAATCTATCATTGAGTCACACTTTAACTCGGATTTATTCAAATGTTTCAATTAAAAGGCTACCAACAACGTGCCGTTGATGTTCTGCAATCATTCCTAACCAAGTGCCTCGACAATGATGTTGAAGAGGCATACCGATTAGCACTTGAAGAACAAGAATTACCTGAGTTTGAGTATCGAGACTATGGTTTTAAACAAGTACCTTATGTCTGTTTAAGAATACCCACAGGGGGCGGTAAAACCGTTCTTGGCTCCTATGCGATTGATGTTGCATCAAAGAGCTTGCTTGATACCGAAACACCGATTGCTTTGTGGCTTGTACCAAGTATCACGATTCGAGAACAAACCGTTGAAGCCCTAAAAAAACCAAGTCACCCATACCGTCAAAAACTAGATGAAGCCTTTAAAAGACAGGTGTTAGTTTTAGATATTGATGAAGTCACTCAGGTTCGGCCACAAGACCTTGAGAACAAGGCAATCGTTATTGTTTCCACGCTGGCGAACCTGCGTGTCACAGATACCTCCGGGCGAAAAATTTATGCCTATCATGAAAACTTTGAGCCGCATTTTGCCAAAATACCAGCAAACCACCCGTTAATATCTCGTCTTGAAAAGGTATCGGCGGATGATGTTCAAGAAAATGGTTTAAGCAATTCAGCGATTGGGAAGATTAAATACTCGTTTGCCAATCTTCTTGCTATCCACCGACCGATTGTGATTATGGATGAAGCTCACAACGCCAGAACCACGTTAACATTTGAAGTCTTGCAGCGCGTCCACCCCTCTGCAATCATTGAGCTTACCGCCACACCTAACACCAGTAAGACTAATGGAAGCAATGTTTTATTTCATGTATCCGCTTCTGAGCTGAAAGCCGAAGAAATGATTAAGTTGCCGGTAATGCTCACGGAACATCAAAACTGGCAAGACGCCATTCAAGATGCTGTTATCACCCGAAACAAGCTTGCTATTGATGCTCAAAAGGATGCGGATTACATTCGACCTATTGCTCTATTTCAAGCAGAAAACAAAAGTGGCGAAGTAACGGTTGATGTTTTGAAGACGCACCTAATGGATCAGCTCAACATCCATGAAGAGAAAATTGCTATAGCTACCGGCAATCAACGGGAGCTTGATGGTCTAGACTTGTTTTCGCCAAATTGCAAAATTGAATACATCATTACAATTGAGGCGTTGAAAGAAGGCTGGGACTGTCCGTTTGCTTACGTTTTTTGTTCTGTTAAGCAAGTTTCATCAAGCAAAGATGCCGAACAACTGCTAGGGCGTGTTTTAAGGATGCCTTATGCCAAAAGAAGACTGATAGAAGACCTTAACCGTGCTTACGCACACCTCTCCACTTCAAAGTTCAGTAAAGCCGCGCAGGACTTGACCGACAAACTGATTGCAATGGGTTTTGAGGAAATGGAGGTTGCCGCTTTCTTGAGAGAAGCAACGCCAGGTATCCATAATCCAGACCAGCAGGACATGTTTGGCGCTGGTGATGAAGAACTACAGATTAAACCGGTGAGGGTATCGAAGTCACTTGTTGTTGAAACCCAAAGTACGCCTGATTTAACTTCTTTATCTGATGATGAAAAGGGGCGAATTAGTATGTCTCATGATTCGCAAACCAATACTACCGTTGTTAGGATTACCGGAGAAGTTTCCGAGAGCATCGAGAAAGCGTTGACAAAGCATGTCAAGAACGGCAAAAGCACGGAGGCATTTAAACAAAATATTCGCATTCACAATCAAGCATTAGAAGCTGAAAAAGCCCCGTCAGAAAAAGGCATTCCCTTTGGATCACTGCCATATCTTTGCATGCAAGAGCAGGGTGAGTTAGACCTAGTTGAGTCCGAAGTATTTCTTCATGCACATGGTTGGGACTTGTTGGATTATCCGGCTGAACTAAAGAATTTTAGCTTACATGAAACCAGTAACAGCTTCTCTATCGACATTGATGGAACGGAGGTGACATACGGCATATCCAAGCAACAAAACGTGATTACATTTAACCAAGGCTTTCTTGACGTTACAGAGCAGGATTTAATTGGCTGGCTAGACCGTGAACTAAAGCAACCAGACATTGTTCAGAGCCAGATGATTGCATTTTTATCACGAATTGTGAAAAGTTTGCTACAACAGCCAAACATGACCTTAACTGCGTTGGTTAGAAACAAATTCCCTCTGGCAAGAGCGATTAGAGATTTAATCAGAATTTATCGTAAACAAGCACAAAAGACGGCATATCAAGAAACGTTATTTGGTGATGAATCAAGCGTCTGCGTATCAGACCAGTTTATTTATGAGTTTAATCCAAGCAGCTACCCTTCCAGACCGCCCTACTATACTGGAAAATACAAATTCCAAAAGCACTACTTTCCTCAAGGGATGATTGAAGACTTAAAGACCAGTGGCGAGGAATATGAATGTGCAAAGGTTATTGATAGTTTACCCGAAATAAAACATTGGATACGCAATCTAGTGCGTAGAGACCAGTCTTCTTTTTGGCTTCCATTGGCGCACGGCAAATTCTATCCTGACTTCATTTGTGAGCTTGAAGACGGCAGAATGCTTGTTGTCGAATATAAAGGCGAAGCTTACGTGTCAAATGATGATTCGGCAGAGAAACGGGCTGTAGGTGACTTGTGGGCTAAGCTGAGTGGGGGAAAATGCCTTTTCATAATGGCCGTTGAACAAGATAAAGATGGGCGTGATGTTAGGCAGCAAATCTTACATCTAATTAGTTAGTTCGTGAGGTTTCAGTAATGATTTCTTTTGCTCCATCTTTAGATCGAATTTCTGCATCAATTCAAAATACGGCTTCACAATCTGGTTTGTCTGTTCAATTTAGGCCGGAATATGTTCATGACATTCCATTTGATTTAAAGCGTCTTAGGTATATAAAGTATTTAAATAATTCTGAAGGTTTAGCAGTTTTTGAGAAGTAAACAGGCAGATAGGATAGCAACAATAAGTGAGTGAATTCTAAAAATGAAAGAACCTTTTATAAAGGCGGCTTTAATTGATTATTTAATCGAGAAGTATGGTGATACTTTAAAAGTAATTAATCCTGAATTTAGATTCGCTGATGGGAATAGACGAGCAGATATTCTTTGTATTTCTGAATTATTAGAAGGGTTTGAAATAAAGAGTGATTTCGACAGTCTTTCGACTCTTGCAGGTCAGATCGCAAACTATCTAGAATGTTTTGAGTCAGTGAGTATTGTGACGACACAAAAACATTTGAATGGTGTTATTGGGATTTGCCCAGAAAATGTTGGAGTATTTTTAATCAAGGATTCAAAGATACAGGTTTATAGGCAGGCTAAAGTTGAGAAAAAACTTAGTAAATTATCGTTGCTAAAAATGATCGGCGTTAAAGAGGTTAAATCTGTTTTAAGAGAAAAAAAAGTTTATTGTAAGAATTTAATGAGTCTTGGCATTAAAGACGCTAGGGAGCTTCTTGTTCGAAATATAACAATTAATGAAGCACTTGAGCTGGTGAAAAAAACAGTGATTAATAAGTACAGCTCAAACTTCAATCAATTCTTGAAAGATAGAGGCCATGTAACCCTCATTGATGACATCCAGTTACTTAACATGGCAAATGGGGAGCTCGCCATCGAGGAATAACCTTGAAATAAATAGATTTAATCTTACAGAAATCCAAAAAGAAGGGCTTTTTCCTTGAGGTTTACCTTTAGATGCCAATTTAATTTGCTCTTCTCCCCAGCAGGGATTGGGGTTAGATAGAAACTTTGTTTCAACAGCCATTTTTTCACCGCATCTTACATAACCGCCATCATCCCTTCTAAACCTTTTATAGATGATAGATTCAGATAATGGAAAATCTATTCGTGGAACCCAGTTGCCCCCACCTTGTATTTTTCTAACAGGGTGAATGCTTGCATAGTCCCCATAAATGATGGAATTCATCTTCGCTTCATTGCAAATAGTTCTAAAAAATCTTTTTTCAAGGATGGTTAACGTTCCGTAATCATCATAGCAATCATCCTCATGTCCTTTTACATAGGATGGAAATGATGAGGTTGTAATTGATGTTCTACATGGCTGACGATTGCTTTCAAATATTGATAGTAATTCTTTAATAACTGAAACTTTAGAATTAAACAGTGATTTTTCTATGTATTGCCCATCAATTACTAGAATGAGCTTTTCTATATCAAATGATCCTTTAATGAGTTCTATGTAATGGGTGAATTCGTTGACTAGATCTTTAGTGGTCATATAACCATCATCAACAAAATCAAATGGTGTATATCTAAATGCTAAATATTCAAAATTTGCTGCTAATCTCTCAATTTGAGACTTAATTTCATGATCTAAATGCTCTTCAGGTGGAAGCATGTGTATTACAGGGATTAATTTTAAATCAGCCCTAAAGCTTTCTACAAAACTACACCAATTATCAAAGCCGTTTATTTCATCTCCGAACTCGTAAATTTCATCATTTGCGAGGTCTTCATGAGATGTAATATCTAAAATAAACGGTCTATGATCACCAACGATATCTTTAAGTGAGTCAATGCGTTTGTGCACAGTTGCTTCTACGTTATATTTAGATTTTCTAGATTTAGTCAATTCAAACAAAGGCAAAACACCATCTTTTACCGACCCATCGAGTTCTTCATATCCTCGAAGTTCTGCATCGGTAGTTTTAATGATTGGAATGTATTGGTATTTTTCAATCAACTCCGTGACCTCCTAACCCAAGATTCTTTGCTCTCAGCCGAACTGCCATTGAAGAGACTTCGAAATGTTCAGCAATACTTTCAATTTCTGAAGACTTATTCCTTATATAGTCTAAGAATAAATCTTTTGGCATTAATAACTCAGCGGCGAATTTATTTGCTTGAGTTTCATATAAGTTTGTTTCACCTTTTCTGAATAAAACGGTATCCTCAAAGCAATCCATGACTTTAGAGTGAAGGCAATAATGACCCAATTCATGAGCAATTGTAAAGCGCTTTCGATTTGGATGATGTAACGCATTTACGCCTATAATCCAGTGTCCATCTTCTTTTCTTAGGTAACCAGATACCTCATTTTCCATTTCTATGCTTTTAATCTGCACGCCTAAAGAACTTGCCAATTTTTTTATGTCGATAGGGTTAGTATCAATGCCATGTTCTCGTGCTGTTTTTAGAAGGTTCTCAACATTAAACTTTGTAGGTGCTTCATGAATTTTCCTAATTGATTTTCTTCGAAGAATAGCCATTATTTATTCTCTCCGTCCTCATCGTATCCATCGGGTATCGAAATTGTTGGCGATTTACTGAAAATGGATTTTCCATTGTTTCGTTCCTCCACTGTATTGAGTCTATTTTCGATATTATCTTTCCAATCTGAGAAGTCATCTAAATCTAGTTTCAGGTTTTGTCTTATATCTTCAGTCTTACTTTTTACCAAAATATCTAACTTATCCGTTAACTCGGCAGTTTTAAAGTACTCTTCAACTTTTTTCTCAGTCATAATTTCCATTTTTTCATAGGACTGGGCTTTTATATATACAAATGCCATCCCAGAAATTAATGCTATTAAACCAAGAAGAAACGTAATTATAGTGCTGTAAAAGCTGGTTACCTGTGTAATGATGCCATCAGATGGAAGAATTCGACCATTTTTAATTAACAGGCTTAAAGCTTCTTGTTCTTCTATGGTAAGGGGGCTGTTCTGTTTGTAGAACACTCCTTTAACTGTGTTTAATAGCCAAGAAACAGGGTCGATATTGAATTTTGTCAATACTAAAGTGGCAAATAGCACACCTAGAAACACGGCTAGAATAATGCTGATATATTTTAGAATTTTAAAAAAAATACTATCTATCTTATCATTGTTCATTGGTGCTTTAGCCCGCCATATAAATTTAGTTACAAAAATAAAATTTCAACGATTAAAATATTCGATTGGCCTAGTGCTTTATAGCAAAGCCGCTAATTTTTATACATTTCGAGTAAGAAAAGTCTAAACTTAGCATAGTCGACTGTAACCACCACATTTTAGCCGAAGTCAAAAGTAGAAGGTTAAGTTGCTTCGATAAATTCTTTTGATTGCACTTGTCCGATTGCAGTATGTGCCCATTCGTTATTGTATGTCCATAACCATTGAGTTGCCAGTAATTGCGCTTGTTTGATGCTTTCAAACGTATTTAGTCGGCCCTGAATAACCCACTCAAGCCACTTTAATTTTGCGCTTTTTCGTACGAATGTTTTCCTTAATCCATTCGCTTTGCCAGATAGCCGTCCATAAAAAAGCCAAAAAATCCCGCAGGAAGTTTAGGATTAACCGCAGATTGTGACCTGCACCGCATAACAGCGCAAACATCGCATCACCTAGCTGTCCTTTTAGCGTGCAACGGTCTAATCGTCCTTCGGTTTTCATATGCCCGATGCTCGCGTCTATGGCACTTCTGCGTTTGAGCTTTCTCTTTAAGCTCGCGGTCATGCCACGCTTTTGGCCGCTTATCAGCACCTTACTCTGTTCAATCCAATGGCCTTTATAGCCTCTATCGACACACACCAGTTTGGTTGGCATGTCGGTGAGGATTTCTTTTTGTTCTAAGGCTTCATGTAGAGTATGCCCGTCATAGGGGTTGCCCGCTAGGCTGCGCATCCCCACCACTAAGCCTTCTTTTAAGGTGGTCGCTACAGTGACTTTCACACCGAACTCGTAGGGTTTGCGGCTTTTACCTTTACCGATGCATTCGACTTCCGGCGCATGCAGGCTGTAGAGTTTGTTTTTGTCCTTGGGTTTTTGGCTGAGTAGGCGTTTGGCTAGACTCAGTTCATGCTTTAACCCATCGGTTATCTGTTGCGCTTTACGCTCTACATCTCGAACAATCCGCCCGAGGTAGGTGCGTTGTTTTTTGAGGCTTTGGCGCATGCGTTTGAATTGTTTGGCGTGCGCATAGCGGCCTGTTTGTATCGCTTGTCTAGGGGCGACTTTGTTGTAGTTTTGGCGAAGGTTGATGCCTTGCGCTTGGGCTTGTTTAACCAGGCGTTGTCGTGCGGTTTCTAACAGCTTGGAGTCGGTTGGATGGGTGATGGCTTTTTCCATGACCGTGGTATCAACCAGAATCTCTTCAAAGGATTTGGGCTTGACCATCTTGGCGTTGACGGCCGCCTGAATGCTGTGGGTGTGTAACCATTCTAACCCTTCTTCACCGACCCGTTTACGCCAGCGCACAAGTGAACTGGGGTCAATCGGCAGTTGATGTTCAAAGTGCACACAACCACAAAAGTGCTGGTAGTAAGGTGATTGCAAAAAGGCACTCAATACCCCTTCATCACTGTGGCCGTAGAGATGTTGCAGATAAAACAAACCGGCAATCAAACGCGGTGAGGTCGCAGGTCGTCCAGTGGTTGAGGGGAAATACCCGGCCCATTCACGCTCAAAAAACGCCCAGTCGATGAGGCCTTCTAATCGGGCGAGTTCATGTTCAGGATTGATGATGTCAACCAACAAGGGTCGAAACAAATCTTGGTTGGGGTTTTTGGGCGGTGTTTTGGGCTTCATAGGCGTGTCAATTTGCAAGAAATTAAATCATTATTATATTAAAACTGGCAATTTTTAAAGCACTAAATTAAAGCTCAACCCTTATAAATCATGGCTTGAGTGAGTTATTCAGGGCCGATTACTTATTTGTAACTAGATTTACTTGTTTTAAGCTTTAATTTTGTATCCAGTTGTAGCCAGATTTAACAATGGTTTACCTCCTTCTAAAGTAAGTTACCTCCCCATCTTACGGGGGCAGATAAAAAATATCCTTATAAAGTTTTACTTCTCTCTGTTCATTAACGCTTACTAGCTCCCTGATACCATTCAACTCTTTCGGCATTCTAACTCGATGAAAGTAAGCTAAACCTAATTCAATGTAATCCTCTTGGGAAAACTCGCCAGACCTCAACAATGCAATCAACTTTTGTTTAGTACGCTCAGTGGATTCATGTGGCCGATCTAACGCCAGCTCATAAACTTTATTATCGAGACTCGGTAACTCAACTTTATGGTGCTTTCTTAAATGCGTAATGAAACCCCATAGGCTTGCTCGTTGCCCGGTATGAAACCATAAGTATTGGCGAATAAGCTCAACATCTGGCTGGCTTTTATTTTGGTATTCACCTAGTGCTAAAAAATTAACGGCTGTACCAAAGCTCAATCGTGCAGTATGTGCTGTGTTTTTACCGGTTTCATACTTGGTCATGATTAATTTGTGATAGCTATCCATGTATTTAAACAGTGGGCTGGATGCCGGTATGCGATTGAATGCTCTATCAATGCAATCTAAATTACCGATCTCACACTTGCGCTCATGGTCTAATGGGATGAGGCCTGACTCATCAAGAAAGTAGGTTACGGTTAAGTGTTGTCTAGTTTTAGCCACGGTAAGGCTTGTTGCATACTCGGCATAAGTGGGCATAGCTTCATGTTTTTCATACCAGTCACTTAAGAACTTGAATACTTCAAAGCTTGATACGATTTTTCTTGCCGCAATATCTGGAGCTCTCGTTTTTTCCATCCATAGCCCATAGTTAGCGAATATCTCGGCGACCTCGTGACACAATGCTTTTTGGGAAATAGAAAGACGTTTTCGTAATCTCGACTTTGAAGCGCATGTAGAACAAGTATTGTTCTTAAAGCCAGCAGGCATATGCTTTCCACAAACATTACAGGCCTTATCCGGCTTTGTCGTGCAGTGCTTGCAAACAGGTTTTTTGTCCAGTGTAAAAAAGAATGGTGCATAGGTGGTATGACATCGGATGCACTTAAAGCCATAAGACTTATTAAAACATTTATTGCATATTGGTTTATCTATGCCAAAAATTAAACGTCTTGAAACGCTCCGAGCGTCAGATCCGCATATATGACATCTTAATCGAGGTCTGTAATGTTTTGCACAAGCTTTGCAAACGGGGCCATGCTCGGTAATCTTCCCGGGCTGGTAGTCGGTCGCATTACACCTTATGCATGGTGTGTTTTTCTTTTTGCAAGTATTGCATACCGGAATCACATCGTTCTTATGGATTTTTTTGATTTCGCCACAGATACTGCAAGTTCTTTTTTTAAAGGTTCGAGCATAGCATGTTGCACAAAATCCCTCATTGTTATGCCTGCGCTTATACTTTTCGACTTCACGGCCACATTGATCACATTGAGGCATCTAAAGGTACCTTTGGATATCAAGCCACATTTTATCAACCTCATCTTTTGACTTGGGCTTGATAGGAGTCCGTGCTCTGATGACTGTTGTTGGTTTTGTTTCCGAGCTCCTAAGCTTGGAGGCGATGAAGGCAAATGTCTCAGTAAGATTGGTTTTATTTTTTATCATCATCTTTTGAGTTACATCATGAGCAGCAAGATGTTTAATCAAGCTCTTAATCTCCATGCTTAGTAACGTATCCAGGGCGCAAAATAAAGTATGTATCCAATCAGGTGGATACTGCTCGATGCTAACGCCCATGATGAACTCTTGCTCCATAACAGGCAGGCACATCACTTTCCTAAACTTTGTTAAGGTTGCTGGGTGTGTGCAGGTGAAATGAAGAAATCGAAGCATTAAGTGTACGGTGCTGAAAAGCTCTTTAGTTTCATTTGTGCCCCATGCAAACGAAACACTACCTTCATGGTTTATAGCGTTGTTCAAAAGTAGTTGGGCATTAAGTGCTCTGGAGTTGGCTGGTTTACTATGAGCAAGTCGTAAATCAAATTGACATCGAGGACAAATGCAAATATCGGGGTTATCTTGATTTGCTTTATGTGGGCTAATCGGAAGCCCGCAATTTGGGCATTTATCTAGAAGTATAGTTTTATGAGTAGGGCATGAATGGTTCCAAGCCAATCGCCATGATTTTTTAAAATAGGCCTTTTCATTAAGGCACTCAGGACAACATCTTAAGCCAGTGCTTCGATCTCTATTACGACTACCTTGGGGGATTACCCAGTTCCAATTTGTTTTTGGGTTTAGTTGAGCTGAATTGATATTTGCAGCGATAGATAACAGTGTTGCTTTACGAAGCGTATTTATATCAAAGGGTGCATTAGCAATTCGATAAAGCATAACATCGGGGCAGTATCGATCAAAATCAAGTGTCCAGGCTCGCCACTTGCCCCAAAAATACCAAGTCCAAGTCATGGGATCTGAACCGTTAGCAAGAGCGTTCCTGATTAACCAAGAGCTCAACAACTCATCGTCTTCGATGGGTATTAAAATTGGCCAGAGACGATGCGAATTCATTTTCTAACTTATTTGAAGTTGTCTTGAATAACTGGCATGAGTAGGCTTCACCCAAGAAAACTTTTGAATAACACTTGTCGAAATTTCTTCAATTTCGTTTTCAATAGCATAAGTTGCGCACTCTATGAGAAGCCGGTGTAAATCTCCTGTATTTCCTTGGGAAATGTTATGAAGCAGAACAGTTTTATCTTTTTCGTGCAATCTTGATGGTTTTCTTAGAGGTAGCCGCTTTTCAAATGCTAGTAGCAATCCTCTGAAGTTTTTATCTAAATCCCAACGTGGAATTGTCAGTGTATCGAATCTACTCGCTATCTGTGGATCGCTATTAATTAATGTCATGGCATCGTGAATGCCAACGGCAACAATTGGTATCATTAGCTCATTGCCAAGCGTCTTTAGTATTCCAATTGTTTTTAAGCGTTTTGAGGCAGAAAATGTCAATAAGTTGTGAAATTCATCAATTATCAGCATTCGAACATTACATTCCCGCATTAGAGAAATGACTTGGTTTCTAAGGCGAAGTGGTGTGTGCTCTGGGTTAAAGGGTGTCCAAAACTGCTCAAGTATTGAAACAAACAATGCTTTTTCGGACTCAAGAGTCGGCGCATCTATGACAATTAGAGGAATGTTTGCTCTCGATATTCCGTCCTCATCCTCACTCGTATAACTAGGGTGTAAATTTGAATAGTATTTAATCAGCGATGTTTTGCCTATATTCGGCTCTCCAATCATCAATAGGTTTCGCATTCTTGGCTTTTTTGGATTTCTTAGAAGCTGGTTGAGTAATTGAATGACTTGCGTTGACCGGTTATGGTTAATCCATAAGGGGTTATTCATATAGTCAATTCGTTCCTGTTTACCTTGGAGTATTACCTCGTGAACGCTTTCATGAAGGTGAGAGTACTGTTCTGTCATCTAATTCACCCGTGTATTAATCAAATATTGGAATATCATCATCCCAGAGGTCGTCATCTAACCCTTGCTGCTGAGATGGTTGAGGTAATGGAGAGGTTTTGCTTTCTGGTGTAGCTTGTTCTTTATTTATTTTAGATTTTGCTAGTTTGCGCCGTGCACTCCTAGTCTTTTTCACAGATGCTTCAACAATTGCCTGCATTTCACGGTGTGTTTCAATAAGCTGCTCTTCTGTAAAAGTGAAGCCAAACTCTTTAATCTGTTTTTTGGCTTCTTCAAGTTCCCATAAGCTCATGTGAGGTATGGATGGATTGGCTAGGGGAATCTTGAAATACTGCTTTTGCTCAGGCTCATAAAACCAAATTTGACGTATATTTCGAGGATCTATACGGAATATGAAGCGCTGTTTTTTATTTGTCTCATTGTCAAATTTATGAATAAATGGTCTCAGAACGTGCTCGTAATAGTTTAGACCGTTAATGTTAACGCCATTACTCTGAACTGTGCGGCGTTCGATGGGTAAAAAATCCCTGTAAACCGTTTCTGGATCTGATGGTTTCGGAGGTAGACCGATTCCATTGGAATGGTTTGAACCAAAAATTCCCTCATGCCATTTATCTTCAGGTGATATTCCTAGACTTGAATGTTTCTTTTTATGGTAAAACTTCGTAATGTAAATAATAAGCCAGCGCTCAAACTCATCAAAAGTTAGAGTAGCATTTCCATCTGAATCGTATTCAGCACGCTCTTCAATGTTTGAAAATGTTGTTCCTGGCAAGTTATGAACCTTTTTCATGACTGTTTTCATTAGGCTCTCAACATGACCGCCATAGTTTGGTTTTCCTACAGGGCGGAAATCTATATTTATGTCATAAGCAAGACATGATTGTCGAAGAGTGTCAGAACGAAATTCACCGGCATTATCGAGGTGAAGAAACTCGGGATTTCCCCAGACAGGCCAACTTGAATCAACTTTAAATTGAATTAAAAGCTGATCTTTAGGGTTAATCATCTGAGATATGCACATTGCTACAGAGGTTGTGCTTGGCGCATAAAGTGAAAGATGGTAGCCAACGATCATTCGGCTGTAACAATCAATCGCAAAAGTAACGTAGGGTCTTCCAATGGGAAGTCGGTGTTCATCGTCACTCACAAGTATTAAGTCTACGGGTGTGTGGTCAATTTGTATGACTTGTAATGGGTAATCAGCCTCATATTTTCCGGGGGTAGGTTCAAACTTTGTTCTAGCTCTCCCTCTCTCGTTCCTGTGCCTTAATCTTTTTTCTTCTGAAATTTGCGAAATGCGGTTTCGAATAGTGTTTCCGGATGGCGCTGCTAAATTTTGTGCTTCGCAACGTTCTTTGATCACTAGGATGGTATCGCTGACAGATGGTTTTTGAGAGGTTAGATAGTAGTTATTGATGACCTCATGCATGACTGACTCGGCACGAGATTCAATTTTTAAAGTTCCTTGTGAAGGGCCACGTTTTTTTGGTAGCAGGCCAGTAATAGTTCCTGTCGTTTGGTAATTTTTCAGCCAACGGTAAAGAGTTGTAAAATGAATTTCGATCTTTTCTGCATACTGCTCAATTTCCTTGCGAGTTAAGCCCTCAAGTAATGGTTGAATACTGATAAAGCGTTTTTCGATTTCCTTCCATTCCGCATCCGAAAAATCCTCCATATCTCTTAGAGATTGGTATGCTTCGGTATCCACGTCATCGATGTGCCTCAGATTTTTAATTAAAAGACGTTCAGCTCGCCCGGTTTTTAAATTAACGCCTATGACATCTTCAAAGTTAATAATCTGTGTAAGCCTAAATGCTTCGCCAAAACTCTCAACAAAATCATTCGGACGAAATGTAATGCGTCTTCGGTCAGCATAACAACCGCCTGATTCAAAATCTGTCATTGAATACGCCTTCTTCATAAGTTTCATCAATCTTTAGCCATACGACCGTTTGCAAGTTGAGAGGCAGCGTTAAATCACAACCAATTTGCTTATTCCATACCAACTGCCAGATCTGGCCTAAAGCAATTGAGCGCTGTTCTTCTGTGACATATAAGAAGCAGAGTAAGTGATCAAGCCTGGTATGCCCAACGTTTTGTAGATGTTCGCGTATTCTACTTTCTTCATTTAAACAGTATTTGTAACGCTTGTAACGGGCAATCATTTGAATATTTTTAAGTTTTGGTGTGCGTATTTTCGAATCAGAGAAAATTTTAAAAACCATGTCGTTTGCTTTGGCAAAGCGCATGCCTATTTGGAATTTAGGTTTAAGATCTAAAAATTTCTTTTTAAGAATGTCATGTGGTTTAACTTCTACCAAGAGAGATTTGCGATATGCGCTGTAAGAGCTGCTGGTAAGAGGGGATTTGAATTCAATTAAAAAATCTGGTGTATAGGTTGTTGGTCGGCCATTGTGATTTTCATATTCAATGGTGAATGGCTGTTCGGTGACTTCAATGACCGAATCATCAAATTCTAGTAGTGTTAAAAAATCACGTTCAATTTTTGACTCAAATGAAAGGCTCTTTTCACCTCTAAATGAATAAGCACCTGATAAACTACCGTATGTGTAGCCAATTTTTCTATTCTTATGGGAAAATTTCAATTAACAACTCTCTTTGTTAAAAGGTTGTAGCAAAAACTTCTGGTAAAAAGCAAGGTTGTAGCATTAATAAATGGTATTTGTAGCATTAATTCTTAGTAAACTGGTTTCTAAATTATTGAAATTAACAGAAAGTGTAGCATTAACTTCTGTAAATGTCAGTGGGCAAACGCCGCGGCCAGGGGCCTTGTCTTTAGCACATCATGGCGTCATTTTTTTCGATGAAATGCCCGAGTTTAAGCGCGATGTCCTCGAAGCTTTGCGGGAGCCACTGGAAACTAAACAGGTCAATATCGCCCGCGTTAAGCAACAAGTCAGCTATCCATGTAATAGTCTGCTGATTGGCGCGCTCAATCCTAGCCCGTCAGGTTATTTTGCCGATGACCCGCGTTGTAAAGAAACCCCCGACCAAATTTTGCGCTATCAGCGTAAACTATCCGGCCCCATCCTCGACCGAATTGACCTGCACCTGCAATTACCGGCGGTGGATTTAGCCGAGTTAGCTAAACCACAACAGTCTATATCTGAAACATCACAAACTGTGCGAGCCAGAGTGGCAGCAGCGCGCGCGCGCCAACAAACACGGCAAGGCTGTCTAAACAGTCAGCTCAGTGCGCAACAATGTCAAGATTTACCCATTGCCCAAGCCGATCGAGACTTCCTAGCCAGCGCGCTCACTAAACTAGGCTTATCCGCCCGCAGTTATCACAAAGTCCTGCGTATTGCGCAAACCCTTGCTGATATGAACGCGGCGGAGCAGATAAGCCGTGGCCATTTGGCCGAAGCCTTGGGCTATCGCAATTTAGATCAACTTGGAGGCAGCCAGTAATGGCCATTGAAGGGATGCTCATCGCTGCGTTTATTGTCGGCTTACTGGGCGGTGTGCACTGTTTAGGCATGTGTGGTGGGGTTGTGGGTACGCTCACCTTTAGCCTATCGCCGCAGCATCAACTCAGTCAGTGGCGCATGTTGCCTTATCAATTCGCTTATAATTTAGGGCGGATTAGTAGCTATGTCATTATTGGCGCTCTGATTGGTTTATTAGCGGCTTCCTTGTCAACGCTGGTGCCGTTTTTGCCGTTCCAGCAAGCATTACAAGTCTTTGCTGGCTTGTTTATGATTGCGCTAGGCCTGTATTTGGGCGGTTGGTGGTTAGGTGTAGCCGCCGTTGAGCGGGTGGGGGCTGGCTTATGGCGTCGCCTGCAACCCTTTACCCAAAAACTGACCCCGGTACGCACCTTGCCGCAGGCCTGGTTATATGGTCTGGTTTGGGGATGGTTGCCTTGCGGACTGGTTTACAGTGTACTGATTATGGCCTTTAGTGCCGCTTCAATGACCCAGGGCGCGTTGGTCATGCTGGCGTTTGGTCTTGGCACCTTGCCCAACTTAATGCTGATGGGCGTGTTTGCGTTTTACTTTACCCGTTGGGCGCGATTAACCTGGGTAAAGCGCAGCGCCGGTGCAACCGTGATAGCAATGGGCGTTTGGCAAATTTACCAAGCCTTGAGTATTAACATTCACTAGCACCAGTATTTAATAACGCATCAATAGACTTCTTGTTCATCCTATAACCAAGACTATGACAAACAACAGATCATCACGCTGTTTAATCTGATTGATTGGATGATTACGCTGCCGAGAGAGCTTGTGATAGAATTTGATCATCAGATTGATGAAATCGAGAAGGAGAAGAACGTGCAATACGTGAATTCATTAGAGCAGTTGTATCTTGAAAAAGGTATGCAACAGGGTATGCAACAGGGTATGCAGCAGGGTATGCAGCAGGGTATGCAACAGGGTGTCGAAAAGGGCAAGCTGGAGCTTGCAATTGAAATGGTTAGGGATTTTAACCTGCCAGTTAAAACCGTTGCTGAAAAATACCAACTGTCCCTTAATGAACTGATGGACAAGCTAAATCAATCAGACACCACCAAGCATTAAACATCCTAGTCTGTGCGCATAATCAAATCTGTTTTGGCCTTATTCTTCTTAGCAACCCCGAAACTCCCTCCAAGTACAACTTGGTAACCAGGGGTGCTCAAGTTTTGCAAGAAATTTAATAACGGCGTATTTTACCTATTCTTTATCAAGGAGTGAGTCACGCAATGATTAAACAACAAGGCGTTTTGGGGCGTGTAGCAGGCCTGCTATTCACCTTAATGTTGGGTTTAATTCTGCTTGGTTTGTCAGGATGTGACAAACCCGCCAGCGGTTTAGCCGATCTATCGCAACCCATTCAGGTGTCCCTCGTTGAGCACGAAGCGATGGGTGGTCACACTATTGAACGCCATGTCGCTAAAAGCGATGCCTATTTAATTGAACGTTTGCAGCGTGATGCGCGTCTTAACACCACGTCAACCTTTAGTAACCTGGCGGTGGCGGAAGCCTCGGTCAATGCGGTGCTAAATCTACAACGTGAACAGGTGGCACGTTGGTGGCAGGGCGAGCTGGCACGACAAGCCTTTTTTGCGCGGGTGCCGACTCATGGCAGCTATATTACGCGGACGCAGCTGGAGGCTAATCCGGATGCCCAGCCGCAGTGGGTGCCAGAAAATGCAGTGGTGCGGGTGGTATTGGTGCGGCGTGGCGATGATTTTTTTGTGCTAACCGCCTTTCCACAACCAGATTAAAGGTGTTCAATTGGACTGGCAAGCCCAAATGGATTTTTTAAATACCTATCCCGAGCTACACAGCTTGTTGGCAGCCTATATCGCCATTGAAGACGGCGCTGAGAATGACAATCAGCAGGCCTGCTTACAGTTATTTAGCCAAGAAAATCCGCGAGCCTTATCTAAACTTAACGACCAGCTTGCTCATCTACTTGCGCAGGGCGATGCGCAACAACAGTGTCTAGCCGTTAAACTAGCCGGTCACAGTTTGCCAGCCCAACAGGCGCAGGCCTGGTTAATTCAATTACAAGCCGATCTATTACAGTCAATCTAGTGGAGGTCACGCAACCATGACACTGTATCAATTATTGCTTATCGTACCTGCGGCATTCTTAATCATTGCACTTGGTATGGTTGTTTTGGCGTTTTTCCAATATCGCCCAGAAGAAATCTTCCAAACGGTGGTAGCCTGGTTTAAAGCCCATGCCTTTATGCTCGCCATTTATGGTGGCGTGCTCGTGCTAATCGGCCTGTTTTTACTTTAATACTTAGTTATCCTAAGCCACAATCGGAACCAGTGGTGGTTCGTCATTGGGCTGATGATCAGGTAACTCAATCGCCGGTAGACCTTTCAGCGCGCGCAGTCGATTACACTCTGGATTAAGTGATCCATCCTCTAGCCACAAGGGAAATTCACGGCAGGGCGTGGGGCGTTGCGCGTAAATTTTGCAGCTCACACATTCGCCCAAGGTGCCTTCCAACGCCACACAGCGTGGATTCGGCTGGTTGGTGCCCTGCATACAAATATAATTATTATTAATTTTTTCCGTCAGCTCAACCGGTACGCTGCCGCCTAAAAAAGGATCGGCTTCAGACCAGTAAAAAGACACCCGAAAATGATGACAGCAGGCACCGCAAGACAAGCATGGATTAAAGTCATCCATACATCACCCCATAAAAAAATACTGCGATTGATCAAAAAAACATAGGAATAGCCAAGAAATCGGCTCGGAATATTTTACTGATAATGGCGGGTTTCGGTGTTATTTATTTGCTAAAAAGTTGGGATTAATACTTTAGCGAAAAAGACAGTGCGCCAATATTATGCGCGCGCACTTGTGAGGTATATTCTTTAGTTTGAAACATCTGATTAAGTGTCAGGCTAAAGCGTGGCCAATCGAATACCACCCCCGCTTGCAATTGGCCTATCCAAGGGTTAGGTTGAATTTGAATTTGGCGGGTCAACGCATTATTGCCATGCAAAAAATAATTATATTCCACATAACGCACTTCAATACCACTAAAAATATACCAGCTGAATGATTTCGCCGCAGAGAGGGCGATGGAGTGAGTAATAGGTAAACCGAATTGAAGTTTTGGCACGCCATAATCATCCGCTAAATGAGGACCATAGCGTAGGTTAATGCCGGTGCCAAGATATCGATAGACAGTCCCTAGAGCGCCGCTGGCATAGGGTGTTAAGTCAAATAGACTGTGTTGGTTTCGCTGAATTTCAACAATACGCCAACTGCGTTGATAGGCCAAATTGACACCTACCGCATTATCCAATTGATTATTCCAACCTTTTGGGTCTTGCGCACCGATTAATTGGTGCACAAATTTCTGTGATTGCTCAGCTTGGGAATAAGGGCCGACAATACCAATAGAAATAGAAAGCGCATCAAACTGATTATCTTGTCTTGTGGCAAGGTCTGCGGTCGCATATAACCAACCCGCATAGGGGCGATCAAATGGCAGCAATGAGGCTGTAGCAAGATCCTCAGGCGTAAACATGCTTTGTCCAATGGTATAAGCATGACGTGTTGACTGATGGTCTGGAAACCAAGGCAGCCACTGTCCGATTGTTTGCAGCCATATAGGGGCTTGGTTCTGGCTATTGTGGCTCAGGGTCAGTTTTAGTCCATTGGTGTAAAAACGATCTGAATTGAATAGCGCTATGGAATCATTGTCGCTAGTGAGCACGGCGCGATAAGTGTTCTTGCCAGGTTGGTCAATGCCATCAAATGCGAAAGCCTGGCTTAAAAAAGCCCATAAAAACCATCCAACAAGGCCTCTCGCTAACCTAAATCGCTTCATGTGGCGGCCTGACTATGGCCTCCGAGTGCTTTATAGAGTGCAATGCGCGCCAACCTAAGGTCACGCTGGGTGCGAGCCATCGCAATTTCAGCATCAAATAATGCGCGTTGTGCATCGAGCACTTCCAAATAACTTGAATAGCCAGCATCAAAACGTTTTTGGGCTAAGTCCAGCGTTTTGCGCAGGGCATCAAGTTGACGCTGTTGTGCCGCCAGTTGCGCATCGGCACGGTTTAGTTGGCTGATGGCATTCAGGGTTTCAGCAAAGGCTTGGCGTAGAGTTTGTTGATAATCTAACAGGATAATTTGTTGTTCGGCCTCCGTGATCTGAAGTTGCGCGCGTAACGCACCGCCATTAAAAATCGGTGCCGTTAAACCAGCATTGGCCTGCCATTGCAGCGCATCTGAATCAAATAAACTGTTTAAATCGACACTGCTAAATCCGAGCAGAGCATTCAGTTTTAAACTAGGAAATAGGGCGGCGCGGGCCTGACCGATATCGGCGTTGGCGGCTTGCAAGCGTTGTTCCGCAGCGATAACATCCGGTCGTTGTAATAACCGCTGACTGTCCCAATCAAGCTGCAGCGGCGGCAGGGTTAAATCAATAAATCGTGTGTTCGATTCGGGATGTGATTGGGCCATCGCAAGTTGTTGGGTCGGGTTATGGCCTAACAATACACTCAGGGCGTTACGCTGTTGGTCTTGCTCAGCCTGTAAACGAATCAGTTCAACCTCCACGCGACTCAATTCCACTTCGGCTTGCTGCACCGCCAACGGGGTAAGACGTCCCAGCTCAAACTGACGTTGGCGCAATTGCAAATTCTCCTGGCGCGACACCACGGTATTTTGTGCAATCAGTACCATTTCATCTAACGCCCGCAAGCTAAAATAGTGCTGCGCCACTGCACTGGTTAAGCTTAATTGTGCGGCTTGACGATCCGAAGCCAGCGCTTGATAGCGTGCAACCAGGCCTTGTTGTTGCGCACGAACTCGGCCCCATAAATCGACTTCATAACTCACTAAACCTTCTAGCGTAAATCGATCAAACTCAGCGCCTTGGTTAGTCGGAAAAGCATTGTCACTGGTTTGTTGGCGACCCAGGCCTGCTTGTCCTATCACATTGGGCAGCCTGTCTGCTTGACCGCGTGTGAGCGCCGCTTGCGCCTGCACTAAACGCTGATCCAGCACCGCTAAATCACGGTTGTAGCCGAGCGCCTGTTCTAGCCATTCTGTGAGCTGTTGATCGGCAAAACTTTGCCACCAGGCCTGGTCATTTAACTGATTGTCCAGCTTTAAATTATCAGCTAGCGTTAAGCTTGGCGGCAAATCGTTTTGCGGCGCTTGGTAGCTCGGAATTTGCGAGCAGCCCGTCGCTAAAGCAGCTAAAGCGATGGCCGCCGTTAAGCGTTTCATGCGGCTAGTCGTGCGACAAGTCACGCAAGAGGTTTTACTAAATAACAGGCGCATTAGACGGCTCCTTTAGGCGTAGCTTGGCGTTTGCGATCAAACCATTCAGAAAAGCTCGCCATCCAGTGGAAGAACATTGGAATAAACAAAGGGGCTAAGAAGGTGGCAAGAATCATCCCACCCACCACGCCGGTGCCGACCGCATTACGTGCCGCCGCTCCCGCGCCTTCACTAATCATCAACGGAATCGCGGCCATGGTAAAGGCGAGTGAAGTCATCACAATTGGGCGGAAGCGCATCCGCGCCGCTTCAATCGCGGCCAACCTAAGCTCCATACCCTGCGCGCGTTTTTGCATCGCAAACTCCACAATCAAAATCGCGTTTTTGGCCGACAAACCAATCAGCGTCAGCAAACCAAGCTGGAAATAAATGTCATTGTCCAAGCCGCGCCATTGGGTCGCCAAGGCCGCGCCCAACACCGCAAACGGCACCGCCATCACCACCGCTAACGGCAAGGTCCAGCGACCATATTGTGCCGCCAAAATCAAAAACACAATCAGCAGACCAAATAAAAACGCTTGCGTGCCACTCCCCGCCGCGGCATCCGCTTGATAGGCTTCGCCCACCCAGCCGAGCGTAAAGCCATCCGGCGCAATCTCATCGACCACCTGTTGCAACGCCATCATCGCATCGCCGGAAGTAAAGCCCGGTTGCGGTTCAGCCATAATTTTAGCCGCTGGAAACAGGTTAAAACGATCAACCACATCCGCACCTGTAATACGCTCAAAGCGAATGAGATTATCCAGCGGAATCATCTCGCCGCGACTAGAACGCACAAACACATCCTTCAGGTTGTCCGCGCTTTCGCGATAGTCGCCTTCAGACTGTAAATTCACTCGGAAGGTGCGGCCAAACAGGTTAAAGTCATTCACATACAGGCTACCAAAGGTCGCTTGCATCGCTGCAAAGGCTTCGTTAATTGGCACTTGTAAGGTTTGAGTTTTTTCTCGATCCAATATCGCTTGATATTGCGGGGTTTTAGTCGAGAAAGTGGTACGCACCCGTTGCAGTTCCGGGCGCTGATTTGCAGCTGCCACAATCTGATCTATCACCTCGCCAAGCTGTTGATAATCCGCACCTATACGGTTTTGCAAATACCCTTCGACCCCGCCGGTCATGCTCATGCCCATAATCGTCGGCATCGCCAGCGGCAGGCTAAAGGCTTGATCATTTTGCATAAATTGGCCAAACAACTGACCAACCACCCCATCAATATGCATATCGGGGCTGTTGCGCTCGTCCCAATGCTTCAGGGTCGCAAACCCAGCGGCCGAATCGGTGCGGTTAGTGAAGGTTTGCAAATCAAAGCCGGCAAAATGAATGAAGTTTTCCATCGCCGGATGCGCCAACACCTGTTCGGTGACCTGATCACGCACCTCAATTGTTCTAGACAGCGAAGCCGCCGGCGGCAAATAACTGACCACAAACATACTGCCCTTGTCTTCCTGCGGCACCAAACTCGATGGCAAGGCCTGCAATTGTTGCACGGCTAAATACCCCAAGCCGACAAACAACAGCAAACTCAGCAAGCTATAGCGCATCACCTTCGCCACCCCGTCACTAAAACGGTCACTCAGCCACTCAAACAAACGGTTAAACCAACCAAACCATCGACTCGGTTTGTCATCATGGTCTTTAAGCATACTGGCACAGAGCGCCGGCGTGAGCGTCAGCGCCACCAGGCCTGATATCGCCACCGACACCACAATCGTAATCGCAAATTGTTTATACATTTCGCCGGTAAACCCACCAACAAACCCAACCGGAATAAACACCGCCGATAGCACCAACACAATCGCAATCAGCGGGCTGGTCAGCTCGCGCATTGCTTTAATCGTTGCATCTTTGGCATTCAGCTTATCTTGGCGCATAATCCGTTCGACGTTTTCCACCACAATAATCGCATCATCCACCACAATGCCGATGGCGAGAATCATCCCAAATAGCGTCAGCTGGTTAATCGAAAAACCGAGCAGTTCAAACCCAATAAAGGTGCCAATCACCGACACCGGAATCGCCAAGAGCGGAATAAAGGTGGCGCGCCAGTTTTGTAAAAACAAAAACACAATAAACGACACCAGAATCAGGGCTTCAATAAAGGTATAAAACACCTGCTGAATCGACACCTTCACAAAGGTGGTGGTGTCGTAAGGAATCGCGTAATTCACGCCCTGCGGAAAACGCTCGGCCAACTCGGCCATCTTGTCATCCACCAATTTCGACACCTCCAATGCATTGGCATCGGCTTGCAAGAAAATCCCAATCGGCACGGTCGGTTTGCCGTTAAACGTCGCTTCAAAGTTATAGAGTTCAGCTCCCAGCTCCACGCGGGCGACATCCTTAATCCGCAGCATCCCGCCATCGTCATTGGCGCGCAACACGATATTCTCAAACTGGTCGGGTTGATTTAAGCGCCCCTCGGTAATAATCGTGTAGGTAAACGCCTGTTCATTAAATAGCGGCTCTTGACCAATTTGTCCGGCGGCAAACTGCGAATTTTGCTCTCGAATCGCCCGCGCCACATCGCCCGGTGCAATGCCATATTGCGCCATCCGATTTGGGTCTAGCCAAATGCGCATCGAGTAGTCTTTGGCCCCAAATTGGCGCACTTCACCAATACCCGGAATCCGTTTCAGCTCGTCCACCACATTAATCAAGCCATAGTTGGCCATAAAAATCGTATCGCGGCTGGCATCTTCAGAATACATCGCAATCACTTTTAACAAGCTTGGTGAGCGTTTATTGACTTGTAACCCGACGCGTTGGACTTCTTCTGGCAAGCGGTTAATCGCTGACTGCACTTTGTTATTCACATCCATCAAGGCTTCGTTAATATTACTGCCCACCTCAAACGTTAAGCTAACGGTCACCGTACCGGACGAGGAGGCGACCGAATTCATATACAGCATATTTTCAATGCCATTAAGCTGTTGCTCTAGCGGCGCGGCCACCGTTTCAGCAATGGTTTCGGCACTAGCACCGGGGTAACTGGTGGACACGGTAATTTGGGGCGGTACAATTTCGGGGTATTCGGCAATCGGTAAATCGCGCAGGCTCATTAAGCCTACCAACACAATAATCACCGACATGACAATCGCAAACACCGGGCGTTCGATAAAAAATTTAGAAAACATCGACAAGGCTCCTAGGCGAGTTATTCAGCGGTGTCTGTGCTGTGATTAGCTTGCACAGCTTGAACCGGGGTATTGGGGCGCAATTTAATCAGGTTGTTTAAAATCAATTGATCCCCCACCGCTAAACCGCTGTCCACCAACCAAGTTTGTTCCACCGCGCGTTGCAAGCCCACCGGTACCATCTGCGCCGTGCCATCTTTGATTACATAGACAAACGCCTGCGAGCCAATTTGCAGCACCGCCGATTGCGGAATTTGAATCACATCGACCGCTTCAATGCCGTCGAGCTGAATACGCACAAACGCACCCGGCAGCAGCGCTGCATTCGGGTTAGCAAAACGCGCTCTTAAACTGACACTGCCGGTGTGTGGATTAATTTGATGATCAGCAAAATCAATCACCCCCGTCAGCTGATGACCCAAATGGCTCACCTGCGCGCTCAGTTGTTCGCCTTGGCTAAAGCGCAAAATGCCCTGTTGCAACTGTTGCTGACGCTCAATAAACTCGCGCTCGCCAATCGTAAAATGCACCTCAATCGGGTCGAGCTGGGTGAGGGTGGTCAACAGGCTGCGGTTATAATCGCGACCGACTAAATCGCCAACCGTTTGTTGTTTTTGGCCGGTCATGCCATTAATCGGTGCGCGTACTTGCGTGTAATCCAAATCAATCTGGGCCGATTGCAACGCCGCTTGCGCACCTACCAGGCCTGCTTGTGCCAGCTCATAAGCCGAAATCGTCTGATCGCGCTCTTGCTCACTGACCGCTTGTTCTTTAAACAAGCCCTCAACACGGACCTTTTCGCGCTCGGCTTGGCGTAATTGCGCCTGCGCCATCAGCACCTGGGCTTGGGCATGATCCACCGCCGCTTGGTAAATCCGATCTTCAATACTGTAAAGCAGCTGGCCTTTTTTCACCGCATCGCCGTCGTTAAAATGCTGTTTTAACAACACGCCACTAACCCGAGCATGAATGTCTACCTGATTCGCACTTTGCACCCGCGCCGGATACTCATAACTGAGCGCCACATTTGTCGCCTCAATCACCTGCACCTGCACCGGCATCGGTGGCGGCGCATCGGCCTGCGCATTGGCAATCGCATAGGGCGCGATAAAACACAAGCCCATGCCCAAAGACCATGTAACCAAGCGACCCCAACCCTTACCGCGAGCAGATGACTGATTCATAACGCTAATCCAATACCCTTTAATAAAAAGAAATGTAGTGTAGCATTCGTTACACTTTTTGCAAGCGCACCTCTGTGCAATAAATCGCTATAAATTCGTTATAATGACCGCTAAATAAACAGCCAACTTAGCCGATGGAATTAGACCCAACCCCTCACACCAAACGTGGTTATCAACGCCATGAAAAAATTTTAGACGCCGCCAAACAAGTGTTTGTCGAGCAGGGCTATGCGCGCGCCAGTGTCAATGAAATTGTCAAACGCTCCGGCGGCTCGTTAGGCACGGTCTATAAGTTTTTTGGCAACAAACTGGGTTTGTTTGAAGCCTGTTTTCAAAAAGCCACCTGCGAAGCCTTTGCCGACTTTGAAGAAAAAGGCCTTTGGGTCGATGACCTGCCCACCTCGCTGCGCAATTTTGGTCGCCAACTTCAGCAGATGATTTTTGAACCCGATGCCCTGGCGATTTATCGCTTGGTATTAACCGAGCAGGGCGCCGATCAAGCTGAAATCCAACGGATTTTTATGCAATATGGCCCCAATCGGCTGAATAAAATTCTGAGCCGTTTTTTAAGCCAACAACAAGCCGCAGGCCTGCTGCAGATTCAAGATTGCGAAATCGCCGCCTTTCAGTTTGTTGAAATGATTAAAGGCCCATTGCACTTTCGAGCGCTGTTTGGCGAAACCCTCACCCCGGCCCAATGCGACGCAGTACTAGAGCAAGCGATTCAGATTTTTTTGCAGGGCGCACAACATGATTAAACTGCTGGTGCTCGACCTCGATGGCACGCTGCTCAACCCACATCATGTCATCTCGCCGGCCAACCAAGCCGCTTTAGCGCAACTGCACCAACAAGGCGTGCAACTAGCGATTGCCACCGGTCGCCATTACCAAGATGTCTATCTGCTCACCCAGCAACTCAACCTACCGATTACGCTGATTACCTCCAATGGCGCGCGCGTGCATAATCCACAGCAGCAGTTAATTTACGAAAACCATATCCCTGCTGAATTGGTTGCGCAGGTATTAGCACTGTCTGCCGGATTTGCGGTGCATCGCAATATTTACCAACAAGACTTGTGGCTGGTAGAGCAGCCCAACGAACCGCTATTAGCCATTCACCATGCCTCTGGCTTTGCTTATCGTATAACCGATTTTGCCCAAATTTCCCATCGGCATATCGACAAGTTTTATTTTAATGCCAGCCCCGATGCGCTGGCGCCGCTCCAAGCCCGCTTAGAGCAACAACTCGGCGACCGCCTCTATATCACCTACACCACCGACATCTATTTAGAAGTGATGAACCAAGGGGTATCCAAAGGCGCGGCCTTGCAAGCCCTATTAACCCGCCACGGCCTAGACCCGAAAGAGGTGATGGCGTTTGGCGATGGCTTAAATGATGTCGATATGTTGCAGTTGGCCGGCCATCCGGTAATGATGGCTAATGCCCATGCGGGACTGAAGCAGGCCTGTTGCCACGCTGCCCAAGCGCCATCGAATGCCGAAGACGGCGTAGCGCGTTATTTACACACCGGGTTATTAGCCAACCAAGGCTAGACTAAGCCGTGGCAGCAGGGCTTGTTGCAAAAAAACAACACTTCTAAATTTTGTGTGGTTTTTTTGGGCGGGGCTTGCACTGGGTTTTAAAAATCCGTACCTTACACATCAAGCCGACAAATAAAAATAGTCGGCAGGTGAAAACCTAACTAACTTACTAATAAGGAAACACAGCATGAAAAAGAATATTCTTGCAGTTGCAATCGCTGGCGCAATGGCCGCACCTTTAGCCGCTAACGCTTCAGCTCCAACACTATACGGTCAAATGAACGTAGCCATCGATTCAGTTTCTGATTCTGGTTCTTACTTCGCTAACCGTAACTCACGTTTAGGTGTTAAAGGTTCAGAAGACCTAGGTAACGGCTTAAAAGCAGTTTATCAGTTAGAAACTACCTTAAACATGGCACAAGGTAACGGCGGTTCTGGTTCTAACACTGGTGGTAATAATGGCTGGGGCCAGCTACGTAACACCTTCGTAGGTGTTTCTGGTGGTTTCGGTACCGTTATCGCTGGTCGTCACGACACGCCATTACGTATGATTCAGCCTAACGATCGCTTCAACGATTCATTCTACCTAGGTAACAACACTGGCCGTTTCGGTGGTTTGAATGTTGGAACTCAAATAGATGGTGAAGATTTTGAATTAAATGGTTCTGGCGAAGATCGTTTAGACAACATGGTGGCGTATCTATCGCCTAACATGAATGGTTTCCAGGTTATGTTTGGTGGTATCACTAACGCTGCTAATGAAAAAGGTCGTTCATTAGGTAACGCATATTCTGCAGCAGTTCAGTATGGTTCAAAGCGTAATGGCTTATTTGCGGCTGTTGGTTTAACTCAGCGTACTGACGCATTATATGCGGCTGACGAAAACATTGACCAGCAAAACATCCGTGCCACTGTACAGTATGCTGATTCTGGCTTAGTCGTTTCTGCTATGTATAATCAGTTGAATACTAAGGCAATTGGCACTTCACCTACTAAGACCGATTTTGGTAATCACAGTAACATCGTCTTGGGTGCTGCTTACACTATGGGTGATTTCACGCCACGAGCTAAGATTGCTTTCGTATCTTATGATGACTTTGTATTAGAAGGTGATAAGTTCAAAACTAAAGATGCAACTAACTATGCAATCGGTCTTGACTATGCACTTGGCAAGAAAACTCGTACTTTCGTAGAATACGGTGTTCTTGACAAAAACAACGGTAATGGTGTTCTATCACGTTTAATCGACAACAAGTCAACTGACGTGTTCACTGTTGGTATCGCACACAGCTTCTAATTGGTCGTCGAGGCGCGTCCTCGACCCCTTTTGTAGCAGTGCCGCCTAACGGCAAAAAACCCCGCCCACAAAGCGGGGTTTTTTTATTCCGCAACCCTTCCCCCCGTCATTGCGCACCTCCCTCCGTCATTGCGAACACCGCGAAGCAATCTCCAGAGATCGCCACGGCCTCCGGCCTCGCGACGACACGTCCTGTCATTGCAAACGCAGTGCCACAACTAAAACTAAAACGCCCCAAAGCGGGGTTTTTTTATTCCACAACCCTTCCCCCCGTCATTGCGCACCTCCCCCCGTCATTGCGAACACCGCGAAGCAATCTCCAGAGATCGCCACGGCCTCCGGCCTCGCGACGACACGTCCTGTCATTGCAAACGCAGTGCCACAACTAAAACTAAAACGCCCCAAAGCGGGGCGTGATGGTCAGCACAGGTGAAATAAGTTACTGTTTGGGTTGCTCGTGTTTTTTGAGGTAATCGACCAGATCGTCAAGCGGTACTTTTAGCTTGGTCGCGGCATCTTTAACTGAAATGCCAAAATCTCTAACCATCGTTTGCGCGGCTTCAAGTTTACCCTCAAGTTTACCCTCAAGTTTACCCTCAAGTTTACCCTCAAGCCTGCCTTCTTGCATGGCGATGCGTTCTACAGATGTGACATAGGCCATTTGTTGTTCCTCCTCAATCTGGTCAACAAGGATTTTAAATTCGATGTCTAAATTATGCGGTAAGGTAATCATCCAGTCAAAGCGCAGTGCCAACTAAAACAACAACGCCCCAAAGCGGGGCGTGGTGGTTAGCATAGGCGAAATAAGTTATTGTTTAGGTTGCTCGTGTTTTTTGAGGTAATCGACCAGATCGTCAAGCGGTACTTTTAGCTTGGTCGCGGCATCTTTAACTGAAATGCCAAAATCTCTAACCATCGTTTGCGCGGCTTCAAGTTTACCCTCAAGTTTACCCTCAAGCCGGCCTTCTTGCATGGCGATGCGTTCCATTGAAGTCATGTAAGCCATCTGCTGTTCCTCCTCAATCTGGTCAACGATTTGTTTACATTGAATTTCTAAATTATGCGGTAAGGTAATCATCCAGTCAATAAGACGCAAAAGCTCGATTACCTGAACTTTTTCGTAACCACGCTGATAGAGTAAGCGAGTTAAACGAATCTTGGCATCGAATTTTTGTGCGGGCTGTTTATTTAGTTTTGCATGAAGTTGCGCCGCCACAATTAACGCAAAGACGTTATCGCTATGGTGCAGCTCGTCGAGACGGTCCTGCCAGTCTAAGAGTTTAACCATTGGGAATTCAAACAGAATACGACAACCGCCAAGCGTGAATTCGTAGCAACTGGGTCGAAAATTTTTATGCGTATCAGTCAGCACAGCGAGGCTAATGACATCTTTGGCGTATTTATCACGAATACGGTAGTTGTATTTAAACATCCTCTCCGCAAAATCCACTTCCGGCTCACCTTGCACCTCAACATGAATCAGCACCCAGTGGCTTTGCCCATCTAAAAAATAGACTTGAACTAATTTATCGGCATAGGTGCGCCCATTCTGGGCATTGGGCAGAATTTTTTGCAATTCCTTATCTAAAAAAGTCACTTCGCGCTGCCAGTCAATGAGGGCAAATACATTTGGAAATAACAGCGCTAAAAACTCGGGAAAACGCAGTTCCAAGGCTTCTTTCCACGGACTGTCATGGTCTTGATTATCGAGTAGGGGGTCGGTCATAGCAGGCCTGGTATAAGGATTGACTGGTAATAATTATACGTTATTTTACTTAAAATTATAAGCTTTAAGTTGTCTGCAGCGCTGCTAAGGTTTAAAGCCAAAACGCTTCAATGCAATTTCACCTAGCTTACTGTCGCTATTAACCTACAGGCTGCTCGTCATTTACTTTATGATAGAATGATGCTATTGGAGTGTTTCTGGAGTTCTATAAATGAGCACAATGAATATTGAAGTTTATAATGCGTTTAAAAAAGCGGGTGTTCCTGACGAGCAAGCTGTTGCAGCAGCAAAGGCAATCGTTGATGAGAGCCTGGCAAGTAAAGCCGATATTCAAACCCTAAAGTCTGAAATGCTTTTGCTCAAATGGATGGTGGCGTTTAATCTCGCTTTTACCATGGCAATTCTTTATAAGTTGTTTTTTGCGTAACAGCCTACGCCCTTAGTCCTTAAAAACAACAACGCCCCAAAGCGGGGCGTGGTGGTTAGCATAGGCGAAATAAGTTACTGTTTAGGTTGCTCGTGTTTTTTGAGGTAATCCATCAAATCATTGACTGAAACACTAGCTTCTTCAGCCGCCTCTTTAACGCTTAAATTAAAGCGGTTAATCATTTTCAAAGCCATTTCAAGTTTACCCTCAAGCCGGCCTTCTTGCATGGCGATGCGTTCCATTGAAGTCATGTAAGCCATCTGCTGTTCCTCCTCAATCTGGTCAACGATTTGTTTACATTGAATTTCTAAATTATGCGGTAAGGTAATCATCCAGTCAATAAGACGCAAAAGCTCGATTACCTGAACTTTTTCGTAACCACGCTGATAGAGTAAGCGAGTTAAACGAATCTTGGCATCGAATTTTTGTGCGGGCTGTTTATTTAGTTTTGCATGAAGTTGCGCCGCCACAATTAACGCAAAGACGTTATCGCTATGGTGCAGCTCGTCGAGACGGTCCTGCCAGTCTAAGAGTTTAACCATTGGGAATTCAAACAGAATACGACAACCGCCAAGCGTGAATTCGTAGCAACTGGGTCGAAAATTTTTATGCGTATCAGTCAGCACAGCGAGGCTAATGACATCCTTATCATATTTGTCTTGAATGCGATAATTATAACGATACATGCGTTTTGCAAAATCCACCTCTGGCTCACCTTGCACCTCGACATGAATCAGCACCCAGTGGCTTTGCCCATTCAAAAAATAGACTTGAACTAATTTATCGGCATAGGTGCGCCCATTCTGGGCATTGGGCAGAATTTTTTGCAATTCCTTATCTAAAAAAGTCACTTCGCGCTGCCAGTCAATGAGGGCAAATACATTTGGAAATAGTAGCGCTAAAAACTCTGGAAAACGCAGCTCTAAGGCTTCTTTCCACGGACTGTCGTGGTCTTGATTATCGAGGAGAGTTTCGGTCATAGCAGGCCTGGTATAAAGATTGACTGGTAATAATTATACGTTATTTTACTTAAAATTATAAGCTTTAAGTTGTCTGCAGCGCCGCTAGGGTTTAAAGCCAAAACGCTTCAATGCAATTTCACCCAGCTTACTGTCGCTATTAACCTACAGGCTGCTCGTCATTTTTTTATGATAATCCTTCCCCCGTCATGGCGAGCGCCGCGAAGCCATCTCTTGCCGAGTACGTCTGAAGGAGATCGCCACGGCCTCCGGCCTCGCGATGACACCAGCGGCCTCCGGCAAAAACTGACCTGCCAAATAGCTTATCGTCTATTTGCATTTCTGCGCAATAATTAGAGGTATAGGAAAATTTTGAGTTTTAGTTTTGTGATATGATTACTATTGGTAATTAGTTTGTTGGAGTCTATTATGTCGATTATTACATTTGATAAACTTGAGCTGACTGATATTCTTAAAAAAACTAACATTCCGCCCGAGCAGGCCGAAGCCATTGTTAGAGCGATAGCAAAAGCACATGATGGTATCGTCAGCAAAGACTATTTGGACTACAAAATCGACAAAGTGGATATTAAGATCACCTTTTTGCAATGGATACTAGCGATTAATACTGCAGCATTACTTGCCTTAGTTGGCAAATTCCTTTTCTCTTAGTGCGTTCCCTTCCTTTGTAATTGCTAGTTGCCCCTCCGTCATTGCGAACCCAACCCCCGTCATGGCGAGCGCCGCGAAGCCATCTCAAGATCGCCACGGCCTCCGGCCTCGCGATGACGCGACCTGTCATTGCGAACGCAGTGCCACCACTAAAATGACATCCTTGGCGTATTTATTACGAATACGGTAGTTGTATTTAAACATCCTCTCCGCAAAATCCACTTCCGGCTCACCTTGCACCTCAACATGAATCAGCACCCAGTGGCTTTGCCCATCTAAAAAAGTCACTTCGCGCTGCCAGTCAATGAGGGCAAATACATTTGGAAATAGTAGCGCTAAAAACTCTGGAAAACGCAGCTCTAAGGCTTCTTTCCACGGACTGTCATGGTCTTGATTATCGAGGAGAGTTTCGGTAATAGCAGGCCTAGTAGAAGGGTTAATTCATAACAATTATACGTTTTTTTACTTAAAATAGCTTTAATTTAAGCTAATCAACAGGCCTGCTTATAGTTTAATGCGTTAGGGCTGACGACCTGGTTGTCCGCCAGGATGGGCATTACGGCGATTTTCATCGCGGTTTTGCATGTTTTGGCGCATCCGCTCTTCACGGTTTTGGCGATTTTGTTCAAGTATTTCGTCACGACGTTGCATTTGTTCACGCGCTCTTTCGTTTTGTTTAGTCCCTTGCTCATGTCCTTTTTCGCGTCCCTGACCCTGACCCATTTGATGACGCTGATGGTCTCTTGGTTGTGTAGCGGATTCAGTTTGTGAACTACTGACCTCATTCGTTGTGGTATCAGCAAGACTTGGCATTGAAAAGCCGATGCTACCAACCAGAATAGAGCTGAATAATAGGGTGTGTTTTGTTTTAAAATGCGTTGTTATCATGTTGATGTTCCTTTTTTAGTGGTTTTTTATTACCTAGGCACTTTAACCGCTCGCGATATCGTGTAATCCTTGCCCTGCTTGACCTTGTCGTAATAGCCAAAAACTTCCATAAAATTACGCTTCATGTAATCGCGTAAACCATTAATCGTTACCACGACTAATTGCCCGCCAGGTGCCATCTGGGCATGAATATCGTTGAGCATAATGCTGAGCATTTCTTTGCCAACTTTGGCCGGAATATTCGATACCACGGTGGTGAATTGCATCTCTTTGGGTACAGCGCTGAGTCCATTCGATAGATAGGCTTTGGCATGATCAAAGCCATTTAAGCGCGCATTTTTGTTGGCATAATCCACCGCGACAAAGTCTTTATCAACCATATGCACTTGGCCATGCGGTGCTTTGGCCGCAATCGCGATACCCAAGGGGCCATAGCCGCAACCAAGGTCAAGGACAATATCGTCGGTTTTAATGTCGAGGTGGCGCAACAATAATTGCGTGCCATCGTCAATTTCACGTGGACTAAAAATGCCCCAGGTGGTTTTAAAAGTAAGAGGCGTGCCGAGTAGTTCGGTTTCAATGGTGAGGTCTTTTTTTAGATCGGCGATGCTGGCCATAGTTTTATTCACATTTGGTTAAAATTGCCTTCTATTATATGCGATGGTTGCCAAGATAACCGCTATCAAGGCTAAAAGGAGGCAGAATGGACGTGATTAATATGGATTTAAGCCAGCGTGTCGTGGTCAATACCGCTGAGCAGGCCTGGTTGGGCAGTCGTGCCGATGGCGTGCTGCGCAAACCTTTAGAGCGAGAAGCGGCCGAGTCAGGTCGCACCACCAGTGTGGTTCAGTTTATGCCTGGTTCGGCTTTTCCTCCCCATCGGCATCCACAAGGTGAAGAGATTTTTGTGCTGGAAGGCGTGTTTTCTGATGAGCGTGGCGATTATCCCGCTGGGAGTTATTTACGCAATCCGCCTGGTTCGCAACATGCCCCTTTTTCCAAAGAGGGTTGTGTGTTGTTTGTGAAACTGGAGCAATTTCAGCCGGGTGACTCTCAGACTGTGGCGATGAATACACAAGCGCAGGCCTGGCAACCGGGGCATGGTGGACTGAAAGTGATGGGCTTGCATCAGTTTGGTACTGAGCATAGTGCGTTGGTTTGGTGGCCGGCAGGTGAGGTGTTTCAGCCACACACGCATTATGGCGGCGAGGAAATTTTTGTGCTGGAGGGTGAGTTTATTGATGAACATGGTCGCTACCCAAAGGGCAGCTGGTTGCGAAGTCCGCACGCCAGCCGCCATCATCCGTTTGTTGAGCAAGATACGTTAATTTGGGTTAAAACCGGGCACTTGTAACCAGCTTGCGTTTAGCGCCAGTCGAGTTGGGCAAGTACCCGCAGTTGCTCGGGTTGGTTAGGGTCATAGCGCGTCAGTAGCACATCCCCCATCGAGGTGTTTTGGCCGGTAGCGAGTAGGATGTTGCTACGGTGGGTGCTTAAAATCCAGTTTTCGCCTTTGGGCTGTTCTGCTGCCGCGGCTAAAATGGCTCGGGTTTGCGCCGGGCCACGATCGCGATTAAAAAAGATCGAGTTAATCGGTTCCCAGACTTCATGGCGACCAAATGCCAAGTCGGCCGTTTCAGTACAGCGACACCACGCGCTTGATAAAATGCGGTCTAGCTTCACGCCCGAACGCTGAAAATGTTCACCAATTTGCCGTGCTTCTGCACGCCCTAGGTCACTGAGTTGACGTTGGGTAGAGCAGTCATCAAGGCGATAGCCGTCTGGGTCTCCGTTACCTGGCGTGGTGCGAGTGTGACGGACAAAAATCAGATTATGGCCTTGGGCAGCCAAACGCCAGAACTCAGCATTTTTTTCTGCGGCTAGCGCCTGCTGGCTGAGTAGCAGGCCTGGTGCGATTAAACTACTGGCAAAACTACCCGTAAGGGTTTTAATAAAATCACGTCGCTTCATTTGTATTTTTGTCCTTTTAATCCAGTGCTTTACGCACGCGGTCAAACACTAAACCAAAATCCAATTCAAATGCACAGTCACTCAGTTCGATAGGGCACTGACCATCAATAAAATCATTCACTTTAATGTAGCGACCATCCTTAAGCTGATAAACCTTGGCGATCAGTTTTGTTGGGTCAACCAAAATGTAATAAGGCACCCCTTCGGTTTGATAGAGTTCAAGTTTGGTGGTTTCATCTAGGCGTGCCGTCGAAGGGGAGAGTACTTCGATAATCAGTTCCGGGCGCTTAGTTAAAAACTTGTCGGGCTTATAGCATACGACCACCGTGTCAGGGCGTACCACAGTATCGTCATAGATACGCCAATCTGATTCCTGTAGTGGATGACACTTGGCACAGTTTTCAAGTTGTTCGTCTAAATGGCGGAAGAAGGCACCATTGACATATTGATGACTTATCACCGGCGCAGGCGACATGGCAACCGGAAATCCGCCAATTAATTCCCAATCGCCCTCCCATATCTCGTAATCTTTGACCGTATAGTTCGGAAAAAATGCAGGCTTCATTTTGGCGACTCCTTGAACTTAGGCCTCATGCCGTTGCAATATGTTTTATCATATTCTACCTTTTAAATCAGATGCTCAGCAAACAATGCACAGTTTAAACCCTCGTCAACTTGAAGCGGTGTTGCACATTGATACGCCCTTGCTGGTGCTAGCAGGCGCCGGCAGTGGCAAGACGCGTGTTATCACCGAAAAAATCGCTCATTTAGTGCGCAAGCACGACTATAAGCCGCACCAGATTTATGCGGTGACCTTTACCAACAAAGCCGCTCGCGAAATGAAAGAGCGGGTCACCAAACTGATGGTCGATACCCCGGCGAAAGGCTTAAATGTGTCCACCTTTCATAATCTGGGCTTAAACATTATTCGTCAGGAATATAAGGCGCTTAATTACAAAGCCAATTTTTCGATTATGGATGCGACCGATAGCGGCCAAATTTTGAAAGAGTTGATGAAAAAAAACGACCTGGATCCGGAGGAGCTCGCCGGTGTGCAGTGGGAGATTTCGGCGTGGAAAAACCAACATCTTGACCCGCAAATTGCCCTAGAGATGGCTGAAGACCCGTTAGGCCAGGCGCGTGCGCGGCTGTATGCCGCTTATCAAAAACAACTTCACGCTTACAATGCGGTCGATTTTGACGACTTGATCGGCTTGCCGGTGCGCTTGTTTAACGAACAGCCGCAAATTTTAGAAAAATGGCAAAACAAAGTGCGCTATTTGTTGGTCGATGAGTATCAAGACACCAACGCGGCGCAATATAAATTGGTGCGCCAGTTGGTCGGGTTAAACGGCAAATTGACCGTGGTGGGCGATGACGATCAATCCATTTACGCTTGGCGGGGTGCGCAACCGGAAAACTTGGCGTTGTTACAGCAGGATTTTCCCGGCTTGCATTTAGTGAAACTGGAGCAAAATTATCGCTCTAGCCAACGTATTTTGAATAGCGCTAACCAGTTGATTGCTAATAACCCGCACGTGTTTGAAAAGCGTCTGTGGAGCGAAATGGGTATGGGGGATCCGATTAGGGTGATTGCCTGCGCCAATGAAAACCAAGAAGCCGAGCGGGTGGTGTCGGAATTAGTGGTGCATAAATTTCAGTATCGCACTAAGAATCGCGACTATGCCATTTTGTATCGTGGTAATCACCAGGCCCGCTTAATTGAGCGTGCGCTGCGTGAGCAAAACTTGCCTTATATTCTATCGGGCGGCCAGTCGTTTTTTGATAAGGCTGAAATTAAGGATGTGATGTCTTATTTGAAGCTGATTGTGAATCCCGATGACGATGCCGCGTTTTTGCGCATTATCAATACCCCGCGACGTGAAATCGGCGCAACAACCCTGGAAAAACTGGCGACCTATGCGACCAACCGAGGCATCAGCCTATTTGATGCCACTCAAGAGTTTGGGTTAACCCAAATCTTGTCAGAAAAATCGCTCAAGCGGGTGCAATTGTTTGGGCAGGTGTTATTGGATTGGGTTAAGGAGGCCGAGTCGGTCGAAGGCGTTGAGATGGTGGCCTTTGTGCGCGGTGTGTTGGATAAAATTGAATATGATAACTGGTTGATGGAAACAGCCAGCTCAGTTAAAACCGCCGAAAAACGTATTGAAAACGTGCGCGATTTGTTGCTGTGGATTGAACGGATTGTTAAAAAAGCCGATGAGGAAGACGGTGATCAACTCAAATTAGCCAAGGTGGTGTCGCATATGACGCTAATGGATATTATGGAGCGCAACGAAGACGAAAAAGAGCATGACATGATCAGTCTGATGACCTTGCATGCGTCTAAAGGGTTGGAGTTTCCACATGTGTTTTTGGTTGGCGTGGAAGAAGAAATGTTGCCACACAAGCAAAACCTCGAATCGCCCGGCCTAGAAGAGGAGCGACGTTTGGCTTATGTCGGCATTACCCGTGCCCAGCGTTCGCTGACGATCACCTATGCCCAAAAGCGCCGTAAGTATGGCGAAGACACGCCTTGTGAGCCGAGCCGGTTTTTATATGAATTGCCACAAGAAGTGTTGCAATGGGAAGGCAAGCCTGGGGTCGAGTTAAGCAAGGAAGAGGTGAAAGCCCATGGTAATGCGCAACTAGAGCAAATTCGCGCCTTGTTAGCCGCCAAAGCCAAGTAGTCTATTAATTACGCTTTCTGTGTTACAATTTGTATTACGTATTGTACTGAGAGAAGGCTATGAGCACATTAACCTTACGTTTGCCAGAGAGCTTAGAGCACCAAATTCGTGATTTAGCGGCAAGACAGCAATTAACGCGTTCAGATTTTGCACGTCGTGCTTTGGAGCGCTTTGTGCAGCAAACGCAACAGGAACTTGCTCTGCAAGCGATGGTAGAAGCGACTCAATCTATTAAAACCTCCCCTCTATTGCAACAGCATATCGCCGAAATGAGTGATGAGTTTTCAGCCACCGAAGTCGAGCCAGATAAGGCCGCAAAAGGTTGGTGGCAATGAGTTTTGTACGCGCGGACGTGGTGCTCGCCCGACTCAATCCAAACCAAGGCGCAGAAATCGGCAAAATTAGGCCAGTCGTCGTGTTAACCGCAACACCATTGATTGCAGCGGGATTACCGGTTGTGATGGTGGTACCCTTGACCACCCAGTTTTGGCCAGAGTTGGCGGCTTTAAGGGTTGAGATTCCGCCGCGTGAGCGTCTATTAAAAACCTCCTATGTTGTGCTTGAACAAACCCGTTCGATTGATAAAAACCGCATTCAGTCTGATGTTATAACGCGGTTAACCCAGCCGGAATTAACAGAAATAGAATCCAAGCTCAAGCTGATGCTAGGGTTCGCGTAATGAGTTTAAGGGGTGTGAGATGAACAATTTTTCATTTGCGCAAATGCCGGCGATTGAATTTGGTTGGGGTTGTACTGATAGCCGATTAGCGGAATCCATTTTGGCGCAGACTCAAAAGCGACTGATGTTAATTAGCAGTGGTTATGCCGATCAGCATTTTGTGGAACCGCGCTTGCAGTCTGTGTTGGCGCAGCGTGAGGTGCATCGCGTCATCGTGCGCGGTGAACCTTCGCCTGACCTGGTGGATAAGCTGGTGGCGGGTGCGCCGCAAGACATTGAACTGGTCATAGGTTTTGGCGGTGGCAGTGTGTTGGATGCGGCTAAAGCGGTAGCGGGCCTGCTGCCGGAGCGTTATTCGGTGGTGGATTATTTAGAAGGTGTCGGTTGCGGGCGAACGCTGCAACAACAACCTGTGCCCTTTATCGCTGTGCCGACCACCGCTGGCACGGGATCGGAAACCACTAAAAATGCGGTGATTTCAAAGCTCGGCGAATACAAAAAGTCGTTTCGAGATGCGCGTTTACTGGCTAACCAGGCCTGGTTAGATCCGGCGTTTTTACCGCACTGCCCGAGTTCGGTGCTTTACCCAACCGCGATGGATGCATTTACCCAGTTGTTAGAATCCTATGTCACGCTCAAAGCCAATCCGATGACGGATGCGTTAGCTTGGCAGGGGATGCAGTTATTTCATGGCGCGTTTGAGATGATTAAGGCCGAAGACGAAGCGACCAAGCAACAAGGCTATGGTCGGTTACTTTTGGCGGCGAGCTTTTCTGGCATGACGCTGGCCAATGCCGGTTTAGGCGCAGTGCATGGACTGGCCGGGCCGATTGGTGCATTTTTTGAAGCACCACATGGCTTGGTTTGCGCTAAGTTATTAGCGCCGATTACCCGTTTAAATATTGAGGCCCTGTTGGCATCCGATGCGCCGCATGCAGCCATGACCTTGGCTAAATATTCACAGGTGGCCGAGTTATTAACCGGCAGCCCGGAATTACCAGGCCTGGTGATGGCTTTGGAGCAGTGGGTGGCCGATAAAATTCCACAAGGTTTGGCTGATTTTGGCTTAACCCAGGATAACCTGGCGCCGGTTCTGCAAAGTTGTCGGGCAGGCAGTATGCTAGGCAATCCGTTGGTACTGTCGGATCAGGCTTTAAGCCAGGCAATCTTGGCGGCACTATAAGGTTTGCTTGCCCAATACGGCTTGCCCTGGACGGGTTGCATAATCTATCCATCAGCGCTTGTGGGAATTTAGTCGTGCTAGGTGTCGTTTTTGTTATACTTTCGCAATGAAAAGTCGATCAACCTGATAAGGAGTCAGATCAATGAAAAACGGACTATTAGTCTTTGCCAGTTTAGTATTAGGGGCGATTTTAATTATGCCGCAGCCTGCCGAAGCCAAGCGTTTTGGCGGCGGTGGCAGTTTTGGTAAACAGCATTCTATGCCGGCTCATCAGCGCCAGCAACAGCAGCAGCAGCGTCAACAACGTCAGGAACAACAGCAACAACGCCAAGCGCAGCGCCAGCAAGCAGTAGCCAACTCGGGTGCTTCTCGTTGGTTGGGGCCTTTAGCAGGCCTGGCTGCTGGTGGTTTATTAGCTTGGATGCTGTTTGGAGATGGCTTTGATGGCCTGCAGTTTATGGATATTCTGCTGTTTGGCGCGCTTGCCTTTGGTTTGTTTATGTTATTCCGTGCTTGGCGTGCTCGTCAATCAGGCCAATATGCCGGTGCGGCTGGTGCAACACCGCAAGAGCCTGCTTCAGCCCCAACTCAATATCGTGAGGCGCCGACAGCAAGCCCTGTTAATCAAACCCAGCAATATGATCCTAATTATAGCGGTTCAATGATTGGTTCTGGCTTAGGCATCAATGCGTTACACAATGTGGCAACACCGAGTTGGTTTAACCCGGATGCCTTTGTAGAAGGGGCGAAACAGCACTTTGTGAGCGTGCAAAAGGCGTGGGATCAAGGCGATGCATCTGAAATTGAAAGTTACTGTACGCCAGAATTATTCGCTGAGCTCAAGTCGATGATGGATGAAATCGTGGTGGGTGAAAACTACACTGAAATTGATACCTTACACAGTGAGTTAGTTGATCAGTCGATTGATGGTGATTATTTTGTGGTCAGCATTCGTTTTAGCGGGTATATTAAAGAAAGCCGTGATGACGATGCCCATGCCTTTAATGAAATTTGGCATATTCGTCGTTTACAGGCAGGTGAGGGTAACTGGCAAATTGCCGGTATTCAGCAACAGGCTTAATCAATTGGCTTAGTGATGTCATTTAGGAGCAGCGCCATGAATTGTCAGGGAATAGTTAAACGCATTTCACTGCCGGTCATGGCGTTGTTCGTTACGGTGGGTTTAGTAACCTTACCTGGTTGCTCTCAACAGGGGCCGTTAAGTATTGATAGTGCCCAAGTTTTGGTGAATGTTGATCGAGGTTCGGGTAACTTTAACCGCGTGTTAGAGATTTGTTTAAACGAACCCTTAAAGGTTCGTAAATCTATCTATCACACCATGAGTATTGAAACCTTTGATGGTTATCAGTTGGCAGGTGGCAGTTGGTTGCGCCATCAAGCGTCGGATCCTACTAATCCCTGTCAATTACGTAATTTTTATTTATATCTAGGCCGTGATGATCCGCCCGGCTCTCGTCAATTTATTGATGACTATATTCGACCAGGCAATATTAAGCGTTTAGAGCTTAAACTCTATCTAGACGATCCTGCCGAGCCTGGTGTCTTTCCTATTTCACAACGGGTGTTTGAAGACATCTAATCTATTGGACTTTGTATGTCGCACATAGCACAACTCCCCTATGCGTTTGGTGGTCCTTTGGGCTGTGCGCAACTTAAGCAAACACCTGCCGATTTTCAAGTTGAAGAAATCCTATCCTATCCATTAACCGGTCAAGGTGAACATCTGTGGCTGTGGGTTGAAAAGGTCGGTCAAAACACCGACTGGGTGGCACAACAATTGGCTAAGTTAGCCAATATTCGGTTGCGTGATATCGGGTTTGCTGGTTTAAAAGACCGTCATGGCATCACCCGCCAATGGTTTAGTTTGTATTTGCCTGGGCAAGCCGACCCAGCATGGGCGCAGTGGCAGATTGAAGGGGTGACGATTTTGTCGTCTACACGTCATCAACGAAAATTACAAACTGGCGGATTAAAAGGCAATCGCTTCATTATTCACTTGCGCGAGGTGACGGCTGATCCTGCTCAGATTGATGCGCGGCTACAACAGATGGCCGTCGCCGGTGTGCCCAATTACTACGGCCCGCAGCGCTTTGGGCGCAATGAACATAATTTGGTGATGGCGCAGCGTTTGTTTGCCGGGGAGTTGACGCGTTTAAGGCCGGCACAGCGCAGTTTGTATATTTCCGCCGCACGTTCTTTCCTTTTTAATCAAGTGCTTGCCGAGCGAGTGCGGCAGGGGTCTTGGAACCAGGCCTGCTTGGGTGATGTTTTTCAGCTTGAGGGTTCAACCAAGTGGTTTGCAGACGATGCCAGTGCAGATTTAGCCCAGCGCGTGCAGGAGTATGATCTTCACCCAACCGGGCCTTTAGTGGGAGTGGAGCCATCACCTGCGACGTCTGTAGCACTGCAATTGGAAACGGCTGTGTTACAGGATTACCAGACCTGGTGCCAGGGTTTATATGCGTTACAGCTGAAAACCGGCCGACGTGCATTACGCCTTAATGCACAGGCGGTTAGCTGGCATTGGTTGCAGGAAGCGGAACAGTCAATGCCTGATTTGGTGATTCAATTTGAGTTAGCGGCAGGGCAGTATGCTACCGTGTGGTTGCGCGAAGCAGTTGAATTAAGCTAAAGCATTAATGTTTTATGATATATTCTGATAATATAAAAAAATTAAATCAAATTATAAAAGTCTAATGTGTGTAAGTCGTTAAGACCAAAGGAGAAGCTCATGCAGGGAATGGAAGAAAATCAAGCAATTGACCATGATCTAGATAATAACCTAAACGATCAGTTTTTAACTTTTGTCTTGGGTGCCGAAACCTATGGTATCGACATATTGCGTGTGCAAGAAATTCGTGGTTGGGAACCGCCCACCTCGCTTCCTAATACTCCCGATTACATTAAGGGCGTCATTAATATGCGTGGTGCGGTGGTGCCGATTGTTGATCTTCGCCAACGCTTCAAAATCGGTGAGATGGTTTACAACGATTCAACGGTTGTGATTATTACCCACTTTAATTATCAAATTCCTGAAAGTGACGAGGTTATTCAGAAGACCATTGGTTTAGTGGTGGATGGCGTATCTGATGTGCATGATGTCAACCTCGCCGAACTTCAGTCTGCGCCAAGCTTTGGTGACACCAAGCGAGTGAGCGGAGAATTTGTGAAAGGCTTGGCCACGCTAGATCACACCATGATTATCATTTTGAATGTGGATTTGATGATCAATCAAGGTATATATGAAGAAGTGCGTCAGTTTTTAATGGCGGCTTAACGCACTATTATTTGACCTGCTTGATAAATAACATAATTAAATAAAGAAACTAGAGGATGGCAACATTCGTTGCTAAGTAATTTATGACAATAAAAGCGCGCTTAATATTATTGGCGGCAGTGAGTTTGGCTGCCCTAAGTATTGTTGGTTTGGTTGGCCATATTGGCATGGACAAAACGACGAAATCTATGGTTTATATTGAAGACCTTTCGCAAATGCGTTCGCTATCCAATGTTGATAGTTTACTTTTACGCAATCACAATCAATATCTCTTAACGCTACAGCATGATCCTGGTCAGCCACATATAGTCGCTCTGCATGATCACCCGACTGAGATGCATCTTGAACATATGCACCGTATTCATCAACGCATAGACGAACAATTGCAAGCATTTGCAGCCTTCCCACCTTCTAAAGAGTTTTTGCCTCAGGCGCAATCTTTTCTTAATTTAACTCAACGTTATATCGAAGAAACTAAAAAAGGTATTGTGTTGTATGAGCAAGAGCGTTTTCATCAGGCCAACATCCACCTGTTAGAAGTGCTAAACCCTTTGTTAAATGAAACTATGGACAATTTACAGGCGTTTAGAGCTGGTTTAATAGAGCACTCATCGATCATGACTGCCCAGTCAGAGCGCCAAGCTGCAACACTAAGCTTAACCTTGATCCTCGTATCTATTTTTGCTTTTGTTGTGGTTGGACTGTTAGCCTTAGCGGTGATTAGAAATGTGCGGATAGGGATTGAGTCCACCGTAACCAAGGTATCAAATATTTCTAAAACGATGGATTTTTCGGTTCGGTTTGATCAGCGTAGCGATGAGTTGAACAAGATTGGTCAGAGTCTTAATACCATGTTGGCTGAGGTTCAAGCGGCGATAACAGAAACCAATGTGGTAGTCGGCGCGATTGCACAGGGTGATTACTCCAAACGCATTAAGACTGAATTAGTAGGTGACCTTGCAAATTTAAAAGACGGGGTGAATGGGTCAGCCGAAAACGTCGCGTTTATGATGAGCGAACTGGATAAGGTGATGGACGCCTTATACGAAGGGCAGTTTGATACGCAGATGGATCCTAAGGTACCAAAAGCCTTTAGCTCAAAAGTAGAAAATGCCTTGTCTAGCATTAACGGTGTGATCGAAAACATCAACCGTGTGATGGATAAGATGAGTAATGGTAAGTTCCGCCACCGCGTTGATGTAGAAGCCCGGGGTCAACTCGCGGTGATGAAGAGTAATGTAAATTCAGCTATGGATGGGCTAGAGCATGCCATGGCAGATATTACTAGGGTCGTCGTCGCTCTATCGCAAGGTGATTTAACTAAAACCATTGATAGTCAGTACCATGGTGAATTACGGGTGCTAACTGAAGCGGTTAATAAAAGTGTAGCTAAACTCGTTGAAGTGGTCGCTGTAGCGCTTGATGCATCCGAATTGGTTAACCATGCTTCTCTAGAGGTTGCACAAGGTTCACTTGATTTAAGTGATCGGGTGCAGCAGCAGGCTGCGGCGATTGAGCAAAGCACCGCTACGATGGAAAGCTTTAGTCATGCTGTACAGAATAATGCCAAGCAGGCTGCTGAAGCGACAGAAGTTGAGCGTCAAGTTGAGCAGCAATCTAAAACAGCGGCTGCGGTAATGAAGCAGACTATCGAGTCTATGGCAGCTATTCAGGCCTCAAGTCATAAAATATCTGAAATTGTTAGTTTAATTGATGGCATTGCGTTCCAGACTAACCTCTTGGCGCTCAATGCCGCCGTGGAAGCGGCGCGTGCCGGAGAGCATGGCCGTGGTTTTGCAGTGGTAGCAGGTGAAGTGAGGGCATTAGCGCAAAAATCAGCCGAGGCTGCCAAGGATATTACGGCGTTAATCAATGAAAGTGTTCAGCGCATTGATCAAGGTACGCGTTTAGCTAATGAGTCTGGTGATGTGATTTTAAATATAACGGGTGCTATTGAAAAAGCGGCACAAATGTCTGAGCAAATAGCACAGGCCTCCATTGAGCAGGCTGAGGGTGTTAAGCAGTTGCAGTTGGCGATGAATCAGATTGATGAGGGTACGCAACAAAATGCCGCCTTGGTTGAAGAGACATCTGCGGCGGCTGAAAGTATGCGCGAGCAAGCAGATTTGCTGACTGAACAAATGCGATTTTTTCAGACGCGAGATAAAACCGCTGCACCGGCATTAGCATCTCCCAAGTCAGCAAATTTGCCGAATAAAACCCTATCAAAACCCGTAAAGGTCGATAACAAAAAAGTATCTGAGCCTGCAAAAGAAGACGAGTGGGCAGAGTTCTAAATGCTGTATTTGGTAAAACACTCTAAATTACATATATAAGGTGGGTGAAAAATGCAAATGCTTAATCGCTTAACAATTAAATCAAAATTAATAGTGTTTGTTTTGTTGATGGTGCTAGCTTTGTTATTCAGTGGGATTAATGCGGTGCGCGGTTTTGTGCTCTGGTCTGATGGTATGCAAAATTTTTCAGAGGTTCGTTTACCAAGTGTTGTATCGCTTGGTGTTTTAAATACTGAAAGAATGAATATCCGAGCACAAACCTTGGATGTATTTCGTCATACAAACTATGCCGATGCCCCAGAAACACTCAAAAATATTCAGCAGCAACGTGTCCAATCGTGGCAGGTCATTGATGAATATTGGGAGCGCTTTGCCGCAATTCCAAAGCAGTCAGCGCAGGGTGCGCAAATGTTTGAAAGGTTACAACAAGAGTACCAGGCCTGGCGGGCTATTTATGTTGAGCTAGATGATCAGATCGATAAGATGATTAAGGCGCGTTCGCAATTTGAATTGAACCGCTTAATGGCCGACTATGAGGCGACGGTGCTAAGAATGGTGCCGCTGTCTAATGCAATGGGCAGTAGCTTTGAGGCGATTTCCAAACAGAGTGAGCAGACTGGTTTGGCGCAGGCTGCAGAAGCCCTTGCGGTTGCTAATGAGAAAAAGGTTACCATGACCGTCACGTTAGTGATTGCGATTATCTTGGCCATTTTGATTGGTACGGTGCTTATTCGTGTGATCACTATGCCCTTGTCTAATATGGTGCGCACGCTACGTAAGGTAGATGAAACCGGTGATTTTTCAGCCAGATTGAACCATGATGCCCAAGATGAAGTGGGTCAAGCGGCTAATGCGCTGAATAATTTGCTCTCGAATCTTCAAGAGTCGATTACTAACACCAACCATGTAGTAAAAGCCCTTTCGAATGGTGATTTCTCTGAGCGTATATCTGGAAATTATCGAGGTGATCTAGCTGTATTGCAAACGGGTGTTAATGACAGCGCAGACTCTATTTCTGCAACCATTAAAGCTCTCTCAACGGTTATGAACGCACTGTCCTCAGGTCAGTTTAAAGTAAGTGTCAACACCGACTTGCCCGGCGACTATGGTTTGTTGATGACAAGTGTTGCTAATGCTACGACAGCCTTAAATACTTCTATTGATGATATCGTCAGCGTTATGACTAAAATGCGTGAAGGGGATTTTGATGTTCGCGTTAAGTCTGATGCACAGGGCGAATTATTGACCTTGAAAGATATGATTAATGAGTCGCTTGATGCCCTAGCTAATGCGATTACTTCGATTACGCAATTGGCCGTGGCACAGTCCAAAGGTGACCTAACTAAAACTATTCAGGACACCTATCCAGGTCAGTTGGGGGTGCTGAGTGATGCGGTGAATGAATCAGTTGTTAAGCTAAGTGAAATTGTGTCCTTTGCAGTAAGTGCAGCCGATTCAGTGAATCATGCCGCCGTTGAGGTGGCACAAGGGTCGCTTGATTTAAGTGACCGAGTGCAAAAGCAGGCGGCAGCCATTCAGCAAAGCTCTGCCACGATGGAGGAGTTTAGCGCGGCGGTACAAAATAATGCTCAGAACGCCACTGAGGCAACTCATGTTGAAAAACAAGTGGAAGCTAAAGCGAGCCAAGCGTCTGCTGTAATGAAGCAAACTATTGAAGCGATGACCGCGATTGAGCAATCCAGCCATAAAATCGCTGATATTGTCACGCTGATTGATGGTATTGCCTTCCAAACTAATCTCTTAGCCTTAAACGCAGCGGTTGAAGCTGCGCGTGCTGGCGAGCATGGTCGTGGCTTTGCCGTGGTAGCCGGTGAGGTGCGCGCGCTTGCACAAAAATCGGCCGAAGCGGCTAAAGATATCACCGCATTAATCAATGAGAGTGTGACGCGCATTAGTCAAGGCACTAAACTGGCAGGTGAGTCCGGGCATGTTATTGACGAAATTACTCATGCAATTGAACGCGCCACCCAGATGTCTGAAGAAATATCTCACGCTTCTCAAGAGCAGGCAGAAGGCGTTAAGCAACTGCAAGCGGCACTTAACTCTATTGATCAGGGTATCCAACAGAATGCCGCCTTGGTTGAAGAGACATCAGCAGCGGCTGAAAGTATGCGCGAGCAAGCGGATTTGCTCAGTGAGCAAATGCGCTTCTTTAAGATTAACCAACAGTCACGCAAGTTAGATGCCCGCTTAAACTCGCCCTTAGCTTTAAGTGCGAACTCAAGCATGAATGCTTTACCTGTTAAGCCAAAGCCTGCAACAGCGCAAGCAAAAGCACCGGCAAGTCAGGATGAGTGGGCCGAGTTTTAGCCTCATTATTGATATGTTCGTGCATAAAAAAACCTGCTACTTCGCAGGTTTTTTTATTTTGCCATGCGTCTTAACGCCGCTTGGAACTCTTTTTAGCCGGTTGTTTGGCAAGCTTTTTAGCTAACTTCTTTTTATGCGGCTTTTTCTTGGCGCGCGTCGGTTTGTTTAAACTGAGGCGCGCCTCTAAACCAGGCATGGTGGTGATATTTAAACGCTTATTGAGGTGATACTCTATCCGCGCGATATCCTTGAACTCATGGCCTTCAGCAAGCGTAATCGCAATGCCCATCTGTTGCGCACGTCCGGTGCGTCCGATACGGTGAATGTAGATGTCGCCCCGCAGGGGTACATCAAAGTTAATCACATGGGTGATATTGGCAATATCGAGTCCGCGCGCGGCCACATCCGTCGCCACTAACACTTGTTTGGGATGTTCGCTAAAGCGTTTAACCCGTTCTAAGCGAGCCGCTTGAATGAAATCACCATGTAATACCTGTGAAGCCAGGCCTTCTGCATTTAAACAGTCATTAAGTTCAATTGCGCGGGATTTTTTGTTACAAAAAACCAGCGCTTTTTCGCAACTGGCATCTTGTAGCAAGGTGCGCAATAGCGTTTGTTTATGCTCGCGATCGTCAGCAAAGTAGAGGAGCTGCTGTACTTGATCTGAGTCGTGGTTGGCGGCATCGACTTGAATAATAGTTGGGTCATCTAGCATACGCTGTGCAAAGCGTTCAATGCCACTGCCCGATAGTGTCGCCGAAAACAGGCCTGCTTGAAAACTATCGGGAATCGCATCGAGTAGCGCATAAACATCTGGACCTTGGCCCATATCGAGCATCCGGTCGGCTTCATCAATCATCACCAGTTCGAGTTCAGATAGATCAATTTCATCTTGTTCAACGAGATTAAGTAAGCGACCGGGCGTGGCAATCAAAATTTGATAAGGCTGGGTTAATAAAGCACGCTGTTTATCCTGGGCTAACCCTCCGGTAATCGCAACCGAGCGCAGATCTAGGTGACGGCTGAGTGATTTCACCACCTGTCGAATTTGCAGAGCGAGTTCGCGAGTGGGGGCTAATAATAGCGCGCGCGGGTTGGGTGAATAACCCTGTGGATTATCAATAATATGTTGCAGTACCGGTAGCACAAATGCGGCAGTTTTGCCGGTACCGGTTGCAGCGCCGGCCAGGACATCTTCGCCGGCCATCAACGCAGGAATGGCCTGCTGTTGAATGGGTGTGGGGCGGTTAAAGTGCACCTCGCGTAACGCCTCAAGTAGGCGGTCATCAAGATCAAAATCGGCAAAATTCATAGTCAACGCCTTGTTTGGTTTTATAAAGTAGCACGTAAAATGTCATAGCAGGGCTGGTAGTCCTCTGCATCGAGTTTCATGCGTTTTTGAGCCACTAAAAAGGCCAGTAGGTCATCTAGAGCAGCCATAATATCCGGGTCGCCTTGCAGTTGATAAGGCCCTTTTTCGGCAATAGCTCGAATGCCTTCGGCCTTCACATTACCCGCTACGATGCCAGAAAAGGCACAGCGCAGTTGTGAGGCAAGTAAATGCAGCGGTTGATTGCGGGTTAAATTTAAGCCAGCCATCGCTTCATGGGTTGGGTGAAAAGGCTGCTGTAAGGGTGGGTCGATATAGAGTTGCCAGTTAAAATAATAGGCATCACTGGTGTCCTTGCGGTCTTGACGCACTAAATTCATTTGCTCTTTCATATAGAGTGCTACGGCTTCAGGGTCATTAATTATGATATTGAGCTTCGAAAGGGCTTCCATACCCAAAGCCAGCTCAATAAATTGTTCAATTTTTTCAAAATACACATCACTATGACGATTGCCTGTCAGAACTAATGGCAACACTTGCTGCTGATTGTTGGGGTGCAGCTGAATACTCAGAATATAGAGCAGTTCTTCAAGCGTCCCTGGTCCGCCCGGGAAGATGATAATGCCATGGCCTAATCTCACAAAGGCCTCTAAGCGCTTTTCAATGTCGGGCAGAATCACCAGTTCATTTACTACCGCATTGGGCGCTTCTGCCGCAATAATGCCTGGCTCGGTAAGGCCAATATAACGGCGGTTAAAAAAGCGTTGATTGTGATGGCCAACGGCGGCCCCTTTCATCGGTGCTTTCATCACACCGGGTCCGCAGCCGGTACAAACATTCATCTTGCGTAAGCCGAGTGAATAACCGACATGTTTGGCATATTCATATTCATGACGTGGCACTGCGTGACCGCCCCAACAGACCACAAGATTGGGCGATTCATCTGTGTGCATCACTTCGGCATTGCGCAGCATATGGAATACGGCATTGGTAATACCTGCGGAGTCATTTAAGTCAAAATTGCCAGAATCTAAAATACTGTTTTGGGTATAAAGCAGGTCGCGCACCACGGCAAAAAGATGTTCTTTTAAGCCGGCTATCAGTTCGCCATCAATAAACGCCTTAGCGGGTGGATTGCAAATAATCAGTTCGATACCGCGACCGCGTGTGGTAACTTTTATGTCGAAATTTTTATATTCTTCGAGTAGTTTTAAGCCGCTGTCTAGGTCGCTTCCGGTATTAAGCACAGCTAAGCAACACTGGCGAAATAATTCATTGAGTCCTCGCTCACTCGTATCGCAAAGCTGTTCCGCTTCGTGTTGGGATAAAACTTGCAACGTGCCCTGTGGCCGAATGTATAACGCGTTAGGATGTTCGCTCATAAAAACCTCAAAATGTCAGCCTAGCTATTATCAAGGGATTGGTTGGATTGAGCAACTGCTAATAGCGGTCTATCGTGTAAGGGTTTGCTTGAAAACCGCTCAATCGCCCCCATAATGGATAGCATAAATTGAGCTTAAAAAGGAATGCCATGGAATTTCAGGATTACTACCAAACGCTGGGTGTGGAGCGCAATGCCGATGCAGCCACCATTAAAAAGGCCTATCGAAAATTGGCTGGGCGTTATCACCCTGATAAGCCCGACGGAGATGAAACGAAATTTAAAGCCATTAGTGAGGCTTATGAAGTCTTAAGTGATGATAAAAAACGCGCCATGTATGATCAGCTCGGCAGCAATTATCGTCAAGGTCAGCAGTTTGAGCCACCGCCGGGTTTTGAGCAGATGTTTGGCGGTGGCATGGGCGGCGGTGCCGGTGGCTTTAGTGATTTGTTTGAGTCGCTATTTCGGGGGCAGGGTGGTTTTGGCGGTGCGGGTGGAAATCCGTTTGGCAGCGGCTTTGGCGGTGCCAGGCCTGCTAAAGGACAAGATCAGCAGGTCGCCATTAGCCTTACGCTAGAGGTGGCCATGTCGGGTCAGCAACGACGTATTAAGGTTTCAAAGGGTTATGAATCGCGCTCGCTGGAAGTCAAGATTCCTGCTGGTGTGAAAGACGGCCAAAAAATCCGCTTAAGTGGTCAAGGGCAGCCAGGCCGACATGGTGGCCCCAATGGTGATTTGTATTTAGCGATTAGTTTATTGCCCCATGCCTATTATCGTTTTGAAGATGAGCAGTTGGTGCTCGATTTGCCGGTTACCCCTTGGGAAGCCGCCTTGGGCGGCAAAGTGACCTTGCCGACCTTGCAAGGCAAAATTCAATTAACCTTGCCGCCTAATACCCCCTCAGGCAAGCGGTTGCGTTTAAAAGGGCGTGGTTATGGTAAGCCAGCCGGAGATTTAGTGGTCCAGGTATTGATTCAAATTCCGCCTGCAGTGAGCGAGGAAGACCAGGCCTGGTATCAGCAAATGGCTGAACAGCGCGGGTTTAATCCGCGCGAACAATGGCCGTAATGGCATTAAAACCAATTAGGGTTTATTAATATTAGATTTTTATAATATATTTTTATTCTATGGGTTGATAAGTTTTTTGTATGGTTGTAAACTGTTTTTGACATTGAGTAATTCATCAAAAGGAGTTTTACATGAAATTATTTGCATCTATGGCATTAGCTGGTAGTTTAGTTTTGGGTTCGACGGGCGTTATGGCTCAGTCAGAGGAAACGATTAGTTGGGCATTTGGCTGTAAGTTGGATGTCCCGGCTGTAGCGGTGACTGAAGAAGCGGTCGCAAGTTTAGAAGAACAGCCAGGTGGTTTTTTAAGCTGGAATTTTGATGCACGCGAGTCAGTGGCCTCAGCTGAATAAGCGCAAGCTTTAACGCTCTCCTAAGCCGCCCGAGTAAGCCTAGTGTTTACTCGGGCTTTTTATTGGCTGCTATTTAGGGGTATGACTGTGGCCGTAAAGTTGGCTTGGGTCAATTAGCGGATCGGATAAGATGGTGAGGTGTTGCCCATCAATACCATTATAAAAACAATTTGAGCGGCCTGTATGACAGGCTGGACCGGTTTGATCGACTTGCAGCAGCAGCGTGTCGCCATCACAGTCAAGACGTGCAGCGACCAGGCGTTGAATTTGACCAGAGGCTTCGCCTTTGCGCCAGAAGGCTTGGCGCGAGCGTGACCAATAGCACACCCGACCGGTAGCCAGTGTTTCTTCTAACGCAGTAAGATTCATATAGGCAAGCATCAGGACTTCGCCGGTATCGTGTTGTTGGGCAATAGCCGGCATTAAGCCGTCTTGATCAAATTTAAGCTGTTCTTTAAAGAATGACCAATCAAATTGATCACCTTTTTTGGCGGCTTCTAGGTCTAAAAATGTCTTGGGTTGTTGCATAGTCTGGCCTACTTTTTCTTCGCTTTAGCAAATGCCATCGCAAACAAGTTATTGGATACCTTGGCATCAGCTTTGGGCGTTTCTTTGGCTTTAATATCTGAGTTCGCACCTAATTTTAGCATACCCTGCATCAGCTCTGCGGTGGCGCGCGCATCTGCTAGGGCATCATGCGCATCACCCGGAAAAGGTTTGTTAAGAATGCGCTCATACGCAATGGTCAGCTTCGGTGTTTTCCAAAACCAGTGCATCCGCTCCGAATGCCAGCGCATGGCGCCGACCAGTTCTTTACTAAATTCAGCGACATCTAACCATTTGCCATAGTCTAATTCAAACGGAAGTTGTTTTTTCTCAGCAGTGTTTTTGAGGTAGCTAAAATCGCTTTCAGTGCTGTAAGCCAGAATAATGTCAGCTTGTTGTAATAGTGCATGAATGTCGGGCCAGCAATCTTCAATTTTGGGTGCATCGGCTACCATCTCGGTGGTGATAGTATGTTTTTCATTGGGTGGAATAGGGTAGCCAGGGTTGTAGAGCTGATTGAGCTTTTCATGACCCTCAAGGTCACAAACTGACAGCTGAATAATGTCGGCTTCAGGATTGGTTGAAATATCCGTTGCTTCAATATCAAGGCACAGAATGGTTTTGTTCTTCAGTTCTTTGGCCTGCTGTTTGAGTTTGTACAGCGCATCATTACGGTTATCACGAATCAAATCAGTGACACTGGATTGCGTAAACTCACTGATTAAGGCTTCAATGGCCAAGGCCAGTTTGTGTTTGGATTTACGCAGATTGTCACAGATACTTTCGTCTTGACTTGCCTGCGCAATAAAGCTGTCACAACTTAACACTTCTTCGTTGATTAATAGTTGATCAAGAGTGTGTTGCGCTATTTTCTGCGTATCAAAATCAAAGTCTTCGAGAGGGGGGATGCGCAAACCAGCCGTTAGTAAGGCTTTTTCACCTTTGGCAGGTGAGGCAATAACTTGGACGCCTTTAATGTCTAAACCATCCGAGGCAGCAACCGCTACGATATAGTCTTTAAGCGGTTGGTTGCGTTTATCAATAAGAATAAGTTGAGCTGAGTTCATGAAAATAGGGCAGGCTAAATTGAAAAAAGTTTATTTTAGCAGTTATCCCCAGGCCTGCTCAGTTTTCTTTTGATAACGCAACTGGGCTGGCTTGGTTAGTTGCTTGGGCTGTAGCTTGATTCAATGGGCTTGGGTGATGTTTAATCAGTGCCAAGTTAGCTAAAAAATCTTGGGTCACACTATTCCATTGAAAGGATTCCACGCTAGCGCGCACTTTCTGGCGTTTAACCGATAAGGCTTCGGTAATTGCTTCAAACAGATTGTCATCGAGATAACCATTTACCCCATTTTGCACAATATCAATTGGGCCGGTGACCGGATAGGCGGCTACGGGTGTCCCAGAAGCCATCGCCTCGATATTGACGAGTCCAAAGGTATCTGTTTTAGAAGGAAAGACGAATACATCAGCGCTGGCGTAGTATTGGGCGAGTTCTTCACCAAATTTTTCACCCACAAATATGGCTTTGGGATAGCGGTTGCTTAAATACTCACGGTCAGGGCCATCACCGACCACGATTTGTGTGCCTGGGAGGGTTAGGCGTAAAAAAGAGGCGAGATTTTTTTCAGTCGCAATGCGCCCTACGTACAGATAAATCGGTCTTAGATAGGGAAGCTCTTGGCGCTTTTTGGGGTGAAAGTGCGTTTGATCGACGCCACGACTTAAGCGTTTTAAGTGTTTAAAGCCGCGCTGTTCTAGCTCAGTGATCAGATGATCTGACGGCGCAAAGGTAGTTTGTGCCGGGGCATGAAATTGTCTTAACAAGCTATACATCAATTTTAGTGGCAGCCTGGTACGGGCATAGACGTATTCAGGGTATTTGGTGTGATAGGCGGTGGTAAAGGGCCAGGCCTGCTTGCGTGCTAGCGAACGCGCTCGCCATCCCAATGGGCCTTCGGTGGCAATATGCAAGTGATCGGGTTGCCATTCAATAAGCTGTCTGCGGAAGTCTTTAGCCCACCACACTAATGGAATTGATGGGTAGCTGGGCATAGGCAGGGTTTGGTAGTCGTAAGGATGAAAAACGCGCACCTCATGTCCTTGCTGGCGAAGTTCATTGACCAGTTGCGTTAGTGTCGTCACAACACCGTTGACTTGGGGTTGCCAAGCGTCGGTGACCAACGCGATACGGCGTTTAATAGCAATAGGAAGGGTCATTATGCTGCTTCCTTATCATTAGAGAAGGGGGCCAGATTGGGCTGAATATCCGCCCATTTAAGCAGCTTCAGTTCACCGTCATCTAGCTCAACCAGCGCGGTCAGTGATTCAACCCAATCGCCACAGTTATAATAGGTGATGTTATTTGCAAAGGGTCTTATTTCAGCATGATGAATATGGCCGCAGACCACTCCGTTTACCTTTTTTTGTGCCGCGGCTTTCGCAACCGCCTCTTCAAAATCACTGATGAAATTAACCGCGCGTTTAACGCGATGCTTTAAATAGGCAGAAAGCGACCAGTAGCCAAAACCCATGCGATGACGAAGGTTATTAAACCAACGATTCACGGTTAACATCCATTCGTAGGCCCAATCGCCTAACAAGGCTAGCCAGCGATGACATTGCACTACGCCGTCAAACTGGTCACCATGAATAATCCATAGCTTTTCACCTTTAACGGTCGTGTGCTGCCATTCATCAGCCAGTTGAATATTGCCAAAGTTAATGCCTGAATAGCGACGTAACACATCATCGTGGTTACCGGTTATATAAACCACTTTGGTGCCGCGTTTAGCGCGCGTTAGAATGCGACGAATCACGTTAGTGTGGTCTTGTGGCCAGAAATTGGTTTTTTTCATCCGCCAGGCATCAATGATGTCGCCAACTAAGTAGAGGTGATCGCAGTCATAACGTTTTAAAAATTCACTGAGCTGTGTGGCTTTTGCACCCTTGGAGCCAAGATGAATGTCAGAAATCCAAATGCTGCGTACTTTGATGGGGGCAGATTTGGTGTCTGCGTCTTCGTGGTGAGTTTGTAACCATTCGGGTAGGGCAGGTGTTAGCATCATGACCTTAATCTCAAAAGAATAAGCGTCAGTCTAGGGGGTGAATGTGACAGGCAGATGGCAGCTAGAGGAAAGATTTGTGACGCCAAAGCAGGATGTGATGCTTTAGCGTCAATAGAGGGTTATCGCTTAGTATTACTCTTGGCTTAAGCTCGATTGCGTGCGCTCAAGGCGTTTGGTTTTGATGTGTAACGCCGCTTTGGCCATCAAGTGCGCGCTGACGGGTGCGGTGATGAATAAGAACACTGTTACTAAGAGTTCGTGCAAACTGATTCCCTCACCACGCACGGTAAAAAATACCGCGGAGGCAATCAAAATTGCACCGACACCGAGCGTAGTCGCTTTGGTGGGGCCGTGTAAGCGCATATAAAAATCCGGCAGCTTGTACAGGCCAATCGAGCCAACGAGTGTAAAGAAGGCTCCGATTAAAATTAATAACGATAAAATAAACTCTAACATAGTCGGTCCTTATTCCATGATGTCACCGCGCAGCAAATATTTGCTGAGCGCAACGGTGCCTACAAATCCCATTACCGCAATCAGCAGCGCCGCTTCAAAATAGAGCGCACTGCCCAGGTGCAGGCCTAGCAGAATTAAGAGGGCAATCGAATTAATATACAGCGTATCCAGCGCTAAGATGCGGTCAGGTAACTCGGGGCCAATAATGACCCGGTATAAACTCAAGAACAGTGCCACACTGACCATGGCAAAGGCAATTGGAATGACAATGTCTAGCATGGGGCAAATACCTCTTTCAATGGACGCTCATAACGCTGCTTGATGTCGGCAATCATCTGCGCTTGATCATCAATGTGCAATGCGTGAATAATTAATTTGGTCTGATCCGGTGACAGGTCGCAGGACACCGTTCCTGGGGTCAATGAAATGGTATTCGCTAAAATACTTATCCCAATGGGCGTCGTAATATCGAGCGGCACTTCAAAAAAGCCGGGTTGCAATTTGTCATTGCGGCCTAAGATCAATTTGGCTACGGCAAAGTTAGCTACCATAATATCCCAAAGCACGACGGCAAAAAACTTGGCTAAGGTAGCGGGTTTTTGTACCTTGATTTTCTCTGGCCAAAAAGCCGCCGTAAACCAAGGAATGAAGATGGCTAAAATAGCGCCTAATACCATGTGGCCAGGGTCAAAGCTGTTGTTAAGGAGCAGCCATGCTAACCACAATATAAACGATAAAATCGGATGAGGTAGGACTCGTTTAAGCATCATTTTCTCTCCGTGGCAGGGGTACTTAAGACTGCATCAATATAACTGGCCGCATCAAATACCTGGGCAGCGACTAGATCCGTGTAGGCCGTAATCGGGTGAGCAAATATAATCATAATCGGTGCGGTCGCAAATAGAGCTGCTACGGCCACAAAAGCGGATTTATTCAATGGCTCACCAGGGGCTTGTTCACTCGGTTGTGTGCGGTAAAACAACAAGGAGCCAGAGCGCGCCATAGCGACAATGCTTAATAAGCTGGCAATCAAGACCACCGCAAAAATCGCGGCTAACCATGCATGATCCATGGCCGCGCCAAGAATGAGCATTTTGCCAAAGAAGCCTGATAGTGGCGGCATGCCGGTCATGGCAATGGCGCCAAACATAAAGGCACTCCCGATCATGACCCCATTTGCCATAATGGGCGATGACTCGAAACGATCATCGGTATCACCACGTCCACGTGCAATCACATCAGCGAGTAGGAACATGCCACCTGCAATGAGTGTGGAGTGAACCATGTAGTAAATGGTGGCAGAAATCGCCGCTGGTGTCGCAATACCTACCCCGATTAGCAGGGTTGCCACAGACGCCAGCACCAAATAGGCAACCTGCTCGCGTAAGCCGCGCGCAGCTAATACACCTAACGCAGCGAGTGCCAAGGTGATAATCCCCAAGCCTAACACCCAAGGTGCATAGTAGAAGGCTAAATCGCCGGCATCATCACCGAATATGGTGCCATGTGCACGGATAATCGAGTAGATACCCACCTTGGTCATGATGGCAAACAGGGCGGCCACCGGTGCCGAGGTATTTGCATAAGCGGTAGGAAGCCACAAATAGAGTGGGAACATTGCCGCTTTAATCCCGAACACCACGAGCAGTAGCAGGCCTGCTGCCGCAATCAGCGCACGATTTTCAGCGGGCGCTTCTGCAATCTTCACCGCCATATCTGCGATATTTAAGGTTCCCGTCGCACCATAGAGCGCACCGACCGCAAACAAAAATAACGTGGCACCAATCATGTTGATGACTACATAGTGCAAGCCGGCTTTGGTACGTAAGCGTCCGCCACCGTGTAGCAGTAAGCCATAAGAAGCCAATAGCATCACTTCGAAGAAGACGAACAGGTTAAACAAGTCCCCGGTCATAAAGGCGCCATTTAAACCAAATACTTGCAGCTGGAACAGCACATGGAAGTGGCTGCCTTTGGCATCGTAATTGGTCGCAATCGCATACCAAAGTGAGCCAAGGGCCAGAATGGCGGTTATAAATATCATCAGAGCCGACAGGCGATCGAGTACAAATACGATACCAAAAGGGGCGATCCAGTTACCCGATAAATAGACCTCTATCGCGCCGGTATTGGCGACTTTGAGCATTTCAATGCTGACAAAAATGAGGCCAATCGTAATAAGCAGGTTAAGGGCGCGTTGGAGCTTTAAGCCGCCCATACGCGCAAATAACAGAATAAAGCCAGCGACTAATGGCAGTAATACCGGAAAAGCGGTCAATTGCATCATTATTTAGTCTCCTGCTCATCATGGGCGCGGTGTAGGCCATCCACATGGTCATTGCCTAACTCACTGCGGGCTTTTAGAGCCAATACAATCAAAAATGCAGTCATACCAAAGGCAATAACAATCGCGGTTAATACCAAGGCTTGTGGCAATGGATCACCATAGCCAGCAGCGGCGGCATCAATGACCGCCGGTTGCCCTATGGTTAAGCGTCCCATCGTAAATAAGAACACGTTAACTGCATAAGCGAGCATGGTAAGGCCGAGTACGACCGGAAAGGTACGCGCACGCAGCGTCAGGTAAACTCCGGCGCTGGTCATTACGCCAATCACAATTGCAACTAGCCATTCCATTAGTTTTTCTCCTGTTGCGGTGCATATCCGTGTGAAGCTCGACTGAGTTTGCCTAGCTGAACTAAGCTCAATACCGTTGCGCCCACCACGACTAAGAATACGCCAATATCAAATGCAATGGCGCTAGCGACTTCAAACTTACCGACCACAGGCCAGGTTAAATATTCGAAGGTCGAGGTTAAGAATGGGAAGCCAATAGCAATCGACACTAAACCTGTTCCGGTACCAATTAATAAGCCATAAGCAATGACCGTATGCATATCGACCTTGAGGCGATCGCTAGTCCAGTCAATACCGTTAGCGAGGTATTGCACAATTAAGGCTACCGAAGCAATTAGACCGGCGATAAAGCCGCCACCAGGCAAGTTGTGGCCACGCAAGAAGATAAAGACCGCGACTAATAGCATTAAAGGTAATAACAAGCGAGTTAACGTTTGCATAATCGCTGGATGGGTGTCTGGGTTCCAGAAGCGACCTTGAGCATCGCGATCAGGTGCGGGCAGTTTCATGCCTTCTAGCATCGCATAGATACCTAAGCCTGCTAGAGCCAACACCACGATTTCACCGAGGGTATCAATACCACGGAAGTCAACGAGAATGACGTTAACCACGTTGGTACCCCCACCACCAGGTACAGAGTTTTCGAGGAAGAACTCTGAAATCGGTGCGAAATCACGTGTTAAAACCGCAAGGGTCAGTAGCGTTACTCCGACACCGGTCACCACGGCTATGACCGCATCGCGACCAAGACGTAGCTTGCCGATTTCTTTTGGGCTGGTTTGTGGTAAGAAATAAAGCGCTAACAATAACAGCACAATGGTGACAATTTCGACTGAAAGTTGTGTTAGCGCCAAGTCGGGTGCAGAGAATTTAACAAAGCCTAGCGCGATGATAAGCCCCACCACCCCAATTGAGATTAAGCTAAGAAAACGCTGTTGATGGATGACAACCGTCATGATGGTTGCCGCTATCAATACTATCGCTGCCGTCAGGGTGACCGCATCAATTGGCAAGGCGGCACGATCACCGAATAATGGCGCATCTACCGTCATAAAGCCAATCACACCGGCGACCAGGCCTGCACCTATTACCCATACCGATGCGTGCTGTAACGAGCCTTTATCAAAGCGACGCGTGACGCTCAACGACAGGGTAAGGGTGGCATTGAGTAATGCGTTGTAGCCGATTCGTGCATCGACACGGCCTAAAATTTGGTCATGTAACTTGTATAGACGTTCACGAATCATGTAAACACCCACACCCAGTGCCAATGCCAGGATACTCATAAAGAGTGGCAAGTTGAAACCATGCCAAATTGACAGGCTATACTCTGGTGGCGTGGCTTGCAAGGTGCCCGCCACGGCAACCGCTAAGATCGGTGCCACAGTAAACATCGGCAAAATACCCACCGCTAAACAAATGACGACTAATAAATCGACTGGGATTTTCATAAAACGCGGTGGCTCATGAGGCACTTTTGGCAAGTCTTTCGGTTCGCCATTAAAGAACACGTCATGAATAAAGCGCAGTGAGTAAGCCACTGAGAAGATGGCGGCCAAGGTCACCAGGACCGGAATAGCCCAGGCCCAAACACTTGTTTCAGCGGCAAAGACCGCTTGTTCAAAGAACATTTCCTTACTTAAGAAGCCGTTCATTAAGGGTACACCGGCCATAGCGGCCGCGGCAATCATCGCAAGGACCGCAGTATGTGGCATATACTTGAGCAAACCACTGAGTTTGCGCATATCGCGGGTGCCGGTTTCATGGTCAATAATCCCAGCCACCATAAACAACGAGGCTTTAAAGGTGGCATGGTTAATAATGTGGAAAATGGCCGCAACCGCTGCCATCTGGGTACCAAAACCGAACAGAAGGGTAATTAAACCTAAATGACTGATGGTGGAATAGGCAAGCAGGCCTTTTAAGTCGTGCTTGAACATGGCGGTGTAGGCGCCAATCATAAAGGTTAGCAGGCCTGCTGTACCCACAATCCATGTCCATTCTGGCGTGCCGGATAGTGCCGGGAAGAAGCGCGCTAGTAAGAAAATGCCCGCCTTAACCATGGTTGCCGAATGCAGATAAGCCGATACTGGTGTCGGTGCGGCCATCGCATGAGGTAACCAAAAATGGAACGGAAACTGGGCGGATTTGGTGAATACACCTAATAAAATCAAAATCAGGATAGGCAAGTAGAGCTCATGATTTCTAATCATGTCACCGGCAGCGAGTACATCAGTAAGGTTGTAGCTGCCAACAATGTTGCCAAGGAGTAGAACACCGCCCAATAGTGCCAGACCACCTGCACCGGTAATCGCTAGCGCCATGCGCGCGCCGTGACGGGCATCTTGACGGTGTTGCCAATAACTAATCAGTAAAAACGAGCTGAGCGACGTCAGCTCCCAGAACACCACCAGTTGCAATAGGTTTTCTGACAGAACAATACCTAACATCGAGCCCATAAACATCATTAAATAGGCAAAGAAGCGTCCCATCGAGTCTTTGGCCGATAGATAGTAACGGGCATAAATAATGATGAGTAAACCAATTACCAGAATCAGTAGGGCGAATAACAGCGCTAAGCCGTCTAAGCGAAAGGCAAAATCCAATCCGATGCTAGGCATCCAGGCCCAACTTTGGATAAGGGTTTCCCCTGCAAAAGGCAGACTGATGGCCGGCGCAAGGAAGGCAAGGGCAAGGACGGTAATCCCCGCCGATACCCATGCCGATGCAACACGATGAAATCTTGAAGCCCAAGCGGCTAAGGCCGCACCAACAAAGGGCAACAAAGCTACTATGGGCAAGTTAAAGGCAAGTAGGCTCATGTTTTTCCTGATCGAAGTTATAAATAAAGTTTATTAGCTGTGAAAGCTTACCATGTAAGGCGCGCAAGTCAATAATTTGTAAGCGAAATTGCCGCTAATCAGCTGTAGGTTTTGGATGGGGTATGGGTTTTCGCGGGGAAATAAAAAAGGCCGCGTAATGCGGCCAAGCCAAGTCGTCGTATGAAACTTGGTAGAGGAACGAACTAAATCAATAAACTAAACCAATAAAAAAAACAGCTAGCCATGCTTAAAACTGGTAACGCACACCAGCAGTAAAGTTGCGCCCGGTAATTGGGGCTTCGTTTTTAAAGAAGCTTTGATGTAAACGACCACTTTCATTGGTCAGGTTGCGCCCTTGTAGGAACAAACGCAGGTCTTTGATATTCGCCGGCGTATAGGCTAAATCAAAGCCAAGTGTGCCAAAGCCATCGGTTGCGTCTTCCGCTTCGGCGGTTTGGGTTTGTTTAAAGTGATAACGGTAATCCACGCTGAATTTAAAGTCACTCCAACGCGTATCTGCACCTACGCCAACACGGGGTGGGGTCATGCGCGGCAGATTGCCACCGTCACGCAGTTCACCACGCAAATAATCACCGCTGGCACGCAGGGTTAGCGGCAGTTGAGTGGCAAGGTCGATCGCACCGCTGAGTTCCACACCATAAAAAATTGCATCGTCTTGGGCGTTATAGACCAGTAGTTCACCGTTTGAATCATCTTGTCCATTTTCATTTACACGGCGCGGGGTACCGTCGGAATTTATGTCGTTTAGATAATAGATAAAGTTATCGACCAAATTAACAAACGCAGTGGCTTCATAACGCAAGCTGCCTTGTTGACGCAGGAGGCTGACCTCGGTATTTAAGTAGGTTTCTTTTTTCAGATCAGGGTTGCCGATTTCAAAGGTGCCAGCGGCACCATGACGGCCAAAGGCATAAAGCTGTTCTGGGCCGGGCGCGGCCTCAGAGCGGCTAATACCGGCACGCAGTTTATGCTCGCTGTCTAAATTAAATAACGCACCCAAAGCAATGCCGGTAGTCAGGTAGGATTTATTGGCCAAATTCTCTTCAAAAGTTAAGGTCTGCCCACGGAAATCAACACTATTAACTGCATTATCGTTTACGCGCTCTGGATTAAACTGGTCGTAACCCAGTCTAAAGCCGACTTCGAATTGCCCCCAAGAAGTCGGTCTTTCTTGCATACTAAACACACCAATTGCATTGCGCTCGCTCGGGCGAATAAAAAAGGCTTCACCGTCGTCTTCGGCTTCAAACTTGGTGTTGTTGTAATCAAGACCAATCACCCCTGTCCAGTTGGCAATCGGGTCATGGGTCAGTTCCAAGCGCAAATCGAATTCTTTTTGTTTGAAAATGGCTTCAAGATCGGCTTTTTTGCCGTACTCATACTCCCATTCTTCTTGATAAAAATCGGTGTAAGCTAGGCTGAAACGTGCTGTATTAAACCCTGGCATCGGATCATAGAGTTCGCCTTTCAAGTCAAAGCGTTTTGACTCCGCCTCAATGCGATCATAGTCATCAGGATCAGCTTCAGGCACCCCATAGTCACTGGTCCATTGACTAAAGCCTAGGCCCAAAAAACCGCGCTCACCGGCATACACACCCGTAATCGCTAAGTTGCGGCTTTCAAGATCACTGTTTAACAGTTCATTACGTTTGCCCTCGCCATCAACTGTTTGAAAACCCTTGATAGCGAAGTTGTCGGTGTTGCGATAATCGGCATCTAAACGAACCGCCATTTCCCCGGACACGGGTAGTTCTAATGCAACTCCGGTACGACGGTCGTGGCCATTAAGCCCATAAGACGCTTGCACCGCACCATTAGCGCGGTCACCGATAATTGGACTAAAACGGCCGGACACCACATTCACCACGCCGCCGGTGGCTCCCGATCCATAGAGTAAGGTGGCGGGGCCGCGAATAATTTCAACCGAATCGGCGCGCAGGGTCGAGCTGGCTACGGCATGGTCGGCACCTTCACCGGATACATCACTGACACGCGCCCCGTCTTCTAATACCGCAACCCGTGAACCCTGCAAGCCACGAATTACCGGGCGCCCCACACCTGGACCAAAGTCTGCATTACTGATCCCGGGCAAACCGTCCAAGGCCTCACCAATCGTACCGGCACGACGCTGCTCCATTTGTTCGCCTTCAATCACCGCCACTGGGCGTACCACTTCGCTCTCTGTTTGACTCATAATGGAACCGGTTTGAATCACCGAGATGCGCTCTAATGTAGTATCGGTATCAGTACTTGCTAGCAGTTGTGGACTGATAAGGGCTAGGCTGCTACTGACACTCAGATAGCCTAGAGCGTGAACAATTCGTTTGGCCTTAAGCATGGTTAACTCCTGAGTTTTTTATTACTAATAAAAAGTTTTTATAAAATATTTTGATTAATGGTAATGATAATATAATATTTAGTCAAGGCTAAATATTATATTTTGGCATGAGTAAGTAGCTTGCTTAATCATTAAGCAGGCCTGGTCGGATGGCGTGGGGTTCAAAATGAATTTAACGAGATAACAGCGCCGGGCGATTGGCGGTAAGGCGATAAAACAATGGAATCGTAAACAGCGTCAGTAGCGTTGACACACCAATGCCCCAGACAATCGCGGTGGCGACCGGACTAAACATCAGCGAATGGCCGCCCATGCCGATGGCCAGACCCATTAAGCCGGCCATGGTGGTAAATGTGGTAATTAAAATGGGCACCAAGCGACGGCGAGCGGCATAGACAATCGCATGCAAGCTAGACATGCCACTGGCACGGCGGGAATTGGCCGCCGAAATTAACACGATAGCCGCATTGACCGCGATACCTGAGAGCGCCACTACGCCATACAGGGTATATAAGCTCAATGGGTAACCGCTGATCCAAAGTCCATAGGCCACACCGGTAAACGCCATCGGGATAGTAAGCAAAATAATAAAGGGCTGAAAATAGCTTCTAAATTGCGCGCCTAAAATCAGGTACATTAGCCCAACGCCCATTACAAACAGCATCAACATCGCATTCAGCGATTCGTTGATTTCATCCAGTTCGCCAGAAAAATCGAGATTAATGCCGGGGTGTTGCGCGGCGATATCGTCCCACGCGGCCTGCAGTGTTGCGTTTGCTGTGAGGGTGTCAATCTGACTTCGATCGATATCGGCCTCTAGGGTGATTGCACGGCTGAAGTTATGATGGCGCAAACTAACGAAGCCTTGGCGGATATCCACGGTCACTAATTCGGCTAAGGCAATACGCTGCCCGCTTGGACTGGTGATTTGCGTGGCTAACCAGGCCTGGATGTCGTCCGTTTGGGGGACGGCGCCTCTAACACGTAAATCGACTTGCTCCCCTCGGTCATTGAGTTGCGCGACCACTTCTCCATCGGTTAATAAACGTAAACTGCGTACCACGGTCATTGGGTCCAGGCCGGCTTGTCGAATCGCTGGCATATTAAGCTGGGTCACCAGTTGTGGGCTACCCAAGGTGGCATCATTTTGAATGTCAGTCACTCCTGGGATTTGCTCGAGTAGCGCAGTTAAGTCAGCTACGGCAGCCGCAATCTCGGTGTAATCATCGCCGCGCACCTTAACACTAATGGGTTTTGAGCTGGGTGGGCCACCGGATAGTTTAAGCACACCGACCTCGGCCGGTGCGGGGGCGTTGGTTGTGATGTGATCACGCAACCCATCAATAATGGTGTCGGCACTTCGTTCGCGTTGCGATGCGGGGTGCAGGCTAATAAATACCTGCCCTAGGTTTTCACCAATCAGCGGTTCCGTTTCGGTAAACATTTGTCCGGCATAACTGACCAGTGCGCGACCTTCACCAGCCTGTAACCAGGCCTGCGCAAGTCTTTCTATTTCGCGTGTTTTAACTAGGGTTTGGTCGATGGGCGTGCCGGTGGGGAGTTCGACATTTAAGTAGAAAATATCCAGGGTGTCGGAGGCAAAAAAGTTGGTGGTAATTCGCTCAGACGAGACAAGGTAAATGGCCGATGCAAAAGTGCTTGCCAGTACCAACATGGTCAGCCAGGGGTGGCGAAAACTTTTGACCAGTGCCCGGCCATAGAGGTTGCGCAGTTTCATTAGGCGTCTTTCGCGCCCCGGCGTTAGGTGGTGTTTTTGGTCGGCTTTAAGATGCATGGCATGGCTTTGAGACGGGAGCATCCAAAAGGCTTGAATCAGGCTGATAATCAGCGCAATGGTCACCACCAGTGGCACAATGCGCATGAAGTCGCCCAAAATACCGGGCAGCAACATCAGCGGTAAAAAAGCTGCAATGGTGGTGAGTACCGCCGCGACGAGTGGCCAGCCTACTTCGCGCATCGCTTCAAGCGCGGCATCGAGTGTATTGCGGCCACGGTGCATCTGTTGATGCATCGCCTCGATCATGACGACCGCCACATCGACCAACATCCCCAGCGCAATAATAATGCCTAATAAGACCGTGAGGTTGAGGGTTTCGCCGCTCAGATTCAGCACAATAAACACCCCGGTTAGCGAGAAGGGAATGGCCATTGCGACCAATACCCCAATGCGCCATCCTAAAAACAGCCAACTGACAAGCAGCACCAGCGTCAAACCTTGTAGCGCATTGGTTTGCATCATGCTAATGGCGTCACGGGTGGATTGGGTTTGGTCATCGGCGAGGGTTAGGGTTAAGCCTTGTGCGGCATATTGTTGATTATAATCAACAATAAAATCGCTTAAACGTTCAACTAGCTCAAGGGTATTAGCCGTGCCTGACTTCATCACCGCGAGCATCACCGCTGGCTGATCATTCATCGATACCATTTGCGTGGTATCTTGGCGCGCCCGTAAAATCTCGGCGACTTCTTCAAGTAACACATCACCTTGCGCCGTCGGTAGCGGCAGTTGTGCGAGGGCTTGCGGGTTTGGGTCTTGACCAATGTGGCGCACGAGCCATTGTTCTTGGCCGACGCGCAACTTACCGGCGGCTTGGTCCTGCCATTGTGCTGCGATCATGTCGGCGACAAGCGGGGGGCTAAGACCGAGTTGAGCCAGGCGGTTAAAATCGAGCCTAACCTGTAGCTCGGGGTCTTCGAGTCCAATGGTATCAATGCGATCGACGCCACGCAGTCGTTCTAATTCGCGTTTAAGTTGAAAGCCTTGGGCGCGTAATGTTTCATCAAAAGCCTGGCCTTTTAGCACGAGTGTGGCCGATGGATAGGCATTGGCACTGGTAATTTCAATGACCATCGGCTCTACAATATCGGCGGGGAGTTCGGGGCGTTTGTTTTGGATTTCGCGGCGTAAATCATTGATGCGTTTATCAAAGGTGCGATCGTCTAAATCACGAAATCTAACCAGAATATTGGATAAACCAACCCGCGAGGTGCTGGACACGAAATTGACATCATTGAGTTTGCGTAAGGCATCTTCTAGCGGTTGGGTGACGCGGGTTTCGATGTCCTCAGCGCTGGCACCGGGTAGCGCGGTCACAATCACAATCCAGTTGAAGTTTATGGTCGGGTCTTTTTGGCGCGGCATATCCAAGTAGGACAGGGTGCCGAGCACCAACACTAAGGCGAAAACCAGATTGGCTAAGACTGCGTTGCTGATAAAGCGCTTAATCATTGGCCTGCTCGCGGGTTAAGCGCTGCTGGCCCTGGGTCACAATCAATAAGTTGTCTGGCCAATCAGCGGGCAGCGTATGGGGGCGTCCTTCTTGGACACCTTGCAGCTGACGAAACCTCAGTTGATTGTCTTCTAGGGTAAAGACGCCAAATGCTTGGCCACGCTGCACAATCACCTGCGCGGGCAAGAAAGGCTGTGGGTGGGTGAGTCGCACTTGTCCACTTAGGCCAATTGGTAAGTCGGTGGGCGCATTAAACCACACTTGTACAGTGCGACTGTTTGGATCAATATGGGGTGCTTGGCGGATGAGCTGCAGGTCAAGGTCATCTAATCCGCGTACTTGCAAGCGGGCGTTCAGATCAGCAGGCCTGGTATGATCTAGCGATTGTAGCCAACTAAATGGTAGCTGGGTGCTAATTTCAGCCTGCTCAGTTTGAAGCAATTCCAACAGGGGATGACCGACATTGACCCATTGGCCTTCACCGACATGATGCGTGAGCACACTGCCGGTAAACGGCGCTTTAATCGTGCAGCGCTCGATTTGACGCGCATTGAGTCGTTGCTCCACCGCTAAAATATCGCCTTGTGCCTGGAGTTGTTGCACCTGTGCGGCCACTTCGTCTAATTGACTCAGCGCGGCAAGGTCGCGGTTTTGTAATTGCGCTAAGCGTGTTTGGGTGCTTTGCGCTAGGCTCAGTGAGGCTTGATTTTGTTGGCGTTGCGCTATCAAGCGTTCAGCCTGTAATTGGGTGTCTTGGCAATCGAGTTCAACTAAGGGTTGGCCTTGCTGAACGCGCTGACCAGGGCGTGTATAGATACGCAGTACACGGGCATTCAGCTCGCTGGCTAATTGGGTTTTATTGGGGCTGATGACTTCGGCGGCAAAACTTTGCGAGCGTTCAATGACTACCTCGGACAAGGGTTGGGTTTGAATTTGGGCACGCCAAGCTTCATCTGACTGCGCATGAATAGCGCTCATGGCCAATGGATTTACCAGTAAAAAACCCAACATGATGACCCAGCGCATGCCAATCTCCTTGAGTGGTTATAGCGAGTTGCTTCTTGTTTAAAACCCTAATGCTACAAAACTATGCGGCATAACTCGACTTGATTTGGGCATAATCATCACACACTTGTTGCATAGCTTGTGGATCATAATCACGCAAGCCACTGAGTAACATGGTTTTGTGGCCATGTCCCAGCTGTCTATCACCGTCTAAAATACTAAATTTGAGCGCGACTTGGGCCCGTTTCCCTTGTAATTCTATCTCATACCCCGCATAGGCAAGACGCATATTTTCAGTGGGTAGTTGATCAAAATGTACGGCCATGCTTTCGTACATCACCATTGGGCGCGCTGGATTAATCATAATATTATGTTCTGCCATAATCGGTACCAGCAAATGTGGAAAACTTTCACCAGAAAAGGCCACATAGGCTTCAATAAAAGGCGCAATAATCTGAGGGTCTTGGGTTAAGCAGTCTTGGTGGCTCAGGCTTAAAAAGGTTTTGGCGTCACTGTCTTGAATCAGATAATGGTCTGGTTGCTCCGGCACAAAGGTTAATTCGCGCTCATCGCTTAACATCCCCACAAATTTAAAGGTCATTTGCTTGGCTAGACCCAGCTGCATCAAGCTGACGGCGAATAACAAGTCACCTGGGACACAAAAGCGTTTAGAATCAGGATTATGCAATGGGTTAAAATCACCGGCGATATGTTTAGCAAAACGACTGGCTTGCTCTGGCTGAATAACAAATGACGTTAAATGGGCTGAGTGTGAGCGAGTTTGGTAGAAATCATCTAGAAACATGGCATAATCCGATAAAAAAGTTTAATGATACTTTAACCTAGCAATGGAAGCTAGTTTCTGCGTAGTCGCAATCATAATCTACCCAAAATAAAGGAAATAGGATGACTCAGCCAGTTAAGTCGGCCAAGCCAGATTCAATCGATCATCAAACTAAATCCAATGCGCTCGGACGTCGCGCTTTGTTAACCGGTGCGGTGGCCGCGACGGCCCTTGGCATAACTGGCTTAACCGGTTGCCAAGCGGACTGTGATCAAGGTGTCACGCTCGATCATGAACGGGTGTTTAATTGGAAAATGGTGACCTCTTGGCCGAAGAACTTTCCAGGTTTAGGTACCGGCGCGAATAATTTGGCGCAACTCATTGAGCAGATGTCCGGTGGTCGTATAAAGGTGACAGTATTTGGTGCTGGAGAGTTGGTTGGGCCTTTCGAGGTCTTTGATGCGGTGTCTCAGGGACAAGCTGAATTAGGTCATTCGACCGCCTATTATTGGAAAGGTAAGTTGCCTAGTGCAGATTTCTTTACCGTCGTGCCGATGGGTTTGACTGCAGAAGAAATGAACAGTTGGCTCTATTATGGCGGTGGCATGGCGCTCTGGGAGGAGGCCTACAAACCCTTTGGCTTAATTCCCAATGCGGCGGGTAACTCCGGCACTCAAATGGGCGGTTGGTTTAATCGTGAAATAAATAGTTTGGCTGATTTGCGTGGTTTAAAGATTCGTATGCCAGGCCTGGGTGCTGAGGTCTATGAAAAAGTGGGCGCGGTACCGGTTAATCTGCCGGGCAATGAGCTATTTCAAGGGATGCAGACCGGTCTGATTGACGCGGTCGAGTTTGTCGGTCCCTACAATGATTTAGCCTTTGGCTTTCATCGGGTTGCAAAATATTACTATACCCCTGGTTGGCAGGAGCCAGGCTCTGCTATCGAGTGTATGATAAATGCCAAAGCTTTTGCTGAACTGACGCCAGATTTACAGGTGATTGTGCGCAGCGCCATGAAAGTCGCCAACTTAAATATGTTGGCAGAATATACCGCGCGCAATCAGCAGGCGCTCAATACCTTAATTAAGCAGCATGGTGTCCAGTTGCGTCACTTTCCGCAGGATGTGTTACTTGCCTTAAAACAAACCAGTGAGGAGGTGGTTGAAGCGGCGGCTGCGCGTGATCCTTTGGCGCAAAAAGTCTGGGCTTCGCAGAAGGCTTTTCGTGACCAAGTTGCGCCTTGGACTGAACAATCCTTAAAAGCCTTTTTAGATTTAAGATACATGTAATGTTATAACTTTAAGCTATATAACAACCTAACCCACTTACCTAATGGAGAGCGCAGATGAAAGTCGCTGTATTTAGTACCAAGCCCTATGATAAGAATGCATTGGGTCACTATGATAACGATGAGGTTGATTTAACCTTTTTAGAAGTACCTATGACGGTTGCCAGTGCACATTATGCGCAGGGTTTTCAAGCAGTCAGCGCCTTTGTAAATGATGATTTAAGTGAACCCGTATTAAGCCAGCTAAAGGGCTATGGTATTGAGCTAGTCACGTTACGCTGTGCGGGTTTTAATAATGTCGATTTAGCCGCTGCAAAAAAACTCGGTATCAAGGTAACACGTGTACCGGCCTATTCACCCTATGCCGTTGCCGAGCACACCATTGGGATGATGTTGGCCTTGAGCCGTAAGATTTATAAAGCCTATAACCGTGTGCGCGAAGGAAATTTCTCGCTCAATGGTCTGTTGGGCTTTGATTTTTATGGCAAAACCGTGGGCATTATCGGTGCGGGAAAAATTGGCTTGCTCGTCGCTAAACGCTTACAGGCATTTGGTTGCCGGGTGTTGGTTTATGATCCGTACTTGTGTGAATCTTGTGCAGCAGAAGGGTTTGAGCAAGTGCCCTTAGATGAACTTTATGCCCAAGCCCATATTATTTCTATGCACTGTCCGTTAACGCCTGAAACGACCCGGATGATCAATAATGAATCGATTGCCAAGATGCGTCAAGGTGTGATGATTATCAATACCGGCCGTGGTGCGCTCATTGATACCAAAGCTTTGATTAGTGGGTTAAAGACGCGCCATATCGGCTATGTCGGTTTGGATGTGTATGAAGAAGAGGGGCCGTTATTTTTTGAAGATCATTCGGATGACATCATCCAAGATGACCACTTTGAACGCCTATTGACTTTCCCGAATGTGTTAGTGACCGGTCACCAGGCCTACTTTACTCATGAAGCGCTTGAGCACATTGCTGAAACGACCATTGAAAACCTGATGGCGTTTAAATATCAGCGCCCTTTAACCAACGAAGTGCCGTTTAAATAACAGGCTAAATAAAAAAGCCCCCGAATCCAAATGGAGACGGGGGCTTTTACTTCTTTTATTAGGTCAATTTAGCAGGCCTGCTTAGACTGAACCCATGCTACGTTTAGTACGTGGTGCACCGGCTGGCTTGCGGCTCAACTTTGGACGCGCGCCCGGTGCTGCAGCGGTGTCGCGTACTTCGGTTAAATCTGCAGGTTGACCACAAATCCAGGTTTTTTTCAGCGTAGCCAATTGCGCCTTAGATAAATCGGCCGGCAAATCAACGAGACTGAAGCTATCCTGAATATTCAACTGACGAATTGATGAACCGTCAATATTCGCTTCATTGGCAATGGCACCAATAATATTGCCTGGTTTAACACCATTCGCAAAACCGACATTAATGCGGTAACGCTTCATACCTGATTCAGGTGGGCCATCTGCGCGTGGACGACGTGGCGCGCGTTCTGCACGATCACCACGCTCCGGACGGTCACCGCCGCGTTCAAAACGATCACTGCGACCACGTGCTGGACGCTCGCGCCCAAAGTCACGCTCACCACGGGCACCGCGATCGTCGTCACGGAAGCTGGCTTGGCGCATTGGCTTGTCTTCTAGGAAGAAAGGCGTATCGCCTTGAACCAGTTTTGCTAAGGCAGCAGCAATTTCTAATGCTGGTACATTCGACGCTTGTTGTAAGTCTTCAATCATTTGTTGATAGAATTCTAAGCCTTCTTGCTCTAACGCATCGGTAATACGCGCCTTGAACTTTTCAACGCGTTGATCGTTAATGTCCTGCGTGCTTGGTAGCGTTAGCATGTCGATCTTTTTATTGGTCGCACGCTCAATTTGCTGCAACAAACGACGTTCACGTGGTGCCACAAACAAAATCGCATTACCTGAACGACCGGCACGACCAGTACGGCCAATGCGGTGAACATAGCTTTCAGTATCATAAGGAATGTCATAGTTTACAACGTGAGTGATACGCTCAACGTCTAAACCACGTGCCACGACGTCAGTGGCAATCAAGATATCAATCTTGCCTTTTTTAAGCTGATCAACAATACGTTCACGGTGATTCTGTGCAATGTCACCATTTAAGGCAGCTGCAGCATAGCCACGCGCTTCGAGCTTTTCAGCCAATTCAATGGTAGCGGTTTTGGTGCGCACGAAAATAATCATGCCATCAAATTCGGTCGCTTCTAGGATGCGTGTTAACGCATCTAGCTTATGTAAACCACTCACCAACCAGTAAGACTGGGTAATCGTTGAAGCGGTACCGGTTTTTTGTTTGATAATGACTTCAACTGGGTTGTTCAAATGCCTGCTCGCAATTTTATGCACTTCTTTAGGCATAGTCGCCGAGAACAAGGCAATTTGACGGTCCTGCGGTGTTTGTTCTAATACCCACTCTACGTCATCAATAAAGCCCATACGTAGCATTTCGTCGGCTTCATCTAATACCAAAGCCTGTAAGTTATCTAGGTTTAAAGTGCCTTTGCGCATGTGATCCATCACACGGCCTGGCGTGCCTACAACTACTTGCGCACCGCGTTTTAGCGCACGAATCTGACCGCCATATTCTTGACCACCATAGATAGGTAATACATGAAAACCTTTCATGTGATGCGCAAAGCTTTGGAAAGCTTCAGCGACCTGAATGGCCAATTCGCGTGTTGGCGCGAGTACCAGAATCTGTGGGTTGGTGTTTTTAATATCGACACGTGATAGTAATGGTAGTGCGAAGGCGGCGGTTTTACCGGTGCCCGTTTGCGCCATACCTAAAATGTCACGGCCTTCTAAAATCGGTGGAATTGCTTGCGCCTGGATCGGTGAAGGTGTTTCATAACCGACATCTTTAAGGGCTTGTAAAACTTGTGGGATCAGGTTGAAGCTTTCAAATGTAATATCAACGGTGTTTTCGCTCATAGGGTTTTCCTTTTAGTGCTAATGAAAAAACGCTTATGGCTCAGATCAACGGAAAAACGGCGGTCTGGACAAGTCCTATGGCGATGGTGCGCACACCTAAACACAGTGATGTGATGACATCGATGCTGGACTGATGCAGTAAGAAAGTAGAAATGACGCAATCTAGGTCATTTAAAAGTTCCCGAGCTCCGTATGGCTCTCGGTCTAGCGAAATCAATCTGTAAAGATTTACAGAGATAATAAGTCGTCACTAATGAGAGAGCAAAGCAATAAAGCTTGCATAGAGTAACAGAATGAGCCCAGGTTGCAATAAAAATTCATGAAAACTTTTAAACTATGAGCGTTTACACAATTTAATTTACAGGCTCAAATTCAATAACCGATGACTTGGGTAGTGTTTAGAAATCTGTGTCATTTCGTTAAAATTTCTCAAAAAGGAATGACACATGACAAAACCTCAATTCGATTTCAACGAAGCATTAGAACAGCTTCAATCTGGTAAAGGTCTCACTGGCAAAGATGGCGTGTTGACCCCACTGATCAAACAGCTCACCGAAGCCGCGCTTAAAGCCGAACTGGATCTTCATTTAGCCGATGACGCTTCAGCTAATCGTAAAAATGGCTATACCAAAAAAACCGTCAAAAGCGGTGTCGGTGAATTTGAGCTAGACACACCCCGTGATCGTGAGGGTACGTTCGAACCGCAACTGATCAAAAAACACCAAACCAAACTCACTCCAGAAATCGACCAGAAAATTCTCGGGTTGTTCGCACTGGGCACCAGCTACCGCGATATCCGTTTCCACATTGAAGAACTGTATGGCATTGATGTGTCTGAAGCGACCATTACCGCTGTCACCGACCAACTGATTCCTGAGCTTAAAGAATGGCAGTCGCGCTCACTAGACGCAATCTATCCCTTTATTGGGCTCGATGCCATTCACTACAAAATCAAAGACCATGGGCGCTATGTCAGCAAAGCGATCTATACCATTTTAGGGGTCAACACCGAAGGCCGCAAAGAACTACTTGGCTTGTACCTCTCAGAAAGCGAAGGGGCGAACTACTGGCTCTCTGTCTTAACCGATTTACACAACCGTGGCGTCAAAGATATTCTGATCGCCAGTGTGGATGGCTTAACCGGCTTTGTCGAAGCGATTAACAGCATCTACCCACAGACTGAAGTGCAACAATGCGTGATTCATCAAATCCGCAACTCAATGAAATATGTTGCCTCAAAAAACCAGAAAGAATTCATGCAAGATTTAAAGCCGGTTTACCGTGCTGCAACTAAACAAGCCGCCGAAGCCGCACTGGATGAGCTGGAAGCCAAATGGGGTGCACACTATCCGATTGTGATCTCGTCTTGGCGGCGCAAATGGGATAACCTCAGTGTGTACTTTAAATATCCTGAGTACATCCGTCGGGTGATTTACACAACGAACGCGATTGAAGCGGTGCATCGCCAGTTCCGTAAACTGACCAAAACCAAAGGCGGCTTTCCTAACGAAAATAGCTTGTTGAAGCTACTGTATGCTGGCATACTCAACGCGTCCAAAAAATGGACGATGCCGGTTCAGAACTGGAACCTTGCCTTGTCTCAGTTAGCCATCCACTTCGAAGGTCGACTAGACAAGGCGTTGGATATTTAAAAAACTAGGCTGACACAGAATTTTGAACGCTCTCATGACTTGTGCAGCCCAAATATACGCAAATATTTTGGGGCTGAATAGGGTTAGCTATTGGGCTTATTTTGTTCCGTTTCGGTCTCTGCTTGTTTAGGCTCGTTTGATATAGTGGCTAAAGTCGCTTGATCATCCAGTGTTGATGGATGCTGACGCTCTTCTCGTATCGCCAGCAGCAATGCTTTACCCTTGGCTCGTTGTGCGAGTACGACATCAAGCTTTGTCTGCAAGTTATCCCGTTGTTCTTGTTTCAGCGGTTGTTTTAATTTGTCTTGTAAGTCTTTTTGTTTTGCCTTGAGTTGCTTTAGTAGTTTTCGCAGATCTTTAATTTCATTTCGTTGTTGTTGTTTCTCTTGATCAAAATAATCAACTAGCTTATTTAGCATCTTTTTGAGTTTCATACGTCCTCCTTTGACAAGGTTAGTCGACTAAGCTTTAACATCAGACTCGTTGGTAGCAAGTGTCTGAATTTCATCGGGTCGTAATGCCAAGTTATCGACACTGTTTTGTTCTGAGTCATGTAGTAAAGTGCGAGCTGCCTCAATTAAGTTTTTCGCTAAATCAGTCACATAGGCCTCATCGTTCATGATGGATGTGGCAATTGCCGGGTTAATACGTCTAGCACGAATCATATCATCTAAGCTGTCCATTAGTTGTTGGCTAGATTTTTCCATCGTAAGTTTAAGTGAATCTAATGACAAGCTCGTGACATTTTCAGTACTATGTAAAATAATTCGCAATTCACGTAATAGCGTTGCAATTTGCAAGCGGATGGCATCATATTGTTCCCGTACAGCTATGTTGGATGACACCCCATGCTTCGAAAGATTTTTATGCATATGTTTCATGGCTTTAACGGCTTCAACAATATCACGACTAGCTTGGCGTAAAATATAGAGTTCTTCAGTCGCTTCATGGGTTAATTCTCGCGTTTGTGCTTCACCGATAAAGGCCACGATTTCGCTGTGTAAGCTTTTAATTTTATTTTCATAAATATCATCTACGTCTAGCGGCATGATTCGACGTGTGTATTTAATTGCATCTACCAAGGATTCTTCAGAGTCAATGACCGCACGACGCAAACTAATACCATGCGTTAACAAGCCATATGCATTATCAAATAGATGCTGTACTTCTTTGCGCACAGCACTTACCGCCGTTGCAGGTGTTTCAACTGCTTGTGGATGAAGGTAAATGGGCTTTTCTGAAGATTTGGGAGCAAAAGTTACATACTTTTGTAAAAGTGTTTCCAATTGCTTAATAAACGGGAAAAGTAACAGTACGCCCGTGATATTAAACAGGGTATGAAAAAGCGCAAGTTTTAATAAATAACTATCATCGGCAATGCCTAATAAGCGAGCGCCATGGTCAACAACCCATACAAATTGGTTAATAAATAGTATGGCTACAAAAGCGGTAATAATATTAAAAAGTACGTGTGCAATCGCGAGGCGTTTTCCGCCTAGATTAGCCGCCATGCCACCAATAGCCGTGGTGACTGCGCTGCCTAAGTTGGCACCAATGGCTAAAGCCAGTGCATTTTCATAACTGACTTGGCCAGTGGCAAGCGCAGCAATAATAACCAGCAAGGTCGCATGACTTGATTGCATGATCGTGGTGATGATGACTCCAATTAACGTAAACAGTAGCACCCCTGCTAGACCTGGTACCGCATAAGCAGTTAAATCGACGGTTGACTGAAACGCTTCGAAGCCGGTTTTCATGTAGTGAATGCCCAAAAACAGGAAGCCAACCCCCAGCATGACATAGCCTAAGCCTTTGAGGGCTTTACTTTTTTGAAGGGTAAAAATGACCCCAAAGATAAGTGCAGGCATAGCATAACTGGCTATATCGACTTTTAATCCAAGGCCCGCAATTAGCCAGGCACCTGTAGTGGTGCCTATGTTAGCTCCCATGATGATGCCGATACCGGCTGCTAAGCTAATCATTTGTGCACTAACGAACGAAATGGTCACCAAAGAAACGAGCGTGCTTGACTGCATTAGTGTCGTGGCTGTCATGCCAAAAGTGAGGCTTTTCCATTGATGGCTTGTTGATTTGCGTAAGATGCTTTCTAACGTGCCGCCAGTAAAAGCTTTAAAACCTTCTTCCAAACACATCATGCCAAATAAAAACAAGGCAATGCCTGCTGCGGTTTCCTTAAAGTCGGGGCTAATCCAAAAGCTGTAAGCTAGTAATAGAATAATGACTGGGAAAAGTATTTTCTTCAGCATAATGAGTCTCGTAGTGTATGAGTAATGTCAAGCCATCTTTGGGCAATCTTCGATATGTTACTCTTTTTCCATAGTCAGGCAATGAGTGTTTATGAAAGCGAAGTAATTTAATAACCAAGGCCGTCAGGTTTAAAGTTTGTTGATGGGGTGATTGAAATATTTAGGGTAAGCGGGGCTTTTCATTGTTAGGTAAAAAAAATAGAATGAATATTCATTCTAGATTAAAGATGAAAACTTAATGCCCTCTTCAAGACTATTTTTTGTACATAACCAAGGCTCAAAGCTGCAAACAAAAGTGCTTAATAGTGCGTTGAAACTGTTTGTTGAGCAAGGGTTTCACAAAACCTCGGTTCCTGACTTAGTTGCGGATTCGGGGGTGAGTATTGGCAGTATTTACAAGCATTTTGGTGATAAAGAGGGGCTGGCTAAGGAGTTAATGGTGCGTTTGTTTGAGGAACTTTCTCGACAGCAACAGATCATTATTGATCAGTATGCGCACTCCAAAGACCAATACCGTGCTTTGGTGGCATGGATGTTTCAATTTGCCCTAGAGTTTCAGGATGTGATGGCATTTTTACTCTATGCCCGACATCAGAATTTTTTGCCCGATACCCGTTCAGCTTGTTCAGCCAAGCCGTTCATGATGTTGCGAGATGTCATTGCGCAGGGTATCGAGCGTAAAGAAATAAAGCAGCAAGATCCGCTTATTATGGCAGCGGTCGCCTTTGGACCCGTATTGAGGGTTTTGCAGCTTTATATTGATGGTGTGCTGCCTAAGCCATTAACAGCATACCAAGACGAATTGATTGCGACGAGTTGGCATGCAATCGCTTATTCAAACAATAATAACGATGGCGACAATAAAGAAGGATGATACTCATGATGAAGCGACGCGATTTTATTCTAGGTGGGCTGGGTGGTATGGCCGCGCTAACAGCAGGGCAAGCGGTAGCGCAAGATCCCTTAGCGAGAGCTTTACAGCATTACATGCAAGAGCTTGAGCGTGCTGAACGTCAAGCGGGTTATTTAGGTCCACGTATTACTATTCCACAGGCTCAAAAAGTGACTGACGGTGTTTACACCGTGGTAGGCAGTATGATTTGGCATAACCCCTCCAACTATGGTTTAAACAATAACCTCAGCTTTATGATTTTCGAGAATGGGGTGTTTGTATTTAATGGCAGTGCCAATCCAGCCTTGTCACAAGCCTTGCATCGTCAAATTCAGCAAATTACGGATAAACCGGTTAGATGGGTGGCGGTTGAAAATCATCAAGGTCATGCGCACCTAGGTTCAAGCTATTGGTATGACATGGGCGTGCGTAATTTTTATTCCCAACGTCAGGCCCATGCGGACTTTCATGCCAGCTGGGATATTATCAAAGATCGTTGGTCACGAGCAGTGGGGCATCAATTAACCGCACCGGCCTATGATATTTCAGATGAATTTACGGTGTTTGATGAGCGCATGGATATTGATGTCGGTGGCGGTGAGGTCGTGCAAATGCATTATTTTGGTAAAGGCCACACGCCCGGTTCGACCACGCTCTATGTGCCATCGCGCAATGTGATTTTCCCGGGCGATAACGCTTATGAAAGCCGGATGTTAGCTTTGTTTAACTATACTGATACCCAAGCCTGGGTTAAAACCTTTGAGCGTTTTATGGAGTTTACGCCAGAGGGTACGATTATTGTGCCAGGCCATGGTGTGCCTACCGATATGGCGACGGTCAAGCGAGATACGTATGATTATCTCAAGTGGATGCATCGCGAAATTCAAGCCATTATTGACGCCGGCGGCTCACTTCGTGAGGCAGAAAACCTTGATCAGTCGCAATTTAGTCATCGTGAAGTTTATGCGCAAACCTTTGCCGGCAATGCCCGCCATATTTATCGTGAATTAAAAGGCTTAGACTTAGGCGATGCGGTTGATTAATTGCTATTATGCTACTCGCTTCAAAAAAGCCCCTGCCTAGGGGCTTTTTTGTGATTCAATTTAAGCAAAGATAATCGAGATGAACATATTGTACAAGGTCGCAGTAATAGGTGCCGGGCCGGGCGGTTTAATGGTCGCAGAACAACTTGCAGCCGACCCACGATTTAAAATCAGGGTGTTTGATGCGATGCCCTCGGCTGGGCGTAAGTTTTTGCAAGCCGGGCGGGGTGGTCTCAATATTACCCATATCATGGCATTTGACCAATTTGTGGCCGGTTATGGCGCGCAAGCACCGCAGATTAAACCTTGGCTGCAGCAATTTGGTCCGCAGCAGGTGCGTGACTGGGTACAGGGTTTTGGTATTGATACCTTTGTGGGGTCATCGGGGCGAGTCTATCCAGAAAATATGAAAGCCGCCCCTTTGTTGCGTGCCTGGTTGGGGCGATTGCGTCGGCGTGGTGTGGATTTTGCGATGCGTCATCAATGGCTGGGTTGGGAGGCCACGCCGTCATCTCAGCAGTTATTAAAATTTAAAACTCCCGATGGTGAGCAGATTATTCCGGCAGACATGGTTATTTTGGCGCTGGGTGGGGCGAGTTGGCCGCATTTAGGCTCAAATGGTGCCTGGATTGATTTTTTTAAGCAGGATACGATAGCCCCTTTTTTACCGGCTAATTGTGGTTTTGAGCAGGCCTGGTCGGAGGTGTTTAGGCAAAACTTTGCCGGTCAGCCGCTTAAAAACGTGTGTTTAAACGTCATCGATGTGCATCAGCAGGCCTGGTCACAGGTCGGTGAATGTTTAATTACTGAAGCGGGCTTGGAAGGCAGCTTAATCTACAGTTTATCGAGAGTGATACGCGACGCCTTGATTCAACAGGGCTATGTTTCAGTCGAATTGGACTTATTTCCTGCGTTGACCGAGTCACAGTTGATCGCGCGCTTGAATAAGCCGAGAGGTAAGTTGTCGCTGTCCAATTTCTTAAAGCGAGCAGGACTAGATGCCCTTCGCTTGGGGCTGCTGCGCGAAAAGCGTTCAAGCGCCGAGCTAAATTCAGCACTGGATGATCCAACTGAGTTAGCAGGCTTGCTTAAACACTATCCATTGGATTTGATAAAAACAAGACCAATTGCAGAAGCCATTAGTAGTGCCGGCGGGGTTAAATTCGATGCTATAGACGCGTTTGGGCAGCTCATTAGCAGGCCTGGTTGTTATTGTATTGGGGAAATGTTGGACTGGGAAGCGCCCACAGGTGGCTATTTATTAACGGCCGTATTGTCACAAGCTTATTGTGTGGCGCAACAGTTAATCACCATTACGCCACCGCAAGCAGATTAGTCAGCGGCTACGCTCGCCATATCAGCTTGTTGATCGTTTAAACCAGGATCGCCTTCTTCCAGCACTTCAAATTTGTAGCCAATCCCGTAAACGGAGTGAATGACATCCGTTTGGGGCCAAACTTGATGCATTTTTTGACGTAGTTTTTTAATGTGACTATCAACCGTACGATCTGACACAATGCGCCCGTCCTGATAAATACGATTCATCAATTGGGTGCGCGAGAAGATTTGGCCAGGATGCTCATAGAGTACCTGAAATAATGCAAACTCCACCGCTGTTAAGGCAACTGATTGCTCTTGGTAGTGAATTTGCGAGCGTGTTTCATCAAGCGTCCACTCACTGGGTTGCTTCATTTCATAATGACGACGTAATACCGCACGAACACGTGCCATAACTTCGCGTGGGCTAAAGGGTTTGCAAATGTAGTCGTCTGCACCCAAATCTAAGCCTAAAATCCGGTCCATTTCTTCAACTTTGGCACTGACCATAATAATGGGTACCTGTGACGTTTTACGCACATTTTGACAGATCGTAATACCATCCACTTCTGGCAGCATGATATCTAGCAGAACCAAATCCGGATGAGTATCGCGGATGGTTTTAACCGCATTGGCGCCCGTATTAAGTTGCTGGGTGCTATACCCCTCGGCTTTGAGGTAATCCTCGAGCAAATCGGCAATGCGTTTTTCATCTTCAATAATTAGAATATTCATGATGCATAAGCCTCCTGAGGCAGAGTTAGGGTAAATTTAAGGCCACCGATATGGCTGGCAGACACCGTGACTTCACCTTGGTGTGCTTGCGCAATTTGTTGCACCAGTGCTAAGCCAATACCCGCACCGCCAAAGCGTCGGTTGCGAGAGCCTTCTGCGCGATAAAAGCGTTCAAACAAATGTTGCATCGCTTCTTCACTGACCGACGGCGCTGTATCTTCTAAGACTAAGTGTAACACTTTTTTGTTTTCGGTTAAGGTCAGGTGAATTTCGCCTGGCGCATCAGTATAAGCAATACTATTAGCCAGCAAGTTGGCAAGCATTTGTTGGAGACGGTCACTGTCGCCTAACAAAAATAAATCTTGTTCAGGCAAACGTGCGTGTAGTTTAAGGCCTTTGATGTCGGCTTGCTGGCGGAAGTTGGCTAAGGCGCTGTTGACTAACCCGGTAAAATTCACTCGTTGCATTTGGTAACGTAACCCACCGACATCATTAAGTGCAATTTGATAAAGGTCATCAATCAGGCGATTAAGATGCACAACTTCACTATGCAGGTTATCGAGAGTTTGTTGATTAAGCGGGCGAACGCCATCTTTCATGGCTTCAATATCACCACGGATAATCGTTAGTGGGGTACGCAGTTCATGAGAAATATCGGCAATCCATTGGTTGCGACTTTGCTGATTCTTCTCTAGGCTTTTCGATAGATGGTTAAAGTCTTGTAACAGCTGCCCCAATTCATCGCGACGATTGACTTTCAGGCGGGTATCGAAACGCCCAGCAGTTAAGGCCCGCATCCCTTGGGTGACGGCTAGGATAGGATGGATAAAATAATGTGCGATGGGTAGCAGCAGCAGGCCTGTTATTAGAACCAGAAAGGCCACACTATAGGTAATCAGTTCACGTTGGCGCTGTTCAAGCTGAATATCAAGGCTTTCAGTCAGTTCTTCGCGATGGGTGTAACCAATATAGCCTATTTTTTGGTTATTTAATTCAATGGGTAAGAAGAGGGTGCGATTACTTGCTTCATTACCGAAAATACATTGGCGTTCGGTGCTCATTAAACTGAGTCGTTGTTCAGTGTAATCGGGATGAAAGCGTTTAAATTCAGAAAAAGGGTGAAATAAAAATACCTCAGCCGGCACCATGGTTTCAGCAAAATCGACGCGACTTGAAATGCCGACTAGATTTTTCCAGGTGACTTCATCCATTTGCGATAGGTCGGATTCACCACGCTGGGTCAGGACGTGTTGGAGATTTTTTTTGATTCGCTCTAAATGCAACTGATCGCGCTGATCAACATATTCAATCAGGCTGGTTTTGAGCATGTAGTGATTGGTCACAATGGTGCCAATGACTAGAAACAGCCCAAAAAGGAGCGCAACTAAAATCAATTTTAGCTTAAAGCCTAGCATATGCTTGAGAGTTTCCTCGGATGTCATCCAGTTCGATGGCATGTAATCGTATTTAAAAAAACGTCTCAAGTATAACCAGTCCTCTGCTAGGCATTAAGTAAATAGATGGAATGCTAAACGTCTAGTTTAACGCAGTCCATGGCATACACGGTGTGACCATTTTTCTCGACTTTCTCTAAACCATGAATATCGGTTTCAAAGCCTGGGAATTGTTCGTTAAACACCTGAGCGAATTTGAGATAGCTCAAAATAGTGCGATTAACACGTTCGCCGGGAATCAATAATGGAATTCCAGGTGGGTAAGGCGTGAGCAACACGGCGGTAATTCGGCCTTCCAAGTCATCCACTTCCACACGCTCAATTTTGTTATGCACCATCATCGCATAAGCATCGGCGGGTTTCATTGCCGGCTCCATGTGCGAGGTGTACATTTCGGTGGTTAAGCGTGCCACATCGTTTTCGCGATACATATTGTGGATGGCATTACACAGATCACGTAAACCAATGCGCTCATAACGCGGATATTTTTTAATAAATCCCGGTAATACGCGCCATAACGGCATATTGCGGTCATAGTCATCTTTAAACTGTTGTAACGCCGTTACCATGGTGTTCCAGCGTCCTTTAGTAATACCGATAGTAAACATAATAAAGAAGGAGTATAGACCGGTTTTTTCAATAATAACCCCGTGTTCGGCTAGGTAGCGGGTTACGATCGCCGCAGGAATCCCTGATTCTGAAAAGTCACCATTGACCGCTAGGCCTGGGGTAATAATGGTCGCTTTAATGGGGTCGAGCATATTAAAGTTGGGCGCTAGATTGCCAAAACCGTGCCAAGGATCATCGGCACGCAACACCCAGTCGTTGCGCTCGCCTATACCTTCTTCAGCCAGTTCGTCTGGTCCCCAAACTTTAAACCACCAAGAATCGCCGTATTCTTCATCGACTTTGCGCATTGCGCGTCTAAAGTCAATTGCCTCGGCAATCGATTCTTCAACCAATGCGGTACCACCTGGTGGTTCCATCATGGCGGCAGCGACATCACAGCTGGCAATAATCGCATATTGCGGACTGGTCGATACGTGCATCAAATAGGCTTCGTTAAAACGTCCACGGTCTAACATACGTTTTGGCGATTCTTGTACCAAAATTTGGCTAGCCTGACTCAAACCCGCTAGCAATTTATGGGTTGATTGGCAGGCATAAACCATCGGGCCTTCCGAGCGATTGGTATCGCGTCCAATCGCGTGCATACCTTTATAAAACTCGTGGAAGGTGGCATGTGGTAACCAGGCTTCATCAAAATGAAGGTTTTCGACTGACTCACCCAAGGTCTTTTTGATCTTATCGACGTTATACAAAATACCGTCGTAGGTACTTTGGGTAATAGTTAGCATTTGCGGCTTGGCATTGGGGTTTTTGACCAATGGGTTCGCAGCAATTTTTTGTTTGATAGTATCTGGATGGAATTCACTTTCCGGAATGGGGCCGATAATGCCGTAATGGTTGCGGGTCGGCATTAAAAACACCGGTACGGCGCCGGTCATAATAATGGAGTGTAATACCGACTTATGACAGTTACGATCTACCACCACCACGTCATTGTCGGCCACATTAGCATGCCAAACAATTTTGTTGGAGGTCGAGGTGCCATTGGTGACGAAAAATAAATGGTCGGCACCAAAGATACGCGCCGCATTGTGTTCTGAATCGGCTACCGCACCGGTGTGGTCCAGTAATTGGCCTAATTCATCAACGGCATTACACACATCGGCACGCAACATATTTTCACCAAAGAACTGGTGGAACATCTGCCCGACTGGACTTTTTAAGAAGGCCACGCCCCCAGAGTGCCCCGGACAATGCCAAGAATAAGAGCCGTCTGCTGCATAGCCAGTGAGCGCACGGAAAAAGGGTGGGGCAAGGCCATCTAAATAAACCCTTGCTTCACGCATAATATGGCGCGCGACGAATTCTGGGGTGTCTTCAAACATATGAATAAAGCCGTGTAGCTCTTTCAAAACATCATTGGGGATGTGGCGTGAGGTGCGTGTTTCACCATAAAGGAAAATGGGAATGTCTGAGTTGCGGTTGCGAATTTCTTCAACAAACAAGCGCAGTTTAGCAATAGCGCTGTCTTTAAGTTGCTCGTCGCCAAATTCGTCATCGTCAATAGACAGGATAAAGCACGACGCGCGGTTTTGTTGCTGAGCAATCATCGCGGTGTCATTAAAGCTGGTCACCCCAAGGGTTTCCATTCCCGCCGATTCAATCGCATCGGCAAGCGCGCGAACACCCGTTCCGGATGCGTTTTCAGAGCGAAAGTCTTCATCTATTATGACGACGGGGAAGCGAAATTTCATAGCCTGTCTAATCCTTATCCAAGTAGGAGAATAGTAATTTAATTGTATTAGCATTATACAAAACGCCGCTCAAAATGATATGAAAGATTTAATACGCTAGGCTTTTGTTTGCTAACAGGCCTGCTTATACTGAGCCATCATTTTTGAACAGATAGGGTGGGTTATGCCACGCGGCTATTTTTGGTGGGGATTTATATTAGCTGTAATAGGCACCCTGCTGTTTTCGGTTAAGTCGATTTTGATCAAATTGGCTTATGAAGCGGGTGCCGATGCCGACAGTGTGATGTTTTTACGGATGTTAATTGCCTTGCCAGTTTATGCCTTAATAGCAGGCCTGCTATGGCAACGTTATCCACAAAAGCGTGAATTGATGCAATGGCCGTTATGGGCCAAATTAGTGGCCTTAGGTTTTATCGGGTACTTTTTATCCTCTTGGCTAGATTTAAAAGGCTTAGAAACGATTTCCGCGCAACTTGAACGTCTGACGCTGTTTACTTATCCGATTATGGTGGCAATTTTGGGTGCGCTGTTTTTTAAACAACCGCTCACGCGAAAAATTATTGCCGCATTGACCTTGTCTTATTTAGGTATCCTTGCCATTTACGCTGAAGAGGCGCGCATGGCCGAAGCCGGTACCGCTTTAGGCACCATCTTAGTGGCTTTAGCCGCATTGAGTTTTGCGTTTTATGTGCTGTATAGTCGCGCGATTATCGCCCAAGTGGGTAGCTTGTGGTTCACCTCTTGGGCGATGTTATCGGCGTGTATTTGGGTAGTGGTCTTTTTTGCGGGTTGGATTGACTTTAATAGCTGGGTGTTTAATCGTGAGATTTTACTCTGGACTTTTTTATTGGCGATTTTTAGTACCGTTATTCCGAGTTTTATGATTAGTGAGGCGATTGCTCGCTTAGGGCCTGCGCAAACGGGCATTATTGGCAGCTTAGGGCCGCTATTTACGATAGGTTTAGCGGTATGGATACTGGCTGAGCCTTTTACCCTGTGGCATCTGTTGGGTTTTTCCTTAGTGATGCTCGGCGTGGGTTTGTTAACAATTAAGCAAAAAAAGTGCTAGCATGAACGGGCTGAAGGTGCTTAAGCACTTTGGGTGTTTTTTTAAGTCATTTTTATAAGGTAAGTGAGTTATGTTAAGGTCAATCTTCTTTTTTGATGCCATGTTAGTCCCCAAGATTATTACCGCTGTTTATTGGTTGTTACTGGCGGGCGTGGTGATATCAGGCCTGGGTATGATGTGGGCAGGCAGCTTTTTTGGCGGTTTAATGCTAATTCTGTTTGGTGCGGTGGGCGTGCGGATTTGGTGTGAGTTACTGATTGTGCTATTCAAAATTAACGACCATTTAAAGAAAATGGCCGAAAAACCTTAGTTGATAAACGCGGGTAGCCAAGTCGCGAGGCTGGGCCAGGCCGCCAGCAACCCAAGTAAGCCTAGTTGCAACAAGATAAAGGGCCAAACCCCTTTATAGATGTCTAGCGTTTTTAAAGCCTCGTTGGCCACACCGCGCAAATAAAATAAGGCAAAGCCAAACGGGGGCGTTAAAAAAGCGGTTTGCAGGTTAATCGCAATCATAATCGCCAGCCAAATCGGGTCAGCACCCAACATCAATAAGACTGGCGCAACAATCGGCACCACCACATAGGTGATTTCGATAAAGTCTAAAAAGAATCCCAAAATAAATAAAAATAGCATCGTCAGTAACATGAGGGTAAACAAGCCGCCAGGCAGGTTCCCCAGTAATTGATGCGCCAGTTCATCACCGCCTAAGCCCCGAAATACCAGGGAGAAAAAGGCTGCACCGATAAAAATTAAGAAAATCATGCTGGTGAGTTTAAGGGTGTTGCGCATGACATAGTTGAGCGTCGCCATCGACAGTTGTCGCTTGAACATAGCAAGCAGCAGTGCCCCCAGTGCACCCAAGGCGCCCGCCTCGGTCGGTGTGGCCATCCCCAATATAATCGAACCCAGTACCAATAAAATTAACCCAATGGGTGGCAACAGGCTTTGCACGACACGCACTAGCAGGCCTGGTTGTGTTTGAATCACGCCATGTTGCGTGGGCGCGGCAAATTTTGGAACGCGATGCGGTTGCAACCAAGCCACGCCTAACATATAGGCAAGATACAACCCTACCAGCAGCAGGCCTGGTAGTAATGCACCAGCAAATAAATCGCCAACCGATACAGTTTCGGGTGCAAAAATGCCCTGCTGTAATTGAGCTTGTTGATAAGCATTGGAGATGACGTCGGCCAGTAAAATCAGAATGATCGACGGCGGAATAATTTGCCCTAGGGTGCCACTCGCGCAAATGGTGCCGCTGGCTAATTTAGGGCAATAACCTTGTTGCAACATGGTCGGTAGGGCCAGCAGACCTAGCATAACTACGGTGGCACCGACGAGGCCGGTACTGGCTGCTAACAGGGCGCCGACTAAAATGACCGCGATGCCGAGGCCACCGCGCACGCCCTTAAAGACCTCTGCTAGGGTCAGTAGCAGTTGATCTGCGATTTTCGATTTTTCTAACATCAGACCCATAAAAATAAATAACGGCACCGCCAGCAGCGTGGAGTTGGTCATAATCGAGTAGATTCGACTAGGAATCGCTTGAATAAAGGCAATATCAAATACCCCGGCGAATAGCGCGCCGAAAGCAAATAACAAGGATACCCCGGCTAGGGTAAAGGCCACCGGAAAGCCAATCATCAACGCGATTAAAACCAACGCAAATAAAACGAGTGCCAGCCATTCCATTATGCGGGTTCCTCAACATGAAGCAGGGTGAGCAGAGACTGCGCAATCAGGCCGAGCGTTTGCAGGATCACCAGGCCTGGCATAATTAGAATTAAGGTTTTAAGCAGATATACATACGGCAGCCCGCTGGCATCGAGCGATTTTTCTTGAATCGCCCAGCTTGCGCCTACATAACTTAGCCCCGCCCAAATAATAAACACCATCACGGGTAGTACAAATAAGATTGCACCGAGTAGGTTAATCCAAGTTTGGGTGCGCAGCGAACAACGTTGATAAAACACATCTACCCGCACATGTTGATTTTGTTGATAGGTATAGGCGATTCCTAGCATAAACAAGGTCGCATGCATATAGATAAGGCTTTCATCCAGTTTGCTGGCACTAAAATTGACGCCATAGCGCAATAACACCGCTGCTGCGGTCGTCAGTACTAGTGCCAAGCTCAGCCATGCCACCGCGTGACCAACAGATTGTTGGAAACGGTTTTGCCAGAAGATAAAAAGCTGTAAGAAATGCATGCAGGTCATCAACAAGGTAAAATCAACATTTTAGCCGAAAAATCATCCAGATGAAAAACGATGCAAACTAAATTTCTGCGCGTTCAAGTGGCGTTACCGGGGCCGTTTTGGCAGCCCCTCAGCTATCTAGTGCCTGACGACTCTCTGTCGGTTGCCACCGACCCATCCTTGCAATCGGCTTGGCTAGCTGACTGGCTGGGTTGGCGGGTGCGGGTGCCGTTTCGCAATCAAACGCGCATTGCGGTGGTGGTAGGCGTGGATCAGGATGATGGGGTTGAACTCAGTAAACTTAAACCTCTATTAGTCAAGTTAGACCAAGAACCGGTTTTGAATTCTCAAGACCTTAAATTTTTACGCTGGGCCGCGAATTATTACCACGAACCGATTGGCGAGGTGGTGATGGCTGCCTTGCCCAAGCGGTTGCGCGATGGCGAGCCGTTAGCACTGCCGGGTGTGATGACTTGGCAGCGTTCGGCTTTAGGTCAAAGCATCAGTGTGGACCAGCTCAGTGCTCGCGCCCATAAACAACGGGTACTTTGGCAAGCGCTCTCCAATGACCAGGCCTGGTCGTCCAGTCAACTTAATGCGTCGTTCAGTGGCTGGCAGCCGCTTGTAAAGCGCTGGGTGGAGCAGGGCTGGTTAGCCGTTAAAGAAGGGCCCTGTTTAGCGCACAAGTCCCTGCCAAATCCAGTGCGTCATCTGCTTAATGACGAGCAGCAAGCGGCGGTTACGAGCGTGCAAGCGAGCCAGGGTTTTGGTTGTTTTTTGCTGGATGGCGTGACCGGTAGCGGTAAAACCGAAGTCTATTTAGCCTTAATTGAACAAGTGTTAGCGCAGGGAAAACAAGTGCTGGTTTTGGTGCCTGAAATTGGGCTGACCCCGCAAACCGCAGCGCGTTTTGAGGCCTATCTACAGCAGCCAGTAGTGGCGTTGCACTCGGGTTTAAATGATCAAGAACGCCATTGTGCGTGGCAGGTGATGCGCCGAGGGGAGGCAAGTGTGTTACTCGGTACGCGTTCGGCGCTTTTCTCGCCCTTTGCTGATTTGGGGTTATGTATTTTGGATGAAGAGCATGATTTGTCGTTTAAACAGCAAGATGGGTTTCGTTATTCCGCGCGTGACCTGCTGATTCGCCGGGCGCATTTACTTAACATCCCGGTGCTATTAGGGTCGGCAACGCCGAGTATGGAGAGTTTGCACAATGCCCAAACGGGCCGCTATCGCTATTTGCGCCTGAGTCAGCGGGCGGGGGAGGCACAACCGCCACACTTGAGCTTGCTGGATGTCCGGGGCGATCGTTTACAAGAGGGTTTGTCGAATAAGGCGTTGGGGCAGATGCGTGAAGCCTTGGCGGCGGGAGGGCAGGTATTGGTGTTTTTAAATCGGCGTGGTTTTGCGCCGGTATTGCTCTGTCATTCTTGTGGCTGGCAGGGCGCCTGTTCGCATTGTGATGCCAATCTGACCTATCACCATGCCAGCGATACCTTGAAATGTCATCATTGTGGCTTTCAGCAGCCCAAGCCCAAGGTATGTCCGGCCTGTGGTAGCGCGCACTTTGTAGCCATGGGGCAAGGTACCGAACGCTTAGAACAGTTTTTAACGATCCAATTTCCTGAACACACTATCTTGCGTATCGATCGCGATACGACGCGATTAAAGGGCAGTTTGGCCGAAAAGGTGACCCAGGCGCGCGATGGTGAAGCCGATATTCTAATTGGTACTCAGATGTTGGCCAAAGGTCATCACTTTCCAAAGTTGACGCTAGTGGTAATGCTGGATTTAGATCAAGGCTTGTTTAGCGTTGATTTTCGTGGTGCTGAACGGATGGCGCAATTATTAGTGCAGGTCGCCGGTCGGGCGGGTCGTGGAACGCAAGCCGGACGCGTGTTGATTCAAACGCATCAACCCGAACACCCTACTTATCAACAACTTTTACGCGAAGGCTATGCTGGCTTTGCCGCGCAAACCCTGGGTGACCGCCAAATCGCGAATTTGCCGCCGTTTAGTTTTCAACTTTTGGTGCGAGTTGAGGCGCTAGATTCAGCCCAAGCCGTCGCGTTTTTAGAGGCCATTAAAGCGCTGTTACTGGCGGTGCCAGTCACTGAACCCTGCGAGGTTTGGGGGCCGGTGTCGGCTCCAATGGCTAAGCGCCAAAATCGCTGGCGCTATCAACTGCTTCTGCAAGCCTCGAGCCGCGCAAGCTTGCAGGCCTGGTGGCAAGCGGTGGCAGCCGCTGTTTATGCCCACCCACTAGCTAATCGAGTGCGCTGGAGTCTGGATGTTGATCCGCAAGAAATGGGCTGAAATGGTCTGAGCAGGGCTGTGGTAGAATTATCAAATTGTTCGTTAGTTTTTACATAAAAGGATTGAATTTGAATAGCTTTATTCAGTTTATGAAGGCGATTAACGCCAATCAACACCCATCGCAAATTGCGCTAGGACTAACCCTGGGTATGCTGTTGGGGCTTACACCTTTTTGGTTTCCTCATACCCTTTTGACCCTGTTGCTGATTTTAGTATTGCGGGTGAATGTGTCTGCGGTGTTAGTAGCCTGGGCTGTCTTTACTGTTATCGCTTATCTGTTTGATCCACTCTTTAATAGTTTTGGTGCCTGGTTGTTGCAATTACCAGGCCTGGTGCCTATGTGGACGGAGATGTATAACACAGCGTTCTGGCGCTTTATGTCATTTAATAATACGATTGTGTTGGGCAGTATCGCGGTCGCTTATACGCTAGCGGTGCCATTTTTTGGGTTGAGTTTAGTGCTCATTCGAATCTATCGTAAGCGATTTTTAGCTTGGGCTCAGCGGTTTAAAATTGTCCGCATTATCATGATGAGCGATAAAGCCAGTAGTCTAGCGGGGTGGTTCAAATGAGTGAGCCGATTAAAACTGAGGCAAATAACACGACCGCAAAAAAATTGGCCGCTCCAAAAGGCTGGGTGCGTTGGTCGGGGGTGATGTTATTAGCAGGCCTGCTAGTTGTAGGGGGTGGCTTAACTTATGTCGTTTCGCAGTGGGCCTTAAAAGCTCAGCTTGAACGTGCGGCGTCGGCTGCATGGGGTGCCAAGGTAGATATCGCCAGCTTGCGTTTTGGATTGACGCCGCTGGGCATGGAATTGCGCGGTTTAGCGATCACCGATACTCATAACACCATGCAAAATGCGTTGGTGATTGATCGGATTGCGTTTGATTTGAATTTGTATCATCTGGTGGTGGGGCGCACAGTGATTGAACAGGCACGCATCACAGGAGTGGCGTTTGATCAGCCGCGCTCCCGCGACGGCGCCTTACCGATTAGGTCTGATGCACAATCTGAATCCAGCCGGGTTGAACGATTGGCGGAGAGCGTCCCCTTACCTAATTTGGCACTGCCAGATCCTGACACCATTTTAAGTCGTGAATCCTTGCAAACCCTTGAACAAAGCCAGGCGCTGGCCGCACAGTTGGAACAAATTAAAACGGAGTGGCAAAGCTTGCAGCCGAATCTGCCCACGCCGGCGCGTTTAGCGGAGTATCAAACCCGTTTAGCTGCGTTATTAGAGGGTGATTTGAGTGATGTGAGTCAAATTCCACAGCGCCAACAGGCCTTAGCTGAACTTCAAGCACAGTGGCAACAGGATCAACAAACCCTAGCACGCGCACGAAGTTTATTTGATGAGCAAATGCCGGGCATTCGCGCGTCGATTAGGTCGTTACCAGGCCTGCCGGCTGCAGATGCCCGTCGTTTACTGGCAACCTATACGTTAGATGAGCAAGGTTTATCTAACATGACCTATTTGTTGTTTGGCGAAACCATTCAAGGTTATTTAGACCAGGGTTTAGGTTTGTATCATCGCGCGCAGCCGCTTATTGCATGGTGGCAAAATTATCGTGCCGAAGCGCAAGCGGCGGCTGAAAGTGCTGCTGCAACTGGACCGGCACGATGGGAAGGCGAATACATTGCTTTTACGGAATATGATCCCCAGCCAGACTTTATGCTTAAAGCTTTAGAAGTCAGCGCGGAACTGGCAAATGGACCGATGCGTGGTGAAATTAAATTTTTAAATTTTGATCATCCAACCAGCCAGCAACCTATTGAATTTGAATTTAGCCTTACACAGGCGGCGCAAGTCAGTCCTTGGCAGTTAGTGGGTCAAGTAGATGGGCGTGGCAAAGATTGGGTCAGTGATGCTCGGTTTAACTGGCTGGATTATGCTATCGAAGATTGGCAGTTAGTGGATTCAGCCAGTTTGCCGGTGGTGATGCAGTCGGCCTTAGCCGATTGGACTGGGCGGTTGCAGTTAACCAATTTAGAACGGATTGATGCAAGTTTGGTAATGCAGTATCAGCAGGCTAAACTGGATGTTAGTCAATCTGATTCCGCCACGGTATTGCGATTATTGCAGCCGATTTTTAGTGGGGTGGATAGCTTTAAAGTCGAAGCAGGCCTGGTGGGGTCGCCTTGGGCACCAAGATTGTCGGCGTCATCGGATTTAGATCGGCGCTTTGCCAGTGGTTTACGCCAGGTTATGCAGCAGGAAATAGCGCAATTACAACAGCAGCTTACCCAAGAAATTGAGTCACGTTTAGCAGAGGCGATGGCGCCTTTGGATGCGCAATTGGCGAGTTTGAATCTAGATCAAGCAGAGTTGATGTCTTTAGTGCAGGGGTATGCGGGCTTGGATCAGCAAGGAGATCAGCAGCGTCGCGCTTTAGAGCGTCAGTTGCAGCAGCAAGCGGAAGATGAGGTGCGAGGGCGTGCCGAACAAGAGTTACGTCAACGCCTACCTAATCCGTTTGGACGCTAATAGTACAAACAAAAAGGCGCTATCAAGCGCCTTTGAGGTAACGGGCTAAGCGCTAATTACATTGGACAACCCATTGCGCGGGCACGTTCTTTTACAATCGCTCTTTCAGCGGCATCAGCTTCGCTGTCAAAGCCATCGCGCTCATACCAACCCTGGGTATGTTGCAACAAGACATCGGTTAACGCATCGGTGTGGTCTTCACGATAGTTGAGCGCCTTGATGTAACTAAACTTCTCACCACCGGCTTCTTCAAAATACTCGCGGTTTTCCCCATCAATTTCTTCAATGGTTTCGAGACAATCTGCTGAAAAGCCAGGGCAGATGACTTGAACATGTTTGTATCCCAGGCCGGGTAAAGACATCATAGTTTCATCCGTGTAAGGTTTTAACCATTCCTCTTTGCCAAACAGCGACTGGAAAGTCACCTTGTATTGATGCGGCTCTAAACCTAATTCCTGCGCGAGTAAGCGCGAGGTCACTTGGCATTCGCAATGATAAGGGTCACCATTGGTTAGGTAGCGTTTCGGCACGCCGTGATAAGACATGACCAATAAATCCGGCACCCCATGTTCCGCTTGATGTTCACGTACTGAGTTGGCTAAGGCTTTAATATAACCAGGGTGACGGTGATAGTGATTGATAAAACGCAGTTCTGGAATCCAGCGCCATTTGCGCAATACATCCGTCACATCATCAAAGGTTGATGCGGTGGTGGCCCCTGCATATTGTGGATAAAGCGGCATCACCACTAGGCGCTGCACGCCAAGTTGCTCAAACTTTTTTAACGCCGATTCAATCGATGGGTTGCCATAGCGCATGGCAATATCAAATACCACCTTGCCTTTAAAATGGGGCGCCAGCTTTTTTTCAATCGCTTCTTTTTGCTTCACAGTAATATTAAGCAGGGGCGAACCAGGGCCTTCTGAATCCCACACTTCTTCATAAGCTTCGGCCGATTTTGCTGGGCGGGTGTTGAGGATAATGCCATTCAGAACTAACCACCATAACCAGCGTGCGGGTGGTGGTTCAACCACGCGCGGATCCCACAAAAACTGCTTTAAATAGGGGCGAAGAGCTTGTTTAGTGGGCGCGTCGGGTGTGCCCAAGTTGGTAATGAGTACGCCGGTTGCCGCTTCATCGCCGTGCCGATAAGTGGTATTGTTATGGTATTTCATCCAGGTTTCCTTTTAAGACGTGGCAAATGAATCTTATTGTATAAGAATTGTATAGAGTTTGTGGATGGGTTTTTTTGTGTAATCATCCCTACACATTAGATTCTTTTTTAAAATAACTAATATAATTAAACTAAAATCAAAATAAAAGCTATCAAAAAGCTAACTCAAGGATACTTCAAAATGATTAATTTGTCAGGTCAGTGGTGGCGCAGATCGGTGTTTTTGTTGGCAGCGAGTATTATTGCGAGCGTCACCTTTAGTCATCAACTCTTAGCTAATCAATTAGTTATTCAAGGCCATGTTGAACAGGCAACGGTCACAGAGTCGATTATGGGCTTGGGTGAAGTATTAGCCAAGCGTCATGTTGAACTGCAACCTAGCGTAACAGAACGGGTGGTTGCGGTGCATTTTGGCGATGGTGACTGGGTTGAAGAGGGGCAGTTACTTTTAACACTGGATCAAGCTGAAGTACGCGCGCAATTGGCTGAGTTGGCCGTGCGCCTTGCGGATGCCGACCGCCAATTGGCGCGTTTACGCACGCTGTTGGCACGCGGTGATGTGTCACAAGCGGCGGTAGATGAAGCGGATTTAATGCGCCAAACCTTACGGGCGCAACAAGAATTACTCAATGTACGCCTAGCGCGTCTTGAATTGCGCGCTCCGTTTGCTGGTCGATTAGGCGTGCGTCAAGTCAACGAGGGTGCCATGGCGTCACCAGGCCTGGTAGTGACCGATTTGATTGAATTGGATGAGGTGATGGTTGATTTCCATTTGCCAGCGCGTTTTTTAAGCGATGTGGCGGTAGGTCAAACAGTGGTGTTAGAAAGTAGTCAGTTGAATCAACGTGATATCCGAGGCGAGGTGGTCACTGTATTCTCTAGTCTTGACCCGGCTACCCGGACTTTTCAAGTTAGAGCAAAAGTGGCGAATCACGATTATACCCTGTTGCCAGGCATGGCAATGACGGTGCGCTTAGATAAGGCACCGCGCAACTTGTTGCGCGTGCCTGAAACTGCGATTGTGCCCATGGCCGATCAAACCTTTGTCTATGTTCTCAAAGCCCAAGCGGATTCAGAGTTATTCAAAATTGAGCGCCGAAAAGTCGTGCTAGGGGCGCGCGAACCCGGTTGGGTTGAGCTGGTAAGCGGCGCTGAATTGGGCGAACCCGTGGTCAGCCAGGGCGCCTTGCGTGTTCGACCCGGTCAGCAGGTGAAAGTGGCCGACCAATTGCGTCAAATTTCTGAATTCGCGCAATAGGGGGCAATATGTTACTGTCTGATACGGCTGTCAAACGTCCCGTTTTGGCGGCGGTGATGTCATTATTGTTGGTCGCATTCGGTATGTTGGCCTTTGATCGCTTGCCCTTGCGTGAATATCCCAATATTGATCCGCCGATTGTCTCAATTACCACTGGCTATCCGGGGGCGTCGGCCGCGGTCATTGAATCACGCATTACCAAGCTAATCGAAGATCAGATTGCCGGTATTGAGGGTATTTCATTTATCGAATCGACCTCAAGTGATGGGCGTTCACGGATTCGGATTGAGTTTAATATCGACCGCGATATTGATTCTGCGGCTAATGATGTGCGCGATCGTGTCGCACGAGTCGCGCGTAACTTACCAGACGGTGCCGATCAACCTGAAGTTCAAAAAGTCGATGGTGACGATGATGTGATTGTATGGTTCAACCTCACGTCCGATAGTATGACGGTGCCTGAGCTGACGGATTATGCCCGGCGTTATTTAGTCGATCGTTTTTCAGTGTTAGACGGTGTGGCCCGTGTTCGTATTGGCGGTGGCCAGGAATATGCAATGCGCCTGTGGTTAGATGCCAATGAAATGGCGATGCGCAATATCACCGTGAGTGATGTAGAACGCACGCTGCGCAGTGCCAATATTGAATTACCGGCGGGTACCGTTACCATGCAGGATACCTCATTTAGTGTCAGGGTGGATCGTCAATTAACCAGCGTTGCCGATTTTGAACGTTTGGTGGTTAAGCGCGGTTCCGCGCAAACCCAGGTACGCCTAGCCGATATTGCGCGCATCGAGTTGGGTTCGATCGAAAATCGCAGTTTTTTCCGAGGCAATGGTCTGCCGATGATTGGCTTAGGGATTATTAAACAATCCACCGCCAATACCATTACTGTTGCCGAAGGTGCTGCTGCCGAAGTAGCACGTTTAAACGCGATTTTGCCTGACGGTATGGCCATAAAAGCCAGCTATGATAGTTCGGTATTTATCAAAAGCGCGATTAACGAAGTCTATAAAACGCTTGCTATCGCGATTGTGTTAGTGATGCTGGTGATTTTGCTGTTTTTGCGTAGCGTCCGCGTGGCCCTGATTCCTTTGGTTACGGTACCCGTCTCGATTATTGCCACCTTCTGGGTGTTGTGGATGCTCGGATTTTCGATCAACCTGTTAACCTTGTTAGCCCTGGTGTTAGCGATTGGCTTGGTGGTCGATGATGCGATTGTGGTGCTTGAGAACGTACAGCGGCATATTGAAAAAGGCTTCTCACCGCTCGCCGCAGCCTTTTTGGGTACTCGTCAAGTCGGTTTTGCAGTCATTGCGACTACGCTGGTTTTGGTGGCGGTATTTTTCCCGATTAGTTTTTTACAAGGCACCTTGGGCCGATTGTTTTCTGAATTTGCCATTACGCTCACGGTAGCGGTAATTTTCTCAAGTTTTGTTGCCTTGACCTTATCACCGGCCTTGGCCTCCAAGTTGTTAAAAGCACGCAAAGCGAACGCTAAGTCAGCGGCTATAAATATCGATACGGAATTGGACAATACCAGGCCTGCTGATTATCAAGCGCCGGATGGCATGATGATTAGGGCATATCGTCCGATCTTAAAAGCCATCGTTAAGTGGCCTATTATGATCCTGCCAATTCTGTTTGCAGCCTTCTATGCCAGTTACTGGTTGTTTCAACAGCTTCCGGAAGAATATGCCCCTCGAGAAGATCGTGGCGCATTCTTTATTTTTGTATCGGGTCCGGAGGGCGCGACCCATGATTATATGAAAACCTATCTAGATGAGGTCGAAGCGCGTTTAATGCCGTTGGTTGAAAATGGCGAAATCAATCGCTTGTTAATTCGGTCGCCGCGTGCATTTGGCAATACGGAAATTTTCAATACCGGGATTGGCATTGTGGTGCTGAATGATTGGTCAGAACGCAGGCCTGCTAATGAGATTATGCAGGATGTGCGCGAGCGTTTGGCCGATTTGCCGGGTATTCGAGCCAATCCCGTGATGCGCCAAGGTATTGGCGGGCGGGTGCAAAAACCCGTGCAATTCGTGTTAGGCGGCGGCAGCTATGCAGAACTGGCGGAATGGCGGCGCATTATTACCGATGCGATTAACGACAACAACCCTGGCTTTGAGGCGGTTGATTGGGACTATAAAGAAACCAAACCGCAGTTACGCGTTAACATCGATTATGAAAAAGCGTTTGATATGGGGGTGACCACTGAAGAAATTGGTCGCACTTTGCAAACTCTGTTGGGTTCAACACGGGTGACAACCTTTGTTGACCAGGGGGAAGAGTACGATATTATTTTACAGGCTGATCGTCGCTTGTATCGTTCGCCAACCAGTTTGGATCTGATTCATGTGCGTTCAAACACTACTGGTGAATTAATTCCTTTATCAAGTTTAGTCAGTTACGAGGAGTTTGCCGACTCCGGTTCATTGAATCGTTACAACCGGATGCGCTCAGTCACGATTGATGCAAACCTAGCACCTCATTTAAGTCTAGGGGAGGGGCTGGCTCATTTGGAAAATCTGGCACGCGAACTCTTGCCACCGGATGCGATGATTGACTATAAAGGTCAGTCCCGTGATTTTCAGACTTCAGGTAATGCTGTATTGTTTGTATTTTTACTGGGTCTTGTGGTGGTTTTTCTAGTGCTCTCTGCTCAGTTTGAAAGTTTTGTCAGTCCGTTTATAATCATGTTTACAGTGCCCCTTGCGGTATTAGGTGGTTTGTTAGGTTTGTGGCTATACGGCCTCACTCTTAATCTATATACGCAAATTGGGTTGGTAATGCTTATTGGCCTCGCCACTAAAAATGGTATATTAATTGTCGAGTTTGCTAATCAATTACGTGATCAAGGTATTGCATTTAAAGAAGCGTTGATTGATGCCTCTTGTATGCGACTGCGGCCTATACTGATGACGGCCATTACTACTTGCGTAGGGGCGGTGCCATTGATATTAAGCTCGGGTGCCGGTGCAGAAACGCGTTATGTATTAGGTATGGTGTTAATTTGGGGCGTGGCGATAGCTACTGTACTGACTTTAATTGTCATTCCTGCAGTGTATGCGTTACTTGGACGTTTTAGCCAACCTGCTGGTGTGAATAGCAGAGCACTGGTAGCTGAACTAGGTACAGACCTCGACCGATATAAAAAATAAAATAGGATACTAGAATGAAGTTCGCTGACCTTGCATTAAAAACAAAGGTGTCAATTTTTACCATTTCACTTGGGGTACTAATGGCCATAGTGATTGGCATAAAAATGTACTACTTAAATATTTTGCCTACTCAAGCGGCGACACAGGAGCAACTGTTAAATGAGTCGCGTATTCATGTTGAAAAAGCGATCGATCTGAAAGTGCAAAGTGGCATCCTAGGTGCAACAGCATTAAGTATGCAGCCGCAGCTAATAGAAGCACTTTATGTTGAAGAGCGTGATGACCTGTTAGATTTTTTTGGTAGCATCCGCGACAACTTCCGTAATAAGTCCAACTTCAATAATATCGCCACTATTTTATTTTCAGCCGATGGCCGTATGTTAATTCGGTCTTGGGAGCTTGATAGCTTTGGTCAAGATGCGAGTAATAGTCCAATTATTCAGCGGGTGATGCAAGAACGTCAATCCTACGCGGCGCTTGGGGTAGGCGCGCGTGGAGTAGGTGTTGTCGCTGTTGCTCCCATTAATGATGGCGATACTCAATTAGGCATGGTATCTGTTTTACAAGGTCTTGCTTCGACGGTGAGTGATTTTAAAGGGATTGAAACTGACTGGGTGTTGCTCATCGATCAGGCATATATCGACACCTATTTTCCTGGCTTTGATGTGGTCGCTAATAATAAGAAAATTGGTTCAAACCATATTTTAGCGAACAACAATTGGTTCGACCCTGCGGCGGTCGCGATGCTTGAGCGTTATTTTACGGCGGTAGAAGGTGATAAAGAACAGGTTTTTTTAGCAGAAGGCAAAGTTGTCATGGATTTACCTGCGTTTGATGAACGTGGGGAAGTTATGGGTCGGCATATTTTGATTCGCGATGAAGGCTATTTGTTAGATCCGATCAATGCGGCAACAAGTGAGGCTTGGTTTACATTAGCTGCTATTTTGATTGGCTTGTTGTTACTTATTGGTATCGTTATTTTTTTAGTCAATCATATGGTGATTAATCCACTCAAGCAAGTGCAAGGCTTAGTGCAACAGGTTACGCGTGAAGGTCGTTTTGGTGTTCAGACTGAAGTAAAATCAAAAGATGAGGTAGGACAAACGATAGCCGCAATCAATAGCCTGCTTGCGAGTGTCGATCATTCCTTGAACGAATCTAATCTAGTCGTGTCTGCATTAGCAAAGGGTGATTTTAGTAAGCGCATAGAAGGCGAATATGTTGGCGATTTGGCCGAGTTGAAAAATGGTGTAAATCGAAGCGTAGAAAATATTGTCGCGGTAATGAACCAAATCGCAGGCGCAATGGAAGCACTCAGTAAAGGCGAGTTTGATTACAAATTCAGTGCGGCAGGTGAAGGTGAATATGCGCAGATTATGAATTATGCCCAGCAAGCGATGGCGCAAACGGATCAGTTAATCGCGGAGATTAACCATGCCATGGCTGCAATGCAAGCAGGTAATTATCAAGCGCATATCGATGTTGAAGCACATGGACAGTTGGCGGTAATGCGTGACCGGGTAAACGACTCTATTGCTAATTTAGATAAAGCCATTAAAGATATTACTCGAATTGTTGTAGCACAGAGTGAGGGCGACTTAACCCAGCAAATTACCCATGAATATAAAGGGGATTTAGATGTCCTTAAGCAAGCGATTAATCGCTCTTTAGCGCAACTTTCAGCCATGGTGGATCAGTCTATCCAAGCGTCTATGGTGGTACGTTCAGCTTCTGAAGAAGTGTCGAAAGGCGCGCACGACTTGAGTCAACGTGTTCAACAACAGGCTGCAGCACTTGAGCAGACCAGTGCGACGATGGATGAGATGAATGAAGCGATTCAAAACAATACTGAGAATACGGAGATGGCTTCAAAATCAGTATTAGACATTCGTGATCAAGCTGCGCAGGGTCAAAAAGTAATGACCCAAACTATTCAAGCTATGGAAGAGATTGAGTCTGCTAGCCAGCAGATTGGTGACATTGTCCATTTGATTGACTCCATTGCGTTCCAAACTAATTTGTTGGCTTTGAACGCGTCGGTTGAAGCCGCGCGTGCAGGTGATCAGGGTCGAGGTTTTGCTGTTGTGGCCGGTGAAGTCCGTAACCTTGCACAAAAGTCAGCTGAGTCAGCGAAGAACATCAAGGTGCTGATTGATTCGAGTGTTGAAAAAGTTAATAACGGTACGCAATTAGCCACAGATCTTGAGAAGCGTTTAGCCATGATGGCGGACAATATTAATCAAGTCACCGGTATGATTGAGCAAATTGCTAATGCGTCGGGTCAGCAGGCTGAGGGGATTGGTCAGGTACATCAAGCCATAAACGAGATTGACAGTGTGACCCAGCAGAACGCCGCCTTGGTTGAGCAAACCTCTGCAGCCGCTGAAAGTATGAGCGATCAAGCGACTCAGCTAGAGGAAACCATGCGATTCTTCAGAACGTCACACTCCTCTTCACCTGCACCACGCTTGGCTCCGGCGGCTGTGCAGTCATCTGCAAGTTTACCTAAGCCTGCCGCTAAATCTATGTCTAAACCCACTACAAAACCGGCTGCATCAAAAAAGCAGGCAGATGATGACTGGGCGGAGTTTTAAGTGGCAAACCCCGCGTATTAGCGGGTAAGACACACTAAGCTTTCGATATGTTTAGTATGGCTAAACATATCGAATTGTTGAGCTTGTTCAATAACAAAACCTTGGGCTAAAAGTAGGCCTAAATCACGGATTAAACTACCTGGATGGCAGGATACATAGACCAAGCGTTTTAGCTGAGTTTGACCAAGTTTTGCACACAAGGCTTCGGCGCCGGCTCGACCTGGGTCCAAAATGGCGCAATCCGCTGACCATGACCACCAGGCCTGCTGCTCAGGCGTATCAAATAAATTCGCTACCCTAAATTTAACATTATGCACATCATTTACCTTGGCGTTGTGTCGCGCAAAAGTGACTGCCTGAGGATTCCCTTCTATGCCTAATAGGGCGCTGGCCTGTTGTGCGGCTGGCAAACTAAAGTTACCAATTCCAGAGAAAAAATCGATGACCTTGCTATGAGCATCAAGCTGGAGCCAGTTTAAAGCTTGCGCCACAAGCTGTTCATTTACGCTCTGGTTGACTTGAATAAAGCTAGTCGCAGCATGATAAAACCTTAGCCCCATCAAGCTATAAAAGCTTTGTGCCTCCGCTACTGCGTCAAAATCATGCTGTTCTTTGTCGGTCTCACCTAGTTGGGTTTGGACTTGGTTGTCACCCGCGGTGAGCCAGAGAGTTTGATTGCGTGTTGCCGCTTGTTGCAACCAAGCGGGACGTTCTGACGCAAGGGTTTGATTAATCGTTGCTGCCAAAATCGGACACTGAGTGACATCTACTATTTGATGGCTTTGTGGGCTGCGAAAACCCAGCACGGGTGCCTGATCTTGCCAGTCGCGACCAAGAATCAATTTGGCCCGTCGACGGTATGCGCGATCAGGGGTATTGGGTGTGTCATGCCAGGTAATGACGGGTTTGGGCTGCAATTTGGTTAGCGCTTGCATCAGCTGTTGCTGTTTCCAATGGCGCTGTGCGCTAATCGATAGGTGCTGAAGCTGACATCCACCACATGTAGCATAGATTGAACAGAAGGGTTCCGTACGATCGGGCGAAGGCAGTTCAATTTCGATTAGCTTGGCCAGCGTATAGCGTGGTAAGTCATCAATAATCTGGATGGTGACCAGGTCACCAGGCACAGCACCTTCAACAAACAGGGTTTTTCCTTGAATTTTGCTGACACCTTGTCCTGCTTCAGATAGGTCCGTTATGGTAATGTTGGCAAGGGTTTGTCCGGGTTTTAAATGGGTTTTAGCCTGTCTGTTAACAGGCTTGGCATATCGGCGATTAGGTAGTTTCAATTATTGAATTCCGATCACATCTCCAACCGTCGCTTGGAAATAAACTGGGTCGAATGAAGGGGGTAATTGTTGGTGAATAATAAAGTACATATATACTGCGTGTAATGCACCGAACTTATAAAACCAATGTCCTAGCCAACGTTTTAGCAGGCCTGGTTCAACTCGGCGCAATTTCAGTTTACTCTTTGCGGTCCCAAACAAGTAGCCATAGGTTGCGCCACTAATAGGTTGTTGGGGGTTTAATCGACCTGTTTTAACTAATTCTTTCGATAGGCGTACAGCGTCACGAATTGATTTGGCGAGTGCCAGACTCAAGTGCTTTGATACCTGTGCGCTATCGGCCTTGCCTTTTTCGAGTTGCTGGCGAAGGTAGGCGTGCTTTTGCGCCAGCACATGGTGCGCTTTAGCAAGGTGCAGGGTAATTTGGCCATCACTGTCTTGGCTGTAAAACACATGATCACTCAGGTTGGTAAAGACCAAACGGCCGGTTAGGCGCAGACTGATTTTATTGACCAAGTCTTTAAAAGAAAAGAATGGCATGGTGGCTAAAGGATAGATGATTAAAAAAGTAAGTAGCAGCGAAAAGCTGATCGCCACTGAGCGGCGACGCATCGGTGTGCCTTCATAAAAACCAAACATCACAATAAAAAAAGATAGGGTTAACAGGCCTGCTATTAAGAAGGTATTTAACAGGTGCTGCCATAAAAAATGTCGGCCCTGCTGGCTTGCAACCAAGGCTTTGGTAAAGCGCCAAGTTTCAGTGACACGAAATAGCCATTCATTGTTCATGATGTTTATCACCTTGTCATGATTGCAGACGTAAAATTTGCGATTTATTTGATCGCACGAGTAACCTTTTAATTATAGGCGTGAAGTAGTCTTTTAGCAATGAGGTGGGGTTAGTTGTGTTTAAGTGACTGTTTGATATGCTCGGTTAAGATACGGCGTATTTCAATAATAGCTTCAGGCGTTTCTTGAATGCTGTGGCCGCCAATAATAACTTTTTCTGACTGAGCGCCAGCAAGGTGCGCACTGTGATAAGGCACTAGTCCATCATTTGATTTTCCAAGGGCAAGGTTTGGGTCTTCTTGACCAATGATGCTGTGATAAGGCAAGTCGGGTGTTATTGCTAGAGCTGTAGTCATTTTTAAAAAAGGATTGTCTTCTCTGAGGTTGTCAATACTATTAAGTGTGCGGATCAAGGTTATGTCTGTCTGGCCATCAGGGCGGCTTAATAAACTGACCAGTTCAGCTGTTTTGCCGATAAGTGTAATTGGGAGAGTTACGAATTGACTGATTCTTTGCACCCAGGCTTTGCTGGCAAATGGGGTGCCTTGATGCGGCGAAGCGATAAAGATAACGCGACCTATGTTTGGTAGTGTCTCAAAGCTAAAAAGCGATTTAAATTCAGCTTCAGCAAGCTTAGCCCGGGTTTTATCTAATGAGTACTGGGCAATCCAGTTATCCCAGTTTTCATCTGGTGAATCTGAAACCAACAGACGGGCTAGGACGCCACCCATGCTATGACCCACTAAAACCATGTCCGTTGATGCAGGGTAAATTCGATTTGGATCAAAATAATTAACTGCATCCTCGATTGCATATTTGATTGCATGGCGATTAAACATTAAGGGCACATTGGTTGGATAGTAAACTTGCCAAATTTGATAGTTTTCGCGAAGTAGCGGATCTCCTAAGATTTCATTGGCGAGATTGACCCAGGCCTGTGGGCTACTTGCTAAACCATGGAGCATTACGATAATTTTTCTATTAGGATCGTAAGGTTGCATCATAAATATATGCGGTTCTTGCAAGGTCTTGTCCAAGCCAACTAGGGTCAGTAAGGGTTGTGAGGCAAATTTTGAATTGGCCAACCACAATGCATAGGGGGTCGTGAAATCGGCTTCAAGCGGCAAGCTGAAGCCATTTATATTAATACCAGTCGTTTGATAGGGGTCGAAGTTACGTAAATAAACCGTTTGAGTGCGTAGCAGTGAAGTCAAATCAGTTGCTTCAAATAGGGTTAGGCTGGTTAATGGTGAAAAGGGTGTCTCACTCCAGGGCCGCGGGTCTAGTCTAATTTCGGTATTGTTAACGATTGCAACCAAACCTGCACCCAATCCGTGCAGTTTATATTCATTACGTAAACCAGAAAGGCTAAGCGATGAGGCTGCTTGGATGGCATCAGGTAAGCGTTGTCCAGCGGCTAAACGGGTTTCATCAAGCCGACCTTTAATCTGCCAGTTCAGAAGATTAAATTCAAACTCATCTGGTTCAGTGATAGATACTGAATCGCGATAATGATCGAATAAGCTCAGCGTTATCTGTTGTGTGGCAAAATTATAATAGTCGCGAACTTGAATTTGGCGGTCTTCAAAAGAACGTTGGCTTGGGGAGCGGTCAGTTAAAAATAAATAGCCGTAGGCAAAGCGCGCGGCTTCTAAATAGGCATCAAGTTGCGCGTCTCGCTCATAGCGTGATAATTCGTGGTCTGCCGAGAGCATAATGGCACGTTGAAGCCAGAGTTCAGACAGAGCAGCTAAAGTTTGTTCGTCAAAATCGCCATCAAGGGCCATTAAGGCATTAATGCAAGGTAGATTATTGAAACGGCATTGATTTGCTGTTTTACCCGCAAGTTGCAGCTTGTTGACTGTCATGCTGCTCAGTTTGCCTGTGGTTAAAATATCGCCACGTTTTTGGCTGATATAGTCACGGCTGTCTTGATTATGTACTTTGATACTGCTGCAACCTGAAAAGATCAACAAACTCAGTAGTAACATAAGGCTTTTGAGTTTAATGGGATTCTCCAAGTTGCAGATGCGTTGGTTTGGAATTCTTGAGATAAAAATTTTTACACAGTTAAAAACTAACCCTTATAATATCGACACTTTCATCAAGTTCGCGCTCATAGTGAAATGGATATCACGAGGCCCTCCGGAGGCCTAAGTGGAGGTTCGATTCCTCCTGAGCGCGCCATCTTCCTAGTTTATGCCTGGCGCATGAACTGATCGATACGATCGAGTGCCTCTTCCAATTGAGCCATACTGGTTGCAAATGAAATCCGTAAATGACCTTCACTGCCAAAACCTGAGCCAGGAACAGCGGCGACTTCGGCATGATCTAAAATGGCACTGGCTAATTCGGCATCATTGGCCAAGCCTTTCATTTTCACCGCTTCGCTGACGTTGATGAACATATAAAAAGCGCCATCCGCCGGTAAGCACTTAAAACCTGGAATTTGATTAATCCGTTGCACCACAAACTGATGGCGTTCTTTAAATGCGGCTAGCATTGTTTGAATGCAGGCCTGGTCACCGTTAAGCGCGGCCACTGCGGCTGCTTGAGAAATCGAGCAGGGGTTAGAGGTACTTTGCGATTGGACGGTTTTCATCGCTTTAATAATCGCTTTGGGGCCACCAGCATAGCCAATCCGCCAACCGGTCATGGAATAGGCTTTAGACACGCCATTTAATACAATAGTGCGGTCAGCCAAGGCTGGGCAGACTTCTAAAATATTGGTAAAGCCCACTTCACCTAAAATAATATGCTCATACATATCATCAGAGGCAATCAAGATGTTCGGGTGAGCCAACAATACATCTGCTATGGCATGCAATTCATCAGCAGTATAAATTGCGCCGGTAGGGTTAGAGGGGCTGTTAATCACCACCATACGCGTATTGGGGGTAATCGCTTGCGCAAGCTGTTGAGCGCTAATTTTAAAATTTTGTTCAATATTGGTTTCTATAATAATCGGGTTTGCGCCAGCTAATAAAGCCATGTCCGGGTAGGATACCCAGTAAGGCGCAGGAATGATGACTTCATCGCCATCATTAAGCACCGCTTGGCAAAGATTATAAAAGCTCTGTTTGCCACCGCTTGATACGAGAATTTCGTCAGCGGCGTAATCTAGCCCGTTGTCACGCTTGAACTTAGCTTGAATGGCCTGCTTAAGTTCGGGAATACCATCAACGGCGGTGTAGCGTGTTTGTCCGCCTTCAATGGCTGCAATACCAGCCGCTTTGATGTGCGTTGGCGTATCAAAGTCGGGTTCGCCGGCGCCAAGGCTTATAATGGCTTTTCCGGCCCGTTTGAGTTCAGCGGCTTTGGCTGAAATTACCAGGGTTAATGAAGGTTTTACACGTTGCACACGATCAGAAAGCAAGGCCATGAATTTCTCTCAGCTGATAGTATGATGCTGAAACAGCACCGGAATTTAAATTTATATGAAATAACCCTTTATTTTACTGTTTTTATAGGTTATTTAAAGCAGTTTATAAAAAATGTTTAGTTGGATCTTCCACATCATCTTTACCTTGTTAAGGAGCCGTCATGGCAAAAGCGTTTGAATTGGTATCACATTATCAACCTGCGGGCGACCAACCCGCTGCGATAGCAGGCCTGGTAGAAGGTCTGCAGGATGGCGAAGCCTATCAAACGCTGCTTGGGGTGACCGGGTCGGGTAAGACCTTTACCATGGCGAATGTGATTCAGCAGGTTAAGCGTCCAACTATTATTATGGCGCATAATAAAACCTTGGCTGCGCAGTTGTATGGTGAGATGAAAGGGTTTTTCCCTAAAAATGCGGTCGAATATTTTGTTTCTTACTATGATTATTATCAGCCGGAGGCCTATGTGCCGGCATCAGATACCTATATTGCCAAAGATGCGGCGGTCAATGAGCAGATTGAGCAGTTGCGTTTGTCGGCCACCAAGGCGCTGATGGAGCGTGAAGATGTGATTTTGATTGCCACGGTGTCAGCGATTTATGGTCTGGGGGACCCGGACCAATATTTGAGCATGATGCTGCAACTGCGCCTGGGCGATAAAATCAGCCAACGTGATATTTTGGCGCGTTTAGCGACCATGCAGTACAGTCGAAACGATATTGAAATGTATCGCGGTATGTTCCGGGTGCGTGGTGACGTGGTGGATGTCTATCCAGCTGAAGCTGAACAGTATGCGGTGCGGATTGAACTGTTTGATGACGAGGTAGAGCGTTTGAGTTGGTTTGACCCGCTCACCGGTGAGCAGGTTGCTAAGGTGACGCGTATTAGCGTTTATCCAAAATCTCACTATGTTACGCCGCGAGAGCGCGTGCTTGAAACCATTGATCAGGTCAAAATTGAGTTGAAGGCTCGGTTGGAGGAGTTACGCAGTTTAAATAAACTGGTTGAAGCGCAGCGGCTTGAAGAGCGCACGCGCATGGACATCGAGATGATGTTGGAGCTAGGCTATTGTCAGGGGATAGAAAATTATTCGCGTTATTTGTCGGGGCGGGGTCCGGGCGAAGCACCACCGACTTTAATTGATTATTTGCCTAAAAATGCTTTGATGATTATTGATGAAAGCCATGTCACTATTCCGCAAATTGGCGGCATGTATAAAGGTGACCGTTCGCGTAAAGAAAATTTGGTTAACTATGGTTTTCGACTGCCTTCGGCGATGGATAATCGCCCGATGAAGTTTGAAGAATTCGAACAGTTAATGCCGCAAACCATCTTTGTTTCAGCGACCCCTGCGGCTTATGAGTTTGAACACAGCTCGAAAATTGTTGAGCAGGTGGTGCGCCCAACAGGCCTGGTGGACCCGGTGCTTGAAGTGCGCCCCGCCACCACTCAGGTTGATGATTTGCTCGGTGAAATTCGATTGTGTGTGGCCAAGGCTGAGCGGGTGCTGGTGACGACCTTAACCAAACGCATGGCCGAAGATTTAACCGATTATTTAGAAGATCACCAGGTGCGGGTGCGTTACTTGCATTCCGATATTGATACCGTTGAGCGGATTGAAATTATTCGTGATTTACGTCAGGGCGAATTTGATGTGTTGGTCGGTATTAACCTATTGCGAGAGGGGCTAGATATTCCCGAAGTGGCATTAGTGGCGATTTTGGATGCCGATAAGGAGGGCTTTTTGCGCTCCGAACGGTCGTTGATTCAAACGATTGGGCGCGCCGCACGTAATACCGAAGGGCGGGCGATTTTGTATGCCGATAAAATCACCAAGTCAATGCAAAAGGCGATGGATGAATCCTTGCGTCGCCGTGAAAAACAATTAGCCTTTAACGAGACGCACGGCATTACCCCGACGGCTTTAAATAAAAAAGTGACCGATATTTTAGAGCACTCGCCCTATGCCTCCAAAGCCGGGCGCACTAGCCAGCGGAGTGCAATGGTGGCTGAAGCGAATGGCGACTTTGATGTTGCGTCTATTGCGCTGCTAAAACCGGCTGAGCTAGCGAAAAAGATCAAGCAAACTGAAAAGCAGATGTATGAAGCGGCGAAAGCGCTCGATTTTGAGCTGGCGGCGCAGTTGCGTGATCAAGTTAAACAGTTAAAGGCAGGCATGGTTGGCGTGGGCGATTTAAGGTAAACTTCACGTCATAATTTAAAAAAACTTAAAGTGAGCGCTATGAAAAGTTTTGCCATCAAATTTTTAAGCATTGTTAGTGTGGCCTTTGCGATATCGCCTGCTTTTGCTAGCCTAGCCTCTACTGATGAAGAAGCTGCTAATAGGGTGCTTGTGATCGAACGTCACATCATCGATGGTGAATTTGATCTAGCCTTGAGCAAGTTAGAAAATGATCAGATAACTGTCTTTCACCAGCAGTATTTGCGCGGCTGGATGTTCGTTAAGCAGCAGCAGTACGCGCAAGCTAAAGAAATTTGGCTACCTTTATGGGAATTGCATCAAGATAAACTTGAGCTGGGCAATAACTTAGCGGCTGTGCTAATCGCTTTAGGTGAATATGATTTTGCCAAGCGAGTCTTGGAAACAAGCTTACAGCAGGATCAAGACATTGCGAGTGCGCTTGGCAACCTGAATAACTTGTATAGTTTTTTGGCACAACAGGCCTATGCGAGTATCTTTCGTCGTATTGAAGCGACCCCTCCCAAAGCGACATGGTTGCATTTGACTGCGCAAACGGCCACCTTCACGCCTCCGCAAATTGTGATCGCTGATCAGTCTGATATTGGGCCAGATGTGATGCGGGCGTTGGTGTCTTGGCGCCAAGCCTGGAGTAATCAACAGGTTGATAATTACTTAAAGGCTTACAGTGAACGTTTTATCCCCGCTAATGGTCAAAGCCTACAGGACTGGCGACGTGCTAGACAGCGTAATGTTTCGCGTCCAAGTTTTATTGACGTTCAATTAGAAGATATTCGTATTATGCCGATTAATGACCAATTGGCTCGCGTAGAGTTTTTACAAAACTACCGTTCAAACGTTATCAGTAGTCGAACTAATAAAGTACTGTTGTTTGAAAACAACGGTCAAGATTGGCAAATTATTCAGGAAATTGTGTTAAATGAAGACTAAGCGTGGACTGCAGGTTATTGCTCTTATTTGGCTTGTTGGGTTGCAAGGTATTGTTGCTCCCAAGTTAGTTGCGGCTCAGACGGAGGCAGCTGCGCCTTCAGAACTGGTATTTGAAGCACCCACTCGGCAAGCTGAGCGTCTGTTGCTTGAAGTGTTGCATTATATTAGTGAAGGCAACATGGATCTTGCCTTGACGCAGGTGCAAAATTTAACTGAACGACACCCTGATTATCATTTAGCTCAGCTTATTAAAGCTGATTTGTGGGCGTTTCGAGCAGGGGATATGGCTCTTTTAGAACGTGTAGGTTCACTTTACCCGATTACTGTTAGACGCTTGCGTGAAGAAGCACAAGTGCGTTGGCAATTTGCACATTCCGATGAAAGTTTGGTTGAAAACCTCTTGCATTCATCGGTATTAAAGGTGGGTAAGCAGCAGCATTTAGTCTTGATTAACTTGGCGAAAAGTCGGCTTTATCTTTACCAGGTTGATAATGGTCATTTAGATTTGATTACAGACTATTATGTGTCGATGGGAACCGGTGGTGCGGGGAAAGAGCGTGAAGGTGACCGCAAAACACCGATTGGTGTGTACCATATCACTGATTTTGTGCCTGGTGAACGTTTAGCGGACTTATACGGCTATGGCGCTTTGCCGTTGAACTACCCAAATATTTGGGATCAGTCCCTAGGTCGAACGGGGCATGGTATCTGGTTGCATGGTACGCCAAGCGATACGTTTAGTCGTCCACCCCAATCTAGTCAAGGGTGTGTGGTGCTCAATAATGAAGAAATGGGTAGTTTGGTGTCTAAGTTTAATGTGTCTGTGGCCACTCCGGTTATTATCGTAAATCAGGCGGAAGACTTGATGTTCTTAGAGTCGGAGCGTTTAGAGGTATTAAGTGAGGTGCAGCATTGGTTAGCTAGCCAAGGAGAGGCTTTTAACTGGGCAGATGTCAGTGTTTACAGTTATCCTAATGAGGCACAACTTTATTATGCGACCTTTCCGGATGTTCGCCGAGAAGGTCATTTAATTCATCAGTATTGGCGTCGAGATCAAGAGGGCGCTTGGCAGTTAGTCTTACAGAGTACTGACCCAGTGCAAATTGCGACGCGGCTCAATTAAAAGTCCGCTTCGTAAGTTTCAAGCTTTGCATCAATCCAATCTACCATGTCCTGCCAAATCTGCATGATTTCTTGTTGATTTGGTAGCCTACCCGCTGCTTCTAATTCAATGGTAAGTACAGGTATATTTAGGTGTTCGCCTGCATAACGGCCTAATGAACCTGGAAAAGTCCCTAGTTGTTGTAACTTGAGGTGCCCCATCCGGTCAGGACGCGCAAAGTCAGGGCCGTCATAGTCTAATAATCCGTAAGGAGCGTGAATAGAAATAATGGCATCGGGTTGAAAGGTTTTAATAATTTCAATTTGCCATTGGGTTTCAGGCTCGCTGCCAGCCGCTGGGCCAGGATAACGGCGAGCGTTTCGACGTGTATGGCTTTCCCAAAACTTGATAGCGAGCTCGTCCCAGTCCGGAGTTGGAAAATTGCGGTTTAAATCAACATTGTTCGCATTGGTGCGAGTAGAGGGTTGGCGATAGAGACCATCTGGATTGGCTAGGGGTAAAAACAACCAATGATGCGCTATAGCCTCTGGATTTGCCAGCATGGTTTGCATCCACAAATAGCCAATGCTGATCGCTGAAAACTCATCACCATGCACTCCGCTAATAATCAGTACCCTAGCCTTAGGACGCGTGTCGCTGGCTGGAATAAACTCTCTGTGTGTAAGTGCACGTCCTTGCACACTACTATGGTGGCTCGTTTGTAAATCAAGTGCTAAACACCCTTCGATGGTAATGGTTCTTAGTTTAGTGGCCCAGTTTTGACAATAATCGAGCATACTAGCCTGATCTAACTTCCCATCAGCTTGCGCTTGGGTAGGTAGTTGAGCAAAGAGCAGTATGATCACCAGTGAAAGCAAAGGCTTCATGAGCATAGATAAGATTTCCGCAGTCAAAGTTTTTAGGTATTATAAAAGCTAAAAATATTATCGAACAATTATGTTGTATCGAATTTATCCCTCAAGCCCCGTTTGCCTGGAGATGTTGCGTGACTAGAAAGATTTTATTGGTTGAAGATGAGCCTGCTTATGCTGAGATGTTAACCAAGATTTTGGCGACCAAGCAGTTTGATGTTATTCACGCAATCAATCGGGAAGAAGCATTAAACTTATTTGAGCAGCATTCGGCTAGTATTTTTTGTGTTTTACAAGATTTGGGTTTACCCCCACAAGCGTCCGCTATTGAAGAAGGCTTGGCTTGTATGACCGGTCTTTTAGTCATGCAGCCTCATTTAAAGGTAATTGTGCTGACTGGGCGCGATCGGGGAGAAGCGGGTGCCCATGCCATCGCTATGGGGGCTTTTGACTATCTGGAAAAGCCCATTGCTTTAGAAGGGTTAATTGTTGCTCTAGAGCGTGCAAAATTGTTTAGTCAATCTGAAAACACCCTAGTTAAAGAAGGGGTGATTCCAATAAAGTTTAATGCGCATTTGGATCAGGGGTTAAAACTTTCGCGCGATCATTTTGAGGCTGCGCTAGTGCGACGGGTGCTGGGTGAGTGTGAATTTAATATTAGAAAGGCGGCAGATATTTTAGGGGTTAAGCGCGAAGGTTTATATTATCTACTCAAAAAGCATAATATCGAAATGCTTAGAGAGGTCAGTGACTGGTCGGAAACCTAATCAGTGTTCGCAATTTTATGTACAACAGGGGTGAAGCCTTGTTGTTTGTATTGGCGCCAGCGCTCGCGGCCTGGTTCGATTCGCTCAGGAGACTGATCCAACACTTCTATCGTGCGTTGAAAGCGCTCAAACTCTGGATAGAGTTCGGGGTGGAGGTTTATAAGCACATCTTGTTGTGGTTTTATGAGTTCGGGACCATGGAGCAGAATGCGGCTAGGTAGTGTACCGGCAAGGCTATGACCAAGATAGCGGTCTGCCGGTTGTTGCCAAGCAATCTGATTGAAGCGTTCGGCCTGCTCTTGTGTTTCAAAGCGCACATCAGCTCGACGCTGTTGTTGTTGAATTTTCAATAACAACTTAGCCAAAAAGCGCTCACGGCTGTGGGCATCGGCACTCTCTAACACATAAAATACCAGGCCTGGTTCTGCTGCAGGGTTCACGGACATCTATTATGCCTGTTTTGAAAGCAAGAATTGCACTAAAGCCGGTACTGGGCGCCCACTGGCGCCTTTATTGGCACCCGATTGCCAAGCGGTGCCGGCGATATCTAAATGTGCCCAGGCGACGTTTTTGGTGTAGCGCGCTAAAAACTGTGCCGCGGTAATGGTGCCGCCTTCGCGTCCGCCAATGTTGGCCATGTCGGCAAAATTAGACTTTAATTGTTCATCCCATTCTTCGCCTAGCGGCAACTGCCAAAAACGATCATAGCTGTAGTCACTGGCGGCTTTGAGTTCATCAACTAGTGTCTGATCATTGCCTAATACGGCTGAAACATGATGGCCTAGGGCGATAATGCATGCCCCGGTTAGGGTCGCCATATCAATCACACATTTGGGTTGATAGGTTTGTTGCGCATAGGTGAGTGCGTCACATAAAATCAAACGGCCTTCAGCATCGGTGTTTAAAATCTCAATGGTTTGACCGGATAGCGAGGTGACGACATCGCCAGGTTTAATCGCATTACCTGCTGGCATGTTTTCAGTCGCCGGAATCACCCCAACCACATTGATTTTTGGTTTAAGTTCACCGAGTGATTTTAATACCCCTAATACGGTAGCCGCACCGCACATGTCATATTTCATTTCATCCATTGCCGCGCCAGGTTTGAGTGAAATACCGCCGGTATCAAAGGTTACGCCTTTCCCCACCAGTGTGATGGGGGCGTCTTGCGAATCGGCGCCCCAGTATTCCAAGCAAATCATTTTTGGCGGGGTGACGGTGCCTTGCGCGACGGCCATAAACGAGCCCATGCCCATGGCAATCATGTCATCGCGTTCTAAAATGGTGGTCTTAAAACCATAATCCTGGGCGAGCTGCGTGGCGGTGTCGGCCAGATAACCTGGCGTACAAATATTACTTGGTAAGTTGCCTAGGTCTTGGGTGAGTGCCATGCCTAGCGCACTGGCTTGACCTTGCTGAGCCGCTTGGGTCAGTTTATCTGTGGCATCCATTGGATAGCTAATCTCGGTGATGGCCGATTGTTTGGGTGAATGCTCACCGCGACTAGGGTGGTTGTAGTCATAAAAGCTGCGCTGCCAGCTTTGCGTATGTTGCAGGACTGACCAGGCCTGGTCGCAACTGGCTGGGTAATGTAATACGCTAGCATCCGAAATGTGTTGGGCGCCGGTGTTTTCGAGTGCTTTGATGACAGCGGCCTGCGCACTCAGTGCTTTTTTAACGGTTAACTTATCGCGCTCTCCCAAGCCCACTAATACTACACGCTGGGGGGTGTCGCTATAGACAGTGCGTGTTTCAGCAAGCTTGCCACTAAAATCGCCTTGTGCGATGAGTGGCGCGACTAGATTTTGAACTTTAAATTGAGTCAGAATCGGATCGTCGAGTTCATTTTGATAGAGGGCAATAACTAAGGTGTCGGTGGGATTCGGGTTCGCAGAAAAGTGGATCGCCAGTTTTTTCATCGCATGATTCCTGTAAGTTTAGTGTCTTAGTCAGTGTCTCGCAAAGTCAGTGAGATTCTACTGTTATAATGCTCACTATTCTAACGTGAGATGCAATGATTGTGCGTATTCTCGATAAATATCTTTATAAAGAACTGCTGCTGACGCTATTGGCGGTGCTGCTGGTGTTATTGCTAATTGTGTTTGGTACCGAGGCGACGCGACTGTTGGCGATGGCAGTAGAAGGCAAACTGCCTTCGGCTATTTTAGGCCAGGTTCTGCTGTTACAACTGCCGGCGGCATTGGAAATGGTGTTGCCCTTGGTGGTGCTTTTGAGTGTGTTAATTGCGTTTGGTCGCTGGTATCAAGACCGCGAAATGGTGGTATTGCAGGCCTGTGCCGTATCACCGGGTTATTTACAACAACGTTTGGTATGGTTTTTAATACCGGTCGCTTTCAGTCTGGCCATTATCAGCCTTGTACTCACCCCCTGGGCCGTCAAGCAAGAACGCGAATTGATTTATCAAGCCACGGTACACGCGCCCTTATCAGGACTGGTAGCGGGCCGTTTTAACAGCTTGCCACAAGGCCAAGGCGTCCTTTATGCTCAACGCATTGATGCCGACGGTCAAATGCAGCAGGTCTGGTTGCAGCAGCAAACACCGGCAGGAGATCGTTTAGTCGTAGCGCCCGTGGCACGTTTTGAGTGGATTGATAACCGTTTGGCGCTCGTTATGTTGGAGGGCTGGGCGTATGAGGGATTGGTGCGCGGTGAGACCTTGCGAGTCAGGCAATTTGAGCGCTTTGAAGGATTTCTACCGGCCTTACCTGTGCCTAATATGACGCCGCGGCAAGAGGAAATGTCGGTGATTGAACTTTGGCAAGCCGGCACGCCGCAAGCGATGGCCTTACTGCAATGGCGTCTAGTCTTGCCGATGAGTGTCCTGGTGTTGGGGTTGGTGGCGTGGCGAATGAGCAAAACGGATCCGCGCCAAGGCCGATTCGGCAAAATTTTCTTGGCGATTTTTATTTATATTCTCTATCTGCAATTGTTATTTACTTTTAATGGCTGGGTGCGTCAAGGCATTTGGCCGGCGTTGCCCGGTTTGTTTGTCGTCCCAATAGTGACCTTGCTTTTGCTGTGGTTGTTGCCAAAGTGGCGACAAGTAAGGAGGCTGGCTTGAAAAAAATAGAGTGGTACTTAGCCCAGCAACTTGTTGTGCATATTAGTTTGGTGATGGTGGTGATTCTGATTATTCTCGGGTTTTCAGAGTTTATGAACCAGGTCACCAACCTTCGTGAGGATTACACCCTAAGCAAAGCGGCGATTTTTTCGTTATTAAAAATGGTGGTATTTGCCTATGAGGTGTTTCCGATTGCGTTATTGATTGGCACCTTGTTGGCGTTAGGGGGCTTAGCGAATCGTGCCGAGTTGACGGTGTTGCGGGTCACGGGTTGGTCGGTAAAGCGTTTGTATTGGGCGGTTATTAAAGTGGTGTTGGTGCTATGGTTGTTGATGGCGTTAGTTGGTGAGTTTTTGGCGCCAGTGAGTGAAAGTTATGCCACGCAAATGCGTGCGGAATCCTTAAATCGTTCTTTATCGGTGGGCGGGCGTGAGGGCTTTTGGCTTAAAGAGCCTTCAAGGGTGATCCAGATTGAGCGTGTCGTTTCGCCTACTCATCTGCGCAATATCACTCTGTATCAGTTAGAGGATGATCAGGTTGTGTCATGGATTCAGGCGCCGAATGCCTCTTTTATTAGCGATGATACTTGGCAGCTTGACCAGGCCTGGTCGCATAGTTTGTCTTGGCAAGATAGGGCAGATTTGCCGCATACGCATGGCTTAGCTAGCAGTATGGTCTGGGATAAGCAGCTTCTCACTGACGCGACCATGCCACTGCCGATTGGTGCGGATTTAATTCAAAAGCTACAGCTGGATCCTCGTTATATGCGTTTTGATGAACTGCAACGCTATATTAATTTTCTGACTGAGAATGAGTTGGATGCTCATGTTTATAAACTGGCGTATTGGCAAAAGTGGTCGGTGCCGATTACAGTCATGGCGATGATTGCGCTGGTGTTGCCACTGGTGTTAGGGTCAACACGTTCGGTGAGCATGGGGCAGCGAATTTTTGTCGGCTCGTTGATTGGGTTGAGTTTTTATTTGCTAAATCAGTTTGTTGGTAATATGTCCGTGGTGTATCAATTTTCTGCAATTGTGGGTGCGTTTTTACCATCAGTTATGCTTTTGGTTGTGGCGGTGCTGGCACTTAAGCGCGTGCGCTAGACAAAAAAACGCCAGCGTGAGCTGGCGTTAACGGAGCATAAGTTTAAATAACCGAAAGGTTACTGACCTAATTGTGCATAGTAATGCGCCAGTTGTTCGATCTCACTGTTAGTTAAGTTTTTTGCGACATTACGCATGGTGGCGTTTATGTCATTATTACGACTGCCATCACGATAAGCCTTGAGTGTCCGCACGGTGTAATCCACTGATTGACCCGCAAGTGCTGGGAAAATGTCGCCATTGCCTTCACCTTGTGCACCATGACACGCTGCACAGCTAATAATCATTCGGCTCATATCACCTGTCGTCACTAAGGTTTGGGTACTCGCTTCAATCGTCACATTTGAGACGGTATTGACTAGCGCAGGCTGTGAGGCATAGTAGCTAGCCAAATCACTGATGTGCTGATCGGTTAGCTCTTTACTAATGTAGTGCATAATCTTGGCTTGCCCATAAGGTTCAGCGCGATGGTTATGGCGATAGTCTAATAAAACCTTGCGTAAATAGTTTTCCGGTTGTGCATTTAGATTCACATAGGTATGCGAACGAAACTCGCCTGCAACACTATGACACGCAACACACAAAAACTGATTCGCAACGCGTTCACCGCGAATTGAATCACCCGCTGGCAAGGCGCCCAGTGCGTCTCGTAAACTGGCGTCAGTCCAAGGGGTTGGACGATCTTGTAAGCTTTGCGCAACGGCAGAAATACGGGTTAAATCAAGCTGTGTTGATTGGTTTAACGCGCTAGCATCCGGTGCGCTGCTGGTTTCACTCGTAGTTGATGTGCTTTGTGTCGCACTTGTAGGCGTATCAGACTGGCCACAGCCTGCCAGTGTGAAAGCCAGGCCTGCTGCTAGAGCGGTTACAGAAAATGGTTTAAATGGTGTGTTCATGAGGATTCCTTTCACGCTTAACCGAATACATCTTTAACAAAAGCGCGGTGCCAGTTTTTCTGGTAAGTCGCTTCTAAAATAGGTTGACCAGGCAGGTCTGTGATGGGAGAGACCCCAGATGATTCACCCTTCGCCACGATCTTGTTATCCACTACTTCGTAAATCGCCGAAATACTGATGCCATAGTTAGAGCCAACCAGGCTATAACAGACGTTGGCAAAAATCGCTCCAGGTTGTGGCTCGCCGCGCAGTTCAGCCGCAATAGCACGAGCGCAGACTTTCGCTTGGGTATTCGCTGCGTTGCCTGACTTAGGCATTTCGTCCGCTATCGAGCTGTCACCTAATACATAGACATCCGGTTGAATCGTTGATTCAAAAGTGTGGCGATTAATCGGGCACCAACCAGAGTTGTCGGTTAGGCCAAGGGTCTGGGCGATTTTGCCAGCACGTTGGTTAGGAATAATGTTACACGCATCATATTTAACTGGGCCGCCATCGCTAAACAAGGTTTTGTTGTCGACATCAATGCCCGTGACGCGACCACCCTTATCAAGTGATACCCAGTCAATCAAGCTGTTATCCGTGCCATAACCATATAAACGCTGCCATGCGGTTTGGAAAGGCGTGTATTTTGAGTGTGAGTTTTTCGGATCAAGAATAATGATCTTGCCGGTTGGGTTATGTTTTTGCATCCATTCAGCAAATAATGACACGCGCTCGTAAGGGCCTGGTGGGCAGCGGAAGTTGCCGGCAGGGGCACTCATCACAAACACGCCACCTTGCTTCATGCTTTGGAACTGGTCGCGGAGCATCAAGGTTTGTGGGCCAGCTTTGTAGGCATGGGGCAATTGCGTGTTCGCCAGTTCAGCGCTGTGGCCTTCGTAATCTTCATAGCGGAAGTCGATGCCTGGTGACATGACCAGTTTGTCGTATTTGATTTCATCGCCTTTGGCGGTACGTACTAGTTTGCGATCGAAATCCACCGCCGTTGCGCTATCAAATACAAAGCCTATGCCGTATTGGTTGCGCAGGGTGTCGTAGGAAAAAGTCAATTCATCTAAGGTATGCAGGTTCACCATCACATCGTTAGTGCGTAAGCAAGTAATGTAGTGATCATTGGGTTCAATGACGGTGATTTTGACATCTGCGTGAGCAAAACGCAGATATTTGGCAAAGGTCGCACCGCCAATCCCGCCGCCGATGACAACCACGTGCTGTGCGTTAGCCGCATAGGCTTTGTGCGAGGCACCAAAAAGCCCGGTTCCTGCTAAGGCTGCTGCGCCGAAGGTTTTTAGCAATGTACGGCGATCAAGGGGTTGATTGAATGTCGAATTAGTCATTGTGTAACTCTCCGGTCCATTGAGTTTTGGGTTGTGCGGCAAACCAGTGTGCCATCGCCGTGATTTCAGCATCGGTGAAACCTTTTGCCACGCGATCCATAATCACCGCTGCGCGTTGACCATGTTTGAATTGTTGCATCACTTCAATAAAGTAGTCGGCATCTAGGCCCGCTAAACCAGGCATGGACTCACCAAATTCGCGACCGTTGGTGCCGTGGCAGGGTGCGCATAACCAGGCCATCGCTTCGGGGTCATAACGAAGTTCGTTGTTGTCAGGGTGGGCATGGGTTGCTTGACTCAATAGCAGCAGGCTTGCTGCGAGTAGCGTGAAAGACTTTTTTCTCATGGTCTTATCCTTAGAGGCGTATGAATAAATCCTGTGGATAGTACAATAAGAAATGTTTATGGTCACATTATAATAATCTATTGATTTTTATAAATAAAATTTATGGATGCATAAAAAACCTGGCCTGCGTATAGCAGGCCAGGTTTTCAATCGATAGTGACCTAATATAAGGTGTTTAGAACTGGAATTTTCGCGGACGGGCCTGTTGGCTGTGTAGTGGTGCAACCAACGTTTCAAACAATGATTCTTCAACCCATTCTTCATCACTGATGCGGGTGATCAGGATGGCTGAGATGGCAGGGGCTTCGCCAACAAACGCAACCATTCGGCCACCTAAAGCGAGTTTTTCACGGTAGGCTTGCGATACCTCTGTCAGGGCGCCGGTAATGACAATCGCATCATATTGCTCACCATCAGGCCAGTTTTGACTAGCATCGCCTTGATGTAGCTTGATGTTGGTGCAATCGGCTAAGCGTGTTTGGGCTTGTTCAAATAGGCTCGGGTGCCATTCAATGCTGGTGACGCTTGCTGCGGCATGGCTCAGTAAGCGGGTTAAGTAGCCGATACCGGTTCCCACTTCTAATACGCGATCCTGTTCGGCAAGGTCGATTGCCTGCAGCAACTTCGCTTCAATTTTAGGGCTGAGCATAAATTCGCCTTCACCAATTGGAATCTCCAGGTCGCTGTAGGCGAGCTTTTGTTGCGCCTCTGGAACATAAAGATGACGTGGGTGTGCTTCAAGCAACGCAAGAACATCAGGATCAAGCACATCCCATGGACGAATTTGTTGTTCAATCATAAAAAAACGGGCCTGGTCAAAATTCATCGCGCTTCCTTACAGGTTTTGGTTTGACAAAGTGGCATGATTATAACGATTTTAGCGCATAAGTTCGTGACTTTTAACTGATATTCTAAACAACTGCGCATTAAAAAAATGATGTGTGGTATTATTATCGGCTTAATTTTATTCTGTTTTTTCATTTTCTAAATGTGTCGGGTGACGTAATCATGCCAATTATAACTTTGCCAGATGGGGCTCAGAAAACCTTTGATCAAGCGGTCAGTGTGCTTGATGTCGCGCAATCAATCGGGGCGGGATTAGCCAAGGCGACCTTAGCGGGCCGTGTAAATGGCCGTTTGATTGATGCGGCTGATATGATTACTGAGGATGCAACCTTAGAAATAGTGACGCTGAAAGACCCGGCTGGTTTAGAAATTATGCGTCATTCTTGCGCCCATTTATTAGGTCATGCGCTTAAACAATTATTTCCGCAGGCTAAAATGGCGATTGGGCCGGTGATAGAAAACGGCTTTTATTATGATGTCGATGCACCAGAGTCCTTAACGCCGGACGATTTAGTGGCGCTTGAGCAGCGTATGAAAGCGCTGGCTAAAACAGGTTATGCGGTTAAAAAAGTGATGACCCCGCGTGCGCAAGTGATCGACACTTTCAAAGCGCGAGATGAAAGCTACAAGCTTGAGCTGGTTAATGATATGCCCAATGAGACCGAATTTGGCTTGTATCACCATGAAGAATATATAGATATGTGTCGTGGGCCGCACGTGCCTAACATGACCCATATTAAAGCCTTTAAGTTAACCCACTTGGCGGGTGCTTATTGGCGCGGTGATTCCAATAATAAAATGCTGCAACGTATTTATGGTGTGGCTTTTGCCTCCAAACAAGAGCTTGACGCTTATCTAACTATGATGGAGGAAGCGGAAAAGCGCGACCATCGTAAGTTGGGTAAAATGCTGGACTTGTTTCATCTTGAGGATATTGCACCAGGTATGGCGTTTTGGCATCCAAAAGGTACCATGCTGTATCGCGTGGTTGAGGACTACATGCGCGAGCAAATCCATCAGAACGGTTACGAAGAGATTCGTACCCCATTCATTATGGATCGAATCTTGTGGGAAAAGTCAGGTCACTGGGATAAGTTTAAAGACAATATGTTTACCACCCACACCGAGCATCGTGATTATGCAGTGAAGCCGATGAACTGCCCCGGTCATATCATGGTCTATAATCGCCATTTGCATAGTTATCGCGATTTGCCGGTGCGAGTGGCTGAGTTTGGTACGGTGCATCGTAATGAGTCGTCTGGTACGTTACACGGTTTAATGCGTGTTCGCTCCTTTACGCAAGATGATGCCCATATTTTCTGTACTGAAGATCAAATTAAAGATGAAGTGCAGGGTTGTATCGACCTGGTATATCAAACCTACGCCGATTTTGGTTTTGATAAGATTGAAGTCAAGTTTTCAACTCGTCCTGAGCAACGTGTTGGTAGTGATGCCGTTTGGGATCAGGCGGAAGCCGCGCTGGAGCAAACACTGCGTGATGCCGGCCTAGAATATGACTTGCAGCCAGGCGAGGGGGCCTTTTATGGCCCCAAGATTGAGTTCTCATTGCGTGATTGCATTGGTCGTGTTTGGCAGTGTGGCACCATTCAGCTTGATTTTTCGATGACCCAGGGTGAGCGTTTGAATGCGGTATATGTAGGTCAGGATAATGATAAGCATCATCCGGTTATGATTCACCGGGCCATTTTGGGTTCGCTGGAGCGTTTTGTCGGGATTTTGATAGAACATTACGAGGGGCGTTTCCCTACTTGGTTAGCGCCGGTGCAATTAGTCGTTGCACCCATTTCACAGTCACACAGTCAATATGTGACCGAATTTGCCGAAAAACTAAAAAAACAAGGGTTTAGAGTCGAAACGGACTTGAGAAATGAGAAGGTTGGGTTTAAAATTCGCGAGCATACTCTTCAGCGCGTACCCTATATTCTTGTCGCAGGTGATCAGGAAGTGGCCGATCAAACCATTACGGTGCGGGCACGAAATGGTGATAACCTCGGTTCGATGACACTAGACGCTTTGTTGAGTCATTTGTCTGCCGATGTGGCCCAGTTAGGTCGCAATCAAGGGCAGCCGCAAGATTAATTTAGCAGGAGGATAAGGCTATCGCTGTAAGAAGAGGTCGTCCAAGACCACAACAACCCGAGTTACCGAAAGACAATATTAACGACGCCATTACTGCCAAAGAAGTGCGTTTAATCGATGCCGAAGGCGAGCAAGTGGGTGTGGTTGCCACGGCCGAAGCCTTGACCATGGCTGAAGCAGCGGGATTGGATTTAGTTGAAATTGCAGCGAAGGCCGAACCGCCTGTTTGCCGGATAATGGACTACGGTAAGTTCATTTATCAGCAACAAAAGAAACAGCACGATGCCAAGAAAAATCAAAAGCAAGTGCAAGTCAAAGAAGTTAAATTTCGCCCAGGAACTGAGGAAGGGGACTATCAGGTCAAGCTTCGCAACCTGATGCGTTTTCTTGAGCAGGGTGATCGAGTCAAGGTAACCATTTGGTTCCGTGGCCGTGAAATCACTCATAAGGAACTGGGAATGAAGATGTTGGATCGTATCAAAGGGGATGTTGAAGAGGTTGCGACCGTTGAACAAGAACCTAAGATGGAAGGTCGTCAAATGCAAATGATGATCGCGCCAACAAAAAAAGGTAAATAGTTTCGACTAGATACCGCCACAACAATCGGCTTCAGTAGTAATACTGTCGACTGGTGCAGCTCCCTCAGTGCTGTTCGTTGTTCCGACCGATTTAGCGCGTAAGCGTCAAATCACATTGTTTAAGGCAGATAGTGAAAGCTATCCAAATGCGGAGTTTGCAATGCCAAAAATTAAAACACATAGTGGCGCAGCTAAGCGCTTCAAAAAGACCGGTTCAGGCCGTTTCAAGTGCAAACAATCTCACTTGCGTCATATCCTGACTAAAAAATCAACTAAGCGTAAGCGTCAGTTGCGTGCGCCTAACATGATCCATGACCATGATGTGGCAATGGTTCGTCGTATGTTACCGTACCTATAGTCAAGGAGATAAATCATGGCAAGAGTTAAGAGAGGCGTTACCGCCCGTGCTGCGCACAAAAAAGTAATGAAGGCTGCGAAAGGTTACTACGGTGCCCGTCGCAAGCAATTTACCACAGCTAACCAAGCTGTCATCAAGGCAGGCCAATATGCTTACCGTGACCGTCGTCAAAGAAAGCGCCAATTCCGTCGTCTATGGATTGCGCGTATCAATGCGGCTGCACGTATTAATGGTATGACCTATAGCCGTTTCATTAATGGTTTAAGCAAAGCCGGTATTATGGTTGACCGTAAGGTTTTATCTGATATCGCGATTCATGATGCTGCCGCGTTTACTGCTATTGCAGCAAAAGCGAAAGCAGCACTAGCCTAAGTTGTAATACAACGGATGCGAAAAGGGGCGTAAGCCCCTTTTTTGTCATTCCAGTTTTAATCGTTAAGATTAAAAAATGATTGATGAAATTTTTAAGCTGTTTGACAAGCTAAAGATTTCATCAATATTTTTTGTTTAGGAAGCATGGCATGCAAGACAAACTCACCGCAATTCTAGCGCAAGCCAAAGATACTGTTGAGCGCGCAACGCAACTGGCTGAAGTTGAGCAACTTCGTGTTGATTTACTGGGTAAAAAAGCCGAAGTGACCGCCCTGATGAAGACCTTGGGTCAGTTATCGTCTGAAGAACGTCCATTGGTGGGCCAGCAAATTAATGATGTTAAACAGGCGATTCAGCAGCTGATTAGTGATAAAAAGCAAGCGCTAGAAACCGCTAAAATGGCCGCAGATTTAGCCCGTGAAACGATTGATGTGACGCTGGCTGGGCGTGATTTAGATTTGGGCGGCCTGCATCCGGTCACCCGGACATTAAGACGCATTGAGCAGCTGTTTGCGAAAGCTGGCTTTGATGTCGCGACTGGACCAGAAATTGAAGACGATTGGCATAATTTTGGTGCTTTAAACATCCCTGAAACCCATCCTGCTCGTGCAATGCACGACACCTTTTATATCGATGAAAGCACCGTACTGCGCACCCACACCTCCGGGGTACAGATTCGGATTATGGAAAATCAGGCACCGCCCATTCGGATTATTGCGCCAGGGCGAGTTTATCGCTGTGATTCTGATCAAACCCACACGCCGATGTTCCATCAAATTGAAGGCTTGATTGTTGAAAAGAATGCTAATTTTGCGCAACTAATGCAGTTGCTGACCGAATTCTTACAGCACTTCTTTGAAGACGATCAACTTAAAACACGCTTTCGTCCGTCTTATTTTCCGTTTACAGAGCCTTCAGCAGAGGTCGATATCGCCACTGAGCTGTTTGGTGCTGGTCGTTGGGTGGAGGTGCTAGGTTGTGGCATGGTGCATCCAAATGTATTACGCAATGTCGGGATAGACCCTGAAGAGTACACCGGCTTAGCCTTTGGACTGGGGGTCGAACGCTTGGCTATGTTGCGTTATGGTGTAAAAGACCTGCGTCAATTCTTTGAAAACGATCTTCGTTTTTTAAAGCAATTTCAATAAGTCCCAGCAAGCAAAAACGAGAAGAAGATGAAAGTAAGTGAACAATGGTTAAGAACTTGGTGTAACCCTAACTGGACAACACACGAGCTATCAGAAGCGCTAAGCCTTGCGGGATTGGAAGTGGATGATGTCGCGCCAGTTGCCCCTGATTTTAGTGGTGTGGTGGTTGCTGAAGTCGTCAGCGTGGACGCGCATCCTGATGCTGAAAAACTGCGCGTTGCGCAGGTTAATGTTGGTGATGACGCGCTAGTACAGATTGTGTGTGGTGCGCCTAACGTTCGCCCGGGCATCAAGGTTCCTTGTGCCAAAGTTGGCGCGATTTTGCCAGACAGCTTTAAAATCAAAAAAGCAAAGTTACGGGGCGTTGAGTCCTTTGGCATGCTGTGTTCGGCGACCGAGTTAGGGCTTGAGCAAGATTATGATGGTTTGTGGGAACTCGCTGCCGATTTAACCGTGGGTGAGGATATTCGTTCTGCGCTAGCCTTGGACGATCAGTTGATTGAAGTGGACTTGACGCCTAACCGTGCCGACTGTTTAAGTGTTGAAGGTTTGGCTCGTGAGTTAGCGGTTGTAAGCCATGCGCCATTTAAGACCCCGTTTGAATTGTCACCGCTAACCTTGAACGGCAGCTGTCCACAAGCTGTGGTGATTGAGGAGCAGCAGGCCTGCTTAACCTACCTTGGCTGTGTCGTAACGGACTATAACACCCAGGCTGCCACCCCAGATTGGATGGCGCAACGTTTGATCCGCAGTGGTTTGCGACCGATTTCCTTATTGGTTGATATTACCAACTATGTGATGCTGGAACTCGGTCAGCCTATGCATGCCTTTGATGCTGATAAGCTGCAAGGTCCAGTGCGGGTACGGTATGCTCAAGCCGGTGAACAGTTGGTGACCCTCGATGAAAAAACGCTACAACTTTCAGCCAATACGCTGGTGATTGCCGATGATCAAGGTCCGCTTGCGCTCGCGGGGATTATGGGCGGACTTGCTTCCTCGGTTACGGAACAGACTCAACGTCTATTCTTTGAGTGTGCCCATTTCACGCCGGATGCAATAGTCGGTAAAGCACGTCAATATGGTTTGCATACCGATTCTTCACATCGTTTTGAGCGCGGTGTCGATCCAGCATTACCTGCAAAAGCCCTGACCCGCGCTTTGAATTTGCTGCAGGCTATTGCCGGTGGCTGGGTGAGCGAATGGGTCGTTGCGGGGCAGTCCATTCAAGCAGGTCAGGCGACTAAGACGCCTATTATGCTTCGTCGAAGTCGCGTGACCCAATTATTAGGCACAGCGATTGAGGATAGCTTTATTACCCAGTTGTTGGCGCGCTTGGGGTGTCAGGTCGTTGCCAATGACCAGGCCTGGTCAGTCACACCACCGACCTACCGCTTTGACTTGACTATTGAAGTTGATTTGATTGAAGAGATTGCGCGCGTCTATGGTTATAACAACCTCGCGGTTAATCAAGCTGCGATGCCGCTTAATCTAAAACCCCTACCCGAATCTGAACAAGAGTTGCATACTTTGCGGATGGCACTGGTCGGGCGGGGTTATCATGAAGTCATTAGTTATAGCTTTGTTGAAGAGTCAGCGGTGCAGCAGTTAAGCCCTGAGATTCCTTATGTGCAAATTAAAAATCCGATCTCGGAAGACATGAGCACGATGCGCACCTCCCTGTTTCCAGGCCTGCTTGGCGTACTAAGCTATAACCAAAAACGCCAACAAGCGCGGGTGCGTATTTTTGAAACCGGTCTTATTTTTTCATTAGAAGACGGTCAAATGCAGCAGGTTCCGGTGTTAGGCGGCCTGATTTATGGCCAAGTGGCACCGGTGAGCTGGCAGTCAAACAATCGTAAGGTCGATTTTTACGACCTTAAAGGCGATGTGGAAGCCCTACTAGCCATGAGTCACTTGCATGATCAGGTCAGTTTTGTCCCCGCGCAAAGTCCGGAGTTCCATCCAGGTCAATGTGCACATATTCACTATGCTGGCCAAACCATTGGTTTAATAGGTCAATTGCATCCGCAATGGCTTAAGCCATTTGGTGTGCAAGGGCCGGTATTTATGTTTCAGATTTTCCAGGATAGCTTGTTAACCAAACAAGTGCCACAGGTAACAGGTATTTCTAAATTCCCTGAAGTGCAGCGTGATTTGGCGTTTGTCGTGGAAAAAACCTGTCCTGTGGCGAATATCTTAGCTTCGATAAAATCATTAGATAATTCACTGATTAAGCAAATCCAAGTCTTTGATGTATATGAAGGAACTGGATTGGCGGAATCTCAAAAGAGTGTGGCAATTAGTTTAAAAATCCAACATAATGATAGAACCTTAACCGATGATGAGGTTGATCAGTTGATTCAACAGGTAATAGACCGAGCGCATCAGCGTGTCGGTGCTAGTCTGCGATAAAGGAATAGCATGGGAACCTTAACAAAAGCTGATATGGCCGAAAAACTCGCTGATATGTACGGGTTTAATAAGCGTGAATCAAAGGATTTGGTCGAGCAATTTTTTAATGAAATCACCGATGTATTGATTAGCGGTGAGTGCGTCAAGATTTCTGGGTTTGGAAATTTTGAGCTGCGCGATAAGGCATCACGACCCGGACGTAATCCACGTACGGGTGAAGAAGTCGCGATTTCAGCTAGGCGAGTAGTCACCTTTAAGCCTGGTCAAAAATTACGTATTCAGGTGGATAACTACACAGGCTAAGTGATGGACAAACATCCCCAGCAGTTACAGATAGATATCGAGCTTCCAGATAAAAAATACTTCACCATTGGTGAGGTCAGTGATATTTGTCAGCTCAAATCCCATGTGCTGCGCTATTGGGAGCAGGCGTTTCCGCAGCTTAAGCCGAGTAAGCGCCGTGGTCGCCGCTATTATCAAAAAGCGGATCTATTGCTATTGTTAGAGATTAAAAGTCTGCTACACGATCAGGGGTTTACCATCCCCGGTGCCAAAGCCCGTTTAGATCAAGTGCATTCTGCGCACGGAGTGCTGGCAGAACAGCGCCTTGATGCCCCGCAGCAAGATCTACTTAGTCGCTTAACCCAACTTCATCAAGATGTGGTTGAGTTTAAGCACTATATTCAACAAACCTACTAAATTTCGACTAGCGCGCTAAATGCGCGTTCACTTCCCGATAGACCCAATCTACATCAATCGCATCCATACACACAGGATTGTTACAGGGTGTTTTACGATGATTGGCGGCACTGACACAGGGCGAACAAGCCAGTCCAGCAAAAATAGCCGTGCTATTACCTAAAGAGCCATAGAGTTTGGGTGTTTCTGGGCCAAATAACACAAAGGTTTTAAGTGGGGTAATAGCAGAAAAATGCCCCGGACCGGAATCATTCGTCACCATTAATTCACTTAGCGTGTAGAGCATTGGCATTTGTTGTAATTTAAGCTGGCCGGCAAAGTTAATGCAACGTGGGTGACCGACCTGATCTTTAAGCGTTTCCGCTTCATCAAATTCGGCCGGCGCGCCAGTGATTAAAATCAGGATATCGTCATGGCTGGCGAGCAGGCGCTGCATCAGGCTTTCAAAATTGGCCTTAGGCCAACGGCGTTGCGGCAAGAGTTCGCTGGCGTTGGGGTTGATCAGTACCAACTTGTAGGGCTGAGTGGCATAACTCGGAAACAACGTACTAACTTTATCGCGCACCGGTGCCAGCTGCGTCTCATCAAAACTGACTTGGTCGAGTTTAATCGCACTGTCCGCAATGAGCACTTTAGAGAAGGGTTGTTCATCTTGATTAAGCGGTAACGCATGGATCAAGGCGACAAAGTTTTTAGCAATGTGGAGGTGTGGGTTATAGCTGACTTTATGGGTAAGTAAATGGCCACGATAAAGGCCTTCACCATGAAAGTTATGAAAACCAACGCGTCGTGGCGCGAGGCTGGCTGCGGTTAGGAGCGCCGATACGCGTGAAAACAATTCTAAATCGACAGTGGCATCAATTCTATTGCGCCGACACCATGCAATAAAGCGCAGGCTATCCCAAATGAGTAGGCTCAGCTTGTCTTCACGCAGGGTAAAAATGTTCGTTTCAGGAATGGTGTTCAGTAGATCCAAGCTGGGTTTGTTTTTGCTAAAAATAACAAAAAATAATTCGGCACCCAGCTCGTGGCGCGTTTTTTTCATCGCGGGGTCGGCCAAAATGGTGCTGCCCATTTCAGAAAGTTCGACAAATAATACTTTAGTCGGGTTCCCCGCATTCGGGCGTACCCAATCCAGTAGTTTGGTAAATAGACTGGCTATGACACAAAGTGGAATGCCCAGGTAGTAGTCTATTTTACGCATCGTATCGACTTTCACGATTTGACTCCCTATAAGATTTTATGTTTATTGCGCACATAAAATACCAGGCCTGGTAGTGCAGCAAAAATGAGCAAAATGCCATATAAAATTGACATGGCTAACACGAGGGTGGCATCAATCCCCACCGACATAAATAAGAAAATGAGCGCCCCTTCACGTAAGCCCCAACCGGCAAAAGACAGGGGTAACACGGTTAATAAAATGGCCGGTGGAATCAGCACCAAATAGGTCACCAAGGGTTCATTGATCCCAACACTGTGGCCTATCCCAAAAATAGCAATCATCGCCAACAGATGAATTAATACCGACAAACCAAGTTGTTGGCTAATGCGTTTAGGGGTTTTATATACCAGCCGAAAGCGCTGAGATAAATCAAAAAAGAGTTTGGTAAAGGACCAGCGTTCGAGCAGGGGCAGTTTATGCAGGGCAAGCAATACAAAAAAACCTGCAAAAGCGACGAGGATTAAACCATTCACTAGATAATAAATATGGGTGGGTAATAAACTGGGGTCAATCATATTGGCGACAAGGGTAATCAGTAACAACCCTATCAGGCCGACAATACGATCGATGAATACACCATAGAAGGCTTCGCGCAACCGACCACCTTGTGATTTAACTTCTGCTACACGATAGGCATCGCCGCCAATACTGGTGGGTAACACCTGATTAAACATCGCGCCTTTAAAATAACTTTTGACATAAAAAATCAGTGGATGACTATAGCTAAGCAAGCCCATAATCAGGCTCCAGCGATAGGCTGCGACCAGTTGACTGGCAATTAAGAACACTAGCGCAAGTCCAAGCAGAAGCAAGTCGGCGCCCAGAATGGTGTGAGTGACCGCAGCAAAATCGACCTTGTAGATTAGAAAGCCCAGAATGGCAGCGGAAATGAGGAGTTTAAGATAATTAGCCAAGTTATATTAATTTTATGTCATAAGCGATGATAAATTCAGCATTATAACAAACCTTTGGGTTGGCAGAGATAGAGATGATAGTAGACACTGGGTTGGTTTGCGTCCGGGTAATCTATGCGCTCGAGTAACTGGCAGCGTTCAAAGCGCAGCGTGGCATGGTCGCGCAGTTTGTCGCCATAGTTGGGCCAAATAAACAGCGCCTGCTCAGGCAGGGTTTCGGGTAGCGGAAACCACAAATCAAATTGATCAATACGCCGATCATCGACATATACCGGCTCGGGGTAGGCATACCACGCTAGGCGGCTAGCATGGGTCCAGTTTGTGACCCACAAGGATACCGGTTGTTGCTGATCAGCCAGCTTGCTTTGCCAGGCTTGCGCGCGATCAACCACCTCCGGCCAGCCATGTAATTCTTGTAACGGATGATTGGGCGCCTTAGCCAGTTGCGGCATGACTAACAACAAATTAAGCGCTAAGGTCAGCCCTACCACCCAAATAGCGTGGATGACCACTAGGGTTTTAAGCCAGGCGCGCTGCCAATTAGCATAAAGCCAATGAATTAACAGTGGGGCTAAAAATAACCACGCCAGTGCGGTCCAGTGCGGCAGGGTCATTTTATGACCGCCGCCATACCCAAACAGCAGTAGGATCGGCAGCGCAAAAATAATCACTAGGCGGGCATTAGGTTCACGCCAAAAGCGCCACAGCCAAAGAACGCTTAACAGTCCACCGATGAATAATAACGGTCCATAAACCACCAGTTGTGCCGCTTGGCCGGCAAAAAACCGACCCAATAGCCAATTTGGATCGCGAGTGCCATGGTCAAGTTGATAGCTAAATGACAGCCACTCATGTTGATAATTCCAAATCAATATCGGGCTAATCATTAGCAAGGTCACCAACACGGCGATCCAGGTTTTTAATTGACTAAGCCAATAAAAGCGTCGTTCGATTAGCATAATCAACAGCAGTGAGATCACCAGGGTAATCGCGGTATATTTTGACAGCGCCGCCAAGCCTAAGCATAGACCAAGGCCTAACCAGGCCTGCCAGCTATTGCTTTCGCGTATGTTAAGTAACGCCAGCAAGCTTAATAAGCTAAACAGAATCAGTGGTGCTTCGGGCAGTGGGGCTAAGCCCAACAGCTGCATCATCACAGCGCTATTGACGAGCAACAAGGTCCAAAACCCTAACCAGGCCTGCTGCGGGAACAGCCTCAAGCTAACATGATAAAGCACCGCATTACTGAGCGCCCAAAGGAGTATCGCTGGCAAGCGCAATAACCACTCAGCTTGACCCAAGCTGACCGATGGAATCAGCAACCAACCAATCATCGGTGGATGATCAAAATAACTCAGCGCCGGATGCAACGCATAAAGCCCATAGTGGGCTTCGTCCACACTCAAACCGACTTGGCCGGCTAACCAAAGATGCCAGGCACTGATTAACAAAATCAGTGCGCTACTCCATTGGGCAGCCGGATGGTGAGGTAACCAAGAAGCGAAGAGGCGATTAGAGATCATCAGACATAATCTAGGCTGTTAAAGTGATAGGCTTGACATAGGGTGTATAATACTCTTATTTATCTAGAAATCACAGCCAAGCTGTGTTTTGCGCTGAGGAGTGCTTCATGTCTGATATTCCATTAACTAAACGTTCCGTTATGACCCTGTTTTCTGATCCACGAAGCCCGAACTCGCATCGTGTGCGCTTGGTGGCAAAAGAAAAGGACATCCCCATGGATGTGATCGAAGTCGATCCAGATAACCTACCGGAAGATTTAGTTGAGTTAAACCCTTATGCGTCTTTGCCAACCCTCGTTGATCGTGATCTGATTCTCTATGATGCGCAGGTGATTATTGAGTATTTAGACGAGCGTTATCCGCACCCGCCTTTAATGTCGGTGGACCCGATTTCAAAAGCGCGTTCACGCCAGCAGTTGCGTCAAATTGAAACCGAATGGTATCCGTTAGTTGAAACCATTGTACGTAATGAAAACGCGGATGCGGTTAAGGTTGCGCGTCGTGATCTAACCGAGCGTTTGATTCAAATGATTCCGGTCTTTGCGCATCGTCCGTTCTTTATGAGTGATGACTATACCTTAGTCGATGCCAGTTTAGCGGTATTGCTATGGCGTTTACCGTCATTGGGCATTGATTTACCTAAATCAGCGAAAGCCATCACCGACTATTCAAATCGTTTGATGGAACGTGAAATGTTTAACGAAAGCTTGTCTGATGACGAGCTTGATATGAATGATGCCTAAGCCGTTTAAGGAGAGATGATGATTTCGAATCGTCCTTATTTAATTCGCGCGATTTACCAGTGGATTGTTGACAACGATTGGACGCCGCATATCCAAGTCGATGCGAATTATCCAGGTGTGCTGGTGCCGCAACAGCATGTGCAAGATGGTGTGATTGTGCTTAATCTTGCGCCATCCGCGGTACAGGGTTTGGATATGGATAACGCGCTGTTTACTTTTCGCGCCCGTTTTTCCGGCGTTGAACAGCGTTTGGCTGTGCCACCGCAAGCGGTATTGGCGATCTTTGCGCGTGAAAATGGTCAGGGTATGCCGTTACCGCCTGAGCCTTATCCTGAAACGGCAATGGCTGACGAAGGCGCGGATGCATCAGCGCCTAAGTCGGGCAAGTCTGCTAAGCCGACGGCTAAAAAACCTGGCTTACGCCGGATTAAATAGGCTGTGGCTAGCTAGTCTTAGCTGGCCGCTTGCGTATCAGGCTTAGCAAAAGGTTCAATCACCTTAAGACCCGAAAAAGCGGCACTGACCGCTTTTTTTTGTGCCGCTAAAAACAGCAGTTTTAAATTCGGTCCGGCATCCATCGTAAAATACACCTCCACACCTTGTTGGCGTAATGCCCAGACCTTTTGCATAGCGATCACCGATTCGGCTTGCCAATAGAGCAACGGCGGCCAGCTGGCAATCATCGTGGCATGCATACTGAGCGCGTTGTGCTCGGCTGTTGCGCCTAGTTGGCTAAAATCCTGTTGTTGAATAGCGTTAATAATCACTGCTTTGTCGCGCTCTGCTTGCGCTGGCCAAGCACTATAGAGGGCACAAGCTGCCGTGGTTTGTTGCATACCTGCGGTGGAGCCGACCGGCTTTTCAGCGACATCAATTTCAACCAGCCCGACACAAAAGTCCGGCCAAGGTGCATCTAAGGCTTCGGCAAAACTGTCTAAACCCTGCTCACTTTGTCCCGCATGCCAAATTGCAAAGCCAGGGAACAATGAGCGGCTGGCGCTGCCACTGCCCAAACGCGCTAGCAAAGACAACTGCGTGGCGGGAAGTTGCCAGTTAAATAAATCATCCAGCGCTAATACCAATGCGGCGTAGCCCGATGCTGATGAGGCTAAACCGGCGGCGGTTGGCACGGTGTTGTGCGTAATCACTTCAAAAAAAGGCACCTCAGCGGTGCGAAATAAATCCAAAAACTGGCTCAAGCGGTGCGCAAACGGCTGGTGCGCATCGAGCTGCTGGCCATTTAAGCTGATACGATCTTGTGCAGTCACTTGTTGGCTCGAATCGGATGCAAGCGGGCGCAGGGTCGTGTCGGTGCCTAAGCCGGGTAGGCTGATTGATACCGAACCATTTTGCGGCAGATTTAAAATCGTATCCCGTTTGCCCCAATATTTACTGAGCGCAATATTGACCGGCGCGTGACCTTTGCCCTCTAATTTTATGGTGCTAGCTGACGAGCAGGCCTGCTTACCTGTTGCGAGGACAGCTTGTACAAAAGCAACTTGACGTGGGTTAGGCGTGGGCATGACGGCGGTCCTCGCTGTGTGAAGAGGGTGAGTCTGAAGGGTCTGTTAATTGCGCTAGCGGTGTCATGCTGGCACCTTGCACGGTGATGGGCAAACAAAAATGTGACCAGGCCTGCAAGGACGCATCTTGTAAGCCATGTTGTACCGCGCCGGGATGATGGCTAAAGGCAATAATACAATCGCCTAGCCCTGAGCCAGAAATTTTCGCAGCGCCCATGTTGGGGAGTTGGCTGACCAGGCTAATCAGTTGGTCAAGCGTCTTATCATTCACGCCAAGCTGAACCATGCAATCTTGATAGTGATTTACGCTGGCATAAAAGTCTGACCAGGCCTGCTGCGTTATGGCCTGATAAGCCTGATGGGTAACCTGTCCCATCTGCTGGTAGAGCTGGTCACGCTCAACGGGTCGATGCTGCCAATGCTGGGCAACCCAAGCCAGTACCTCCGCCGTAGGCGTTTTATAGCCGGCATAGACTAGCCCAAGTTGCAAAAGCGCATAATGTGCAGGCGCGAGCGGAGTGATTTGCGGGGTCGGTTGCTCTGGGCGCTCTGGTTGCAGATAAACCAAACCGCCGTGAATACTCGCCGCGAGATCCGCAGCAGAGCCGCGCCCTTGACGTTGGCGAATAATCCTGCGACCCAGCTGCCAAAGTTCAAGCAGACTGTACTGGCTGGCGGTGAGGGTATTTAAGCCCACTAAACAGGCCGCCAGCACGGCGGCCGAGCTGCCTAACCCAAATTGGGTGCCAATATGACTGGTTATGCTTAATTGCCAGCCCTGCTGTGCGTCCCGCAGCGCCGGCGCAAAGGCGAGCAGCGCATCACCCACAAAGCCCAATTGCGGATGGATTTCAAGCTGCGCTAGGGAAGTTGTATGTTGCGCCAGTTCACTATTAATAACCAGGTCGGTCGAATCCAGTGGTGTCCAGTCAATCGTCAGCCATTGATCCAGGGCGGCTACTAATGCAGGTTGACCATAGACCACTGCGTGTTCGCCCATGATCATGGTATTGGCCGGTGCACGACTTTGCCACAAGGGGAATGGCGTCATTTGATCGCTCCGTTTGCGGCCAACTTAGTCCAGGTTAGCCCAGCTGAGCCTAATTGAATGGGTTGTGCGCGCCAGCCTTGTGTTTGGCAAATCGCATCCGGTGGCGTGTCACCCAGATAAAGCAATACCCCACCGGCATCGCCTGCAATACTGCCGGCGCCGCAGAGTTTCACGCCGCCAAGCTGTTGCAGCTGTGCAATCGGTGCATCGAGTGCGCTAGGTACGACGCCGAGTTGTCTAAGCAGTTGGTGATTGTGATTAAGTTGCAGTTTTAGTGCGTTTAGATCTTGGGCTAACCAGGCCTGCTGCATTAGTTCTGTGACCTGCTTAAATTCAGGCCAAATAGCCGCTTGCGTATCATAGCGTCGTGCCACATCACTGACACATTCACCGGTGCTACTGTGTGGCGCACCGGTATCAATTAACCAGGCTGACAAGGGCCAGGATGGCAGGGCCGTGAGTCCGGTTGCGCGTTCAAATCGGCCAGCGCCGCCCAATGCAATAATACTGGGATCAAGGCCACTGGAGCGACCATGTTGCCAATTTTCGAGGTGTTGCGCCTGCTCAATCAGCACGGCTAAAGTGAGATCATCGCTTACATTGGGTCGCTGTGCATTACGCCAGACGGCCAAAAGTGCCAGCAAACAAGCCGCTGAACTGCCCAAACCGCGGCCTAACCAGGCCTGGGAACGGATTTGAATTGAGCAGGCCTGCTGCTGAATCAGAGGTGAAATAGCGCCATGGCTTAAGACTAATATCACCAGATCACTCGGGCGAGTAAGTAGTTGGTCAATCGTCAGCTGGCCTTGTTGAAAGGCGCGGTAACGCTGCTGCAAAATCGCACCGCGTGCCAACACGTCATGCCAGCTAAATGAATAGTGACGGGTAAAGTCGATTAAATCCAGTGTTAAACCGGCTGGTTGAGTTGAATCAAGGGTTAAAGTGACCTGCGTGGGTAAATCAATGCTCGTGGCTAAGGCAGGGCAGCCATAGAGTACCGCATGCTCACCACTTAAAATGAGCTTGGCGGGAGCCTGCGCGTGCAGTTGCTCCCGCATCCTAGGCCTCGGTTTTGAGATAGTAGCGTTTGTGGTCTTGAATGCCCGCGAGGCGATAGGGGCCAGCATGATAGACATCAAAAGTGATATTCGCCTCATTCGGCTGAGGCTGTTGATAATAGGCCAAATAATCAGCATAGCTTAACGCCTTGCGTTGCGCTATTTGCGCTAAATGGCTTTTGGTGAATAAATGCGCTTGGTAGCCGGTTTGCAATACGCCGCTAAAAAATTCAGCAACACAACCTGAACCATAGCTAAATAGCCCGACGCGATCACCACTTAAATCAGTCGATTTTTGCGCGTAATAATCTAACAGTGAACAAAAACCGACAAACAGCGAGGCACTGTAACTATTGCCGATCACCCGATTATAGATTTGGCTGGGTTGAATCTGTGTTTGGGTTTGGGCGTCATCCTGCGCCACCCCCGCGAGTTTAACCAGCTGCTTATGGGCTTTTTCGGCCATTTTAGTAAACGGAATGTGATAGCAGAAATGCTGAATATCGGCAAAGCCACGTCCGGTCGCATCTTGAAAGTGTGACCAGGCCTGCTTCAAGCTATGCAGGTAAACTTTGGTTGAGTACTTACCATCAACTAGCGCGGTATCGCGGTGATTGGGGCGCCAAAAATCCATGACATCTTCAGTGTAATAACCTGAACCAGGTTCAATCGCCATAATGCGCGGATTGGCGGTCACTAGCATGGCCACCGCGCCACAACCTTGGGTGGCCTCGCCGGAGGTGTCCACATCATAGCGTGCAATGTCGGCGGCAACGACCAAAATGCGTTCATTAGGATTGGCGCGCACACTGTTCACTGCCATTTGTAACGCGGCGGCACCGGCATAACAAGCGTGTTTAAATTCCATTACGCGGCAACGGTTAGGCAGCCCAAGTAGGCCATGTAAAAAAGCACCGGCTGATTTAGATTGATCGACACCGGATTCGGTGGCAAAAAAGACTGCTGTGATTAGGCTGGGGTCGCTGGCGGCTAATACGGGGTCGCAGGCTTTGGCGGCGAGGGTGACCACATCTTCATCGGGCGGCGCAATCGACATTTTTTCTTGGCCAATGCCCACATGGTATTTATTTAAGTCTTGGTTTTTTTGTTGCGCAAAGACGTCCAGCCCGAGATAAAAATCGGCGGTGGCAAAGTGGATTAGATCAATACCGACATTCATGCGTCGTCTAAGCTTCCATGTTAAGGCTGCACCAAGAGGGCATCGTTTAAAAAAAGGTCTGTTGTCGTTGCGGCGCCGACTAAAAATTGCGCAACCTGAAATGCTTGTTTAAATTCAGTAATTGTTTGAACCACGGCGTCGGTGCTTTGTAAGGCCGGTTGTAAAAACGGCGCGGCCACCCCACAGACATAGCCGCCCATTATAACTGATTTCACCATGTCAATGCCATTACGGATTCCGCCACTGGCAATAAAGCGAGCCTGATCTTGAAAAGGCCGCGCATTTTGCAGCGCTTGAGGTGTGGTATAGCCCCAGTCCTGAAATAGTAGCCCCAAGGCTTGTTGCTGGGATTTGCTTGCACGATGCGCTTCAATGCGACTCCAAGAGGTACCGCCACGACCAGCAAGATCAAACCAACCAATACCAGCGTTAAGGCCGCGTTGAATGTCCGCGGCAGACAAGCCGCAACCGACTTCTTTTAAAATAATCGGCACCGGCAGCTCGCGGGCGAGTTGTTCTATTTTGGCGCATAGGCCGGCAAAGTTGCGGTCACCTTCTGGTTGAATCAGTTCTTGCAGCGGATTCAGATGCAAAATAAGCGCGTTGGCCTCTAAACAATCCACCGCGCGTTTCGCTTCATCCAGACCAAAACCATAGTTAAGTTGGACCGCGCCTAAATTAGCCAATAATGGCACATTAGGCGCATAGCGGCGAATTGCAAAGCTGCGTTGCGCGTCGCTGTTAGCCATCATCACCCGCTGCGAACCGACGGCCAGTGCAATCTGTTGATCCGCGGCGGCCTCGGCCAAGTGACGATTAATTTTTTCCAGCTGCGCGCCTGAGCCACCGGTCATTGATGAAATAAGTAACGGGAAAGCAAGGGTGTGGTCAAACAAGGTGCATTGACTGTCAAGCTGCGCAAAATCCAATTCGGGAAGGGCGCAATGGCGCAGCTGGATATGATCAAAGCCGCTTTGTTGGCGGTCTATTGCTTGGTCTGACAAGATCGCATTAATGTGATCTTGTTTGCGCTGATTGATGGCGTTAAATTCGCTCACTTAGCGCTCGAACTTGAGGTGGGCCGCCATCAGCTCGCCTGGATTGGTTTGCGCGGCTAATAGCGAAAGTTCGCCACAAAGTGCCGTGGCTCCGGCAATCGCCGCTAAACGACGCGCATTCACGCCCGGTTCGACATCTGTGGCGGTGCAGCCCAGCTGGGCGAGATTGCGTTGGACAAAATCTAGGCCTTTGCCATTGCCGACACTGCCGACAATTAGATTAGGTAGGCTGGTTGAAAAATATAACCCGCCATCAGGCGTTACTTCGGCATGGTTAATGGCTTGCGAACCTTCGACAATATTGGCGGCATCTTGACCGGTCGCTAAATAAAAGCCGAGCAGCATATTGGCGACATGGGCATTAGCACTGCGCAGGCTGCCAGCGGCAATGGAGCCGAGTAGGTCTTTTTTAATATGCAAATCGACCAGTTTGGCGGGAGTGGTTTTTAAAAAGCGTTGGCAGAGTTTGTCGCTCAGCCAGGTTTCGCAGACGATATGTTTACCGCGACCTAAAATGCCATTGACCGCCGAGACTTTTTTATCGGTGCAGTAGTTGCCCGAAATCGACACATAACTAAGCTGTGGGTATTGGTTTAATAACCAAGGTGTGAGCTGGTCGGCCGCTTGGGTGACCATATTATGACCGGACGCATCGCCGGTGCTGAACTCTAAACGTAGATACAATAGATTGCCAATAATCTCACCGTTAATATCGAGCAGTTTGGCAAAGCGACTGGTTTGGGCGACCACCTGCTGTAGGTCGGCTTGGCGCAGTTGCACTTGGCGCAACACAGTTAAGGCGTGTGTAGCATCAGGCGCTTGTAACAACAATGAGCGGGTCATGCGCTCGTTAATGACGGTGACCTGAATGCCGCCAGCATGAGCCGTCGCCCGCGCACCGCGTGCCACCGATGGCCAAAGTGGGGTTTCATAGGTCGCCATCGGCACCATAATGTCATCAGCATTAACCGTGCCAGTGAGCTTGAGCGGGCCCACCGAGCGCATCGGGATCTGGGCGAATTCGGTATAGTCAGTCGGAGATAATTTCATGTTCGCCATTATAAACGAGAATACGCAAATGTCACGATAGGCAATCTGACTCTAAAGTTAAAACTAGAACTTAAACTAAATAAGACTGGCATAACCTTCTTGATAGGTCGGATAAATAAATTCATAACCTGTGGCACGCAAACGGGCATTACTTAAACGTTTATTACTGCGCATAAGGCGGCTGTTTTCAGTGGGCTCTGCATGCTCAATGGTGCCCACACTTAGCTGTTCGGCCAACCACTCATAGACTTCGCACGATAATGTCGGTTGGTTATCCACGGCAATATATAAGGTGTCTGGGGTGGCTAGGTTCATTAAATGGCTTAACACCCCGACGCAATCATCGGTATGAATTCGGTTGCTATAGACATCTTCCATGCACTGGGCCTTGCCTTTTAGCACCTGGTCAATAATATGAGTGCGGCCGGGGCCATAAATACCGCCAAAGCGCACCACGGTGGCAGGGAAGTCGGCGTTTAAGGCCAACTGTTCGCCTTCTAAAATGCGTTTGCTAGAAAAGTTGTGTTCTTCCGCAGGACTGTCTTCGGTGACCCATTCGCCTTCAGATTGACTAAATACCGAGGTGCTAGAGGTAAAAAACAAGCGTTTAATCGGTTGACCCGCTAGGGCGTTAAGTAGGTTTTTCATGCCGGCAACATAGGCTTGATAGTAGGCAAAGTCATTGTATTTACCCGCGGAGGCCATGTAGAACACATAGTCTAAATCGTTGGGTAGGTCTAGGTTGTCCTGGTGCAGGTCAGCGGCAATGGGGTGAATACCCTCAGGTAACAGGTCGGTGTTGCGACGAATGCCATAAACCTGGTGGCCGGCATCGCTAAGTTGGCTGCCTAAGCGGCTGCCAATATCACCACAGCCTGCAATTAAAACCTTTGCCATACAATCCCCTTACTATGCTGATAAACGTGTGCGGTTAAATTTTTCGCTAGTATGCCCAAGTTTAGCGGTGCTGAAAAGGTGCAAGGTGTAAAAAATTTGTTAAAAAAAGCCCCGGGGCTTGGGGGAGCAAGCGGCGCCGGGGCAGGCCTGGTTAGCAGGCTAACCAGGGTGGGAGAAGCGGTTGGTTAGAAGTTCATCCGCAATGCAAGGGTGTAACCCAATTGAGAGTGGGTAACTTTGTGGGAGGTGTCACCTGGGGTGCCACCACTAATTAAACCAGTATCAACTGTTTTGGTTTTTTCCGCGGCATAGGTCACCGCGCCTTCAACGGTTAAGTTCTCGGTGAAGCTATAACCACCACCAAAGGTAAAGTGACTTTCTACGACTGCGGGGAAGAAATGGTTGTTGAGCAAGTTTATGGCTTGGCTTGCATAGTCATTGCCTGATTTTTTCTTGATTGGGTCGCTGCCATAGTTGTAACCCACGCCTAACCAGTATTTATTGGCGGTGTATTTGGCGCCAATCGCAAACACATCTTGGTCTTCCCAGTTGAAATCTTTATAGCCTTTCGCCGAGCCCCAACCAATACGTTTATAGTCAGCGGTGTACATCATGTTACCCATGGTATAAGCGGCACCGACTTTGATTTCGGAGGGTTGTTCTAGCTCATCTCCGAGGTTGACGCCAAAGTCAGGTAACATGAAACCTTCAGCAGCAGTGGTAATTTGATCTTTGTACTTCATGTTAATGGCTGATTGATAGGCTAAACCAAGGGTCAGTTCTGGGGTGACATCGAAATAACCACCGACATTAAAGCCAAAGCCATAGTCCTGTGACATGCCGTTGCCGATATTTAGTAAATCACCGCCAGCAGATGGATCCGCTGGATCATTAGGTATAAACTGTTTGTAATTAATATCCAACGCACCATACTGAATCACCGGAGCAAAGCCGATACCCCAGTTGCTGTCATTATAGGCTAGGGTCGGGGCAAATTTCATTAACTGTAGGTTACTGTAGCCGTTGAAAAGACCGGTACCATCTGGAGCCCCTCCATTATCCCGATAATCTACCCCCATGCCTGCGGTGCCGAAAATGCCTAGACCAAACACCCAGTTGTCATTAATCCGCGTTGCAAGGGATACTTCGGGAATTACGCTTAAGTCTGCATCACTTGTTTGGCTTACTGATTGGCCTGGCATGCTGGCTACATCAGTTTTTGCCTTCACGCTTGGCATAAACACCGTACCACCAATTACAAACTCCGTGCCCTGCATCTTACCAATCAAGGCGGGGTTGGTCAGCGCGTTTTCTGAACCAAAAAATGCCGCGGCACCGGTGCCGCCCATGGCGCGAGATTGTGCACCTAAACCAATTAAATGATCGCCGTTAGTGGCTAAAACAGGTTGCGAGACCATGGCGGCGGTGGCGATGGCTAAAGCTAAACGAGTGGGTTTCATACTGTCGTATCCTTTCTGTTATAGAAATGTTTTTTGTGATTTGAATCGGTGCAAAAACTACACAAACTCAGGGTGTTTTCAACTATGCGACAAAAAGAATAAAAAAGATAATTGATAAATTTTTATGGGGGATAGAAGAAGTTGATAGTAGATAAGCAGTTGATAATAAAATAAAATTATTAAAAAATAATTTTTATTGGTGTATAAATTGTGCTAATAAAAAATAAATAATTTACCCAGAGATAAAAAAGCCGACACATGGTCGGCAAGGGGAGGAGAAGCAAGGGTAATGATTAGAATACGTCGCCAGTTGCGCCTTTTTCCATCATTTGCCACATTGCTTCACGCACAGCCATGGTTAGCTCCTTTAACTCAGGCGGCATCTTTTTACCCATCTTGATCATCATATCCATGTTCATAGTATATAAATGTAGGCCACCATCATGTTCAACAATGGTAATACGGCAAGGTAGGAATGCACCCATCGCTGGGCTAAAGTCGATCATTTTACGGGCGGTTTCTGGGTTGCAGTAAGACACCACATGGATAATGTCAGATTCAATGCCACGACCGTTTAATTCACGAGAGAGGGGTAATTGGCCCACATCCATTAAGCCGGGCGTGTTCATCGCCACGTTGTCTAGCGCGTCTAAAATATCCTGTAGTTCAACGCCTTCTGCGGCTTCACGGTGCCATACTACCGCATAACCAATATCACCTTCGCTTTCTACCCAGCGATCCCAGATTTCATTAAAGGTGCCCCAGGCCCCTTCTTCAAGATTGTTGGCGGCTTTCATGGTGCCGCAGCCAGAAAGTAGCGCAATTAAACCGGCTAAAAAGCCTACTTTTAATACTGTCATGTTCATTGTTACTATCCTTTGTATGGTTATAACGAGGTTTCGGTGTTAAGCGAATTCGCAATCAATATTCGTTTTGATCGGGATTAAGACTACTCCTGTTACGAATAAAAGAGAAAACGAAAATTTTTGGTGTCTAATAATAAAATTTTATTAGAATTTTTTAATTTTCTAATATTAGCCGCTGCTAATATAGCTGAAAACCAAGTGATTGCAAGGCTTGATTCCATTCTTTTTGTGCAAACTTGGCGATGCGGTGTTGGGTCCATTCACGACGAATTGGGTAATCACGACGTTGTGTTTCAAATTGTTGCCGAACCTGTTCGATGGTTTTAGCCCGCAAACGTTGATGATCGTGGTGGGGGTTATAGGCTTGATGGAGCAGGTCCAGCAAGATGGCCGGCCAATGCGTTAATTCGCTATTGAATTGTAGCGGTGCCGGTGTGCTGGGGCAGGACTGCTGCCAGTGGTGTTGCTCAGGCTCTTGCCAAAATTGGCATAGCTGTTGATAGGCCCATAAACCGCCAGCTAGCTTGGCTTCATAGCTATGTCCGGCAATGTGAGGCGTGGCCATCGTGGCTTGGTTGAAGAGGTTTGCGTTTATGTTAGGCTCGTCTTGCCAGCAATCGATTAGTTTTGTGGTCATCGCGCTTTGGCACCAGGCCTGCTCATCAACAATGCCGCCGCGCGCCGCGTTAATCAGCACTTGGTCTGCGCGCAGTTTAGCCAAGCGCTTAGCGTGAATCAGATTGGCACTGGGGTGGGCGCCCTCACCGGTCAGCGGGGTATGCAGGGTAATGATGTCGGCTTGATGCAATAGGTCGTCCAAGGCTTGCCAATCGCCAGCGGGACAGGCATCGCCTTGATCTTGACGTGGCGGATCATTGAGCAAGAGGTTAAATCCTAGCGCCTGTGCTTTGGCCACCACCTTTTGGCCGACATGGCCGACACCTACTACACCCACTGTGAGCTGGTGAAAGTCTTGTTGGCGCAAGCAGGCCTGCTCGACCAGCAGCGTGATAATATACTCACTCACTGAGTTCGCATTACAGCCTTGTGCGGAATAAAAATGGATCCCCTGTTGCGCTAACCAGGCCTGGTCAACGTGATCTAAGCCGACTACGCTGCTGCCAACAAATTTAACGCGACTATTGGCCAGTAGCGCTTCGTTGACTTGGGTGCGCGAACGTACCACCAGTGCATCAGCGTCGGCAACAGCCTGGGCATAAATAGCGCGGCCGGGGAGTAATATAATGTCACCGAGGTGACTAAACATCTCAGTTGCAAGGGGGAGGGCGTCATCAATGACAATACGACGGGTCATGGCAGCTCCAAAGAGTAAATGAATTAATAAGGTAAGTTTCAAGTTAGGTTTAATGATTATGACGCAGTTTAAGCGACCACAGGCGTTATTTGTACCAGGGCAGGCGGGATTATTGGAGTGCCGAGTGCGGCCAGTGAAACCGGGGCTGCGCCCGCGTGGCCTCGCCGTGCTGCTGCATCCTCACCCACTTTATGAAGGCAGTATGAATAATAAAGTGGTCACCACGCTAGAGAAAAGTTTTTTAGACGCCGGCTGGCAAACCTTGGCGTTTAATTTTCGGGGCGTGGGGCGCAGTGAGGGCGTTTATGATGAAGGGCTTGGCGAGCAGGCCGATTTAGCCGCTGTCGTCACCTGGGCGCAGGGTTTGTATGGTGACTTGCCTTTGGCGCTGGGCGGTTTTTCGTTTGGTAGTTATATTGCGCTCGCACAAGCTGATGCCTTGCAAGCGCGTTATTTAATTACCGTGGCACCGCCGGTAAATTTGTATGCGTTTGATCAGTTGACGCTGCCGACTGAGGCGCGTTGGAGTGTCATTCAAGGTGGTCAGGATGAGGTGGTGCCGCCGCATAAGGTGGCCAATTGGATGCGTGGATTAAGCTTACGCCCTGATGTTTATTGGCGTGAGCCAGCGAGTCATTATTTTCATGGCGAGCTGATTTGGTTGCGTCGGATTGTTGCGGCTTGTTTGAGCTAGATTATTGAATTATAATATTAGAATTTTCTAATATATTAATGCGTTTGCTGTAGCCCTTGAAGCTGCGTATGCTTAAGCAAATAAGTTTATTTTTTTACAAGGAAAACGAACATGAAGCCTCGTATTTTGGCTGTGGCGTTAGGCTGTATTTTTTCGGGTGCGGTGCTGGCGCAAACCGTTGAGTTCACGGAGAGTGTGACCCAAACCCTGTCGCAAAACCCGCAACGGGATGTGACAGCGGCGCAAATTGAGCAGGCTCAGGCGGCGGTGAGTCAGGCGGAACATGGCCGTATGCCGCGATTTAATTTGTCTTTTGGGGTAACCCATAGTAACAATCCACTCAATGTGTTTGGAATGAAGTTGCAGCAAAAAAATGCCACTTTTGGTGATTTTGGGTTTAGGCAGTTTGATCCTACTAATCCTAACCCAGGGCTTAAACCCGACGATCTGAACAACCCCGATCCCTACACCAATTTTAATACCGCAGTTGAAATGCAGTTACCGATTTGGAATGGGGGGCGGATTGCGCACTTCCAACAACAAGCTGAAGCCATGTTAGCAGCCGCACAGCAAGGCGATGTCGCTGTTCAGCAAATGCTCACCTATTATGTCTATGAAGCCTATGAGGGCGTTCATGCTGCTCGGCGCTTTATTGAAGTCGCACAACAAGCTCTAACGGCGGCGCAAGCCTATGTGAATACCACTCAAAACCTTGTCAATCAGGGTGTCGTGGTGCGTTCAGAATTACTCAGTGCGCAGGCGAATGCGGCAGAGATTTCGGTGTTACTCGAACAAGCACAAAACCAAGAGCAAATGGCATTAGATGGCTTGCGGATGTTAATGGGCTTGGCGCCTAATGCGCCGCTGGATGTGGGGGCGCGTGTTGCGGTGGTGTTGCCGTCGGACAATTTGGATAGCCTGCTTAATCAAGCCTTATTAAATAACCCGCAGTTGCAAGCTAAGCGTCGGGCCCTGTTGGCCCAGCAAGCAGCGGTCGGCGTAGCCCGTGCCGATTTGTATCCACAAATTAATATGCTAGCGCGCAGTGAGTGGAATGATGACCGGTTAGGATTCAGTGCCCAGTCTTATACCATTGGCGCGATGGCGACCTGGACTTTTTATGATTTTGGCTTTACCCAGCGCAGTGTTGATCAGGTCAATGCCAAACTGCGCGAAGAACAAGCGCAGTTACGTAGCCACGAGTTGGAAGTCAGAATGCAGGTGTTACAAGCCTGGCGTCAATACCAAAATGAGTTGAAAAAACTGGCCGCGAACGAAGCAGCTGAACGTTTTGCGACTGAAGCACAAGAACTGGTTGCGCGTCGTTATGAAACCGGTATCGCAACCATGACTGAAGTATTGGCGAGCCAAGCGCAATTAGATAAAGCCCGGGCTGAGCTGGTCAATTCGCAGTATGCCATTAACCTACAAAAAGCACGGTTACGTTTAGCAACCGGCTTAATGAATTTAGACGATTTGAGTTTGGAGAACCCATAAATGAAAAGTTATTCTTTGGCTTTAGCAGGCCTGCTAGCAATGTCGCTTGGCTTAAGCGGATGTAGTGATGAGCCAACCCCAGCCGGTGCGCAAAATGATGCCGTTAATACCCATGAAGTGACGGTGACTCAAGTGCAGTTAGGCACCGTACCGGTATTGGTGAATGTGCCGGGTTCGGTGGTGCCGGACCAGCAAGCTCGCATTGCTTCGCGTTTAATGGGTAATATTCAGACATTACCGGTGCAGTTAGGGGATCACGTTAAGCGTGGTGATCTGCTGTTTACCATTGATCCACAAGATATTAACAGCCAGATTTCGCAAGCGCGTGCAGCGTTTCAACAAGCTCAAGCGGCGTTGGAAAATGCACGGGCCGATTTTGATCGTTTCAGTCAATTATTACGTGAAGAATCGGTATCTCGTCAGCAGTTTGATGGCGTGCGTTTGCAATATAACGTGGCGCAAGAAAACCTTGCAGCGGCCCGTGCCGGTTTAGAGCAAGCGGAAGCACAGTTGACCTATGCTAATGTTAGAGCGCCTTTTGATGGTGTGATAGTGCAAAAGTTAGCGGTAGCGGGTGATTTAGCGGCGCCGGGTAATCCGATTGTGGTGATTGAAAACTTGCGTTCATTAAGCGTACAAACTGAAGTGTCACAAGATTTATTTGCGGCGATTAAAGTGGGTGATAAGGCGCTAATTCAGGTAGATGGCGTTAGCCAAGTGCTAGAAGGTGAGATTTATTCATTAGTAGCGGCAGCGAATCCGCGTACTCGTGGTCATACCACCAAATTAAGCTTGCCGGTGGTGGATAATGTTAACTCGGGTACCTTTGCTCGCATTAGTTTTATTCGTGGCGAGCGCCAAGCGATTATGATTCCACAAGCGGCCGTCGTTAATCGCGCCGGTATTGAAGGTGTATTTGTGGTTACGGATGATGCGCGGGTGCAGTTCCGTATGGTGCGTTTAGGCGCGCAAAAAGGCGCGGATGTTGAAGTACAAGCAGGCCTAGATATGGGTGAAGTGATTGTGGTGAGTAACAATCAAACCCTGGTCAATGGTGATCGTGTAGTGACTCAAACAGCGATGCTGGAGCGCGTTGAATAATGGCAGATTCTCAAAATCCTCAAAACAAGATGGGGCAGGATGACCTGCAACTCAACAGCGCGGGGAAACTCGCGAAGATGTTTATCCATTCTAAAATTACCATGATGATTATGATCGCCATTATGTTGGCGGGTCTATTATCATTGTTTATGACGCCGCGTGAATATAATCCACAAATTGTAGTGCCTGCGGCCAATATCATGGTGCCGAAAGCCGGCGCGACACCAGAAGAAGTGAATAACATGGTGGTCAAACCGCTGGAAGCGATTATGAATGCGCTACCCGGGGTGGAAAACACTTTTGGTTATGCTACCAGTGATTTTGGGGTGGTGACCGTTCAGTTTAAGGTGGGTGAAGACCAGATTGATAGCTTGGTTAAAGTCTATAACCAGGTGATGCAAAATATGGATCGGATGCCGCCAGCGACCCAGCAGCCAATTATCAAGCCAATTAATGTCGATGATGTGCCGATATTAACCCTGACCCTTACCTCTGAGCGAATGGATGGGTTTGATTTACGCGATGTCAGTTTAAAACTGGTTGAGCAGCTGCGCAATGTGCCGGGGGTGTCGTTTACCGAAGTATTGGGCGGTAAAGAGCGTGCGGTTAATGTGTGGTTGGATTCACAAAAAATTGCCATGACCGGTTTGTCGTTAGAAGACATTAGCGACATGCTGATGGGGTCTAACGTTTCAATGCCAGTGGGTAACCTGGTTAACAATAACCGCAGTCACCCGATTAGAGTGAACGGCTATTTAGGCAGTGCGCAAGAAGTGGGTGACATTATTATTGGCGCCGATAAAGGCCAACCGATATTTTTACGTGACATTGCCACGATTGAAGAAGGGCCGTTAGAAGATGAAATCCATACGCGTATTGGGTTTGGTCCAGCCAGTTCATTAGGGCTGCGTGGCGAATTACCAGCGGTGACTATTTCGATAGCGAAAAAGCCTGGCACTAACGCGGTAACGGTATCTAATGCGGTGATGGCAAAGTTTAATAGCTTGCAAACCGCCATGCTACCCGCTGATGTGCAGGTGGTGGTGACTCGCAATGATGGAGATATGGCCGATAAAGCGGTTAACGTGTTAGTGGAAAGTTTGATTATCGCGATTATCGCGGTGGTGATTATCTTGATGGTGTCACTGGGATGGCGCGAGGCGTTGATTGTGACCTTGACGGTGCCATTGATTTTGTTTGTGGTGCTGATTGTCGGTTATATTTTTGGTCAAACGCTTAACCGAATTACCCTGTTTGCACTGATTTTATCGCTGGGGCTATTGGTCGATGCGGCGATTGTGGTGGTGGAGAATATCCACCGCCATGTACGGCATGGCGTCGATCCAAAAACCTTTGATCAGTTACTGATTAAGGCGACCAACGAAATTGGTAATCCGACCAACGTGGCAACACTTGCGGTTATTTTGGCCTTTATTCCGATGTTGTTTGTGACCGGGATGATGGGGCCCTTTATGGCACCGATTCCATTTAACGTACCGGTGGCGATGATTGCATCATTATTGATTGCCTATATGTTGGTACCTTATGCGGCTTATCGCTGGTTGGGTAAAAACGCTATTAAGAAAATGGCCGAGACCGATAGTATTCAGTCACATCACCCGCAAAAAGAGGACTGGCTACAACGCGGCTATGTCAAAATTTTGGCACCGATGATTGCCAGTCGCACCAAGCGGAATATCTTCTTGTTTGTGGTGTTAATAAGTTTGTTTGCAGCGATGTTCCAGCCAGCGGTACAGTTCTTGCGCGAAGATGGTATGAATAACCCGCTGCATCCTTTAGGTGTGGAAGTCAAAATGTTACCGTTTGACAACACTGACACCTTCTTGGTGCAGGTCGATATGCCATCGGGCACAGCAACCGAAGCGACCGACCGTGTGGTACGTTTTGTGGGTGATATTATTGGTCGAACCGACTATGTCACTGACTATAGCGTCTATTTAGGCATGCCGGCGCCGATTGATTTTGCCGCGCTGGTGCGGGGTGATTTAATTAAGCAGGGTGAGAATTTTGCGCAAATTCGGGTGAATTTGCTGGAAAAAGAACGCCGTTCCTTAAGTTCGCATGAAATCGCTCAGTTGCTTTATGATCGCTTTGCCATGGTGCGTCAGGATTTCCCTGAAGCGAAGGTGAAAATCTATGAAACGCCACCGGGCCCACCGGTGACAGCACAGATTTTGGCGGAACTTTACGGGCCAGATTATGACAAGTTACGCGATGCTGCGAATGAAATCAGTGTCAAGTTCACTGAAATTTACGGCATGATTAACGTGGATAACTCGGTGACCGATGACGTCTTGAGTTATGAAATTAATATCGACCGTGAAAAAGCCAACTTGCTAGGCATTGCACCGGCCAATGTCAGCAAAATGTTGCGTGATTATGTGAGCGGTTTTAATCTTGGCTATATGCACTATGACAACGTCCGTGAACCGGTCAATATTGTAGTGCGTTTACCTCGTGCGGAACGTACCGTACCGGAGCAGTTGTTAACCTTGCGGGTTAATTCCTTCTCAGGTGAGGCGGTTCCGTTATCAGCGATTGCCACGATCGAAGAGCGTATTTTGGCGAAACCGATTATGGGTCGTGATCAGCATTCAATGACCATGGTGAGTGGTGAACTTTTGCGCTCTAGTCCGGTGTATGCCGTACTGACGCTCGATAAAATGCTCGACAATGTCACTTTGCCGGAATCAGGCGTGACCTTCCAAACTGCCAACCTAGGCTTTATTGAGGCACAACCGAAAGGTGTGATGGATTACACCTTATTATGGGGTGGCGAAATGCGCCTCACCCTGGACGTATTCCGCGATATGGGGAGTGCGTTTATGGTGGCGTTAGTGTTTATCTATCTGATTTTGGTGGGCTACTATCGCTCGTTTATGTTGCCGTTTATTGTGATGGGCGCGATTCCCTTGACAATGATTGGGGTTTTCCCAGGGCATTGGTTGCTAGGTCAGGCCTTTACTGCGACCTCAATGATTGGGGTGATTGCTTTAGCGGGGATTGTGGTGCGTAACTCGCTGCTGTTGATCGATTTTACGCTGGAATATCAACGAGAAGGGATGTCCTTGCGTGACTCGGTAATCGAGGCCGGTAAAGTGCGTGCCAAAGCGATTATCCTAACGGCCTTGACGATTATTTTTGCCTCGATTGTGATGATTCCAGACCCCGTATTTGGTGGTTTGGCGATCAGCTTAATCTTTGGGGTGATTTCATCGACGGTCTTGACCTTGTTTGTTATTCCGTTGATGTACTTTATTTGGCAGACCTATTATCCGTCTCCGCCAGAGTTAACGGATATGGCCAAAATTGAAAAAGAGTTATTGTCGAAGGCTTAAGTCTTGAACAATATGCTCTGTTGGTGATGACAGATCAACCCCGGTTAACAGCAGGCCTGCTAACCGGGGTTTTTTGTTTTATACTGCGTTAATTTGGAGAGGGGTGGGTCTCTTATGCCATTTGATCAAGCCTTAGCCGCCTTTATGCGTTATTTGCATCTTGCGCAAGGTTTAAGCCGTGCAACACAACAGGCTTATCAGCGTGACTTACGTGATTTTGTGCTGCGGACTGGCGGTGAAACAGCCTTGACATCCGCTGCTTGGCTAACTTGGCAAGAGGCTGATATTCGTCAGTATTTAGCGGGGTTATCGGCAGAAGCTAAACCGCAAACGCTTGCCCGACGCTTGGCGGCTATCAAGCGTCTGTATAAGTTTGCTCTGCACCAGGCCTGGTTGTCGGTGCATCCAGCACAACAGTTGCAAGCCCCCAAACGTTTAAAAGCGATTCCTAAGGTGTTGTCAGAGCAAAATATTGATGCGTTACTGGCCGCACCGGATGTCAGCACAGCGTTAGGGTTGCGCGATCGTGCTATTTTAGAGCTGATGTATGCAACTGGTTTACGAGTATCTGAGGTCGTTAGCTTGCCGATTGCACAGGTGGATTTAGCAGCAGGCCTGCTGATGGTGGTGGGGAAGGGCAATAAACAACGGATTATTCCGCTAGGTGAGTGGGCGCAGGATTGGTTGTCGCAGTATTTAGCGCGTGCCCGACCAGGCCTGCTTAAACCGGGCGCCGTGCTGGATGAGGTGTTTGTTTCACGAATCGGTCGCCCGATGACACGACAAACATTGTGGCATCGTATCCATAATCTTGCGCAACAGGCGGGTCTCACTGGTACACTATCACCCCATGGGTTGCGGCATGCCTTTGCGACGCATTTAATTAATCATGGAGCGGATTTACGCAGTGTGCAGTTACTGCTTGGACACAGCGATTTATCTACTACCCAAATTTATACCCATGTCGCTAAAGCGCGACTCAAACAGCTTCATCAACAACATCATCCGCGCGGATAGCCGGATTAGAGGACAGACTATGATTAAACCGATTCAAACCTTGGCATTGGCGGCACTGATGGGCGCGAGTGCGATGATGCCCGCCATGGCAGACAAACAACGTATTCAGCAAGTATTATCGCAAATGGCACCAGGCGCACCGGCGGCAGATATTCAAGAAACCGTCGTGCCGGGAATGTACCAAGTGGTGCTGGGTGTAACCGTGTTTTATATGACCGCTGATGGGAAACATTTGTTTAACGGTAACTTGATTAACCTAGAGCAGGGTGTCAATCTAACAGAGCAGCGCTTAGAACAGGCTCGGTTAGATGCGTTGAATGCGATTGACCCCAATTCGATGATTATTTTTAAAGCGAAGGGTGAGACCAAGCGTCAAATTACTGTTTTTACCGATATTGATTGCCCGTTTTGTAAGCGTTTCCATAACCAAGTGGCCAAGTTAAATGACGCCGGCATTGAAGTGCGTTATTTGGCGTTTCCACGCTCTGGCCCAGGTACGCCAAGCTTTACTAAAATGGAGTCGGTTTGGTGTAGTGCCAACCCGGTTAAGGCTATGGATGACGCTAAAAATGGTTTAGATCCTGAAACTAAGCGTTGTGAAAACCCGGTGATGTCGCACTTCCAAGCGGCCCAATTCTTTAATGTATCGGGCACGCCGACGATGATTATTGATGATGGCCAAATGGTGCCCGGTTTTGTCCCTGCGGAAGAGTTAATTCCGGCATTATTGCAAAACTGATTTAAGCTCAGATTGGCTAATAAAGTTAGTCGTATTGATATAAAAAAGGCATTGCGGTTGCAATGCCTTTTTTGTTAGTGCGGTAGCACGCTTAAACGCGTTTAAACGCTATCCCAACTGCTGCGACGTTTCGGGATTCTAAAGAAGCGGCCCAATAATAAACCTAATAACAGTACGCCAGCACCGGTTAAAAACCATTGGCGTTTGACCGCATCACCCGCTTGGGCAATTTGTTGGCGCATAATCACCTGCTGCGCTTCTAGTTCATTAATGATTTGACGCATTTCGCGATTTTGCTGATCTAAATCAACGGCTTGTCCAGAAATTTGTCGGATTTGCTCTAATTCACGGCGCGCTTCAAAGTGGGCTTGTTTCAGCTCGGTTAACTCGCTAACCACTTCATCATGGTTAATTTTTAACTGCTCATAATCGTTGGTTTGTTCATTAAAACGGGTTTCAAGCTCATTGAAGCGAGCACGTTGTTCATTGAGCAGTGTACGAGCAGGTGGTTGATTCTGAATAGAAACCTGGTGGATCCAACCTTGTGATACACGATTGTTATAGTTGGCTTCAACCCGTGACCAACCATCACGCGTTTCGAGTACTTTTAACGGCGTACCGGGCGGCAACATCCGTTCAATCCGAAATTCAACACCGGCACCGCGTCTAATCGGTTGTTCAACGTTATCACTGACATAGTGGGTGAATTCTTGTGCAAAGGCAGTACTACTGGTCATCATGCCAAGGTTTAAACTACCTGCAACAAGCAGTATGCCAAGGGTTTGGCGCTTAAAGCGCAGTAATTTTGTCATGTTGTTGCTCCAAGTTAGTTAAGGCCGATTGAATGTCAGCAAGTTTGTCACGCTCTTTGGCAACCACTTCTTCCGGTGCGCGTGCGACAAAACTTTCATTGCTCAGTTTAGCGTTCAAACGTTCAAATTCGGCTTTCAGTTTGCTGATTTCTTTATCCAAGCGGGCGAGTTCCGCATCCTTGTCAATTAAACCGGCCATGGGGATCAAAATATTCATCTCGCCAACCAGTGACATAGCAGATTCCGGCGCATCAGTTTCATTGGCTAAGACTTCAATGGATTCAAGCTTCGCTAGTGTCATTAAGAACAGACGGTTGTTATCTAACCAGGCCTGGTCTTGCGCCGATACTTTGCTGAGTAATACCGGCAGGGGTTTGCCCGGTGCAATATCCATTTCCGAACGGATACGACGCACACCCATAATAAATTGTTTCACCCAGTCCAATTCGGCTTCGGCGGTGCTGTCGATTTTGCTGTCGTCTGCTTCCGGGTAAAGTTGCAACATGATCGTGTCGCCCTGTTTACCGGCCAAGGGCGCGACCGACTGCCAAGCCTCTTCGGTGATATAAGGCATCACCGGATGCAATAAACGCAACAAGGTTTCCAACACGCGAACCAGGGTTTGGCGCGTACCGCGTTTGGCCGCATCGGACGAGTCTTTGTTAAGAATCGGTTTCGCCAGCTCTAAATACCAATCGCAGTATTCGTTCCAGGTAAACTCATACAATAAATTCGCCGCCATATCAAAACGGTATTGTTCAAAATGGCGTACCACTTCGGTTTCTAGCGTTTGTAGGCGCGATACGATCCAACGATCTGCCAAGGATAACTCAATCGGTTGGCTTTCATCGACCCCGGTATCAAACCCTTGGGTGTTCATTAAGACATAACGGGTGGCGTTCCACAATTTATTGCAGAAGTTGCGGTAGCCTTCACAACGATTGAGGTCAAACCGTATATCGCGTCCGGTTGAGGCGAGCGAGGCAAAGGTGAAACGCATCGCATCGGTGCCAAATGCGGGAATACCGTCGGCAAATTGTTTGCGGGTGTCTTTTTCAATTTTGGCGGCTTTTTCCGGTTGCATCATGCCGTAGGTGCGTTTATTTACCAGGCTTTCCAAATCAATGCCGTCAATCAAGTCAATCGGGTCAAGCACGTTGCCTTTGGATTTGGACATCTTCTGGCCTTCGGCATCGCGCACCAGACCATGCACATAGACTTGTTTAAACGGCACTTGGCCGGTGAATTTCAGCGTCATCATAATCATCCGTGCGACCCAGAAGAAAATAATGTCGAAACCGGTTACCAAGACCGAAGTCGGGTGGAATTTTTCCAGTTCCGGTGTTTGCTCCGGCCAGCCCAGCGTCGAAAACGTCCATAACGCCGAGCTGAACCAGGTATCCAACACATCATCATCCTGATGTAACGGACGATCACCTAAATTATGTTTGGCGCGCACTTCGGCTTCATCGCGTCCGACATACACGCCGCCTTGGTCGTCATACCAAGCCGGAATGCGGTGTCCCCACCAAATTTGGCGCGATATACACCAGTCTTGAATATTGTTCATCCATTCAAAATAGGTGTTTTCCCAGTTTTTCGGTACAAATTCGATGTCGCCGTTTTTCACCGCGTCAATCGCCGGTTTCGCTAGTTCTTGCACCGCGACATACCATTGGTCGGTCAGCATCGGCTCGATCACCGCATGTGTTCGGTCACCACGTGGCACCATCAGTTTATGCGGTTCGATTTTCTCCATCAGACCGAGCGCTTCCAAATCAGCGACGATTTGTTTACGTGCTTCATAACGGTCGAGACCTAGATATTTTTCCGGCGCTTCTTCGTTAATCGCTGCGTCTTGGGTGAACACATTTAACATCGGCAGGTTATGACGCTTGCCCATTTCATAGTCGTTAAAGTCGTGCGCGGGCGTGATTTTGACGCAACCTGTTCCAAACGCAGGGTCAACATAGTCATCGGCGATAATCGGAATCTCACGCCCAACTAACGGCAAAGTAATAGTTTGGCCGATCAGGTGCTGATAACGCTCGTCTTCAGGATGCACCGCCACCGCTTGGTCGCCCAGCATGGTTTCGGGGCGCGTTGTGGCGACTACAAGGTGACCGTTACCGTTAGTGAGCGGATAACGTAAATGCCACATATTGCCTTGTTCTTCTTCGGAAATAACTTCCAAGTCTGACACGGCGGTGTGGAGCACCGGGTCCCAGTTGACCAAGCGTTTGCCGCGATAAATCAAGCCTTCTTCATATAAGCGCACAAATACTTCCTTCACCGCGTTGGATAAGCCGTCGTCCATGGTAAAGCGTTCACGGCTCCAGTCAGGCGATGCACCCAAGCGGCGTAATTGTTGGGTGATGGTGCCGCCGGATTCGGCTTTCCATTTCCAGATTTCATCAATAAACTTGTCGCGGCCTAAATCATGGCGACTCAAGCCTTTGGCGGCCAATTGGCGCTCAACCACCATTTGGGTGGCGATACCGGCGTGATCCGTTCCCGGTTGCCACAGGGTCGGTTTGCCTTGCATACGATTGAGGCGAATCAGGGTATCCATAATGGTGTCTTGGAAGGCATGTCCCATGTGCAGGCTGCCGGTCACGTTCGGCGGCGGAATCATAATGCAATAGGGCGCTTTGTCTGAGTCGGTATTAGGCGAGAAATAACCGGCGTTTTCCCAAGTTTGATACCACTTGGCTTCAATCGTTGTCGGGTCGAAATGTTTATCCATGATCTGCTTGTGTGTGTCTTGATAAAAATAGCGTTAATTATAACAAGCGTTTATAAATAGGTGCGAAGGATTATGCGGATTTGAAAACGCAGTCGATTATTTTGGTGGATTGACTAGGTCGTGGGTTGAGGTGTTGCACCGAAACCAACCGGCAATACTGGCACGTGGTTGTCGTGTCGGTAAGACTTCATGCGGCAATTGTTCGCTCATAAACAGCGCCAGCGCGCCACACTGTGGCATGAGTCGTGTAAGTTCTTGCGTATCTTCCTCGTTATATAAAACAAGTTCACCACCCCAGTCAGCTTGCCAAGTGGGATTCAGGTAAGTCACGCTGGTGACCATTCGGTTGGCCGCACCGCGAAAACTGTCACGATGTTTTTTATAAAAATCCCCTGGTGAATAGAGGGCAAAATGGGCTTCGTATTCAAATAAGCCCAAAAATAATTGACGATTGAGTTCGAGTTGCAGCTGTTGCATCAGATCGAGGTATTGTGCTTGTGCAGGTGTTTGACGTTCAAGCCAGTGAATGGCATCGCGTCGAATACGTTGGTTAAGTTGATGCTCTTGACCGCGCCCAATACCGGCTTGCTGTAACTCACCATCCTGTTGGCGTTGTTGGAGTTCAAAATAGAGTGCATCACAAAGTGATGTGGGAATAGCGTTGTGCCAAAAATACCAACCTTTATCGACAAGGGCGTCAATCGCCGTATTAATAGACTCTGACTCTAATTGTAAGTTGAACAAGATGGTATGCTCAGAAGGATAATCGCGAATTATGCGGCCAGAATTGTGGCTTTGCAAGCAGAATTTTGATCGGCCTAGACAGGCAGTTGTAAATCGACCAGGCCGAGTAAAATCAAAGGGTTAGTTATCTAATAAGCTGTAGCACATTTGCCTTATCTTGGTTGCTTTGGGCTAGCATCATGATCCCGGCTTGATTTAAGACATCTTCACGCGCTTTGTTCATTGAGGCGCGCGCAAAATCGGTATCTAAAATTTGGCTACGACTCGCATAATCATTTTGCTGCCCTGTAGCCATGTTGGATATGGCTGAAAATAAACCATTTTGTTGTGCGCCAAATTGAGCTTGTGAGCTGCTCAATGTATCTAATGCGGTTCTAAGGGCATCAGTAGTCGCCGTTGCATTGGCGGGGTTGCTGATATCTAGGCCGCTTAAGCCCAAGGCATCATTGTTTAGCGTCGGCATCGTTAAACTCGCTGAGCTATCACCCAGTTCGATGTTTATGTCGGGGTTTTCACCGTTAAATAGCGCCACGCCATTAAACTGGGTTGTTTCTGCTATTCGACCCAGTTCTTGTAGGTTTTGCTGAAACTCATTATTCAAAATGTTACGTTGCGAAGGATTTAGGGTGCCGTTCATAGATTGAATTGACAACTCATACATACGTTGCAAGTTAGCCGTCATGCTTTGTGCTGCACCATCGGCTGTTTGCAAAAGCAATACACCATCTGATGCATTACGCATCCCAACTGACTTGCTCATAATTTCGGTGGTCATGTCCGTGGTGACGGCAAGTCCGGCAGGGTTATCGGCAGCGCGGTTAATTTGTAAACCCGAAGTCATGCTCGCGGCGGTAGGGCTGAAGCTCGAAAAGTTTGCGCCACCGGTATTAGTTGCATTTATGCTCATACTAAAATCTCCACAGAATCTTGCTGCTTTAATTCTATAATACGCCAAAGAAGAAAAATTGGGAAGGATCTCTAATGAGTTGTTGTGGCAAGGGTTTTTGTAATTTTCAGTTTCCGCCAGGCCCACCGTTAACCGACTATTCTGTAACTAGCTTAGAGGCTAATTATTTGTTTTTACCCTATGGCACCTTGTTGCAGGTGGACGAGGTGGTGCGCATTTGGATGGAGTCAGGCAAAACTAAAGAGGTGATTGTGGCCGGTAAGTGGCCGGTGACCTTTGATGCTATAGGTGCGCATGTTAAAGAGCGCGATCAAGAGTTACCTTGGCAGTTGGTGGCGCTGGATACCGGGTTTGAGTATGAGGACATTATGGCTTGGCCAGAGCATGATTTATTTAACCCTACCACGCAGCCGGTGGTGTTGGAGTTTAAGCATCCTATTGAATATAAGCCGAGTTTAAAAATGCGCTGGTTAGAGTTGTTATATAAAATTCGTAATCTGTGAAATTTAAACCCTAATACTTAACGTTAATATTCAAGCATAAAAAAACCCCATCACAAGGATGGGGCTGTTTTGTAGGCTAAGGCTAGTTAGATTACTTGTTGTTGAACTCTGGATAAGCTTCCATACCACATTCAGACTTGTCTAAACCTTCGTACTCTTGCTCTTCCGTGACGCGTACGCCCATGATCGCTTTGATTACAAACCAGGTTAGTAAGCTGGCAAGGAATACCCAGCTGAAGATAACCACGATACCGATTAGCTGAGACACAATGCTCGCGTCGCCATTGCTGAATACGACTGCGATAAGACCCCAGATACCTACCACACCGTGTACTGAAATCGCACCAACTGGATCGTCAATTTTGAACTTCTTATCCAAGGCTAGGATAGCGAAGACTACAATCGCACCACCAATGAAGCCAACAATTGCTGCACCTAGTGGAGATGGCTCTAAAGGTTCAGCCGTAATAGATACCAGGCCTGCTAATGCACCGTTTAGGATCATGGTTAAGTCAACTTTACCGAATAGGATCTTAGAGACCACCATCGCACCGATCACACCTGCTGCTGCAGCTAAATTCGTGTTTACGAATACCGCGGCTACAGCGTTTGCATCTTCAACAGTGGTGATTTGTAACTGTGAACCACCGTTAAAGCCGAACCAACCCAACCATAGGATAAAAGTACCTAGTGCGGCGAGTGGCATGTTCGCACCTGGAATCGCGCGGACTTCACCGTTAGGGCCATATTTACCTTTACGTGCGCCTAGCACCAATACACCTGCTAGAGCCGCAGCGGCACCGGCCATGTGAACAATACCAGAACCTGCAAAGTCAGAGAAACCTAACTCATCAAGGAAACCTTCACCCCAAGTCCAGTAACCTTGTACAGGGTAGATGACCGCAGTCAGTACCACTGCGAACGCGAAGAAAGACATCAACTTCATACGTTCTGCAACCGCACCCGACACGATTGACATCGCCGTGGCAACGAATACCACTTGGAAGAAGAAGTCAGCTAGGTTTGAATAATAAGCTTCGCCGGCTACAACTTCTTCAAGCGTGTTATCACCACCTAATAAAAAGCTTAGGCTTGGGATGATGCTATTAACACCTTCACCGTACATAATGTTGTAACCAACAATCATATACATTAATGATGCGATAGAGAAAAGACCAATGTTTTTGGCCAGGATTTCAGTCGTGTTTTTGCTACGCACTAAGCCGGCTTCTAGCATAGTAAAGCCTGCTGCCATCCACATAACCAATGCACCGGCCATGAGGAAGTAAAAGGTATCGAGTGCATAACTGACTTCGATGACTTGTTGTTCCATAATAAAATTCCTTCTGCTAATTTAGTATTGGGCGTTACAGCGCAACATCGCCAGACTCTTCGGTACGAATCCGAACAGCTTGCTCGATAGGCATAACAAAAATTTTGCCGTCGCCGATTTTGCCAGTACGTGCCGCATTGCCAATGGCTTCAATAGCGACTTCAACTTTGTCATCGGGGACCCCAATTTCTAGGCGAACCTTTGGTAAAAACTCAATCGCGTATTCAGCGCCACGGTAAATTTCAGTGTGACCCTTTTGGCGACCAAAACCTTTGGCCTCTGTTACAGTCATCCCGTGCACATCGATGTCATGCAGTGCTTCACGCACATCATCGAGTTTGAAGGGTTTGATAATTGCCACTATAAGTTTCATACTTAGTAACCTCTAAAAAACATTTCTAACGCGGTCTTTAGGTGTTTTTGATCAAAACCGGTTAAAAATGGAGTTAAAAAAAAGATCTCGCCGTGTTAAAAGCGTTTGTTGTGCCTTTTATAAAAAAATAAATAAAAAACAAGTATTTGCGATATTTTTTTGTTGGGTTTTTAGCTGGTTTTGCATTTTAATTGCGTTTTATATTTTAAGTTGGTGCAATATTGAATAACTTGGTGCAAGTGTTGAGGCGCGTTGATGGGTCAGCTTAAGGTAATAGCAAGGTTATTGGCGGTTCAATTAGCAGCAGGCCTGTGGTTGTTTATTTTGGTGCTTATCGCATCAAAATGGCTGGAGCCGCCCTTTGCAGATCATTGGTTGCTACTAGGTTGGTTGTTCGGTGCGGCTCTGTTTAGCTGGCCGCTAAAATCTTTATGGCGTGGCGTGAGTCTGATTATCCCCTTGTTCGTTTATGGCTGGTTTGCGCTGGCTATTGCCCCAATTTGGGGATTGGTTATTGCACTAGTGCTTTGGTTGGTTTATCGCAATGGTGCGGGGCATCAGGTCCCTTTTTATCGCTCATCGACCGATGTCATTACGGCTTTACGTATTTGGCTCGATGAAAGTTCGCCCAGAGCAAGCGGATTGCGATTGGCTGATATGGGTTGTGGTGATGGGCGCTTATTATTTAATTTGGCAGATCACCCCGTGCTCAGCACACTCTATGGTTATGAAACCGCTTGGTTGCCCTATTGGCTTGCACGTTGGCGTTTGTTCACCTGGCAAAAGCGTCACCCGGGCAAATCGGCATCTAAAATCCAGCTTGTTCGCCAAGACTTTTGGCAGCAAGACTGGGGAGCGTTTGATTTAGTCTATGTTTATTTATCACCTGCAGTGATGGCAAAAGTCGCCGAAAAGGCTGGGCAAGGGTTGCAGCAGCAGGCCTGGTTAGTTAGTTATGAATTCGCTATCAGTGAGCAAGATTGTGCCGCCCATCATTTAACGCTGACAGATGTTTGGGAGCTCGGCGAAACCGACCCAACTCGTTTATACTGGTATCAGAAATCGGTTTAATAAGGAGTTCGCATGTCGCTATTGCCTGGTTGTTCTCGTCCTGAAGCGCTCACAAATCCCCACCTGCTCCAGCCCTGGAGTGAATACTTAACCCGTGAACTGGCGCGTGTGCCCAGTTTGGCCGAGCGTGATTATCAGCAGGCCTGGCAAGCGGGGCAGGTTAAGGACTATTGTTTGAAACGGCTAGCGCAAGTTGAAACGGATGCGGAGCTAGTGAAGGTATTGCGCGAATTGCGCCGTGAAATTATGGTAAGTATCGCCATTCGTGATTTAGCCGGGGCGGCCAGTTTAACCGAAAGCTTACGTAGCTTATCTGAGCTCGCTGACGGGTTGGTTGGTGGTGCATTAGCTTATTGGGAGCCGGTTTTTGAGCAAAAATTTGGCCAGCCGATTGGGCGCGATTCGGGTATGCCACAAAAAATGGTCATTATTGGCATGGGTAAGTTGGGTGGGCATGAGCTTAACTTTTCATCCGACATAGATTTAATTTTTGTTTACCCTGAAGCGGGTAGTACGAATGGCGCGCGACAAATTTCCAATGATCAGTTTTTTGGCAAACTCGGTCAAGCCTTAAACAAATCGCTGACAGAAATGACTGAAGATGGCATTGTGTATCGAGTCGATATGCGGTTGCGTCCTTTTGGTGATGCCGGTCCCTTAGCGATTAGTTTTTCTGGCATGGAACATTATTATGAAGCCCATGGCCGCGCTTGGGAGCGCTATGCATTGGTGAAGGCACGCGCAATTGCCGGGCCGGCCGATTTAGCTGAGGAGCTGTTTGATATTTTGCGCCCATTTGTCTATCGCCGTTATGTGGATTACACCGCGATGGATTCCTTGCGTGATTTAAAACGCATGATTATGGCCGAAGTGCGCAAAAAAGGCATGGAGTCAAATGTCAAACTCGGACGGGGCGGCATTCGCGAAGTCGAGTTTATTGTGCAGGCGTTTCAATTGGTGCATGGCGGGCGTGATCGACATTTACAAGGCCGCCAACTGCTGCCTACTTTGCAGTATTTAGCGGCGCAAGACTATATCGCCCCACAGGATGCGGATGATTTAGCCAAGGCTTATGCGTTTTTACGCTTAACCGAAAATCGTTTGCAGGCCTGGAATGATCAACAAACCCATGATTTACCAGAATCAGCGCATCAGCAGTTAATGCTCGCACAGGCGATGGGCTTTGTGGATTATGCCGCATTTATGGTCGTGCTCAATGAGCATCGTAACCTGGTACAACAGCATTTTGATGATGTATTTGCCGATGAGGCGGATGTGTGCGATTTAACCGATGCGTTAGCTCAGGCGTGGAAAGGGCCATTGGAAGATGATGCGCTCATTATCCTCACGCAGTTTGGCTTTAAGCATCCTGGCGAGATTTTGCATTTATTACGCCAGTTTAAAAAGGCCCGCGCGCTGAGCCACATGAGTAGCGAAGCGACTACCCGTTTAGAACAGGTGATGCCGCTCATATTAAAAGCCTTGGCGGAGCGCGAACAACAAGAGCTGGCATTGCAACGGGTGTTAGCGGTGATTGAAGCGGTGGTGCGACGCAGTGTCTATTTGGTGTTGCTCAAAGAAAATCCGCAGGCGTTAGCCCACTTGTTAATTTTGTGTGAGGTGAGTCCGTGGTTGACTGAAATGTTGGTGAAATATCCGGCATTGATGGATCAGTTGCTCGATTTGCGCAGTCTGTATCGCCCGTTAAGCCTAGCGGAATTGTTGGCGGAGGCTGACGACTTACGCAGAGCTTACAGCGATGATGATGAGGCCTTTATGTTGCAACTGCGTCATTGGCGTCATGCGCAGGTATTTAAAGTAGCGGCAGCCGATGTCACCGGTCAGGTACCGGTGATGAAGGTGAGTGATTATTTAACCTGGATTGCCCAGGCCGTTTTGCAGGTGAGTCATGATTACGCTTGGCAACATTTAACCGCGAAGCATGGCTTGCCAGCAGGGTGCGAGGCATCGCCGTTGATGATCATTGGCTATGGCAAACTCGGCGGCATCGAGTTGGGTTATGGTTCAGATTTAGATATCGTGTTTTTGTATCATGGTATTGAAGCAACGGGGCGGACCAGTGGCGCGCGTTCATTGGAGCATGGGCCGTTTATGACGCGCTTGTGTCAGAAAATTATCTCAGTCTTGACCACCATGATGCCTGCTGGCCAGCTTTACGAAGTCGATACCCGATTACGCCCCAACGGTGCCAGTGGCATGATGGTGTCAAGTTTGGAGAGTTTTGCTCAGTATCAGCGCGAAAAAGCCTGGAATTGGGAGCATCAAGCGCTTATTCGTGCCCGCGCATTGGTTGGGCAGGCGCAAAACTGTGCGGCGTTTGAAAAGTTTCGGCAAGCGTTTTTGACTCAGGCACGTGAAAGTCACCTAGTGCGTGACGAGGTGGTGGCGATGCGAAAAAAAATGCGTGAAGCCTTGGATAAGTCTGATGAACATTGGTTGGACTTAAAGCATGGCGTGGGGGCGATTGTCGATATTGAGTTTATGGTGCAGTATTGGGTGCTAGCCTTTGCATCACGTTACCCGAGCCTCGCCGAATATCCCGATAATATGCGGATTTTAGATGCCCTTAAAGCGGTTGATCTGCTGCCTGATGATCAGGTGCAGGCGCTGCAAGATCATTACCGTGCCTATCGTAGTGCTTATCACCGTTTAGCCTTGCAAAAGGATGCGAGTATGGTGGAGCGCAAGCCTTATCAGCAGGCCTGCGACGAAGTCAGCGCTATTTGGCAAAGGGTGATGGAGGGTTAGATTTTTTAATCACTACAATTATGCGTTTAGAAGTGCGGAATTATTCATAGTTGCTTGCTTTTGAAAAAATATTGAATAAAATGTGTCTGCTATATTTAACTTATTAATTGTGAGAAACATATGAAAAAACTTACTTTAGCTTTAATGTCAAGTGCACTGATGTTTGGATCTACTGCGTACGCTCAAGATAGAACTTTAGGTCAAATTTATACTGAGTGTGGTTTAGGTGGTATTATTGGTTCTGCCTTTGAAAATCAAGAAACAAGAAACTTAGTAGCTATCTCTACTAACGTTACCTGGGACTTGGGTACAACTGCAATCAGCTCTAACGTATCTTCACCTGCAAGCTGTTCGGGTGGTGAAGTTAAAACGGCTGCCTTAATTATCCAGACCTACCCACAATTAGAGAGCGATTTAGCTATGGGTGAAGGTATGCATTTAACGAGCCTTTTAAATGCGGCAGGCTGCGCTACTGAGCACCATTCTGAAGTAGTAAATAATTTAAGACCTGATTTTGCACAATCAGTATCTTCTGATAGTTATACTTCAAAAACAAGATTTGAGCAGGCTGAAACTTTACATCAACAGTTTATTAAGCATGCTGCTGCATCATGTAATATCTAAAACTTAATTTTTTAAGTTTGACTTTTAGGCAAGCATTAGCTTGCCTTTTTATTTTTTAAAGTTGGTCAAATGAAATATCTTTCAGTACTTATCATTCTGCTGTTGCAGACAACACCTCTTTTAGCGGCCAATAACACTCACCAGAAATTGGTTGAAGAGGCTTTAAAATTGAATTTAGACACGCACCCAACCTGGTTAAAGCTTCTTTTTTATGACTCAATTAAATTAAAGAGCGAAGTTTTGTCCGATAGTTTCTTTTTGTCGGATACAGGTCGTTCAAGTCCTCGTGACGAGTTAAAAGCAATTTTAGCTGCTTATGAGCCTGTGGCACAAAGTAACAATTCCCCATTATGTAGGTTTCCTGCAAGATATTTATGGTTAAGTCAGTTTTTAACTCTCCCAGATTATACCTTTAGGCAAAATGCATGTGTAAATCTTGAGAGTTGGGCAAAATATGATGAAGTTGAATCCATTAGTGCGATTATGGTCAGTGGGTATTTTGGAAACCCTGCCTCAACATTTGGCCACTCACTACTAAAGTTTAATGGACCAGCGGAATCAAGGTATTTGGATCTAACATTTAACTACGGTGCGGTTGTACCTGAAAATGAAAATATGATTCGCTATATATGGAAAGGTATTTTTGGTGGCTATGAATCTGGTTTTTCAGATGGTTATTTCTTCTCGCAAGACATGGTTTACTCTAGAACAGAATTTAGAGATATGTGGGATTATGAGTTAAATTTAACAGACTTTGAAAGGGATCTGCTAATTTCGCATTTGTGGGAGGTGTCAGGTGAGCGATTTGATTACTACTTTCTGACAAAGAACTGTGCATTTCGTTTAGCGCAGATTCTGGAAATTTTAGAAGATAACAATCCTTTAACCCAGCGCTCTAAAGTTTGGTATGCCCCCGTTGAACTTTTTAACAGAATCGATGATTTAAACAAATTAAAAAATTACGATTATATTCAAAATATTACATTTGTTCCATCTTATCAAAGTCAGTTGCACACCAAGCTCTCTGATTTGGATCATGATGAAGTTAAAGCATTCAATTATTTTGTTAAAAATGAAAACTTTGATTATGATTATTTGAATGAAGATCAGCGGATTAAAGTTCTTAATGCTTTGATTGTCTATTATGAGTTCAAAGATGTTGCACTAATGAACTTTGAGGATCGTAAGTATAAAAATTTAAAAAGAAAGGTGATGCTGGAAAGATTTTTATTAAAACCAAAAGCCACAGATATTGATAAGATTGATGCTTTGCCTTCGCCATCTGAATCTTCGCCACCAATGCGAATTGCAATTGGCGGTGCGTATGACGCAACCTCATCTGATGGTTTTTTTAAATTAGAGTGGTCGCCATTTCATTATGATTCAATTGGGCTTAATAGTTTAAACGGTGGTAAGTTAGTCGTATTAAATACAAGCATTAATATTAATAGTAATAATTTAGAAATAGACAGGCTAGACTTTATTGACATAAGGAAGATGCCTGCTCCAAAAATGAACATTAGTGGAATGTATGAAGTTGCTTGGGAGCTGAATTTTTCATTACGAAGAAATAAAAATGATGATCTTAAACCAGCATTAGAAATGGGTCTTTTTGATGGCTGGCAACAAAATCGATTTCTTTATCTCTTTGGCATCAATGCTCTGGCTTGGGAGGAAAATGATGCTACTATTCATTTAAAACCCTATTTTGAATGGTCTTATAGTGGTGATAAGATTCTAGGTGATTTCAAGTTGTCACGGTTATTTTCCCACCAAAATAATAGTGATGATTTTGAATATAATCTTCGTCTAAATTATTTTTTTGACACGAAATCTGCTTTAGGAATCAGAATTAATCATAATTCATCATTCAAAACTGAAGTTGTTTATCAGCGTTTTTTATAAACATATCGCATGATTCACTTAGGCTTGAGTATTATTTGGGTGCGCAGTTCACCTCTAAACCAGTAATCAATGGTTACTTGGTTGGAGGTCTGCTCCAGATACACGCCGGTTTGTTGCGGTGGGCTCATGCTTGTGGCGACCAGTGGTAAGTCGTTCCAATCAACGGATAGTTTGACGTGTAGTGGGTAAAAACCATCTAAAAAGCGGCGCATAAATGGCCCACGCTCGATCACATAGTCGTCATCGCGTTGGATTAACGCATGGGTGTCGGCCTCAATACAAATACTTGCGCCACGTTTAATGTCATCAAGCTGCACGGTCGGGCCTTCAACCCAGGCCATCGCAATCCCTTCATCAGAAAGAATTCTAATGTTTTCAGTGCGGTCTGGGTTATAGACGATTTGCAACTTGCCGACAGGATCCAAATTGTAATGACATTGAGTTAAGGTGCCCCAACCATCGGTCATCGCAGTAGCGCCTAGGGTAATGTGGTTGGTCATGTAATAGTCTTTTTCAAGACTAAAGGGTTCGCTAAAGCGGGCATGGCGTTTGGTGGCATCTAAGGCGCGTGCCAGTTCATCCAAACCACTGTCATCTAATAACCAAGCGCGTTCGGCTTCGGTTAAGTCGCTGTAATCGTCCTCAGGCGGTGGATTGGTGAGTGCTTGATCGAGCGCGGCATAAAACGCGGCGGGTTGTTCTTCCCAAGGAAAATGATTGCATTGCTCAAGCAGTTGGTAGGAAAGCTTGGGGAACCAGGCCTGGTAGCCGGTTAGCGCGCCTGGCATTAAAATATCCTCGCGGCAGCCGATCCATTCAATCGCTCGGCGTTTGGCAATTTCGGTCATCTGGGTTAAATCGAGTGGTTGTTGGCGATAGGATTGCCACACGGCATGATTGATCGCTAGCTCAAAATCCTCACGATTAAACAGTTGCGCGTAGGCTTGCCCCTGGGCTAATTGATGAAAATAGGTGGGCAACACTTGGCTGAGTTGTTGGTTTACCAACTCGTCTTCGGTTAGCACCGGCTGAATGACCTGCTCAAACGGATCATCGGGTTCATTGATTAAGCCCCAGTCACGACGTTTTGCGTCTATTTGCTGGCTCAGGTCGTTAAGCGCGGTGAGTTCTGGGTCCACCGGATTTAATAAAATTAATCGTTGGACGCGCGTTGGATGGGCTTGCGCATAGGCCTGTGCCATCAGTGCGCCCCATGAGTGACCAATCAAAATAAATTGGCCCGCTTGTTCATAGCGGCGAAGGTCTTCTAGGTCAGCAAGCCATTGTTGCAGTAGGGCATCGGGTTGGTCATCTGGGTGCTTATTGGTGCCAATGCCACGCATATCCATTAACAGCACGCGAAAATCGGCGCTCAGGTAGTGTTGAATCGGAGTGAGGTTCCAGCTGCTAAAGCCTGGGCCGCCGCCTAGCAAGAGTACGGTTTGCTGACCCGTGCCGATGGCTTGGTATTGCAAACGGCGATCTTGGGTTGGAAAAAACCGCGCTTCACTGATAAAGCCTTGCTTGGGTTCAGCTTGTTGCAGCAGGCCTGTGGGTAGAGTATTGGCCATTAAGGGCGTGTTTATCAAGCCCAAGCTTAATCCCAACAAACCTACCAACCTTGTTAAAACTGCGCGAGCGTGCGCCATAACAACCAACCTTTAACCATGATGAACAATGACTATAGTGTCGTATAAGTTTGACGATTTATTGTGCAAGTTTTTCGATATTAGCCAAGACCAGGCCTGGTACATTCAAGCTTTAGGGAACGAATGCGCAAAGGCGAATACGATTTCGCCAACGATTTTGCGCTTTTCCGGCGGCAGATTCATAAAGGTTTCCACCACCTGGCGTTCTTGCGGGGTCATATTCGCATCCCAGCGTTTGCGCTGTTGTTGCACCGAGCCGGACAACTTTTCACCAAACCGCAACCAATGCGGATCGACATTCAGCCATTCGGCCAGGACTTGGAGGCGGTCTTGTGTCGGTACCGCCTCCCCATGAAGCCAGCGGCGAGCTGCTTGAAAGGAAATGGAGTTACCCCAATAACGTTGATTAAACTCGCGTTCAATCACGATTGGTCTGAGTTCATAGCCATTATTGAGCATGGCTTCTTTAAGACGTTCACTAAACATTTGAGCTTCATTCATGTAACAAAAAGTTAAATGAAATCGCCATAGTGAATTAACTAGTGGTTTACTTAATTAAACAAGATAGTTAATTTTTGTTAAACTTCGGGTTTTATTTCTAAGACCTAAGTAGTATGAAGCACCTACCTTCCCCCGTTGCCTACCGCGAAGACATTAATGGCTTACGCGCTTGGGCGGTGATCGCCGTGTTATTGTTCCATTTCCAATTACCAGGCCTGGGTGCCGGCTTTTTTGGCGTGGATATTTTCTTTGTCATTTCCGGTTTTTTAATGACCGCGATTATTGTCAAAGGCTTGGAGCGCGATAACTTCTCGATTTGGAAGTTTTATATGGCGCGCGCAAGGCGCATTTTGCCCGCGTTGATGGTGGTGATTGCGGTGCTTTTGGCGCTGGGCTGGTTTTTTCTGCCAACACCGGACTATCAAGCCCTGGGGTCACAGTCGGCCTATTCACTGTCGTTTTTATCAAACATTCATTTTTGGCGTTCAACCGGTTATTTTGATGCCGCCGCGCATGAAAAATGGTTATTGCATACCTGGTCTTTAGCGGTTGAAGCGCAGTTTTATCTGCTGTTTCCGATCTTTTTAATCATTCTGTGGAAAATCAAACCACAACTTAAAACCCTATTTTGGGGATTAGGGCTGGTGTTTATTGCCTCGTTGGCGTTGAGCATCGTCGCGAGTAGTTGGAAACCTGCTGCCGCGTTTTATTTACTCCCGACTCGTGGTTGGGAGCTCGCCGCCGGTGGGTTGGCGTTTTTAATTGGCCGTGAAGTGCTCGGGTTGCAACGTGTTGCCAAGCCGTTATTTTGGAGTGGCTTTGCTTTATGGGTTTTGGCGTTTGCGCTATTGGACAGCTCCTACGCTTGGCCTAGCGGTTGGGCGCTATTGCCGGTGCTCGGCACGGTATTGATTATTCTCGCCAATCAAAGCCAAGCCAAACTGACGGTGAATCCCATTGCGCAATGGTTGGGTGATCGTTCTTATTCATTGTATTTATGGCATTGGCCGCTGGTGGTGGCGCTGTATTTTGCCGGACTGCAAAATGATTGGCTTTGGGTCAGCGGTGCGATTGCGTTAAGTTTGATTTTAGCGCACTTGTCTTATCATCTTGTCGAAGTACCCACTCGTTCCTATCTTGGTGCATCTGGCCTGCGTAAAGAGGTTTTTGCCATCGCCCTTGCAGGCCTGGTGATTGGCTTAGCGGCGGTCAGTGTTCAGCTATTTACCTTTGAAAACCGTTTGCCTGCAAATATTCAGGCGGTGGCCGCAGAAAGTCAAAACACGATGTCTTATGAAAAATTATGCAAATCAGACTATTCAAGTAATGATAAGTTGCCTCACTTTTGTAGCTATGGCAATAACGAAACTCTTGCTGTAATGATTGGAGACAGCCATGCTTCAGCTACATTTACTTCTTTAGGAGCTGTTGCTGAAGAATTAAGTGGTGGTGTTTTATTATTTGGGAAAGGGGGGTGTAGAACGATAATTGGTTTTAAGTTGGTAAACAATGATGTTTGTGTAGAAAGAAACAATCATATTTTTAACTTGGTAAACGAATTAGATTCAAAAATACCAGTTGTTCTGGTGAACCGTTATGACGGCGCATTAATCGGAGATAATCTCAATCCTGAAAGGGATACAAAACCAAATCATTTTTTTGATATTAAGTACGACAGTCGTAGTCACCCGGTTTTAAGACAACAGCTTTTAACTGGGATAACTGAAACTGCTTGTATGCTTCAAAAAGATAGACAGGTTTTCGTTGTTAGACCAATACCCGTTATGAACCAACATGTCCCAAACTACATGAGTAGGGAAATGATTTTTAAAAGAAATAGCCAAATCAGTGATCTGAAAATTACAAGAGAAGAATATTTTGAAAGACATGGTTTGGTATGGGAGGCGCAAGACCAAGCCGCCGAGCAATGCGGCGTCAAAATCCTCGATCCTTTGCCCTATTTGTGTGATGACAAATATTGTTACGGCTCACGCAATGGTCGCCCGTTGTATTATGACGATGACCACCTCAGCGAATACGGCAATAAATATTTGGTGCCGATGTTTGAGCAGGTGTTCCGCGACCAATTAGCTAAAGATTAAGCCCAGGCCTCATTCCCGCCCAAACCCATTTGCTCATCACCAGGCCTGGTGGATTGACAGATGTAGGGCTTAGTGTATTATGTGTAATACATGTATTGCATAGGAGGCATGTTATGTTAACTGTCAGATTAGATGCTGAAATGGAAAACTTTCTTAATACTTTGGCTGAGCAAACCCAGCGTCCTAAAAGTTTTTTTGTGAAAAATGCATTAGAAAATTATAAAGAAGATATGCAGGATTGGTTGGAGGCACAGACTCGTAGCAATTCGCAAGATCGCAACCTGATAAGCATTGAAGAATTGGAAAAAGCGCTTGGGCACTGAACAAAGCTATCAATTGGTTTTTGATGACAAGGTGATTAAAGACCTAAAAAAAATTGACCAGGCCTGGCAGCGTAAAATTCTAGAGGCGATTAAAACCAAGTTAGTGGTGAATCCTTTTATCGGCAAAAAGCTCGTCGGTGACTTATCGCCTTATTATCGTTTTAGTGTGGGTAACTATCGCGTCATTTATGAAATCATTGAGCAGCGTGTTGTGATTAATGTCGTCAAAATTCGTCACCGCAAAGCGGTTTATTCTAAAAGTTAATGACCCTAATTCCCGCCAAAACCCATTTGCACCCCGCCAGGCCTGGTGGTTTATTTATCTGAGTTCAGAGCGCTAAATGCTGCCGCAGTTTTTGTTCAACCTCGGTGATTTCGTCCTGTTGGAGCTGAGTTAAAACCAAGTCTTGCTGAATACGCGAAAGGTCGAGCGTGCAGAGTTCATTAATACAAATTTCGCTAGTTTGTTTTAGATGATCGCGCGCCTTAATCTGAACACGCAATCGACCTCCGACGAGGTTTGTGGTCAGTGGAATGACGGTGACACCCTTAAAATGCACCTTGTCTAAGACACGATTGGCTAGATTGTTTTGAATGATGAGTGCCGGTCGAACTTTGCCAAATTCGCTGTTATATTGCTTGCCGAAATTGACCAAATAAATCTCGCCTCGTCGAATCATTTTGCAAAATCCTCTGCCACCACCTCAATCTCTTTAAATTCGGCATAAGCGTCGGCTCCCAACGCCTTGGCGTTTTCGCGCAAATACAATTCGGCTTCGATTTGCTCTCGAACTGTTTCGTATAAATCAATCGGCAATAACACGCTTTTTAACACGTGTTTACGTCCGTCTTCGATATACAGAATCTCGGGCGAGCTGAGTAAGGCGGGTTTGCGTAAGATGTCGGAGGAGTTAACTACTTGCATCATTGAGCTCTATGCTTGAATTATTAAGCTTAAATTATACATGTGCCTATAAGTCATATCCATGTTTATGATGGAGTTATTTAAACACCACCAGGCCTGGTGTTAGTCGATGCGGATGGTGGTGTATCCCTGGTTTTCATATCCCATAATCGACAAAAAGGTGTTGCCGACTAAAGTAACACCCTGCATCAAATCTTCTTGGCGCGTTAAATTAAAACGCCGAGTGGCAATTTGACAGGCTTCCATGTGGATGCCGGGTAAAGCAAGCAGTTCAGATAATTTTTGTTGCACCGCTAGGCTGGCGGCTGCTTGGTCTAAATCCCGCTGGCTTAAATCCTGGGCAAGGTGCTGTACTGCGCCACCACGGAAGGTGAACATCATATTTGGCGTGAGGTTTTGACGCACCATGTCATGGTAGGTTTCTTCCAGCACATTTAAACGTGCGATCAAGGCATCGGGCTGCGCGAGGGTGATATCCCAGAGGATTTTGCCCTGTTCAAGCCCGGCAAGGGCGCGGCTATCTGAAGGCTTTGTGATGCTAGAATTTGCCATCACCAGGCCTGGTGATAAAACCACACATAAAATAAATGATCTGAAAAAAGTATTCATTTTGATACCCCTTAGGTCATGGAAGCCCAGTAACAGAATCTAACTTAAGCATAGCAAAAATTTTACGGTGCAGTCGGGGTATCAGATTTTGCTTAAATGAGCCTTCGTTAGTCTTTATTCATGGCGGCTTGCAAGCGTAGTTTGAGGTGTTGAATTTGGCTGGGGTCGGCCAGTGACAGCGCTTTTTCCGACAGGATGCCTTCAATTAATGGCCAATCATTTTCAACAAACGCCTCGAGCCCTTGGCCACTGTCTTCCAAATATTCAGCGGCTTGTTCGATATCGCGTTGCAGGATGTCTTGCACTTCATGCAGTTCATGCTCGGTGAGCACCGCTAATTCAGAACCCAATTCTTTAGCATTTTGCTGCAGATGGTCCAGCTGTTCGCCTAGCCAATGCAAGCTTGTGTCTTCTGCCGATTTCATATTGATTAAAAGCTGGTCGGTTAATCGGTTATAGGCCGCTTGTAATTTATCTGATAGTGACATCACTGTCTCCTTAGGGTTGAGATTGTTTTGTTATAATGGCGCCAATATTTTTATCATACCGCAAAGAATTTAGGAATGGGAATCATGAGTGCACCCGCAAGCGATAATGCGCAAACTTATCAACCACAAACATTAGAAGCCGCCATTCAGCAGATTTGGCAAGCGCAAAAAGTGTTTGAAGTCACCGAAGACCCAAGCAAGGAAAAATATTATTGCTTGTCGATGTTCCCTTATCCGAGCGGGCGTTTGCACATGGGGCATGTGCGCAACTATACCATTGGCGATGTGATCTCGCGTTATCAGCGCATGTTGGGCAAAAACGTGTTGCAGCCGATGGGCTTTGATGCGTTTGGTTTGCCGGCGGAAAATGCTGCGATGCAAAACAAGGTCGCACCGGCAGCTTGGACGTATGACAATATGGATTACATGCGTAACCAGTTGCAGCAGTTGGGCTTGGGTTACGACTGGTCACGCGAAGTGGCCACCTGCTCACCGGGCTATTACCGTTGGGAGCAATGGTTATTTACTAAACTATATGAAAAAGGCTTGGTATATCGCAAGCTGTCGGTGGTGAATTGGGATCCGGTCGATCAAACAGTATTAGCCAATGAGCAGGTGATTGACGGCAAAGGTTGGCGTTCCGGTGCGCCGGTTGAGCGTAAAGAAATCGCGCAGTGGTTTTTGAAAATCACCGATTATGCCGATGAGTTGCTGCAAGACTTGGATCAGTTGGACGGTTGGCCGGAGCAGGTGAAAACCATGCAACGCAACTGGATCGGCAAATCGACCGGGATGGAAATCGAGTTCCCGCTTGAAGGTCAAAATGAAACCTTAAAAGTCTATACCACGCGCCCGGATACCCTGATGGGTGTGTCTTATGTGGCGGTGGCGGCTGATCATCCGTTAGCCAAACAAGCCTCGGTGATGAATGAACCCTTGGCGCAATTTATCGAAGAATGTTCGCACATCTCGACCGCCGAAGCCGATATGGAAACCATGGAGAAAAAAGGCGTCGATACCGGGTTGCGTGTGCTCCATCCGATCAGCCATGAAGTCGTGCCGGTGTGGGCGGCGAACTTTGTATTAATGGGCTATGGCACCGGCGCGGTGATGGCGGTGCCTGCGCATGATCAGCGCGATTATGAATTTGCGCAAAAATACCGTCTGCCGATTAAGCCGGTGATTCGCCCACAGGATGCCGATTCGGTCGATGTGTCCGAACAGGCCTATACCGAACGCGGTGTGTTGTTTAATTCCGGCGCATTGGATGGCTTGGACTTTAATGGCGCGATGGATAAACTCGCCGAGTTATTGGGCGCAACAGGTTTGGGGCGCAAGCAAACCAATTTCCGTTTGCGTGACTGGGGTATTTCGCGCCAGCGTTATTGGGGTTGCCCGATTCCAATGATTTATTGTGCTGATTGCGGCCCGGTGCCGGTGCCTGAACAAGACTTGCCGGTGCGCTTGCCGGAAGATGTGGTGCCGGATGGCGCGGGTTCGCCGTTGGCTAAATTGGACGCGTTCCAAAACTGCACCTGTCCGAAATGTGGTGGGGCGGCCAAACGCGAAGCCGATACCTTTGATACCTTCTTTGAATCGTCATGGTATTACGCGCGTTATGCCTGTGCCGATAATGATCAAGCGATGTTGGATGAACGCGCTAACTATTGGTTGCCGGTGGATCAATATATCGGCGGCATTGAACACGCGATTTTGCACTTATTGTATGCGCGTTTCTTCCACAAGCTGATGCGTGATGTCGGGCTAGTCAATTCGGATGAACCGTTTAAAAACCTGCTGACCCAAGGCATGGTATTGATGAACGGTGCCAAGATGTCGAAATCAAAAGGCAATACCGTTGACCCGCAAGGCTTGATTGAAAAATACGGTGCCGACACGGTGCGTTTGTTTATTATGTTTGCCGCGCCGCCGGAGCAGAGTTTGGAATGGTCGGATTCGGGCGTGGAAGGCGCACACCGTTTCCTAAACCGGGTTTGGCGTTTGGTGCATCAACATGTTGAACAATCACCAGGCTTGGTAGCGTGCCAGTCGAATGACGGACTGAACAAAGAGCAAAAAGCCTTGCGGTTTAAGTTGCATGAAACCTTGCAAAAAGTATCGGATGATATTGGTCGTCGTTTGCAGTTTAACACTGCGATTGCGGCTTGTATGGAGCTGTTGAACGCCTTGGCCAAGTTTGAAGACAACACGGAGCAAGGCCAAGCTGTGATGCAGGAAGCTTTGGAATTATTGGTGTTGATGCTCTCGCCGATGGTGCCGCATATTACCCAGGTATTATGGCAGCAACTGGGCAAACCAGGCCTGGTGCTGGATGTCAGCTGGCCGAAAGTGGACGACAGTGCCTTAGTGCAGGATGAAATTGAACTGATGGTGCAGGTCAATGGCAAATTGCGCGGCAAAATTGCCGTGGCGAAGGATGCCGAAAAAGACGCGATTTTAGCCGCCGCCAAAGCCGAAGAATCGGTCGCCAAGTTTATTGACGGCAAAGAACTGGTGAAAGAAATTTTGGTGCCGGGGCGTTTGGTCAATTTCGTGGTGAAAGGCTAACCATGACACTTACGCGCCGTGGATTGTTAGCAGGCCTGGTCACCGGTTCGGTTGCAGCCTTGTCCGGTTGCGGTTTTCGATTGCGCGGCACCGGTGGCTTTAGCGGCCAGCTTACTATGTCAGCTATTTATATTACGGGCGCTAGTCCAGCGGGTTTGTTAGCGGCGCTCAATCAACAGCTTGATGCCGCTGGGGTTGAGCGAGTAAGCAGTTTGGCGCAAGCCCCTTATCACTTGGAATTAGGCCGTTATGAAACACGAACCACGACTAGCGCGCGCAACCAAGCGGGTGAAGTGATTGGTGAGCTGATCCGCATGACGCAAGCAATTCGCCTGCATGATGTCGCCAATGAACAATTGTTACTAGACACCCAAGTGATGGTGATGCGCGATGTGCAAGTGGATCCTGCCGCCAGTTTAGCGGCGGAGCGTGAACGGCGTGATTTGCAAGAGCCCATGTGGCAAGAGTTGGCGCGTAACATTTTAGATCGCGTCAGCCGTCAACTCCCTGCAGAGCCGGCGCGCTAATGCTATTGGCGCCGGCCTTTCTTAACCAGCTTCATCAAGGCCATTGGCGCTATCCGTCGATTATGCTGGTGTATGGCGAGGAGCCGTTGTATGTGCGGCGCGTCACCGATGCGTTGCGCCAGTATTTTAAAGCCCAAGGTTTTTTGCAACGCGACCGTTATGATGTCGATGCGCAATTTGATTGGCAAGGCTTGGCGATGGAAACCCAAACAGGGTCGTTATTTGCCGATCAACGCTTAATAGAGCTAGCCATGCCAAGTGGCAATCCGGGCACGCCAGGCAGCCAGTTTGTGTTGAACTGGTGTAAGCAACCGCCGCAGGATTGCGTGTTGGTCATCTATTGTGAGCGTTTAGAAAGTCGTCAAGTTAAGGCCAAATGGGCACAAGCCATTGAATCAGCAGGCCTGGTGGTGCAAGCCAAGCCCTTGGCGCAGCAGGAATTGGTGCGTTGGTGTCAGCAGGAAGCGATTTCTCATCAGTTGCAATTAACTCCCGATGCGGCCGCCTTGTTGGCTGAACGGGTAGAAGGCAACATGCTCGCTGCCGAACAAGAATTGATTAAGTTGAGTTTGCGTTATCCAGCGAGTGCCGGAGAGGGACGTGTTAAGCAGCTTACCGATGCCGATATTGCCGAGCAGGTGGTTGATCAGGCGCATTACCAGTTATTTGCTTTAAGCAGTCTGCTATTAAAGGGTGAGGCAAAACAGGCGTTACATGTGTTGCACCGTTTGCAACAAGAGGGCACGGAAGCGCCTATCGTGTTGTGGTTGTTTACTAAAGAGTTACGCACGCTGATTGAACTGGCACAGGCAAGCAATGTTCATTTAGCGATGAAAGAACAGCGGATTTGGGCCAGTAAGCAAGCCGAATATCGTCAAGCCTTGTCGCGGCATCCTCTCAAAGTTTGGCATCGACTGTTGTTAGATGCCTATCAAATAGATCGCCAAGTCAAAGGGCTGCAACTGGGCGATCCCTGGTTGGGTCTGTCCGATTTAGCGATGAAAATAGCGCGCTAATTTTGAATTTTCGGTGTTAATCAGTAGGCCTGCTTATAGCTGATCTTGTTTATCGGTCATTTTAAAGTCGGGTTTAAATTCAACAGAGGCTGTGTCTGCAAATAAGCCGAGTTTTATGCCTTGTTGAAACTGCTGTTGGTATTTTTCATAGGGAATCAGCACCGCTACTTTTTCATGATTGCGGCCAAACTCAACAATGTATTCCTCACCTTTTGTTTTAACTTCAGCCAAAATGCTCGATAAGTTAGCTTTAAATTCAGCGACGTGTAATGAGTGCATTTTTCTTGTCCTTAGTAAATCATATTGGTTTACCATAACTTTTGTTGACAACTTGTCAAGATGGCCGTGTTGTTGAGCAGGCCTGATCAAACAGACATTCGATAGGTCGATTCAATGCTTGTGCGAGAAGTGCGACTTCAATATCTGTTATGCGGCGCACTTTCGATTCTATTTTAGCCAGCGTACCTCGTGAATTTAAATAAGGTTTAAACTCAACCTATGCATTGTCTGCCAAGCTAGACACTGTATGCCTTAACTTTCACTCTTACTTCAGCCAAAATGCGTGTTAAGTTGGTTATGTTCTTATCGCTTCGATTTTTTGAATTAGCAAGTGTATTGATTTTGCTATACTGAATCTATAGCTTTAATCTAAGAACGAACATGACACTGAAAAAACTCCCCATTGGCATTCAAACCTTTAGCGAAATTCGTGAAGACGGTTACGTTTACATTGATAAAACGGCATTGGCTTATGAATTATTGCAAAGCTACAAGTATGTGTTTTTAAGCCGTCCACGTCGTTTTGGCAAATCCTTGTTTCTCGATACCCTGCGCAATATTTTTGAAGGCAATAAACACTTTTTTGCAGGCCTGGCGATTGAGAATAAATGGGATTGGGCTGTTCGTTATCCGGTGATTCGGATTAGTTTTGCTTCAGGCAAGATTGAGAACCGTGCACATTTGGATGAAAGCATTTTACGTACACTTAGAGAAAACCAGCACTACCTCGACATTGAATGTGAAGAGCGGGATAGCGTCGCCGGTTGCTTCAGCGAACTCATCCGCAAAGCCCATGCTAAATACAACCAAAAAGTGGTGGTGCTGGTCGATGAATACGACAAACCGATTCTCGACAATATCACGGACACGGCCGTAGCAAAAGAAATCCGCGACGGCCTGGTCAACTTCTACAGCGTGATCAAAGGCAGTGACGAGTTTTTGCGCTTTGCGTTTTTAACCGGGGTCAGCAAGTTTACTAAAACCTCGATTTTTAGTGGCTTAAACAATATCACCGATATTTCACTAAATCGAAAATTCGGCGATATCTGCGGTTATAGCCAACACGACGTCGACACCACTTTTGCCCCTTATATGAAAGGGGTCGATAGAGAAAAGGTCAAAGCATGGTACAACGGCTATAACTTCCTTGGCAGTCAGATGTACAACCCGTTTGATATTCTCAAGTTTATCGCCAATGAACATACCTTCAGAAACTACTGGTTTGAAAGCGGCACACCGACCTTTTTAATTGAACTGATTAAAAAACAACATTATTTCCTGCCCAGTCTGACCAACTTGCGCGTCGATGAAAAACTGCTCAACAGTTTTGACATCGACAACCTGGATTTAGAAGTGATTCTGTATCAAAGCGGGTATCTCACCATTGATCGAGTGCAAACGCTGGGCGTAAAAACCTACTATTACCTTAAACTGCCCAATCTTGAAGTTAAAGCGTCACTCACGGACTATATCTTAAAGCTGTTCAACAACAGCCCAAGCAACCAAGCGGATATTCAAGTCAATACCCACATGGCGCTGCTGGAAAATAATATGGACAGTTTCAAACAAGCGCTTAGCAGTATGTTCGCCAGCATTCCCTACAACAACTACACCCACAACGCCATTCAAAACTATGAAGGCTTTTACGCCAGCGTCATCTATGTCTATTTGCAAAGTTTAGGCCTCAACATCATCGGCGAAGACGTCACTAATCAAGGCCGAATTGATCTCACCGTCATCATGGATCACGCGATTTACATCATGGAGTTTAAAGTCGATCACCCAGATAAACCCAGCAGCCAATCCAGCACCAACGCGTTGCAACAAATCAAAGACAAACGCTATGTCGACAAATACCTTGCCGTGAAAAAACCCATTTATCTAATCGGTATCCACTTTAACGCCGAACAAAAGAACATCGCCCAGTTTGAATGGGAACAACTGAGTCTTAACCCTTAAAACCCTCGGAAGGCTGATGTTTGGCAAGCTTTATTAATAAGGCTAAAATGACGAGATGGGTATCTTAGTCAGATAAACAAGTGCAGATAAAAAAGCAGATTAAACATAAAAGAGATGGCGATGAATATTAAAGAGTATATGCAGGATTTAGGGCAGGCGGCGCGTGCGGCGTCTCGCGTGTTGGTGACAGCGACCACCGAACAAAAAAATAATGCCTTATTGGCGATGGCGGCGCAGTTGGAAGCGGATGCGGAATTTTTGAAAACGGAAAACGCCAAGGATCTCGACGCGGGCAAGGCGAATGGTTTGGATGCGGCGATGTTGGATCGTTTGGCGATTACCGATCAAGGTGTGGCGCAGATGGCAGAAGGGCTGCGTCAAATAGCAGGCCTGGTGGATCCGATTGGTGAAATTACCGATTTGCGTTATCGTCCGTCCGGCATTCAGGTTGGCAAAATGCGCGTGCCTTTAGGGGTGGTGGGCATTATTTATGAGTCGCGCCCGAATGTGACGATTGATGCGGCGGCGCTGTGCTTGAAATCCGGCAATGCCGCGATTTTGCGCGGTGGGTCGGAAGCGGCCTATTCAAATCGTGCTTTAGCGTCTTGTATTCAGGCCGGATTAGAGCAAGCAGGCCTGCCAAAAGCCTCGGTGCAAGTGGTTGAAACCACCGACCGTGAAGCGGTAGGCGAGTTGATTGCGATGCCGAAATATGTCGATGTCATTATCCCGCGCGGCGGCAAGGGGCTGATTGCGCGAATTAGCGAACATGCGCGTGTGCCGGTGATTAAACATTTGGACGGCATTTGTCATGTTTATATTGATGATGATGCGGATAAAGATAAGGCGATTAAGGTGGCGTTGAATGCCAAAACCCACCGTTATGGCGTGTGCAATGCGATGGAAACCCTATTGGTTGCTGAATCGCGGGCGGCTGAGGTTTTGCCTGAATTAGCCAAACTCTATCAAGAAAAAGGCGTCGAATTGCGTGGTTGTGAAAAAACCTGTGCGCTGATTGAGGCCAAGCGGGCGACTGAGGAAGATTGGCAGACCGAATATTTGGCACCCGTGTTGTCGATTCGCGTGGTATCGGATATGCAGATGGCGATTGAGCACATTGCGCAATACAGTTCGGCGCACACGGAGTCGATTATTACCGAAAACTATACCAAAGCGCGTCAGTTTATGGCGCAGGTCGATTCGAGTTCGGTGATGGTCAACGCCTCAACCCGTTTTGCCGATGGCTTTGAATATGGCTTAGGCGCGGAAATCGGCATCAGTACTGATAAATTCCATGCGCGTGGCCCGGTTGGGCTAGAGGGATTGACCTCGCAGAAATATATCGTATTGGGTGATGGCCATATCCGCCAATAAGCTTTAGGTTTTTTTGTAACCTAAGCTTTTTCGTAAAGTCTCTGCTGCCTGGCTGATCTGTCGAAATCGTTCACTGTCACCGCCCTTGTCTGGGTGGTGAATCTGGCTTAATCGGCGATAGTGTCGATTGACCTGTTCAAGTGTTATTGTCTCTTCTGTAATTTCAAGCAAGCCTTTCGCTTGTTGGATCTGTGTTGTGTCCGGCGACCGAGCGAGGCTGCGCCAAAAACTGTCCAGCAGTTCAATCACATCGTCCGTTTGTGTTTGCCGATACTGTTCAATATCCAAATAATAACGCCGCAACGGGTCATCCAGTTGCGGAGGGGTTGATTGCGTGTCGTGAGTGGGCTGATGGGGGCGTTGCGGCTGAAATTGAATCTTTAAACAATCAATCTGAAGCCAACCGTGACCCTGTTGATACCAGGCCTGCTGTTGCCGATAGAGCAGGTGAAACAGTAAAAAGTGTGCCTGAAATAGCGCCAGCGGTTCCAGGCTTGGCTGGAAGGCTTGATAACCCTGCTCAGCGAGTGCTTTGAGCAGTTGGTGTTCGGCAATGCCGTCAGGGTGTTGCAGCAGCAGCGTCAACAGATCATTAAGTAACTGAGGGTCAAGTTGATCAGTTTGCATGGGTTGCTTCCCAATCCAGCAGTTGTTGTTTTTGGGCTAAACCCCAGGCATAACCACCGAGTTCGCCGTTGCTGCGAATGACACGATGGCAAGGAATAAACCAGGCAATCGGATTGGCGGCGATTGCATTCGCCACTGCGCGGACTGCTTGCGGACGCCCCAGTTGGTCAGCAAGCTGTTGATAGCTGCGCGTTTGGCCGAGTGGAATCTGTTGCAAGGCCTGCCATACGCTGAGTTGAAAATCAGTGCCCTTTGGAGCCAAACTACCCGGCAGTACACCGGTATGGATCGCGTCTAACCAGGCCTGGTGGGTTTGATTATGGTCGGTCTGTGAGGTGAGTGCCTGCTCATCCGCGGCATCATCGAATGGGGCAAAACTGGCGCGGACAAGGCGGCCTTGCCAAGTGGCGAGGTAGAGGAGTCCAATTGGTGTGTCGGCGCGACTGACGAGCCAGTCATGGGGTATAATGCGAGAATTCATCACACTATACTAAGGGATGCGGGTGGTAATAACCAGGCCTGGTGAGCAAGTCGCTAAACAAGACATAGAATGGATTGGAGTATTGGGCGGCACCTTTGACCCCATTCATTATGGGCATTTGCGCCCGGCTTTGGATATACAGCAGCAGTTAAACCTAACGCGCATTCATTTTATTCCCTGCTATCAGCCGGTGCATCGTGGGACGCCGCAGGCCTCATCGGCTCAGCGTGCACAAATGGTTAAATTGGCCTTGGCGGATTATCCGCAATGTGTGTTTGATTCAACTGAGCTGGATCGTCAAGGGCCATCCTATATGGTCGATACGTTACGCACCCTAAAGCGAGCCTTTCCGCAAGCAGGCCTGGTGCTTATTATGGGAATGGATGCGTTTGCTAAATTTATGCACTGGCATCAGTGGCAAACTATCTTAACCTTAGCCAATATTGCGGTGATGCATCGTCCAGGTGAGTTGATGCCACAAGAGGGTGCGTTAGCAGGCCTGCTAACGCAGCATCACGTTACGCATTTGTCGAAACCGGCCGGACAGATTATTGAAGTGGCGGTGACTCAATTGGATTTGAGCGCAACGCAAATCCGTGATTTAATCCAATTTAACAAACCGATTGACCAGCTTGTGCCCAAAGCGGTGCAAGATTTTATTGAGACTAATAGGCTTTATCAAAAAGGATAGCTATGGAATTAAACGCAGCAATTGAGCTGGTAACGAAAACATTGGACGATGGCAAAGCGCGTGATATTCAAGTAATTGATGTGACGGGTTTAGCTAGCTTTACCGATTGTATGGTGGTGGCAACCGGTACTTCAACGACCCATGTTAAAGCCTTGGGCGGCATGGTAGAGCAAGCCTTTAAAGACGCCAATGATCCTTGTTTAGGTGCAGAAAGTGGCCCACAGCCAGAATGGATGTTGGTGGATCACGGCAATATTGTAATTCATGTGATGACTGAGCAGGCGCGAGCCTACTATTCATTAGAAAAACTTTGGCAGGTTAAAGACGACGCACCAAAAGCAACGGTCGACTCCTCTAACGTCTAGTTTATGATTATTCACCTGATTTGTGTGGGTCAAAAAATGCCCAAATGGGTGCAAGATGCCTATCACGATTATGCTAAACGCCTGCCTAAAAGCTGTAGTCTAAATTTAATTGAACTGCCGATGGCGGTGCGTGGCAAAACCGGTTCAGTCAGTCAATATAAGCAAGAAGAAGCCAAGCGTATTGTGGCTGCCGTGCCCAAAAATGCCCGCTTAATTGTATTGGATGAAAAGGGCGCACAACCTACCACGTTAAAATTAGCTGACAAATTGGCCGATTGGCTGGGTGGTGGCCAGGATGTGGCGTTGGTAGTCGGCGGGCCAGATGGATTAGATGAGTCGATTCGTGCACAAGCGAGTTGGATGTGGAGCTTATCTAACTTAACCCTGCCACACCCTTTGGTCAGAGTGATGCTAGCCGAGCAGTTATATCGAGCTTGGTCGGTGTTGCAAAACCATCCTTATCATCGCGAATAAATCTTGATGAATAATGTTGCGCAGCGCTTGACCTTGTGGATAAGACAGGTATAATCACGCAATCCTTTCAAACCCTATGGTATTTTTTCTGGCTGAGTTGTGAATCTGACAACTTGAAAAACCCAGGTTTACTTTAGATTTTTACCGATTTTTGGAGATTATTGTGGCCAATTCAGCACAAGCAGCAAAACGCGCTAAGCAAGCCGAAGTTCGTCGTCTACGTAACGCATCACAGCGTTCTGATATGCGTACTGCCGTTAAAAAAGTATTAGCAGCAATCAATAGTGGCGATAAAGCGCAAGCTACCGCGTTATTTGTAGCAGCTCAGTCTAAATTAGACAAAATGGCGCGTAAAGGCATCATTGAGAAGAACAAAGCAGCTCGTTCTAAGAGCCGTATCAACGCACGTATTAAAGCCTTAGCTTAATTACGTTTGTTGTGATTACTAGAAAAAGCCAGCATTTTGCTGGCTTTTTTGTTTTAAAGGTTTCCAAGTGATCAGAAGCTGTGTCTAAACAAAATTTTTTACAGTTTTTTTAAAAATGCGCTTGCAGTTTTTTTAGATCTTGGCATAATACGCACCTGTCTTCGGACAGAGATATTGGGCTGTAGCCAAGCGGTAAGGCAGCGGGTTTTGATCCCGTCATGCGAAGGTTCGAATCCTTCCAGCCCAGCCATCTCTCATCCGCATAAAGAATTCTATTCCTCCACAGGAGCTGCCATTATATGGCTAACAAAAGCGTTATGATATTTGCCGGTAATGCAAATGTCACCCTTGCTGAGAGAATTTCCCTCTATTTAGATCAACCCCTGGGTAAAGCAAATGTCGGTCGTTTTAGTGACGGCGAAATCATGGTGCAGATAACCGAATCTGTGCGTGGTAAAGATGTTTATGTTTTACAGCCTACCTGTACGCCTGAGCCTGCTGTCAACTTGATGGAAATGTTGGTGATGATCGATGCGCTTAAACGTGCTTCGGCTAAACGTATTACAGCGGTAGTGCCTTATTATGGTTTTGCGCGCCAAGATCGTCGTCCTCATTCAGCGCGTGTACCGATTACAGCACGTTTAGCCGCAGATATGATTACAGTAGCCGGTGCTGATCGCATGATTACCATTGATTTGCACTCAGATCAGATTCAAGGTTTTTTTGATATTCCCGTTGATAATATCTATGCCTCACCCGTGTTGGTTGAAGACATGTTGGCGCAGTCAAGTTCAGATGTATCTAATATTACTGTAGTTTCGCCGGATGTTGGTGGTGTGGTGCGTGCGCGTGCTGTTGCTAAAGCATTAGATGTAGAGTTGGCCATTATTGATAAGCGCCGCCCTAAAGCTAACGTTTCGCAGGTTATGAATGTTATTGGCGACATTAAAGGCCGTGATTGTATCATTGTTGATGATATGGTCGATACCGCAGGCACCCTGTGTAAAGCAGCGGCGGCTTTGATAGAGAACGGTGCGAAGAGTGTAACGGCTTATGCGACCCACGCGGTGTTATCTGGGCCGGCGGTTGAAAATATTCGTAAGTCGATGTTAAAGGAACTGGTGGTGACGGACACTATTCCGCAAACGCTTGATGCGATGGAATGCGAAAAGATTCGTCAGGTATCAGTCGCTAATATTTTAGGCGAAACAATTCGTCGCGTAAATAATGAAGAATCGGTTACCGCGCTGATGCCAGCGATGTAATTTATTCGATTGAGCTTTATGGTCTATAATAAGCCCCGCATTTAGCGGGGTTTGTTGTTTTTAGCCGGCTATTTTTAGCTAAGTGTCTGAAAATTATTGGCTATTGAACATTAAATCAGTATAATACGGCCTTTATTTTTGCCTGGTCGCGGGTGAAAGTTTTTGTAACGAGGGCAACCTCATTGATGGAGTAACGCTATGAGCGCATTATGGACAGCTAAAGTTCGTTCGACTGAGGGGAAAGGTGCGAGCCGCCGCCTTCGTCATACGGGCCAAATCCCAGGTATCATTTATGGTGGCGATAAAGACGCCGTATCGGTTACCTTGGATGCAAATTTTGTAAAAAAAGCATTAATGAATAACGACATTTACAACACTATTTTGACTGTTGATGTTGAAGGCGCAAGCCAAGAAAACGTGGTTATTAAAGATATGCAGCGTCACCCAGCACGTGCTGATGTGATGCACATCGATTTGCAGCGTGTGACCGACAATGGCCGCGTTGTTAAGCGTGTACCGATTAAATTTGCTGGCGCTGCAAAAGCACCAGGCGTTAAATTGGGCGGCTTGATGACCTTCTTCCAGAAGACGGTTGAAATTCGTTGTTCAGCTAAAAACCTACCTACTGCAATTGAAATTGATGTTTCAACGATGGAAGCAGGCGAAAGCTTACGTTTATCTGATCTTCAATTGCCAGAAGGCGTTGAAGTGGTTGCACTCTTACACGGTAGTGCCGACTATGACCAAGCTGTTGTAGGTATTGGTAAAGTTAGACGTTAATTAAACCTCGGCTCGTCAGAGCTAGGTTGACTAGGAACCAGCGCTTATGTCATCTGTACAACTGATTGTCGGCTTGGGTAACCCCGGCGAACAATATGAACAGACCCGACATAACGCTGGTTTTTGGTTTGTGGAGGAAATGGCTCGCCAAGCCGGTGAGGTGTTTCGTCCAGAAACCAAATTTTTAGGCTTAGTAGCCAAAATTAGTGTTAATCATCGTCCCGTGTGGTTATTAAAGCCCACGACTTTTATGAATCGCTCTGGCCAGTCCATTCAGGCGCTCGCTAATTTTTATCGGATTCCAGTAGAGGCTATCTTAGTGGCCCATGATGAACTTGACTTGCCGGTAGGGATAGCCAAACTCAAAACGGGTGGTGGTCATGGTGGCCATAATGGTTTAAAAGATACCATTGCAGCCTTGGGTGGTCCAAATTTTCATCGTTTACGTTTGGGTATTGATCATCCGGGTGATCGAAAAGAAGTCGTCAACTATGTACTTAAAGCACCTTCAAAGCTTGATCGTCAAGCGATTGATGATGCGATTTATGATGCCACGCGGGTGATGGCTGATGTGGTACAGGGTGATTTTGCTAAAGCGATGAATCAGCTCCATACCAGGCCTGCTGCCAGTTAATATCATTTCAGACTATAAGGACATTTACCATGGGAATTAAGTGCGGCATTGTCGGTTTGCCGAATGTTGGAAAATCAACCTTATTTAATGCGCTCACCAATGCCGGCATTGATGCCGCTAACTATCCATTCTGTACTATAGAGCCGAATGTGGGCATTGTACCAGTGCCTGATCCACGTCAAGACAAATTGGCAGAGATGGTCAAGCCTGAGCGTGTTATGGCCGCGACCATGGAGTTTGTTGATATAGCAGGCCTGGTGGCGGGTGCATCGAAGGGTGAAGGGTTGGGTAATAAGTTTTTAGCTAATATCCGCGAAACCGATGCAATTGCGCAGGTGGTGCGTTGTTTTGAAAACGACGATATCGTGCATGTGGCCGGTAAGGTCGATCCGCTGTCTGATATTGAGATTATTAATACCGAGTTGGTGTTGGCGGATATGGAATCGATTGATAAAGCGATTCTTAAGGTGCAGCGTGTTGCGAAAACGGGTAACAAAGAAGCGATAGCGCGTCTTGCTACGCTTGAAAAAGTCGCGGCGGGTATCGCAGAAGGTACTTTGGTGCGTAATCTTGATTTGTCGAAGGATGAGCAGGCGGAGCTGTATGACTTACACCTGCTCACCATTAAGCCAATGATGTATATCGCTAACGTTAATGAGGATGGGTTTGAAAACAACCCATATTTGGATGCGGTAACTGCCTTTGCACAAGAACAAGGTGCCGCCGTGGTGCCGGTGTGTGCGGCGATTGAATCTGAGATCGCTGAATTGGATGACGAGGATAAACTCGATTTTCTGCAGGGTATGGGGTTGGATGAACCCGGTTTGAATCGTGTGATTCGCGCTGGCTATAGTTTGCTTGGCCTACAAACCTATTTCACCGCCGGTGTTAAAGAAGTGCGTGCCTGGACGGTTAAGGTCGGCGCGACCGCACCACAAGCCGCCGGTGTGATTCATACCGACTTCGAAAAAGGCTTTATTCGTGCCGAAGTCACCGCCTATGATGACTATGTTAAATATAACGGCGAACAAGGTGCAAAAGAAGCCGGTAAGCTGCGTCTAGAAGGCAAGGACTATATTGTGCAAGACGGTGATGTGATGCACTTTAGGTTTAATGTGTAAGAAAGTTTTGACAAACGCTAAAACTTCCTTATAATACGCCCATCTTTTGGCTACATAGCTCAGTTGGTTAGAGCACATCACTCATAATGATGGGGTCCCAGGTTCGAATCCCGGTGTAGCCACCATTTTCAAGAAAAGCCCGTCTCGTACGGGCTTTTTTTATGTCCGCAGTAAAGTAAAATCAATATCTTATAGCGTTTTTTGCCGTCCCAGCTGATATTTTGCATCCCATCAAAACGCGTGCTAAACAACCATACTTACTCCTTGGAGTGATCCTTGCGTGTTGCTATTAGATGCTTAGTTTTTAATATTAAATTGCCATATATGATTCTGATAAAGTGCTTTCTGCTTGATTGAATCTGGTTTGTGTTAAAAATAGCTTAAGTTTGTGATGTTTTGGGTATTTAATAAAAAAATGCGATTGGAAAACTAAATATGGATTACCATAATGGTAAGTGTTAAAATTCTGAGCCGTTTCACTGATGGCTTTTCCGATGATAAGCTGGTTAGCGATAATCGTAAGATTAGTGAAGGGCCTTTATACCCAGTAGCCGAAGTGATTGAGCTTTTGAAGTCATCTGAAGCAATAAAGATCGCGACTCGCAAGGCTAATATTGACGCACAAAACTTGGATTGGGATGCGGATGACTTAGCGCTTTATTTGGAAAGGGCTGTGGTGAATGGTCGATATTTAGGCTCTGAATGGACTTGGCTTAAATCAGGCGTGAGCTGTGCGGCTTGTGATGCTTATCGTTTGAATGACGGCGACCTCAGTTATTATTTTAAGTTTGCAATAGGTAAGACTGGCGCCTTGATTTTAATCGTGTCCTGTCATTTGTCTTCCTAGGAGGAGAATACAATGAGTAAAGAACTACCGATTTGCCCGGTTTGTGGTGAAGGGCATTTAAGCGCACATAGTGAATTGGTATCAGTTGAATATCACGGAAAAACTGGCGAAATAGCCAACTATTTTAGTGTATGCGATGTTTGCGAAACTGAGCAGGCTGGCGCTAATGAAATGCGTATGAATAAGCGTGTCATGATTGCTTTTAAAAAGCGCGTTGATGGCTTACTTTCTGGTGAAGAGATTCGTCGCATGCGTGAAGCATGGGGTATTGACCAAAAACAAGCCGCCCTTATTTTTGGTGGTGGCCCAGTGGCATTTTCTAAGTACGAAAATAACGATGTTATGCAGTCTGAAGGTATGGATAAATTGTTGCGTGCCGCATGGTATGCACCGGATGTGTTTGTATGGTTAAAAGAACAGGCCGGTTTGGATGGCGTCGATAGCGACCATAGTTATCATAAAACAACCAATTTGATGAATAAGGTCGGCTCTGGAATCAAGTTGGTTCACAGTTTCAAGTTAGATGATTCGGCAAGTTATCATAGATTGGAGTCTGTGGCATGACGGATGCGCTACAAAAAGCAAAAGATGCGTTGCAGATTACGGATGTCTATGTGCGTGATATGACTGCGCATTGTTATGGTGATTTTGAGCCCAAGTATTATCCGAATTTAGAAACACTCGATATTGCATCAAAGCACTTTGTCGAGAAAGTTGATGTTGTTGAGCTGGATGCTAAAAAGTTCATGCGTGTTTTTATAAATTTAGGCGTGCGCTGGGTTGATCCAACTGCCAATTCAGAAGAGCTAGGGCTAAAAGCGCAGATTGAAGCTGTGTTTGTGGTTGAATATTTCATGGCCGAGGAGCTTAAAAAAGAATCGATAGACGCTTTTGCTCTTCAAAATGCTAGTTACCATGTTTGGCCATACTGGCGCGAGCTTTTAATGAACCAAGCCGCACGCATGCACTTACCAAGAGTCGCGCTACCTACTATTCAGTTAGCAAAAAAGCCCTAGTCTAAGTTCTGTATTTTGCTTTGCGGATCTTTCCCTTATCAGGAAACACTTTCTACTAGTTGTTTCTGGTGTAGCTACCATTTTCAAGAAAAGCCCGTCTCATTCGGGCTTTTTTATGCCCGCAGTAACGTAAAATCAATATCTTATAGCGTTTTTTTTTCAGTAAAAATTTATAATCAGTTCAAGTTTATACCTAAATTGACTATAATTAACAAAATTTGTTAACTAGTGAATATTTTGTTAAAGGTGAGTTTTATGAATCCCCGTTACAATCCTTTTGCGCCGGGTGCAGGCATACCGCCACCGGAGTTAGCAGGTCGTGATGATATTATCGAGCGCGCCACGATTTCATTGCACCGTATTGCAGCAGGTCGTGCCGCACGAAGTGTGGTGTTGTATGGTCTGCGTGGAGTCGGTAAAACAGTATTACTGCATAAACTCACTGATCTAGCTGAAGCAGAGGGTTATCTGTCTGTGGTGATTGAAGCGCCAGAATATCGATCTTTGCCGGCGATGTTGGGTCCGGCATTACGTACGGCTTTAATTAAGATGAGCAAGCTCAATCAAGCCAAGGCTGTGATGGTAGCGTCTCTTAGTCAAGCGAAGAGTGCGTTGGCCGGTTTCATTAAGGCCGCTAAGTTGCGCTTTGATGATGTTGAAGTCAACATCGACTTTGATTTTGAAGAAGGTTTGGCCGATAGTGGCGACTTTGAAAGCGACCTTACCGACTTGATTGTGACTGTTGGTGAGTCCGCCAAACATCATAAAAAACCGATTGTGTTGGTTATTGATGAATTGCAGTATGTGCCAGAGGAACAATTATCTGCCCTGATCGCCGCGTTACACCGTGCGAGTCAAAAGCAATTGCCGATTACCTTGCTGGGTGCGGGTCTGCCTCAGTTGCTTGGTCAAATGGGTAAAGCCAAGTCCTATGCCGAACGCCTGTTTGAGTTCGTATCCATTGATGCACTGGATAACGAATCCGCAAAGCAAGCCATCCAAATTCCGCTGGAACATGAATCAACCCAAATTACCGATGACGCGATTGACGAAATTATTGCGCAAACAAAAGGGTATCCCTATTTTATTCAGGAGTGGGGCAAGCATGTTTGGGATTTAGCCGAGTCTTCACCTATCCAAAAAAAGGATGCATTAAATGCAACGGATGTGGCGTTATCAGAATTGGATGACAGCTTTTTTAGGGTACGTTTTGATCGATTAACCCCTGCTGAAAAGCATTATATGCGGGCGATGGCCGAACTGGGCGAAGGGCCACATCGTTCCGGTGATATTTCTGAGCTGCTGGGGAAGGGGGCGTCAACCGTGGCACCCATTCGAGCAAGGCTGATTCTCAAGGGGATGATCTATAGTCCATCCCATGGCGACACGGCTTTTACCGTGCCATTGTTTGATGGATTTATGAAGCGGATTATGCCGGAGTTTTAGCACTTAGAATTTTAAAGTCTATGTAAAACGCTAGGTCTGCATGTGTCCACTTTTTGGCTAGATAAATGAACGATCTCGATAATTCAAAGCTTGTTAAATTGCTAAAACTTAAACGGCAATCGCTTTGCGGCTTGTTGCAAAAACTGGTTGCGTTCGAACAGCGGTACCTGGTTGAGGTTTTGGTGGTCGGTTCGGTGGCGCAGTGTCAATATTGGCTAGATTCTGACCTAGATGTTTTTTTGCCGGCAAGCCAGGATAGCATTATTGATTCAGCATGGGTTGAGTTGGTGCGCACTGACCTCACTTTCGATATGATTATTGATCCTGCTATTGAATATAAAAGGCAAATATTGGCAGAAGGACGGCGTCCACAGGTGTTGTTAGATCTGCTGAATAAATTTCACGATGAAGCAATGCTGATTGCAGCATTTCCGAACTTTAGGAAAGCCAAAATTCTGCGCACCCTTGATAACTCACGCTTTTTTATAGCTGAGCTTGCGTCGATTAAATCTAACACACTGAGCCCGGTTACATTGCAGTGGCAATTTAAAGTCGAGCAGGTTGCGTTTAGGTTTGTGTGGGTGAGCGTGATGATATTGTCGCGTTACGATCATCTTTTCCATCCAATAGGCGCGGAGATTAGACGTCAGGTTTCAGCTAGTGATTGGATGGATTGGGTAGGGGAGCTGGCTCAAGCCAGCCAGCAGCGTCCTGCATTTGAGGTTAAGTGCGCTGAGTTGGTTTCTAACTTCTATCGCAGTAAAGCCGCGTGTGATGAATTGGCTGCTCAAGATGTGGACAGTTGGATTGAAGCTTTTTGGGCGTTTGATAGCTACACACGAGAGTGGCTTGCTGAGCATTGGTTGCCACAGCTTTGAGTTTTGAGGTGTTAGTTACGCTATTGCTACAGCCTATAAACAAAAAACCCCAAGTAAATCAATTACTTAGGGTCTATGTTTGGCTCCCCAACCTGGACTCGAACCAGGGACATACGGATTAACAGTCCGGTGTTCTACCAACTGAACTATTGGGGAATAGTCGTTCAAACTTGCGTTTGATGTGGCGTATTATAGAGCCTAAAAATCACTTTGCAATAGTTTTTGTAAAAAAAGTTTAATCAAGCAATGCCCGTATTTATTGGCTTTAGTCACTGGTATATTGCTAAACATTATCTAAATGAATCGAAGACAGGTGTATAACATAGACAATACCATGGCGTTTATTTTGGTAGAAACTTGTGCTCAAATTGAAGAGGTTTGAGTTTTGGCTGATGACGTCAAAGGGGACCTGTGCATAATGACCGAATAGTGTTTAATAACTTAGATAATAACGAAGAGGATATTCATGATATGAATTCATTGACTAAAACATCAGCTATATTCGCCTTGGCAGCAGGCCTGCTAACGACCCCTCTCGCTTATGGTCAGGCATCGAATAATGCCTATGAAGATGAGTGGTCGCGGGCATTTAAGCAGTACGCTGCGCAACTTAATGATCCGGTGTTGGCGCAGTCGATCTTAAACTATACCGCGCAACATGAACGCTTGTTGCAACAACATGGTTATATAGGTCGTGTCTTGCCGATTCCGGCGATAGAAGCAGTCGCGCCGGGGGTGTTTTTTGTGAAAGGTGCGTTAATGTGGGGCACGCTGGAAAATTTCGGTTTGAATAACAATATTACGGCTGTCGAGCTTGAGTCAGGTATTTTTGTGTATAACACCGGTTCTAATCCCGCCGTTGCTTATAGTTTTCATCAAAAATTGCAGCGTCATACTGCGATGCCGATTAAATGGTTGGCGATAGAAAACTACCAATCTCATGCAAACTTAGGGGCCAGTTACTGGATGGATGTTGGGGTGCATAATCTATATAGCGAGCAGGCGGCGGCGGATTTTTGGCAGGTTCGTGGCTTTGATCGTGCCGTGCAGCGGGTCAGTGAGTATGGGCCGTTATTAATTCAGCCGGTGCGTAATGTCGCTGATCGCTATACACGCTTTGAAGATCGCTTGGTGATTAATGAAGGTACCGGGGATGAGGTACATTTAGTCAACTTTGGCGGTGGGCATACCCCAACCATGACCGGTGCGTTTATTCCAAGCAAGAACATCTTGTTTACCGGTGATTTAGGGTTTGTAGAGCGTTTACCAGGCCTGCTACATGGCTCGTCTTACAGTGAATGGTTGCAATCTTTTGAACGCATGGTGGACTATGTGACCACCCATTCGCCGGATCTAGACAATCTTTTGGTTATTCCTGGTCACGGTGGGGCGTCCAATTTAACCGAATTAACCCGCCAAACTTATGATTACTTTAAAGATTTAGAGGAGGTGGTCAAGCAAGCGATTGAGCAGGGTGTGGCGCGCCAGGATTTAGCACGGCACGTTGAGATGCCGGCCTATCGAGATCGTCCGATGTATAGTCAACTGTTTTTACGCAATGCGTTAAGCGTGTTTGATGAATTAACCACTGGTCAGGTCAGTGATCCGTTGCTAGCTGATGAATAGCGCTAGCCGTGAAATAGCGCTTGTTAAATAAATAAACTTTGGTCTCGTGCCGAATCGGCGAGATAGCTGGCGGCACCGGCATATTCAATGCCATCAATCAGATCCGCTGCGTTAAACCCTAATAGTTCCATGCTCATTTGGCAGGCGGTCATTTTAACGCCGAGTTCTAAGCACAGTTCTCGCATCTCTGCAAAAGGAAGTTGGCCGTGGCTGGCTAATTGGCGTTTGAAAGCCCAGGTCGCCAAGCGCGTCATCCCCGGTAAACTCCACAGTAGGTCAGGGGTGTAACCTCGCCAATCTATGGCTTTTAAGCTGGCTGGGCCAATGGGTGAGCGAATCGGCATCGCCGGATTGCCAACGGGTGATACACGCAAGCTACGGGTGTCTTTTAGTAAACAGCGAATGCCATAATAGCTAAAAAAGATATGTGCGTCTTGGTCGAGCGTCCGAGCGGTACTGGCAAGAATCAAGCTTGGATAAGCCCAATCCAGTGAGCCTTTCGTTTGAATAATCGTCAGTCGATTCGCTTGTTCCATAAATTATCCTGTTATTTTGAGCGATTAAGCCAAGCTAGCGCCACCATATTGCCGATAACGGCGGCGATGAGCCATAGCCAGCCATGTAAGCTACCCGAGGCAATGCCGCTAAAGAGCGCGCCGATATTACAGCCGTAAGATAGCATAGCACCCAAGCCCATTAACAAACCGCCGAGCGCATAATAGCCAATGGCGTGCTGGCCGTCAGGTAAGGGGGTGATCGCCTTGGGTTGTAGAAGGGTGACGGCTAGCGCACCGAATATAACCCCTAAAGTGGTCATGCTGACATGATCTAACCAAAGCGGCCGAGCGACACGGTCTTGATAGTGACCGGCAATATCCCAAAACGACCAGTCTAACAGCATCCAGCCGGTGTGTAATTCAATCCACTCGGCTAGTTTAAACGGCCAGAGAGCAAACACCGATGCCACCGACCAGGGTTGCCCCGCTAACAATAAAATAAAGGTGCTAAGGAGCGCGAGTAGCAGGCCTGCTAACAGCAGCTGGTGTGCGCGGCTGAGGGCTAAACCGCTGCTTGATGATGGCGCATAGGGCGTCGCGCCCCATTTTGACTCTAGGCTAAGTAACTGAGTAAGTTGCTGGGTGCGCTGTTGTTCATAGCGGGTTAATGCCCAATAGATTAGCGCCAGTAAGCCCAGACTCACCAGCAGGCCTGCTAGGCCCCAATCCAGGGTAAAAGACCAGGGCAGCAACGCTGGCCAGGCATCCCAGTAGGTAAAGCTATAAGCTGCCAGCACGCCACCGACAAACATCATCAGTAGTGACACCATTGGCAGCGCTTGCAGTTGGCCGGCGCGGTTAAGCGTTCCTGATGAGCAATTACTCGCCAACTGCATCCCAATCCCAAACAAAAATGCGCCCAGAATCACCGACCAACCAGCTGGGCGTACTAACCCCTGAAAAGACCCGTCATCAGACTGCCCTAGCCACAACAGTGGGCTAAACAACATGAGCGCTGCGGCGAGCATAATCACTTGCGCACGTGCGCCAAGCGTGTTGCCCTCTAAAATGGATTTGCGCCAGCTGCTACTAAAGCCAAACACAAAATAATTTAGTGTTGCACCTAAGCCCATGCCGACCAGCAGCAGGCCTGCTGATACCCACGCCCCTTGCAAGACTAACCAGCTTAACGCGACTATTAATAGGCCGGCACTGGTGATAAGCATGATTTGACGTGCTAAACCGTAATGGCTACGCCAGTGCGTGAGGCGAGTAGCTAGCATGTCGGCGCGCTCAAACGGGCAAAATCAGCGACAAAATCGGGGTGAGTTTGCCAGGCCTGCAACCAAGGCTCGATGGGTAAGGGCAGTGGGGTGATGAGTTGATAATGCATCCACGCGCCTTGGCGTTGGGCATCGACCCAGCCATGGCGTTTTAAATAGGCCAAATGCCGGGAAATAAGACTTTGTCCGAGGGCGGTCGCACTGACCAGTTCACAGACACATAGGCTCGGCTGACTGGCTAACAGGGTTAATAGTCGTAAGCGTACCGGGTCACTGATGACTTTGCCATGGGCTGCGAGCTGGTCTAGCGGGAGACTGTGCCAAAAGTTTGTCATAAAAATGCAACCATCCTCGGTGCTAAATCGGTTAATATCTGCTTAAGCATATATGTGTTAAGGTTAACGCACTGGCTAACAAGCTCGTTTTAAACTAGCTTTAATTATAGCGAAGCCCGTTAACTTGACCAACTAATCAACCCTTAAAAAGCATGAAAGGATACAAGATGACAATTCGAGTGGCTATCAACGGATTTGGACGGATGGGACGTTTGGCGCTAAGAGACTTGATGGAGCTAAACGACGTTGAGGTGGTGCATATTAATGAAACCGCTTGTGATGCGGCAAGTTCAGCCCATTTAATGAATTTTGATTCGGCGCATGGGCGTTGGTGGCATGAAGCTAAGGCCAGTGATGCGGGTGATGCAATTGAAGTGGGTGGTCAGCGCATAGGTTATTCGATGAATAAAGCTATTGAGGACACCGCTTGGGGCGAGATGAATTTGGATGTGGTGTTAGAAGCTACCGGTAAATTTAGAACTCAATCCGCCTTGCAACCTTATCTTGATCAAGGCGTGCCGCAGGTGGTGGTGGCCGCACCGATGAAAGAGGGCATTAAGAATATCGTCATGGGCATTAATGACGACATTTTTGTGCCAGGGCAAGACCCAATTATTACCGGCGCTTCTTGTACCACCAACTGTATTGCACCGGTGATTAAAGTGCTCCATGAACAAATTGGTATTAAGCATGGCACGATTACCACCATGCATAATTTGACCAATACCCAGAAAGTCGTCGATCACGGTCATGCTGATTTACGTCGGGCGCGGGCGAGTTTTCAATCATTGATTCCGACCACTACGGGTTCGGCAACCGCGATCGGCACGATTTTTCCAGCACTGAATGGCAAGCTGAACGGCTTGGCGGTGCGCGTGCCGTTTATGAATGCCTCGCTAACCGATTTGGTGATGGAAATGGATCGCGAAACCAGTGTAGTGGAAGTCAACGGTTTGTTTGAACAAGCGGCGCAAACCTATTTACAAGGTATTTTAGGTTTCGAAAATCGGCCATTGGTGTCGGCGGATTATGAGGGCGAGCGTTGTTCATCTGTGATTGATGGCTTATCAACACTCGTGGTGAATGGCACGCAGGTTAAAGTCCTCGCCTGGTACGACAATGAAGTCGGTTATGTTGCGCGTTGGGTCGAATTGGCTATTAAGTCCGCTAAACTAAACCAGGCCTGCTAATGAGTCCGTTGCAGCAATATGGCCTGGTAACCGGTAATTACTGGGCCTTTACTATTACCGATGGCGCGTTGCGGATGCTGGTGGTGCTGTATTTTTGGCAACTGGGTTATAGTCCGCTTGAAATCGCGTTGTTATTTTTGTTTTATGAATTTTTTGGCATTGTCACTAATCTGGTGGGCGGCTGGTTAGGCGCACGCTGGGGGTTGAATGTGACGATGAATATTGGCTTGGCCTTGCAGGTGGGGGCCTTGTTGATGCTGACCGTGCCGGCCGAATGGCTAGGCGTGGTTTATGTAATGGTTGCGCAAGCCTTATCGGGTATTGCCAAAGATTTAAATAAAATGAGCGCGAAAAGTGCCATTAAAAATCTGGCTTCCGATCAATCCGGCCAGCTCTATCGTTGGGTAACCTTGTTAACGGGATCAAAAAATGCCTTGAAAGGGGTCGGTTTTTTTGTCGGCGCGTTGCTGTTAGCTTGGGTCGGGTTTGCTGCGGCTATGTGGATAATGGCTGGGGTGTTAACGGTATTTTTATTGGTGTCCATGCTGCTATTGGATGGTCGCTTAGGCAAGGCCAAACATAAACCTAAGTTTAATGAGATGTTTTCTAAAAACCCGCAGCTTAACTGGCTGTCAGGCGCGCGCTTTTTTCTATTTGGTGCCCGTGATGTCTGGTTTGTGGTGGCCTTGCCGGTGTTTTTGGTGTCGGTATTGGAGTGGGATCATACTTATGTGGGTGCGTATTTGGCGCTCTGGGTGATTGGCTACGGTATTGTTCAGGCCTTGTCGCCGAAACTAACCGGGTGGAAGTCTGGCAAAAACCCAAGCGCGGGGACCGCACGTTTTTTAGCGCTTAGTTTAGCTGGCGTTCCCTTATTGATGGCGTTGCTGCTGGACTGGGCACCGCAAACAGTCATCGTGGTGGGGCTGTTAATATTTGGTGTTTTGTTTGCACTAAATTCTGCGGTGCATTCCTATCTGATCGTGTCGATTGCCAGTCATGACGGGACATCGAAAGATGTCGGCTTTTATTATATGGCGAATGCCGCTGGACGCTTAGTCGGCACCCTGTTATCGGGCTATGTTTATCAAGTAGCCGGTATGGAAGCCTGCTTGGCGATTTCAGCCGTATTTGTCTTAATAGCAGGCCTGGTGGTGATTAAGATGGACGTGAATAAGCCAGGTGTTAATCAGTCTGCTTGATTAGTTATGCTGGGCTATATAGGCATCGATTGTGGCTTTGGCCGCTTGAAAATCAACCTTACCTGTTAAGCGCATCATGGTGCAGTCTTGCAATAATGGCAAATAATCGTATGGATTGGGATGCTGCGGTTGTGTGGGGGTAAGACCTTGTGCATTTTGATAAAACGGGCCGGCCGATTTCATAATAGCCGATAAATACTTAGGTTCGGCTTGGATATTGAGCGGCACCAACCGGGTCGGGTCGGTGGCGTCTGCCTGCCAATCTAAAATAATCAGCAGATCAAGTGGTGTGCTGGCCTGATAGGGTTGGTTGGGAAAGTGTTTAGTCACCATGACATCGTACTTTTCTTCTAGCGCCCGCAATGCAGGCTCGCTTAACGCCTTATAGCGCGCAGGGTCTGGCAAAATGCCGCTTAATGCCGGATTATTGAGCAAGGTGCCCGGATTGACTCGGGGTTGCTTGGGGATGCCATAGCAAATGAGTTTGGGCTGAGCTGATTGATCTTGATTAGCCATGCGCTGCAATACAATCCGGTCGTTGCTAATAAAGGCATCGCCTTCGCGTAATAAATGCAGCATCAGTGTTGATTTTCCGCCGCCTGAAAATCCAGCGATGGCAATGCCATAATTGCGATAACGCAGCGCAGCACAATGGCCGAGTTGGTTTGCAGATTGATTGGGCGCACTTTGATTGAGCCGCCAGCTTAAGTATTGACTGAGTATAAAATTAATCACTTGGTTGGGGTGGGCGAGCAGATCACCCATCGCACGCAACTGGGTCGGATGTTGCCAGAGTATTAAGCCAGTGCGAACCTTGTGAACGAGCCGATCACTCGGGCTTAAATCATATACGGCTTCTTTGCGACCTTGTTTACCTGGCTCGCGTTGCCAATCTTGAAAAGGCAGCGCATAGAGTTGCGTTAACTGCTCGGAAGCGCTGAGATGTAGGGTTAAGCAAGGCGCATTATCCTGTTGCAGGTGCGCAACAATCGCTTGTTGGTCATGGCTAATAAGTGGGCCAAAGTAGTCGGCGAGTTGTTTGCGAAGGCGCGCATCTTGCGCACGAATCAACAGTTGCCAGCCGGTAAGACGAATAAGTTGCGTGGCTGAAGTCTGGTCTGCGGGTTGGTCTGCAGTCATAAGCGGTACTTTTCTATTTAATAATTATTTGGCAGACTGAATCTGTTGAATAGCATAGTCGGCATATTTTTCGGCCATATTCATACCTAGTGCATCGTATGCCCCTTTAAAGCCACCAAATGCGGACACTTCAAAGCACATGGGGCCATCGGCTGTTTCGGCCATATCTACCGTGGTGAAATCAAGGTTAAATACCGCTTGGGCCCGTTCAGCCATCGCGAGCGTATCTGGCTGAGGCTCGGCCGGGGCATATTTGCCGCCCTCACTGGTGCTAGTGGTCCAACTATGTTTTTGATTAACCCGTGCATAGGTGCCTTGATACTGCCCGCCTAAAAACATCAGGCCTAAATCCTGGTTGGGCAGGGTAATTTTTTGTTGAATATAAAAAAAGCCTTGTTGTTGCTGAAACTCAGTCAGTTGATCACGCAGTTTTTTTAACGGCGTTGTGGCTGACAACCAAATCATCCCCTTGGCTTTAGTTGAAAAGAGCGGCTTGATAATCGCTTCACCAAAATATTGCACTGCCTCAAGGGCTTCATCCAGACTTTCGGTTGCCAGGGTGGGCGGCATAGCAATCCCGGCTTGACGTAGCGCTACAGTACAGCTTAGACGATCGACAAGACGAATAATTTTTTCCGGTGATGAAAACACCTTCACGCCGCGGTATTCGGCAATGCGCAGCATTTCTAAACGGTCAATCATGCCTGGATGATAACGGGTGGCGGCTTTTTTAATCACTAAACCATCAAGCTCAGCCAAATCCTGCCCACGATAGAGCAAACGACTGTTAGCTAAGTCGGCCGCGACTTCACCCAAGTCGATAACCAGTTTAAAGCCGGTGCGGGCAGCGAGCGCGTCAGCAAGCAGCTCACTAGACCATTTGCCAGGAATGCCGATTACAGCAATTTTGAGCGAGTGTAGCGTGGTCTTAGTAAGGACCATAAAAAATCTCCGTATCTATCCGAAAGTCAGCAGGATCATGGCTTTTGGCGTAGTCTAGCAGTAAAGTGAGCAGTAAGCGACCACGATCAAACAAGGCGCGAGCATGGGTTTCATCTAATACAAAGCGAGTTGAGGTAATAAACGAGCGCGCAAGGCCAAGGGCCAAACGCGGGTGAATCATGGCATCTTGTTGTGATGCGGCAAAGGTTTCAGCAAACTGATAGAGCTGGGTCATGCTTTGACCAATCAGTTGGCGGTGTTCGGCATCATATAGCTGTAACCGAAAGTGTGACACCATCAGCACCGCAATATCTTGCAGATAGTCTTGGTAACCGGAGCGATGGAGGTCAACTAAAAAAATTTGTTGGTTGTCTGGGCGCAATAAAATATTGTCGAGATTCAGGTCGCCATGACAAAAATAATGCTGAGGCGGTTGCAGTTGCAGTTCGAGTTTATGCGCTTGTTTAATTAACTGGCGCAGCTTAACACCTTTAAGCGAACCGAGTTGATGCAGTTCTTTTTTGAAGTTGCCGTGCACGTGCCAAACATCATTAAGACGATCTTGTAATTGCTGCATAAACAGTTTGGGCGGGTTGTCTTTGCTGGCTAGGGTGATGGCCTGATTGCGCCACACCTCTTCGAGCCGTTCGCATACCAACGCAAGGCTGGCTAAATAGCCTTTCGGTTTGGCCTGAGTCAGCCAGTGATCGAGGCGAATGCCATCTAAAAATTCAACAAATAACGCCGCTTGCTCGCCTTCGCGATGATAGCCATAGACATCGGGTACCAGGTCTGGTGCATAATTTTGCCAACGAGCAAACTGGCTTTTTTCTTGTTTAATTTTGGCACGCTGCCCTTGTTTAACCACACCAAGGGGGGCATGGGGTTCATGCTCAGCGGCGACCTTGCTAATCACACAACCCGATTTAGTATGGGCAAGGGTTTCAAGTTGCAGGCTACCCGCATCGCGGGTGAGATTATCGGCTTCACTTTGAGCCAGTGTCGCCTGTACTGCGCGCCATTGTTCAGGTTGGGTGTGAACGCCCTCAGCCAGTTGGCTAATGCGTTCGGTGAGTTGGCTAAGTTGGGCACTAAACTGCGCTAAACACAGGGTCAGCTTATAGTCGTTCAGGCTATCGGGCAGTTTCAGCGAAAAGATTTCAAGTTGTTGAAGTCGGGTTTTCGTTAAAGTGTTTTCAGTGACACCTTCGACACTATGTGGCGAGCTAGGCTTGAGTTGCTCAATCAATTGCTGCAACACATTGTCCGCCAGTTTTAAAGGTTTACTGAGAGATTTGTGTAGTTTCGCGGACTCGGTCTTTGCAGATTGTTTTTCGACCAGTTTGGCGAGGGTGGTAAGTTGTTGACTGGCTTGTTGACCATGAAAACCTAGTTGCGCCCAGGCCAGCGGGTTAGGCAATGCAGCTAACTGTGAACCCAGTTGATTAACAAAGTTATTAATATAGGCTATGCGTGTTTGACTTTTGGTGATGCTTTCTGACGCATTGTTTTGTAGGCCTTTCAGTAGCCACTGAACTTGTTTTTGCAGCTCTAATAATAAAAAAATCAGTGCATCAGGCGTGGCATCATTGGGTTTCATGCGTCATCCTGGTCAAGGTGTTTTTTCTTGGTCTTTTTTGACTTCTTCGTTTTGCTGCCTGCTTTACTGCTTAATAATAAAGCATCGGCTTGATCATGCTCACCCGCTGTTTCATCTGGAATCCATGCCAGGGTAATGCGAATTTCTTGATGCTGTTTGGCTTGTTTCGCCTTGATTTTGACCCGGGTTAAGCCTTTTGGCGTTAAGGTGACTTCATCGTCCTCTTGGCTGAGCTTGAGGTGGCCTTGTTTAAAGCCATCCCGAATGGTGTCGAGATAATTAAGCACGGCATCTAAACTTTGCAGTGATTGGTGCTCAAACACATTTGAGCCGGATTTGATGGTTTTGTCAGTTGCTTTACTCATGATGGGTTACCTAATCAGTTGAGATGTATCCTAAAAGCTGAATATGACAGTGGGGTTAAATACAGTCATTACGGATGGTTTTATCTAATTGTAGCCAGTGGCGCATTGGTTTACACTAGGAATATTTTTTTATCATTAAGGATTGAGCCGCTATGTGGAGTTATCCTGTCATTGATCCTGTGGCCTTAGCACTTGGGCCGATTGCTATTCACTGGTATGGACTGATGTATGTGCTGGGGTTTGGTGCCGCCTGGCTGTTGGGTGTGTATCGCGCCAAATCGTCGCCGATTTGGGATAAGGACAAGGTCGGCGACCTGCTGTTTTATTCGGCGTTGGGTGTGGTGCTGGGTGGTCGCATAGGGTATGCGTTGTTTTACGACTTCGCAGGCCTGGTGGCCAATCCGCTGTCATTGGTGATGGTGTGGCAAGGCGGCATGTCGTTTCATGGCGGGCTGTTAGGTGTCACGCTGGCGATGTGGTTGTTTGCGCGTAAACAAGGCCTGTCGATTTTTTCGGTGGCCGATTTTGTGGCGCCACTGGTCACCATTGGTTTAGGTTTGGGGCGGATTGGCAATTATATCAATGGCGAACTTTGGGGCAAAATCACCGATTCGCCATTGGGAATGTGGGTGTATGATCCGATGTTGAATGAGGTGGTGCAAAAGTATCCAAGCCAGCTGTTGCAGGCATTTTTGGAGGGCTTGGTGCTGTTTGTGTTGCTGTGGTGGTATTCATCCAAGCCGCGTCCGGCCGGGTCGGTCGCCGGTCTGTTTTTAGCTGCCTATGGTGTGTTTCGCATCGTCGCCGAGTTCTTTCGCGTGCCGGATGCCCACATAGGTTATCTTGCGGGCGACTGGCTCACGATGGGTATGTTGTTGTCACTGCCCATGATAGTGATCGGGGTCGGCTTAATGGTTTGGGCGTATAAAAAAGCTGAAAAACAACCATGATTGAGTCACAAACCACCGAGTTTAAACGGGTTTGGCAAGATGATTATCTCAAAACCATCTGTGCCTTTGCTAATACGCAAGGTGGTTCGTTGTACGTTGGCTTGGACGATCAAGGCCGAGTGATTGGTATTCATAACCTAAACGAACTGCTTGAAACCCTGCCCAATAAAATTAACAACCGTCTAGGCGTGATTATTGACATAAAAGCCCATCGCCAGCAGGAGCTTGATTATTTAGAAATAAAAGTACCTGCCACTTACGCCCCGGTTTCCTTATCAGGCAAGTTTTATCAGCGCAGCGGGAGTAACACACTCGAACTCAATGGCGGCAATCTCACCAACTTTCTACTCAAAAAATACGGCAAAACCTGGGATGATGTTGCAGTCGATAATTTCACTTTAGATGACATTAATCTCGACACCATCGAAGCATTTAAAAACTGGGCTCGAAAGCGTGTACCTGCCATTGCTAATGAGCGTGATCTCAAAACACTACTTGAACGCTTAAATCTGTACGAAGGCGACAAACTCAAGCGTGCCGCTGTGTTACTGTTTGCCAAGAATCCGCAAAAACACTTTATTCAAGCACACGCCAAGATTGGGCGTTTTTTAAGTCCAACCGAATTGATTACCAGTGATATTATTGAAGGTAATTTGTTTCAACAGCTTGAACAAGTTATTGATGTGTTGCGTGCCAAATATCTAAAAAGTTATATCAGCTACGACGGACTAAACCGCATCGAAACGCTGGAATATCCTTATGAAGCCATACGTGAAGCGGTAATAAACGCGCTGATTCATCGTGACTATAGCGATACAACCGTGTTGCAAATTCGTGTGTACGACGAGCGGCTTGTGATGAGTAACGGTGCGACCCTCTCGCCCGAAGTGCCAATCGAAAAGTTCAACCAAGAGCATACATCGAAACCGTTTAATCCGGTGATTGCCAATGTGTTCTACAAAGCCGGATTTGTTGAAAGCTGGGGCAAAGGCACCAACAATATTGTGCAAGAATGCTTAAAGATGGGCTTGCCCGAACCCCGTTACGAATACAGTTTTCATTCGGTGAATGTTACCTTTTTTAAAGCGGAAGAAACCACCCAAGAAACCACCCAAGAAACCACCCAAGAAACCACCCAAGAAAAGTTGCTGGTTTTGATCAAACACAATCCGAAAATCACCCGAAAAGAAATGGCGCAACGATTAGGTAAGGCAGATGCTACCATTAAAGAACATATCGAAAGGCTTAAAAAATCAGGTGCTCTTAAGCGTGTGGGCAGTACAAAAAGTGGCTATTGGAAGATTGTAGAATAAAGTAAACTGATAACAGAAAAGTTTGGACAGAAATCGTATGAAACAATATTTAGATTTATTGCAACACATTATCGATCATGGGGTGCAGAAGGGTGATCGCACCGGTACGGGTACGCTGTCGGTGTTTGGTTATCAAATGCGCTTTGATTTGCAGCAGGGTTTTCCGTTGGTGACCACCAAAAAATTGCATATCCGCTCGATTATTCATGAGCTGTTATGGTTTTTATCCGGTGATACCAATATTCAATATTTAAAAGACAATCAGGTGCGGATTTGGGACGAGTGGGCGACGCCAAACGGCGATTTAGGCCCGCTCTATGGCAAGCAATGGGTGGCGTGGCAAAGCCCTAATGGTGAGGTGATTAACCAAATTCAACAAGTGGTGGATACGCTTAAAACCAATCCGAACAGTCGGCGTATGATCGTCACGGCTTGGAACCCGGCCGATTTGCCGGATGAGTCAATCAGCCCGCAAGCCAATGTCGAGCAGGGCAAAATGGCGCTGGCGACCTGCCATGCTTTTTTTCAGTTTTATGTCGCTAATGGCCGTTTATCTTGCCAACTCTATCAGCGCAGTGCCGACACCTTTTTGGGGGTGCCGTTTAATATTGCCAGCTATGCCTTATTGGTACACATGATTGCACAGCAAACCGGTTATGAAGTGGGCGAATTTATCTGGACGGGCGGCGATGTGCATTTGTATAACAACACCCTTGAGCAAGCTAAATTGCAATTAACGCGTGAGCCTTTACCTTTACCAGGCCTGGTGATTAAGCGTAAACCCGATTCGATTTTTGATTATCAATTTGACGACTTTGAAATAGTCAATTATCAATCGCACCCGCATATTAAAGCCCAGGTGTCGGTATGAGTTTTAAGCGGCCAAAATTAATGATGATCGTTGCGATGGCGAAAAACCGCATGATAGGCAAAGACAATCAAATGCCTTGGCATTTGCCGGACGATTTAAAATATTTTAAAGCGCAAACCTTAAATAAACCGGTCATTATGGGCCGTAAAACATTTGAATCAATTGGTGCGCGCCCTTTACCTAATCGCCCTAATTTAGTGATTAGCCGTAATCCTGATTTTCAAGCCGAGGGTATTCAGGTGTTTGATTCTGTTGAGCTGGCTATTGAGTCGGTGGCAGAGGCTGACGAAGTGGTGATTATGGGCGGTGCACAACTTTATGCGCAATGGCTGGATAAGGTTGATCGTTTATTGATTACTGAAGTGGATGCCGCGCCTGAGGGTGATGCGTTTTTTCCGGTCATTGATCGGCAGGCCTGGCGTGAAGTGTCACGCCAGCATCACCCTGCGGATGCGCGCCATCCTTTTGCGTTTGATTTTGTCGAATATCACAAACGCACATAAATATAAATATGCGGTTTAAATTTCAAGTGATGTTAAGCTGCGACCTGCGCTGATTTGTTCCTCAACCCATTTTGGTGTGCGGCCACGTCCGGTCCACGTCAGGCTTGGGTTTGATGGGTGTTGATATTTTGGTGCGACTTTAGCGCCCGTTTTTTTGGCAGGCTTTTCATCATTAATTACTAAATCAATTGATAAACCTAAACTTGCCGCACGCGCTTTAAACTCATCAATTAACTGCTTTTTTTCTGCCTGTTGTTTTTGTTCAATCATTTTCTGTACTTGTTTTTCAAGACGAATTAACTCTTCCACACTCATTTGATCTAAGTTCATAATATATCCTGTTTTAAATTGTTACTGAATGGACTATTCTTACAACTATTAATAATACGCTATGTATTAAGCATTTTACAAACAGGGTGTGCCTTAAATTAATAAGGACGCGTATTTTGCGTCCTTATATCTATTTAAATGTCTTGGGTTTAAATAGGTGGGCTAGTGGGTAAAATGGCGACAGCAATACTAAAATAAATAAGAATGCCAACAATATCAGCCATTGAGGTAATTAAGGGCGCGCTTGCCGTAGCCGGATCAATTTTGAGCTTTGACAGTAAAAATGGCAAACTCATGCCCATTAAGCTGCCAACAATTACCACTACGACCATTGAGATAGCGACCACTGCAGCTAAATCCCAGCCACCACGCCAATAGCCAATTGAAGCTATAGCAATACCCATCGTGATACCAAGTGCAGCCGCAACACTGACCTCTTTTAAGATTAACCGCCCCCAGTCACGCAGTTCAACATCCCCTGTGGCCAATGACCGTACCATCAGGGTGGAGGCTTGTGAGCCAGCGTTACCGGAGCTACCAATAATGAGTGGTAAAAAGAATACTAGCGCCACGACGGCAGCAATTGTGTCTTCAAAGGTGGCAATAGCCAAACCGGCAAAAATATTGACAAACACTAAAAGTAATAACCAGCCAATACGTTTGCGATAGAGCAATACGGGGCTCGCTTCGCTAATATTAAAGTTGATTACGCCGACAGAGCCCATTTTATGGAAATCTTTAGTGGTTTCAGCCTCAGCAATATCTAAGATATCATCGACCGTGACCATCCCAACTAACTCGCCATCAATATCGACGACCGGTAAGGAGTTGAGGTCATAATGCTGCATCATCTCAACAGCTTTTTCTTGATTTTCTGTCGCCTCAATAAAAATAACCTTATGGTCCATTAAATCGGCAATAGTGGCATTAGGGTCAAGTGCTAAGGCGAGTTTTCGAATATGCAGGGCATCTAATAAGATATTATCTTCATCTAGTACAAATAAAGTATTCAGTCTTGTGGTGTCTTGATTGAGTTTTTTTAAATAATCTAGCGCGTATTTAATTGTCCAATCTTTATGAATAGCGACATAATCTGGCCGCATTACCCGCCCAACGCTATCTGCTGGGTAACCCAATAATAATTGCACTTCACGTAATTGCTCGTGGGGAAGTTTTTGGGTTAGGGTTTTGACTATCTCAGCAGGGAGCTCATCTAAAAAAGCCGCGCGGTCGTCAGCTTCTAGGCTTTTAACTAGGTGCAAACTGTCTTCATCACTTAGGTGTGAGATGAGGTCTTCTTTAGCAGGCTGTGACAAGTAGGCAAAGACGGCAGCGGCCGTTTTACGCGGCAGAGTCCGAAAAAATAGAATCTGCGTGGCTTTGGCAAGACCTTCAAGCAGTTCAGCCGTGTCTTGTACTTCGATCAGTTGAATGCGTTGGCGGATTTTATCAAATTGACGTTGATTAAGCAGTTGCTCTAATTCGTCGAGGCGGTCGTGGTAAACCTTGGCATTATGTGAGGGGTCATATTCCCATGGATAGCTCATAATCTTACTTTTTTGTTTTTTTAAATTATGGACTAGTTTAACAAAAATTAGTTACAGCTTAATTAATCTTGTTGCCTTAGCTTAAGAATCTACCAGTATTTCGGTCATTATTCAGAGGTAGTGGCAGACCAGAATACTTGAGTTGCAAAAGGTGAGCGACGTAAGCGATCCACCACCTTTTCAAAGTCATCGCCATCAATCGACTGAGATACCAGTTTGGCTTCAATTTCGACTTCATGTTCACCAAAGACATTAATTTCGACATTCTGGCAGGGGTACTTGGCTTTTTCCAAAATAATTTCCATAAGCTCAAATGCTTCGTTTTGGGGTTCTTTTGGCGCAATCACTGACCACCATGCCTGGTGGTCAATTTGTTTTAAGGTTATAAATTAAACATCGGTTGGCATATCGAGCATCATCACTGCGATTGAGAAGAAGATGATGACGCCCACACCATCGGCAATGGTAGTAATTAACGGTGCTGAGGCCGCCGCCGGATCAAGCTTAAAGCGTGACAAAATAAACGGCAAACTCATACCAATCACACTGCCTACAATAACAATCGCCACCATTGACATGGATACCACCAAGGCAATCTCATAACCACCACGGAAAATACCTAATGTGGCTACCGCGAGTCCCATTGATAATCCAAGTAGGAGTGCAACACTAAACTCACGGCCCAGCATCGAGAACCAGTCTTTAAGTATGACATCACCGGTTGCTAGTGCGCGAACCATCAAGGTTGAAGACTGGGCGCCGGCATTTCCGCCGCTGTCAATCAATAGCGGCAAGAAGAATACCAATGCCACATAAGCCAAAATGGTTTCTTCAAAGTGGGCAATACCCGCACCGGAGAAAATGTTACCAAACACCAATAGCACCAGCCAAAATACGCGCTTTTTATAGAGCAGCCCAACGGTCGCGTCTTTCATCGAAATGTTTTTTAACGCCATGGTGCCGCCACCTTTGTGGAAGTCTTCGGTGGCTTCTTCTTCGCTGACATCCATCGCATCGTCCACGGTCACAATGCCAATTAATTTGTTGCCGCCGTTGGTCACCGGAATCGCTAGTAGGTCATAGCGGCTAATTAAATTAGCCGTTTGTTCGCATGGCCATTCTGCTTTGGCGTAGACGACCTCTGTTTTCATAATATTTTCTATCGCGGCACTCTCGTCTGCCATGATGAGATCACGCAGTGAAAGGGCGCCTTCCAATTGGCGATTGGGGTTAACCACATAAATAGTGTAAATAGTTTCTTTATTAGGTGCTTGGGCACGAACGCGTTGCAACGCATCGCGGACACTAATACCAGCAGGGACTGAAACATAGTCGCTGGTGGTGATGGAGCCGGTTGTTCCTTCGGCGTAGGAGGCCATTTTTAAAATGTCCTCTCTTTCCTTTTTAGCCATGCCTTGCATCACTTGAACGCGGCGGCCGTCTGGCATCCGGTTGTAAATATCAACCCGGTCATCAGATGGCATATGCGTAAATAGTTCTGCTATTTCTTCAAGCTCCATGTAGTGAAGCAACAGGTCTTGCAGGCTCGCCGAAAAGTGACTAAATAATCCGGCACGAGGTGCGCTGGGGAGTTTACGTAACAAGCCAAGGTTAAACTCGGCTTTCGCATTGTCCATCATTTCAGCGAGATCAGCGCTCGGGGTATTGCGCACTAGGCGGGCAAAGCCTTTATCATCATTTGCTTTGAGCAGGTCGTTCACTTTATAAAAGAGTTCTTCGCGGATCATTATTGTCTCCAGTATCTTGGTTATTATCGCCAAGCCACTGGACATAATAATGCTCAGTGATTTGGCTTGGTTTCAGGGGGGTAAGACAAGGGTCTCTCCTTACAGGGTTTAAAAAGCCTTCGCTCTATTTCAGCCAGCTTGCGGTTTCATAGACAAAACCTAAGCGGACATAGTTGGTTTCATTATCAGCGTCTTTTAAGCTGTCGCCATAGCTGATATCCAGTTGCCATTTGTCAGTGACATTAAAGGCCGCACCGAATTGATAACCGCGTGTTTCATGGTCACCGCTTTCGGTATTGCCAAAAGCTTCAACATAGCCGCGCACAGAATCGGTGAAATGGTATTCCGCACCGATACCCCAAAGCGCAAAGTCTTTTTTTAGGGTTTGATCACGGCTGAGTCCAAGATTTAGGTGTAAATCTAATTGATCATCCAATAGGTTAAAGCTGATCGGTGCGAGCAATGTATAAACGGCTTGATCATGTTCAATTTTGTCGGCCAAGACCACGCCCAGGCTCAATGCAACCGCCCAACCGTCTTGTTCGGTAAGCATCGTTTTGGCATTTAGGCCGTACAGGTTAAAGCTGTCTGCATCATCAAAGTTAGCGTGTCCCAGCGCAAAGCCTAGTTCCCAATGACCATTTAAGTTACAAGCCGGTGCAACCCAAATTTCATTCGCTTTAGAATAGTTATCTACCCAAGCTTCAACATGGCAAGATTTGTGGTCTAGGATGCCAGCATCATCAACGTTCATTGGTGAGCCGGCGAAAGCCGTGACTGGAACAGCAAGCAGCGTTGCCAGGGTAAGTTTTTTTAGCTTGAAACGTGTTTTCATAACACGGTCTCCTTAGTTATGGGAGACTTTAGTGGTGTATTTTCGATTAAGTGTTTTACATAGTTGTGCATGACCAGACCTGTTTTTATCAAGCAGGCTTGGATAAGGGATGCACATACGCCATCGCACCAAATTGTAATTTAACAATAGGTGTGAAAAGATCAAAAAGTTGGGCAGATTTAGGTTAAATAATTAGCCTAAAGCTACACATACCCTTTAAAGGCGTTGTATTTTAATTTTGAGCAAAACAATGATTGTCGGAAGACGATGATTTGATTTGCTTGTTACCGCAGGGGAGACAAGCAAACTAACAGAATGCGAGACCTAAGCGGGTTTATTTAAAATAGTATGTAAGCAACAACTGTCACCAGAACTACTGTCCACTAAAGGATCTCCGTTAATTGAAAAACTGTGCAAACTATAAAAGGGATAATTTGGTTTGTCAAGTTTGTCTATAAATTTATTTTATTGCTCTAATAACCTGCTAAACAAACCAAATCAATAACGCACTGCCAAGCAAAATACGGTAGATGCCGAAGGCACGAAAGGTGAAGTGTTGTAAAAATTTTAAGAACAATTTAATTGATAGCCAGGCGACTAGAAAAGAAACTACGAACCCAACTATTAAAGGCGTGAAACTGGTTTGGGCAAAGGCATCATAGTGTTTTAGTAGGGAGTAACCGGAGGTCGCCGTTAATACCGGTAAGGCGAGTAAAAAAGAAAACTCTGCCGAGGTTTTGCGGTCCAGCCCCGTCAGCATGCCACCAATAATGGTCGCGCCGGCACGACTGGTACCGGGGATCAGGGCAAAAATTTGTGCAAAGCCAACCCATAGGGTTTGTTTATAAGTCAGTTGATCGAGATTGCGCACGGTATGCTGGCTTTCTTTGTAAAAATGCTCGACCACCAAAAAGATGATCCCGCCGATAATAAACATCCAGGCCACCGTGGCCACATTAAACAGGGCTTCAATCGAGTCGGCAAATAAAAACCCGATGCTGGCGATTGGCAAAAAGGCAATAAACACCTTAATCCACAGTTGATATTGGCTGGGGTGAAAGCGTTCGGCATAGGTGGCAAAAACCGCTAAAATCGCCGCCAGTTGGATAATGATTTTAAACGCCGTATTGTGGTCGTCCTGGTGCAATCCCATCAGTTCGGCGGCGACAATCAGGTGACCGGTCGATGAAATCGGTAAAAACTCGGTGAGACCTTCAATAATACCGAGAACAATAGCGTGAAATATATCCATAGGAGGTGTCTTACTAAATTAGTGGGTTTAAATCTGCACAATCATAACATTTGGTTAGAGTTGGTGGCGTAAATCTCGCTGTTGAAAACCAATCAAGGGCGAGTCGAACTGTTTCGTCAAGGCCATGACTTTAAAGCTTTCCCCCATTTCATCGGGCAGGGTAAGGCGTTTTATTTGTTGCGAAAGTTGCAATTGCACGACCACGTCTTGATCTTGCTGCAAGCTAAACTCTAATAAGCCCGTACCCATTAAAAAGTGGGCTTGGGTGGTGTAGCCAGCCACTTTAAAGTGCGCCGCATAAGCGGCTTCCGCCACTGCCGTAAAATCAACATGCGCCGTAATGTCTTGTAGGCCAGGATGCCAAAACGGGTTGTTGTGGGCACGTTGTTGATAGTGACAACGAAGCGTCCCCATATAGCGAGCGGGCTGCCAAAGCTCTTTGCGTGGATAACCATAATCTATTAACAATAGCATTCCCTGGTTAAGCAGCTCGTCAAGACTTCTTAACCAAGGCTGTATATTAAGATTAATTTCAGCATGATAGCCACGGATCGGTGGTTCACCAATCGCCTGCTGTAAACGATTGGCGATTTTTTGCAGTCGGGTATCCGTGATGGGTTGATAGGCCCAGCTAAAGTGTTGTTGCGCATCATCCCAGCTCACAAAGGCTTGGAGTTGTTGATCAGGTTCAAGTCGAATGCGTTCAACAGGCATGGCATCGAGTACCTCATTCGCCAAGATAACACCATTAAAGGGTTGCTTAGGAAGTTGGTCAAGCCAAATGACTTTATTACGCAGCTTTTCAGGCAGGCTGCTAAGTGTCTCGGTTTGCTGCGCTCTTAGTGCGGCACTGACTTCTAGTATGTAGTAGTGGTTAAACTGGTCTGCATGGTCGGCTAGATGAAGCAGGATATCTTTAGCCATGGTGCCTCGTCCCGCACCAAACTCCAGAATATGGCCATCGTTCATTTGATTTAACACTTGCCAGGCCTGGTTAGCGAGGCATTTTGAGAAGATCGGACTTATTTCCGGTGCTGTGGTAAAGTCCCCACCGGCTCCAATTTTGGGTAAGCCGTTAGCATAGTAACCCAGTGATGGCGTATAAAGGGCCATCTGCATAAAATTGGCAAAGGATGGATTGCCGTGTCGTTGAATTCGGCGACGAATATACTGGGTCAACTCGTTGCTTAAAGTGAGCGCATCGCTATCGGGTGTGGGAAGTCCATTCATGGTTGATTTCATTTAATTTATGTACGCCAACGGGTGACTTGTAAGCCAACTTGTTGGCTGGCGGCCACTGCATGAGGTTTGGCAAGGGTAAGTTCGATCCCTTGGATTAACGGAAAGTCGTTCAGCAGGCGGGTAAGAATATCGTGCGCTAGTGTTTCAATCAGTCGATGCGCTTTAGCTTGGCAGTGCAGTTCGATGGTGCTGGCGACGGCTGCATAATCAATCGAATCCTCTAGTTGGGCGGAATTAAAAACCGGCGTAAAGTCACAATAGAGCTTTAAGCTGAACACCAAAGGTTGGGGTTGAACCTGTTCCCAAGCATGGATGCCTATTAGGGTGTTGATGCGAAGGTTATCGATGAAGATGAAATCTGAAGGCGGTGATGACCTGTTCATGTTTAATAATTTTTTCATTAAAAAGCTATAATAGCGCGCAGTTTATCGAATATCGGAGGCGTTGTGGAAGTAATTTTTGGCTTGCTATTGGTAGCAGCTTATTTATTGGGCTCGGTTTCAAGCGCCATTATTGTGTGTCGCATTATGGGGTTGGGTGATCCACGAGAAGCGGGCTCGGGCAATCCGGGTGCAACGAATGTATTACGCATTGGTGGTGAAAAAGGTAAGCGTGCCGCAGGGATAACGCTTGCGGGTGATATGCTTAAAGGGGTGGTGCCCGTGCTGTTAGCCCATGCGTTAGGCTTTGAACCTTTATGGGTGATATTGGTTGGGGTGGCGGCATTTTTGGGGCATTTGTACCCGGTGTTTTTCCAGTTTAAAGGTGGCAAGGGTGTCGCCACCTTTATTGGGGTGATGCTTGCGGTGCATTTTTGGGCAGGCCTGCTGGTGGCGGCAACCTGGTTATTTATCGCCAAGGGGTTGAAGATTTCGTCGCTTTCGGCGCTGATTGCCAGCCTGCTTGCTCCGGTTTATCTTTACTTTTTAACCGGTGAGCTAAGCTGGGTTTGGCTAACGCTTGCGATGACCTTGTTATTATTCTGGCGTCATCGCAGTAATATTGGTCGCTTGGTTCGTGGTGAAGAAACCTTTAAGCGTTCGCCCTAGTTGGCATAGGTGATTCAAGCTGGTCAAGCGGCCAGCGCGCTTTGGCTGAAAAATTGAGTGATGGGTTCTGTTGACCCGCTTGCAAACGCATGGCACCGGCAAACGCAATCATCGCCGCGTTGTCGGTACAAAACTCGAGTCGGGGAAAAAAAGCTTCGCCACCGCGTTGTGCCATGAGTTCAGTTAGGCTGGCACGGATAGCACGATTTGCGCTGACTCCACCCGATACCACCAACCGATTCATACCTGTTGCAATAAGGGCGCGTTTGCACTTTACGGTGAGGGTTTCGGCAACAGCCAGTTCAAAGGCTCGGCAGATATCGGCGCGTGTTTGATCATTATCATCCCCTTGTTTAACGGCGTTTTGCCAGGTGTTAAGGCTAAAGGTTTTTAAGCCGCTAAAGCTCATATCTAAACCCGGTCGATCGAGCATAGGACGCGGAAATTGATAACGGTTCGGGTCGCCGCTCAGGGCAAATTTCGATACAATCGGACCGCCGGGATAGCCCAAACCCAGCATTTTTGCTGTTTTGTCGAAGGCTTCGCCGGCGGCATCGTCAAGCGTATCGCCAAGTAATTCGTACTGACCGATATTGTCAACGCGAATAATTTGACTGTGCCCGCCTGAGATTAGGAGCGCAATAAATGGAAAGGCGGGTGGGTTTGGTTCCAGCATGGGCGCTAATAGGTGGCCCTCCATATGGTGAACACCCAGAGCAGGAACTTTCCAAGCATAGGCAAGGCTGCTTGCTATCGCCGAGCCTGTCAGGAGTGCCCCCATGAGTCCTGGGCCTTGGGTGTAAGCGATGGCATCAATTTTGACAGCTTGGTTTTGTTGTTCGCCTACTTCATTAAGGAGTTGTTTAATGAGGGGAATGATTTTCCGAATATGGTCACGGGAAGCTAATTCGGGCACAACGCCGCCATAGACTTGATGTAACTCGATTTGACTAAATAAATGGTGGCCTAGCAGGCCTGCTGATGTGTCATAAATGGCAACAGCCGATTCATCGCAAGAGCTTTCAATGCCTAAAACAGTTAAAGAGCTTGTCATACTCGGTCCTTTTATCCCTTGCTTTTATGCAGTTTATGCCGCGGGTGAATATTTTTAGCAAGATTTTAACAAATTTATTTGCAAATAGTCGTGGGCAAAATTATAATCTTGCACTTTAATATTGACTGACCTCAGTCATGTTTCCAGAATTTCCTATTTAATTTAAAGAAGAAGCTTTATGCCAATTGTAAAAGTTAGAGATACAGAACCCTTTGACGTGGCACTACGTCGTTTTAAGCGCGCTTGTGAAAAAGCAGGTGTGTTAACTGAATCACGTAAGCGTGAATACTATGAAAAGCCAACCTGGGCTAAAAAGCGCATGAAGGCAGCAGCAGTCAAGCGTCTTGCTAAGCGTCTGTCGCGTGAGCGCCGTCGCCTTAATGGTCGTCCGTTTTAATTATGGATTACAAAGCCAAGCTAACAGATGAAATGAAGCGCTGCATGAAAGCAGGCGAAAAGTCACGTTTGTTAGTTGTCAGAACCTTGCTTGCCGCCATCAAACAACAAGAAGTTGACCAGCAAACTACCTTGAATGATGAGCAAATTCTTGCCGTCCTAGACAAAGCGCTTAAGCAACGAAAAGAATCGATTGCACAGTTTGAAGCAGCGGGTCGCGAGGATTTAGCTGAAAACGAAGCGGCTGAGATGGCGGTGATTCAAGATTTCATGCCGCAGCCGTTGAGTGAGGCTGACATTGCAAGCATGATCGACCAGGCATTTAATGAAGTTAGCCCAAGTGGAATGCAAGATATGGGCAAAGTGATGGCTTTATTAAAACCGCAAATGCAAGGCCGAGCTGATATGGCGCTAGTTAGCCAGCAGATTAAAGCAAAGCTTGGATAGATCGTTACAAAGCCTGTAATCGTAAGAAACCTGCGTCAGCAGGTTTTTTCGTTATCAGGGCAAAAGGAGTGATCAATGCAAATTCAAGGGGTAATACCGCGCGATTTTATTGATCAACTGCTGGCTCGTGTTAATCTTGTCGATGTGATCAATGCACGGGTTCCGTTAAAAAAGGCGGGTGCAACCTACAAAGCCTGCTGTCCTTTTCATCAAGAAAAAACACCTTCTTTTACCGTTAATCCGAACAAACAGTATTACCATTGTTTTGGGTGTGGTGCGCATGGTGATGCCATTTCTTTTTTGGTTGAGCACGACGGTTTAAGTTTTATTGAAGCGGTAGAGGTGTTGGCTCAGCAGGTGGGTATGACTGTGCCGCGTCAAAAGCTCTCCAAGGAGCAGCAGAAAGTCCAGCAACAACGAATTGAGCGTGAGCGTGACTTGTATGATGTATCCCATGCGGCGGCAAAATTTTACCGCGCTCAGCTTCGCGATCATAGTGATGCCGCGCAAGCAAAAACCTATTTACGTCAACGTGGTTTAACACCGGAAGTCGCCAAGCGTTTTATTATTGGATTTGCCCCGCCAGGCTGGGATGCGTTAATAAAGGGCTTGCAGGCTGATGCGCGTTTAACCGCACAGCTTGTTGAGTTGGGTTTATTGGTTGTAAACGATTCGGGCAAAACCTATGATCGTTTTCGCCACCGAATAATGTTTCCAATTCGTAACGGTAAGGGCCAGGTCATTGCGTTTGGCGGTCGCGTGTTGAGTGCTGAAGAACAGCCAAAGTATTTGAATTCGCCGGAAAGTCCGATCTTCCATAAAAGTGATACCTTATATGGACTTTATGAGTGGCGGCAAAGTCGTGATCAATCCGACTATTTGATTGTGGTTGAGGGTTATATGGATGTGGTGGCTTTGGCACAGCATGGTGTTAATAATGCCGTAGCAACCCTTGGCACTGCTATTACAGAGTCTCATTGCCAACTGTTGTTTCGTCAAGTTGATGAGTTGGTGTTTTGCTTTGATGGCGATCGGGCGGGTTTAAATGCTGCTTGGAAGGCGTTGGAATTAGTCTTGCCCCTTATTGGTGGGCAGCGCTCGGTCAAGTTTTTGTTTTTAGATCAGGGTGAGGATCCCGATTCGGCGGTGCGGAAGTTGGGGGCTGAAGGCTTTCGTGCGTTGGTTAATCAAGCTATGCCCTTGTCGGATTTTTGGTTACAGCATTTGCTGAATAAGCTCAGTGTTTCGACGGCGTACCCTGAAGGTCGGCAACAGTTGGTTGCCCTAGCTCAGCCTTATATTTTGCGGGCTACGGGTCTTTACCAATATCTGCTAATAGAGTTGTTAGCGTCACAGGTTAATTTGCCGACTTGGCGTTTGGAGCGGCAGCTTGGTGTCAGAACGGGTTATGCAGGTGGGCAGGCAGGTCAAGGTGTTGGCGCGAATAACACAGCAGGCCAGCCCAGTTTAGGTCAGCCTCGATCCAGTGTAAATAGTGCCAGAAATGCGCGGACAATTCGGAAGCAGAATATGTCACTAGCCAAATATTTGGTGCGAATTTTGCTTATAAAGCCGAGTTGGGCGTTTGATCTTGCACCCTTATTAGAGCCTATGCTTGCAATGAGTCAGCATCACGATGCCAAAATTTTATTGGCTTTACTGCGTTGTCATCAATTACCACTTGAGCAGCAGCACTCAGCGTTTGAGCGTTTTAACCAACATTATGCCGCAGAGATTGATTATATTCAGTCACAGCCAATACCTGATTCTGATGAAGAAGTGAGTGCTATGTTTGAAAGTACGGCAATACGTTTGGCTGACGAGTTAGAAAAAGCCTTGCTTAAGAGCCAAGTGCACCAAGGTGAAACATTGAGCGCTTTGCAAGCGTTTTTGGCGGAGCGAAAAAACAACAGCCGACATTAAGTCAGCCTTGTTAGTTAAGTATGTGTAATTGTTTAACATTCTGGTGCTAGCTTAAGCAAACGCCAGGTGTTTTTGTTATAATATTGAACCATTTTTTAAGGCGTCCGTGCGTGGCTGCGTCAACAGACTATGGTAGACCCCTTTTATCGTTATTTTTGAGGCAAACATGACAAAAGTAGAAAGAAAGCAGCAGTTAATTGATCTTATTGAAAGAGCAAAGGATCTAGGATACCTAACCTATGCTGATGTTAACGATGTGTTGCCTGACGATATTGAAGAGGATCAGTTAAGTCAAGTCTTAACGATTTTAGGTGATTTTGGGATCCCATTGTTTGATACCGCGCCTGAAGAAGATGAATTAATTACCAAGGAAGGCGGGGCGTTTGATGAGGCGGCCGCTGAAGCGGCGATTTTAGCCTTGGCAGAAGTGGATTCAGAATTTGGTCGCACTACCGATCCGGTACGTATGTATATGCGTGAAATGGGTTCGGTTGAGCTGTTAACGCGTAAAGGCGAAATCGACATTGCCAAGCGTATTGAATCGAATATTCGTGATATGCTCGATTCGTTATCAAAATATCCGATGTGCGCTGAAAAAATCCTAAAAGCCTTTCAAAAAATGGACGATGGTGAAGGTAAGTTAGCGGATGTCATTCAAGGGTTTATTGATCCTAATGATTTGGAAGAGGTTGAGGTTGAGGACTTAAATGCCGATTCTGATAATAACGCTGAGCCGAAGGATGACTCGATTGATCCCGCATTGATTGAAGCCTTCTTGGCTGAATTAGAAAAACTGCATCGTGATGCGGTTAAAGCGGAAGATACACATGGCTCAAGCGATCCTAAAGCTAAACAAAAACGTCAGCTGGTTGTAGATCATTTGCGCACTGTGAAATTGGTGCCACTGTTCACTAATGGCGTTATACGTGACATCAAAGGAAAAATTGCGGCCATTCGTGAACAAGAGCGCGTCATTGTCAATGCGGTAGTCCGCAAGGTGAAGATTCCACGTACTCGCTTTGTAGAGTTGTTTGTCGATAATGAAGCCAATCCACAGTTAATCGATATGTTAATTGCTGAGTATCCTGATAAAGCAGGCCTGCTAGACGAGGTACGCCTAGATGTGAAGCGTGCCCAAAAGCGTTTAGCCCTGATTGAGAAGTCAGAAAAAATGGCCATCAGCTATTACAAAAAAGTCTATAAAGACTTGAGTAAATCAGAAAGCCAAGCCCGTGCTGCCAAACGTGAAATGATCGAGGCCAACCTGCGTTTGGTGATCTCGATTGCCAAAAAATACACCAACCGTGGCTTGCAGTTCCTTGACCTGATTCAAGAAGGCAACATCGGCTTAATGAAAGCGGTCGATAAGTTTGAATACCGTCGTGGTTATAAGTTCTCGACCTACGCGACCTGGTGGATTCGTCAGGCGATTACCCGTTCGATTGCCGACCAAGCACGTACCATCCGTATTCCGGTGCACATGATTGAAACCATCAATAAGCTCAATCGTATTCAACGTCAGCTGTTGCAAAAAATGGGGCGTGAACCGACGCCGGAAGAACTGGCTGAAGAAATGGAAATGCCGGAAGACAAGATTCGCAAAGTGATGAAAATCGCCAAAGAACCGATTTCGATGGAAACGCCGATTGGGGATGACGAAGATTCATCATTGGGTGATTTTATTGAAGACTCCAATATTCTGTCACCGTCCGATTCGGCTGATTTGGAAGGCATGAGCGAAACCGTGCGTGAGATGCTCAGCACCCTCACACCACGCGAAGCGAAGGTGTTGCGTATGCGTTTTGGTTTGGGCATGAATACCGATCACACGCTTGAAGAGGTCGGCAAACAGTTTGATGTGACCCGTGAACGTATTCGTCAAATTGAAGCGAAAGCCCTGCGTAAACTGCGCCACCCAAGCCGTGCCGAGCGCTTGCGTAGTTTCCTAGATTAATTGCGAGATCATTGGTATTTCAAGATAAAGCCGCTATAATACGCCTTCATTTTGCATCAAGCATAATGAAGGCACGATCAATCCAATCCTTTTAGGGCCTCTAGCTCAGTTGGTTAGAGCACACGACTCATAATCGTTAGGTCCCCGGTTCGAGCCCGGGGAGGCCCACCATTTAAATCCCTTAAATTTCATAATGTTAAGCTTCTATAGAATTGAGTTCTGTCAGCTTGTTAATTGTCCGGATAACGCTTAGATAACGGCATATCAATGCGTTTTAGTATCTCTACTGATGCGATCCATTCGATAGATCGAACAGCGTCTTGCAATGAGTTTAGGATGGTTTTATTATCAAAAGGTGCGTGTTCATTTACATGCACAACCAGGTTGACCTGTCCTGAAAGGTAATGAATGTCGAAGTCGAGGATCCAGGGCTTGATGGCAAGATTCTCCCAGTGAATCTTTAGCAGCGTTTCAATTTCGGGGCGAAGAGGCAGGCCTGGTTGTAGGCTTGGGTCGCCCAAGCCTGCATCATCTTCCGGATCGATATGAAAGGTAAGGTCGGTGATTTCAGGAAACTGTTTACGTAGTCGTCGACTGGCTTCATTGCCAATTTCATGGCCTTCGGAAATGCTAATTCGAGGCGATACGACAATATGTACATCGACCATGGTTCGTCCCGCCGCTTGGCGAGTTCTGAGGTCATGCACACCTAATACACCCGGTACGTGTGCCGCAGTACGGCGCATTTTTTGTTGTGTCTTTTCGGGTAGCGCGGTATCGACCAACTCCTTGCTGGCATCCCACAATAAGCTGATACCAATTTTGCCAATCATGATGCCTACAATAATGGCGGCAAGGGTATCCAGCCAACCGTATCCGAACTGTGACCCTACCAAAGCAATTAAAACAATAGCCGTTGAAAATACATCAGTACGAGAGTGCCAAGCATTGGCTTCAAGAAGTTTAGAGTTTATTCGTTTGGCAACACGCATGGTGATGTGATAAAGCCATTCCTTGGCGAAGAGCGCAATCGCAGCAACAGCCATGGCCCAGTATCCCGGTGGTGGGATCTCGGTGGCACTGACCAGGCGATGAATACTGGCTAGTGCGATAGCGGCTGCAACCACAATTAAGATGCTCGCTAAGAATAAGGTCGCAAGCGTTTCAATACGACCGTGTCCATAAGGATGGTCGTGGTCTGGGTGTTGACTGCCGTAGTGTGTTGCTACATAAACAAAGCCATCGGTGAGTAAGTCGGAGAGGGAGTGAACGCCGTCAGCAATTAAGGCCGCAGAGCTTACTAGAACTCCGGTAACGATTTTGGCGAAACCTATAACGCCATCAATGACGGCAGCAATGAGGGTAATGCGCTTAGCGGCTTTAGCGCGATGTTTAGCGTTCATTTTACTGACTCATAGTAAATTAGTGATCACATGGAATGGTTATTGATGGTATCCGAATTAAGCGCTGATTAGTAGTTGTTGAGAGCTTTTATTATTTAGGTGCATGTAGCAATAAGTTTAGGATGGGTGTTCATTCAAGAATGCTATCGGGCTATCTACCCGTTAATATTTATTTAGACATGGCTCATTTTTAAATTAATCCGGTTAAGCATTCGTAACGCTTGCTATTATATTCTCTTGCTTAATTTTGAGTCTTTTCGCTACACTAATCAGAATTCATTGTAGCGATCGAGGTCATGGTGGGATTTTCTTTTTTAGGGTTAATAACCGTATTGTTGGTTTATCAGCTTATTGGTGAGCTTATTGTATTGGCATTCGGTTGGCCTGTACCGGGCCCTGTGATTGGCATGTTTTTGTTGTTAATGACCTTATTGCTTCGCCAGGCCTGGTCGCCGTATTTAGTGGAGCCTGCACAGCAGTTTTTGCGCTATTTGTCATTGTTTTTTGTGCCTGCCGGTGTGGGGGTGATGGTGCATCTCACCCGTATCGGCGAAGAATGGTTATCGATTCTAGTGGCCTTAGTAATAAGTACCCTTGTCAGTCTAGTCGTCACCGCTTGGGTGATGTTGGGTTTAGCTAAGCTTTTGCAAAAAGCTAAACTAGGAGCAAAATAGCATGGATGCGTTCGATGATATTTGGGTTTATCTAGCAGCTAGCCCCTTGTTTGGATTAGTGCTCACGCTGGTTGTTTTTCAAGCAGTCTATTCTCTGTATAGTCGGGCCCATTATAATCCCATGCTTAATCCGGTAGCCATGAGTGTGTTGGTGATTATCACGGTGTTGTGGTTGTCGGGTATGTCTTATGAGCATTATTTTGAGGGGGCGCAATTCATTCATTTCTTGTTAGGGCCGGCTACTGTCGCCCTCGCTATTCCGCTCTATCAGCATTGGGCAACGCTACGTAGTTTATGGATTCCTATTTTGTTTGCAACCAGTATTGGATTAATCGCGGCCGGATTGAGTGCGTTTTGGATTGCGCAGTGGCTAGGAGCAAGTATGGAAACACTCTTGTCTTTAGTTCCCAAGTCAGTTACAGCACCAGTGGCAATGGGGATTGCTGAAAAAAATGGTGGCATTGCAACGCTTACTGCCGCTTTTGTAGTGATTACCGGTGTATTAGGCGCCATGCTTGGCCCATGGGTTTTTAAACTGATGAAATTAAAAGACGATCGTGTGGCGGGGATTGCGATGGGGGTGACTGCGCACGGATTAGGCACAGCGAAGTCGTTTCAAATTAGTGTGCAGATGGGGGCATTCTCAGGTTTAGCCATGGCTTTATCCGCGTTTATTGCGGCCATTATTTTGCCATGGCTGATGGCAAGTTTATAGTTATTTAGCAATTAAGCTGCGCAGCATCCAGGCCGTTTTTTCATGTACTTGCATACGTTGTGTTAGTAGATCAAGCGTAGGTTCATCATTAGCAGCATCGGCAATTTTAACGACTTCTCGAGCGGTTTTGACTACAGCTTCTTGGCCGGCAATGAGGTTGCGAATCATGGTATCCGCATCGGGCGTGTCTTGTTCCTCTTGGATTTGACTAAGTTGGTTAAAGCGTTGAAATGAACCTGGTGCAAATTCGCCCAATGAGCGAATGCGTTCAGCAATTTCATCAACAGCGGTAAATAGTTCGGTATATTGTTGTTCAAACATCATGTGCAGGCTGTTGAACATAGGTCCTGTAACATTCCAGTGATAATTGTGTGTCTTTAAGAACAATACATAAGAGTCGGCAAGCAGGCGAGATAAACCGGCAGCAATATCTTTACGCGTTGTTTCATCAATACCAATATTGATTTCCATGATCCATTCCTTTGAATTCAGTCGTTAAAAGTTTAGGTTAGCAGAGCAAAGCTTACCAAGCAACAATAGCATTTTTTAGCCAGCCGGGCTCTTCATTACCTAAAAAATACACGACGTCAAAGCGCATGGGCTGGTTTTGTAGATGGGGGTGGTGCTGTAAAAAAACGCGAGCGGCTTTAAGGAGTCGTTGCTGCTTAGTAGGTGTGATGGTTTCAAGGGGGTGGCCATGGTCAGCCTGCTCTCTAAACCTAACCTCAACAAAAACGAGGTGTTCCTCAATGGCAAAAATAAGATCGAGTTCGCCACCCTTATAGGTTGCATTGCGTTTGATAAGGGTGCCGCCCTGTTTAACTAAAAAGTCAGCGGCTAGATTTTCGTAATGTTGACCCAGCGCGCGTTTTGTTCGAGTGTCAGTCATAGCAATAGGCAAAGAGCAGTCTGGTGTTAGAAATTAGGTTGTGTAATCAGTTCTAGTAGTTCGCGTTGACGTTGCTCTCGTTCACGTGGGTGCATAGGGGCAGGTTGTCCAGTGTAATTGGCAAAAGGCCAAATATTGGGTTGGGTGTCATCTGTAATAAGTTGGCCACGGGCATTAAATCTTACTAGAGCTAGCTGGCGGTTTATTAAACCCTTTTCATGGTGGCGTAGTTGGCCCGTTGCTCCATTTAGGCTTAATCCGTCTAGTAGTGCTTGATGGTACTGGGTAATTAAAAAACTATCCCAGCCCAGTGCGGCGAGGGGTGAGCTGATCAACTCGGGTGACATGACCGCGGAGTAGCTTAAAAATCGAATATTTTTTAGATCGGGTTCAGCGAGGCCAGGACGGAATTCAGTGGGCATTAAGGTATCCATGGCATATACGGGAATATTTACCTGAAAAAAATCTAATTGAGGTTGAATGTTGGCAAGGTATTCACGTTCACCTAGGAGTAACAAGGCGTCAAGGTCACCACGGTGACGTGGAAAGAAGGTTAAGTTGTTAGCTAGGGTACGTTGCAAAAAGTTTGCCCGAACTTGGCTCTGATCACTTTGCAATGCGCGTCCTAGCTCATCGCGCAGATTGCGCTGGTTCTGTTCAAATGATAATGGAATGATGCGATTTTGCGGGGTGGTTAACCACTTCTCTTCTAGTTTGCTGATTTGTTGCTGATGGTTGGGCTGGTCGGCATAAAGTACCGCCAAATTGCGATAATCTTGTTTACCGATATGGTAAATAAGTTGTTGTAATGAATCCGGCGTGCCAAATTGAAGTTGCCAGGCATTTGAAGCGTTAGGTGCCGAGTTTAAAAAGATGAGTCGGTCATTGGCAACGCGGCTTAGGGCTTCAATAGTGTTGCGATCAAATGGGCCAATAACCCAGTCAGCGCCAGCTTGTTGAGTTGCTTCATAGGCTTCGATAGGGTTGGTGTAGTCTTCAAGGTTAAAAAATAATAATTGATCTTGCTGGGCGGTTTGCCAATAGGCAGCTAATATTCCAGCACGGATTTGGTTGGATAGCGGTTGCGTGCGGCTATCAAAAGGTAGCAAGATGGCAATACGCTGTTGTTTGGGTGCGTGTTTAGTTTCGCTTAACAGGCTTACAAGCTGCTGCGTGGCGGGGTGGTCGTGAAAAAGTTTGCCTGAGTCTTCGAGCCAAGCAAGTTGAAAGGAGATGGGGAGTTGATGGGTTATCGCTAGGCTATGCCAGGCTTGATGGCGGGAGGTCTGGGCCTGCTGCCAAAAAGAGGGGTTGATTTGATCAAGTTGGGCATAGGTGTCTAAAAGCAAAGAATGCTGTTGTTCGGGTGTTGCAATGACAAGTAAAATTTCAGTCGTATCAAGGTAGCGGCCCCAGTTTTGAGTGGCGAGTGCTTGTTGGCGCTGTGCAACTAGGTCTGGTGCTGAAATCTCTTCCAGTGGAGGTGTTACAATGGTTGGTATTTGCACCGTCTCGTCAATAGCAGGCGCTAATGGTAGCTTGGGAGCACAGGCGCTTAAAAGCAAAATACTGGCAATAATGACAAAAATTTTCACTGGCTGGATCAACTTTTCATTCGTTGTTAGTTATACAAATAGGTTTTAATTATATATGGAATTGCTAGAAAAAAGCACACTTTACGTGGTGGCTACGCCGCTGGGAAATTTAGCTGACATGAGTCCACGTGCATTGGCGGTGCTAAAGCAGGCTGACTGGATTGCAGCGGAAGACACACGGCACTCGCAAAAGTTGCTTACTCACTTTGGTATAGCTAATCGCTTGATAAGTTTGCATAACTACAATGAACAAGCGCGTGTTGAAATGCTGCAATCGAGTCTTGCCAAGGGTGAGGTAGGTGCGCTGATATCAGATGCAGGCACACCGCTGATTAGTGACCCAGGTTATCATCTGGTGAATCAATTGCGGCAAGCAGGCCTGCAAGTTCGACCTATTCCTGGCCCTAGCGCATTGATTGCAGCCTTGTCTGTGGCAGGCATTGCGACAGATCGATTTTATTTTGAAGGGTTTTTGCCAGCTAAGTCAGCCAAGCGACTGGCGCGTTTAGTTGAGTTAAGTGTTCAGCAGGCTACCATGGTGTTTTATGAGGCGCCACATCGTTTGTTGGGCTGTTTGGCTGATTTGAGAGTCGCAATGGGCGATGAACGCTTGGTCTGCGTGGCTCGAGAAATGACCAAGCAGTATGAAGAGTTTCCTCAGGGCTCCCTTGCGCAGGTAGAGGATTATTTTATAAAACACCCTGACAAAGTTCGAGGCGAGCTCGTTATCGTCGTTGCGGGTGCGCAGGCCTTGGCTATAGATGACCAGGCCTGGCAGTCATTAGTGCAGGCCATGCTAGAGCAGCAGGTCAGTGTTAAAACGGTTGCTGAGGTGGTATCTGCGCATTATCAAGTGGCTAAAAAAACGGTTTATCAATGGGCTCAGGCCTGTAAAAATGAAATGCACTAGACAATTAGCATAAATTAGATTAATGTGCGCACCAAGTGAGTTGGACGATCGCGGAATGCCAAGCATTCGGAGGAAAGTCCGGGCACCACAGAGCAGAATGCCAGTTAACGACTGGGCGGTGCGAGCCGACGGAAAGTGCAGCAGAGAGTAGACCGCCGATGGCGCTTGGCGCACAGGTAAGGGTGAAAGGGTGGGGTAAGAGCCCACCGCGCAGCTGGTAACAGTGTGTGGCATGGTAAACCCCATTCGGTGCAAGACCAAATAGGAAAACAGGTTAAGTTTTGGCTTAACGCAGTGTGGCTCGCACTGGTTTTCGGGTAGGTTGCTTGAGGGAAGTAGTGATGCTTCTCCTAGATGAATGATCGTCACCCCAGGCTTGCTTTGGCAGTCAAGGGTACAGAACCCGGCTTATAGACTCACTTATTTTTATTATCTGCACTTAATCTGCACAATCTACCTAATGTTGTGGTTTGTTTTATATTTTTTGGCATATATTGTGGTGTTGTGTTTTTTTATTTAACTTCATCTTTTCAAAATAAAAACAATCTGTTAAAAAGCTATCCTAATATCTTCTGTAGAAACCTGTCTTATCTAGTTGTATTTATACAATTTTTCTAAATTCTCTCTATTGAGTGGCCTTGGTGTGTTAGCGCGCTAAGTTATTGTGATTGTTAATAAAAGTATCTTCAGAAACACATAAATCATCTTGACACTACTGGGTAGAAAGCCTTATAGTGGGGTCAAGTGGTTAAAAGTGGAATAAAGTGGGGATTAAGGGTGTTATTTTTTCGCGGCATTAATGCAATCAATCTTGATGAAAAGGGACGCTTCGCTATTCCAAAGCGCTACCGAGATTCGATTGCCGATGCCTGCGACAATCATTTAATCGCTACCATCGATTTAAATAGCCCATGTTTATTAATTTATACCCAAGATGAATGGGAAGTGATTGAACGCAAATTAATGTCCCTTCCTAACATGGATCCACAAGCAAGAATGGTGCAGCGTTTACTATTAGGCCATGCCTCCGAAATTGACATGGATGCACAGGGGCGAATGTTGTTGCCCAGTTTGTTGCGCGATCACGCCAAGCTGGACAAGCAAGCAATTCTACTAGGTCAAGGCAATAAATTTGAATTGTGGAGTCTTGAGGCTTGGGAAGCGAGTCGTCCAGATATGCTTAATAGTGTGCAACAACTTGATGGCCAAGGCGCCCTAGCGAATTTAAGTTTATGAGTGAGGCATCAAGTCACTATTCAGTGTTGTTGAGCGAGAGTTTGGTGGGTTTGGCTATTAAACCGGATGGTTTTTACGTTGACGGCACCTTTGGTCGCGGCGGCCACAGTCGCGCGTTGCTTGCTCAGCTTGGTCCTATGGGGCGGCTGGTGGCATTTGATCAAGACCCAGAGGCCGTTGCTTATGCCAAGGCAAGTATTGATGACCCACGTTTTGAAATAGTTTATTCAAGTTTTGCCGATCTGCTCTCGGTTGCCGATAGAGCGGGTTGGACCGGTAAGGTAGATGGCATTTTATTAGATTTAGGTGTGTCGTCACCGCAGTTGGATGAAGCTGAGCGTGGGTTTAGTTTTATGCGTGAAGGGCCACTCGATATGCGGATGAATCCAGCGGTGGGCCTTAGTGCTAAAGATTGGTTGATTGCAGTAGAAGAGGAACAGTTAGCACGGGTATTAAAGCATTTTGGTGAAGAACGTTTTGCTTACAAAATTGCACGTGCGGTGAGTCATGATGCGAAAGCAGGCCTGCTAAACACCACTAAAGATTTGGCAGAGTTGGTCGCAAGGGTTGTGCCGAAAAAAGATAAGCACAAGCATCCGGCTACGCGGACTTTTCAAGCAATTCGTATCGCGGTAAATGGTGAGCTAGATGCTTTAAAACAGGTGTTAGATGCAAGTTTAGCGGTGCTAGCACCGCAAGGCCGCTTGAGTGTGATAAGTTTCCATTCACTTGAAGATCGCATCGTTAAACAATTTATGCGCGACCAATCCCAGGTTAAGGATTTGTTTCCAGATTTGCCGGTGTTGGTAGCTACGACCGAAGCACGCTTAAAGCGTATTGGTAAAGCAATTTTTCCAAGTGAGCAAGAATGTTCGCAGAATGTTCGCTCTCGAAGTGCAGTGCTACGAGTAGCTGAAAAAATTTAACCATTTAAACCATTTATTATTAATCAGTTTTGGGCGTGACAAGGGGGATTGAGCAATGAGCAGTATGAAGTTTGATTTAAAAGAATCTAAGGTGGTAAGGCAGCCAGGTTTACCGGTCATTAAGGTCATCGGTTTAGGCGGCGGTGGCAGTAATGCTGTTGACTACATGGTACGCAGCAAGGTAGAGGGCGTTGATTTTTTGTGTGCCAACACGGATGCACAAGCCTTAGCCCACTCTAACGTGCCAGTTAGAATTCAAATTGGTTCAAACGGATTAGGTGCGGGAGCCAACCCTGAAAAAGGACGCGAAGCAGCTGAGCAAGATATTGACGCAATCAAGGAGCACTTGAAAGATGCCGATATGCTGTTCATTACCGCGGGTATGGGGGGCGGCACAGGCACAGGCGCAGCACCTGTTGTGGCTAAGGTTGCACGTGATATGGGTATTCTTACTGTAGGAGTGGTGAGTCGCCCGTTTAGTTTTGAACGTCGTTCTGGTGTTGCAGACAAAGGGATTCAGGAACTTTCTGCAGCAGTTGATTCATTGATTACCATTCCGAATGACAAGCTAGTCGAAGTTTTAGGCAAGGATTTCATGTTTGCCAAAGCCTTTGACCACGCAAATGAAATTTTGCACGGTGCTGTGCAAGGTATTTCAGAGATGGTAACGCGCCCGGGCTTAATAAACGTTGACTTTGAAGATTTGCGCACCGTGATGTCTGAGCGTGGTTTAGGTATGATGGGTGTAGGAACCGCTAAAGGCGAAGACCGTGCTCGTAAAGCGATTGATAAAGCCATTGCTAATCCGCTTCTAGATGATGTGGCTGTAACCGGTGCGCGTGGCTTCTTGGTTAATATTACAGGTGGCCTCGATTTCAGTATCGGTGAATACAATGTGATTGGTGATGTGGTCAACCAGTTTGCTGATAGTGATGCACGCGTCATTATAGGTACCTCAATTGATGAAACACTACAAGATGAAATTCGGGTAACAGTTGTCGCAACCGGTTTGATGGGTTCAAGTGCTAAGCCACAAATGGTGCGCCCTAATACCCAAGGTGTTCAAGCTGTACAGGCATCTGAGCGCGCCAAAGAAATGAATCACAATGCGCCACAAGTCGAGACTGAGTTAACAGAGGCCCCTAAAGTGGCAACAATAAAGCCAACCTTGGTTGAACCTAAGCCACAATCTGCGCCAGCGCCTTATGAGGCAGAGACGTCGCGTGCTGCCATGGTTGCAAATGGTGGTGCTATGCCACGCTCAAGTAATTACCTTGACATTCCTGCCTTTTTAAGACGCCAAGTTGATTAAGTGATTGTGGTCGTCTGAGGATGCAAGGGTACGAGCCTAAGCCTACTCCTATCAAGCGTTTTGATATGGGTGGGCTTTTTACTTTGATTTTGGTGGTTATATTGGGCTTGGCGATGATGGCTAAAGTATTGCTGCAACATCAAATCAGGGAGCTTGAGGCCCAGTATTACAGCGAACTAGTCTATCATGCTCAATTAAAAGAGCAGTGGGGCCAAATGGTTTTAGAGTCAGCACATTTAACCGCCCCGTTGTTGGTGGAGCAGCAGGCAAGAACTGATCTAAAAATGCAGCGTCCGCAACACATTCGTTATCTCGTTTTAACCGAAGAACCTAACCGATGAACTCGTCTATTCGAGCACGCATCATTCTGTTTATTTTGTTAGCAGGCCTGCTGGCGTTAGTGGGTCGTGCTTTTTATTTACAATGGTTACATGCGGATTTTTTGAACGCAGAAGCGGACAAGCGTCAATTGCGCGTTATCGAGGTACCGGCTCCACGCGGTCAAATTGTAGATCGTAACGATAAGGTTCTTGCACTCAGTACGCCGATAAATTCTATTTGGGTCGATGCTAATCGGCTAAACGCCCATCCAGAAAAAAGGCGCATTTTAGCGGATTTGGCCCGCGTGCTAGAGGTATCGCCTGCCAGTTTGGTTCGTATGGTTGAGCAGCAGTCACAACGACGTTATCTCTATCTTCGCCGAGGACTAGTGCCCGAAGTCGGTGAGGCAGTCGCCGCGCTGAATTTACCTTTTGTTTATGTTAAACATGAATATCGTCGCTATTATCCCCAAGCTCATACTACTGCCCATTTGGTGGGTTACACCAATATTGATGATATTGGTCAAGATGGCTTAGAAGCCATTTATAACCAGTGGCTTAGCGGTCAATCAGGTCGATTTAGAGTGGTCAAGGATTTAAAAGGGCGTGTAGTATCTTCGGTAGCTACTCAGCAAGATATGCAGCCTGGTCAGCAATTAAAACTAACCCTCGATAGTGATATTCAATACTTTGCCCACAAAGCTTTACACGATAGTTTGGTTAAGCATCAAGCGCAAGGTGGGTCTGTTGTGGTGATTGACCTTGCCAATGCTGAAATTTTAGCCCTCGCCAATCAACCTAGTTTTAATCCAAATGACCGCAGCCAAATAAGCGGTGAGGCGATTCGTAATCGTGCCATTTCAACGCTGATAGAGCCAGGTTCAACAATAAAACCGTTGATTATTGCTAAGTTGTTAGATGAGGGGTTGGTCTCTGAGGATGAAGTGGTTGATACCCATCCTGGTCATATTCGCTTGCATGGCCATTTAATTAGTGATGCTATTAACTATCGTGAGTTAACTTTGACAGGTGTAGTGCAAAAGTCCAGTAACGTTGCAATGGCTAAGTTAGTGCCAAGAATGACGCGTGCAACTCAGTGGGAATTTATGACCCAGCTTGGCTTTGGTCATGATACTGGCCTTTTTTTACCAGGCGAGCAAAATGGACGGTTGCGTCATTTCGCTAACTGGTCAGGGATGGATCAGGTCTCTAATTCGTTCGGGTATGGTTTTAATGCTACCTTGTTACAATTGGCACAGGCTTATCAAATTTTTGGTACCCAGGGGCAGATAACTCCTTTGATGTTAGTCGATAATCACGTGCGCCCACAACCCCGTCAGGTCATTTCACCCGAGAGTGCTCAAGCGGTATTGTTAATGATGGAGAGTGTAACGCAGCCAGGTGGCACGGCAGTCGCAGCCAGTGTTGACGGTTATCGAGTCGCAGGTAAAACCGGTACGGTGCATAAGACCGCTGGCGGAGTTTATCAACTAGATCAATACCAAGCTATGTTTGTTGGCTTAGCTCCAGTCAGTCGTCCGCAAATTTTGGTTGCGGTAATGATTGATGAGCCGAGTCGAGGCATATATGGTGGGGGTACAGTAGCCGCGCCCGTTTTTCGTGAAGTCATGACCCATGCTTTGCGCATTCGTAATGTTGATCCTGATTTAGTGAGCGTGCCATGATGCAAGCGTCCCCTAAAACATTTGCCCAATTAGAAACCTTTTTAGCGAAGGATATTACCCAAATGTTTGGTGCCAGTTTAGGTGGTTTGGGGGTCAATGGCTTATTTCGGCATGCGAGTTACTGCACTGAAAATAGTGTCTTTATTGCACTGCCAGGTCAACGTGTTCATGCCAACAGTTTTGCCGCACAAGCGGTTCAAGCCGGTGCGCGATTAATGATTACGGATCAGTGTCCAGCGGCGATTCCGGAGAGTCTTGTTGTTTGGTTGGTACCTGCCTTAGCGGAGCGACTAGCCACTCTTGCTAACTGGTTCTATGACCATCCGAGTCGTGAGCTTTGTTTAATTGGCATAACCGGTACCAACGGCAAAACCACCACCAGTTTTCTCACGGCGCAAGCATTGCATAAATTAGGTCATCGAGTTGCCTTAATGGGAACCTTGGGCGCCGGGGTTTATCCGGATTTAGTGAGTACAGGACATACCACCCCCGATATTTTAACGATTCAGGCCTGGTTATACGCTGCTCAACAGCAAGGTTGCAAATATGCGGTAATGGAGGTGTCCTCTCATGCTGTTGTGCAAGGGCGGATTGACGGATTAGCCTTTGCAGTCAAAGCCATGACACAGGTAACAGAAGATCATCTCGATTTTCACGGGTCGCTTCAAGCCTATCATCAAGCTAAGATGGATTTTTTTCTTCGTTCATTACCCGGTCAATCGGGTTATTGGGTCATTAATCAACAGGATTCGGTAGGTCAGCAATTGTTAAAAGCAATCGCCAGTTATCCATCAGAAGCTATGCCATTACTAGCTGGCTACTATCCTCGTGAATCAGCACCTGCTTTTGCTGGTCCTAATCCAAACAGTTTAAGTTTGGTTAAACATAAAGCGCTAGCCAAGGGTTATCAACTCGATTTGGCTTGGCAGAAAAAGCGCTTCCAGCTGAATTCGTCTTTGTTGGGTGAGTATAATATTGAAAATTTACTATGTAGCCTACGAATATTATTGGCGGTGGGTTTTAATTTAGCGGACTTGGTTGCCCTCGCTGAAACATTGCATGCCCCCAGTGGTCGCTTAGAGCAGGTTAGTTGTGTTAAGCCACTCCAAGTGGTTGTCGATTTTGCTCATACTACGGACGCACTGCGCCAAGTGTTATTAACCCTTAATAAACAACGTTCAGCAATAGATAAAACCGCTGCGCTATGGGTGGTGTTTGGTTGTGGGGGGGATCGTGATAAAACCAAGCGTCCAGCGATGACCAGCGTGGCTTATCAACTTGCGGATCATTTGGTATTAACCAGTGATAACCCGCGTAGCGAGCAAATTGACATGATTTTTAACGATATGTTAGCAGGCCTGCCATCAGGATATGATCAGCTGAAAATCATGATTCAGCCGGATCGTCAGCTAGCCATCGAAGCCGCTTTGGCTGGTGCTAAAGAGGGTGATTGGGTTTTAATTGCCGGCAAAGGCCATGAGACAACACAAGAAATTAACGGTATCTATTTTGCCTTTTCGGATCAACAAGTAATAAAGGATTGGACGCCATGACAACTGACAAAGGGCGGACTGTAATGCGATTTGGACGCTGGACGCTGGGACAGCTAGCAGAATGGTTAAATGTGATTCTACCCACTAAATGGCAAGCGCAAGCTGATTTAGCGGTTGCTCAGATGGTCACGGATTCACGCGCGGTCATGCCAGGTGATGTCTATATTGCGATTGAAGGGACGCGATTTGATGGTCATCGATTTATCGCCCAAGCGATTGAGCAGGGTGCTGTGGCCTGCATCATTAGCAATAAAAACTATGCTAAACAAACTGTGCCTTGTTTATTAGTGTCGGATACCACCCGCGCGTTGGGACGGTTGGGGCAGGCCCACCGACAAGCCGCACAGCTTGAATGTTTAGTGGCGGTGACTGGTTCGAACGGTAAAACGACCGTTAAAGAACTGCTTGCTGCTCTATTCGCGACTAAGGGGCCAACACTTGCAACACAAGGCAATCTAAATAATCAATTTGGTGTGCCACGCACATTATTACGTTTGCGTGATGAGCACCGGTATGCAGTGATTGAAATGGGCGCGAACCATCAAGGCGAAATTGATTGTTTAACCCGCTTAGCTGAACCGGATATTGCGATTATTACCCTTGCTGCCCCGGCTCATCTTGAAGGTTTTGGCAGTCTTGATGGCATTATTACCGCTAAAGGCGAAATTATGCATGGCTTAAAGCCTGATGGCGTTGGCATCATTAATACTGATTCGCCCGGTTTTAGCCACTGGTTTGGTAAATTGACCCGAAGTGGTCGTAAAGCGATGAGTTTTGGCCAGGCTGCACAAGCTGACATTCGGATTCGAAATGTGTCCACCACCAAGCAAGGCATTCAGTTTGAGCTGTATTATCAGCAGGCCTGGCGCACCGTCACTAGCCCGTTACTAGGGGTTCACAACGCCTACAATCTTGCGGCAGGCGCAGCGGTGGCACAGGTGTTAAATTGGGATTGGGATGACATTGCACCGGTGTTTGCCAAGTTTACGGGTACAGATGGTCGGTTGCAGATTTTTCAGCTGGGTCAACTCACCTTAATTGATGATAGTTACAACGCTAATCCAAGCTCGATGGCGGCAGGGTTAGATAGTCTACATGCGCTTGCCAGTCCGGATAACAAGCCGATGCTGGCCTGCTTAGGATCTATGGCAGAGTTAGGCAGTACCGCTGCTGAGGCCCATTATCAAATTGGTCGGCAGGCGGTTAAATTAGGTGTGCGCCAACTCTGGGCACAGGGTGGCAATGCCGACGATTATGTCGCGGGCTTTAAGTCGTTAGCAAGCGGTAAAACCTTGGCCCAAGCCGCCGAACACGCGGCGATGATTGAACACTTATTTACCCTTTATCAAACTGGCGAACCCTGGGTCGTCTTAATTAAAGGCTCGCGCAGTGCCGCAATGGATCAGTTGCGCCCTGGCCTAACTCAAAGGATTGCCGATGCTCATTTATCTTAGTCAGTATTTAAGCCAGTTTCATAGCGGCTTTACGGTTTTTAATTACATCACCGTACGTGCCATTATGAGTGTGCTAACGGCGTTGATTATTTCCTTTTTAATTGGTCCGGCAGTGATTCGCTGGCTCACGCGCTTAAAAGTAGGGCAAAGCATTCGACAAGATGGGCCACAAAGCCATTTGGTTAAAGCGGGCACCCCTACGATGGGCGGTACACTTATTTTGTTTGCCATTGCCATCGCATTATTATTGTGGGGTGACCTTAGTAACTTTTATCTTCTCTTGGTTAGCTTTACCATGTTTGGCTTTGGGGTGATCGGCTTTATCGATGACTATAAAAAAGTGGTCTATCGTGACCCGGAAGGGATGCGCTCGCGGACCAAGTTTTTTTGGCAGTCCGTCATTGGTTTAATTGCCGCTTTTGGCTTTTATCATTTTGCGCAGGTACCAGCAGAAACTCAGTTGCTCATTCCCTATATGAAGGACACCTATATCTATTTAGGTGCTTGGGTGATTGTGTTGAGTTACTTTGTGATAGTCGGTACCTCCAACGCGGTGAATTTAACGGACGGTTTAGATGGCTTGGCGATTATGCCCACGGTGATGGTCGCCGCTGCCTTGGGTGTGTTTGCTTATGCCTCCGGCCATGCCGTTTTTGCAGCCTATTTAGACATTCCACATATTCCAGGGGTCGGCGAGCTAACGATTTTAATGGCCGCGATGGTCGGAGCCGGTCTCGGCTTTTTGTGGTTTAACACCCATCCGGCGCAAGTCTTTATGGGCGATGTCGGTTCGCTTGCTTTAGGGGCGGCGCTAGGTGCGACCGCGGTGGCGGTTCGCCAGGAAATCGTGTTATTTATAATGGGGGGGATTTTTGTGATTGAAACCCTCTCGGTTATTTTGCAAGTGGGTTCATACAAACTTCGTGGTAAACGGGTGTTTTTAATGGCGCCATTGCATCATCATTTTGAACATAAAAACTGGCATGAATCCCAAATTATTGTGCGCTTTTGGATTATCACCATTATTTTGGTGTTGATTGGACTGGCCAGCTTAAAGTTGAGATAAACCATGTATCTAGTGATTGGATTAGGCATAACTGGACAATCGGTGTTGCGCTACTTAACCCATAACAATGAAGCGATCTTGGCTTATGATACGCGTGAAGCCCTTGATATCACGACCTTAAAGCAAACCTATCCAGACGTTCAATTTGCGACGGGCAGTTTGCCAAAAAGCTGGCTTGCCAAAACCACGCTGGTGGTGATCAGTCCCGGCATTGATTTGCGCCAGCCTTGGCTACAAGTATTTAGGCAAAAGGGCATAGACATTATCGGTGATATTGAGTTGTTTGCTCGTGCGGCCAGTGCACCGATTATTGGTATAACGGGTTCAAATGGCAAAAGTACCGTCACAAGTTTAACGGCTAGCTTATTGACAGCAGGTGGCTATAAAACAGGCATGGGCGGTAATATCGGTAAGGCGGCCTTGGATCTGTTGCTCGAGGAGCAGAACTATGATGTGTTTGTGCTTGAATTGTCCAGTTTCCAACTAGACACCACCTATTCATTGCATACCTGTGCGTCAACCGTGTTGAATATTTGTGAAGACCATTTAGATCGATACGATGGCATGGATGCGTATATTCAATCTAAAAATACCATTTATCAGGATACTGAGCTGGCGGTCATGCCGCTTGACGAGCCGACGCCTTTTTGGGTGCCGAATATTACGCCGAAACAGTATTTTGGTTTGCAGCCGCCGCGCAGTGCCAGAGATTGGGGTATTGAAGTGGACTTGGATGGCTTGAGCTATTTGGCGCAGGGTGAAAAGCGCCTTATGCCTGTCAGTGAGTTAAAACTGCAAGCACCGCATCAGCTATTAAATGCCCTCGCGTCCTTAGCCTTGGTGCAGGAGTTTGACATAGATGACACTATTGTTCAGCAGGTGTTACGCAACTTCGCCGGCCTGCCTCATCGTACTGAATGGGTGGCGCAATTTAACCAGATTACCTGGATTAATGATTCTAAGGGCACCAACGTGGGTGCAACCTTGACGGCCGTTAAAAGTATGGGCTCGGCCATTCAACCGGCTAAATTGGTGCTATTAGCGGGTGGCGATGCGAAAGGGGCGGATATGGCACCCTTAGCGCAGCCGCTGGCTGAGTTCGCGCGTGCCGCTATTGTTTATGGTCGTGATGCCGCGCAACTCTACCAGGCCTGGTCTGCTCATCTGCCTTGCCATCATGTGCAAACTTTGGATGAAGCAGTGAATTTGGCTGCCTCCTTAGCACAAGCCGGTGATACGGTGCTGTTATCGCCTGCCTGTGCGAGTCTTGATCAATTTGACAATTATCAACATCGTGGGCGCCATTTTGCAACCTGCGTGACTGCTCTGGAGAACACAACGCGTGGTTAATGCATGGCGTTTTGACATTCGAGCCCTCGATGGCGGACTCATTTTAATGGTGATGGCGCTGGTGATCTTGGGGTTGGTGATGGTGCTATCGAGTTCGGTTGCGGTCAGTGAGGTGCGCTTTGGCCATCAATGGCATTATTTTCAGCGTCAAGTTTTTGCATTAGGGCTCGGTGGTTTATTGGCGGCACTGGTAATAATGGTGCCGAGTGAAAGTTGGTTACGTCATCGGGGTAAATGGTTTTTACTGGGTTTGGTGCTATTGGCGCTGGTGTTAATATTTGGTCGCGAAATTGGGGGTGCCAAACGTTGGTTACCGTTGGTGGTGATGAATTTTCAGCCTGCTGAATGGATGAAAATCGCCACGATCTTGTTTCTAGCCGGTTATTTACAGCGTCATCAGGATGCGGTTAAGCAGGATGCCAGTGCTGTCATGCGGTTGTTTTTACCCTTTGGCATCATGGCCGGGTTGTTATTACTGCAACCAGACTATGGCACGACGGTACTGATTGCAGGGGTGTTGGTCGGTATGTTGTTTATCGCGGGCGCGCCCTTTCGCTATTTTGTGATTACCGTATTACCGATTGGTGCATTACTCGCTGCGTTGGTAATCAATTCACCCTATCGAATGGCACGGGTGATGAACTTTATGGACCCATGGCAAGATCCATACGGGGTAGGTTATCAGTTATCTCAGGCACTCATGGCGATTGGATCGGGTGGCCTGACGGGCAGCGGATTGGGGGCGAGTGTACAAAAGCTACTCTACTTACCGGATGCCCATACCGACTTTATGTTTGCGGTCTTTGCTGAAGAAACCGGTTGGTTAGGTGTGGTATTGCTGTTGTCGCTTTATGGATTGTTACTGTGGCGAATGTTTGCGATCGCGCAAGCGGCATGGATGCCAGAGGCGCCGTTTAAAGCTTTAGTGGTCTATGGCATAGCGATTATGTTCGCCGGTCAAATTTTAATTAATGTGGGTGTGAATTTAGGCGTGTTTCCTACCAAGGGACTTACCTTGCCTTTTGTCAGTTATGGCGGCAGTAGTTTAATGATGGCATTGTTAGCTATCGGCCTTGTCCTTCGTATTGAGTATGAAACACGCTTGTCGCGGTCTATGGCTATCGCAGCGCCAGTTCAGCAAGAAGCAAATCCGCAAGGAGTGTTATGAAGAAATTACAGCGCATTATGATTATGGCGGCCGGTACCGGTGGCCATGTGTTTCCTGGATTGGCGCTGGCGACGGCTTGGCAATCGCAAGGCGTGGAAGTAGTTTGGCTAGGCACCCCAAATGGCATGGAAAAGCAATGGGTGACGTCCGCCAATGTGCCATTTTATGCTATTGATGTTAAAGGACTAAGGGGTAATGGTTGGCGCGGTTGGTTGACCGCTCCCTGGCGGCTAAGCCAGGCCTGCTGGCAGGCATATCGCTTAATTAAACAGCTGCAGCCTGATGCGGTACTTGGAATGGGCGGGTTTGTCTGTGGTCCTGGCGGATTAGCGGCTAAATTAGCAGGCCTGCCACTCTATTTGCATGAACAAAATGCGATTGTTGGCCTCACTAATCGCTTGCTTGCACCGCTAGCAAAAACCGTATTTTGTGGTTTTCCGGTGGCCGGTTGGAAAGTTAAAAATCAATGTTTAGTGGGGAATCCGGTCAGAGCTGCAATTCGAGAGGTTGCCGCACTGAATGCTGAAGATGTCGATGCAACGCCTAAACAGTTATTGGTGATCGGCGGTAGTCGCGGCGCGCGGGCATTAAATGAAACCCTGCCACAGGCACTGGCCTTGATTCCCAAGGAACAGCGCCCAAAAGTGATTCATCAAACCGGCGCGGCGGATCAAACCAGCACACAGGCAGCCTATGAGGCCTGTGATATCAATGAGGCGCAGGTGGTGTCGTTTATAGATGATATGGCGAAGGCCTATGCTGGATGTGATCTTGTTATTGCGCGAGCTGGTGCTTTAACGGTGAGCGAGGTGCAGGCAGCGAAGCGCGCTGCGATTTTTATTCCCTTTCCCTATGCGGTGGATGATCACCAAAGTGCCAATGCCGATGTATTGGTGAATCAAGCCGTGGCCCAAAAAATCATCCAAGCTGATCTGACGCCGGAGGGTTTGGCGAGGGCTATTGAAAGCTGGTTTACAGACCAACGCTGGATTGAGGGGTCCGCAAAGCTGGCTAGTCTACCAAACCAAGATGCCACTGAGCAGGTACTTAGTCGTATCAAACAAGACTTAGGAAAATAAGGTGTCCGCCCACCAGGACTCGAACCTGGAGTTGCCGCTTAGGAGGCAGCCGTTTTATCCCGTTAAACTATGAGCGGTTAATTATAAAAGTTAAGCTGTTGGGCAGAAAGTTGCTTGCATCGCGTGTAGCAGGTTGATGATTTCTTCATCAGCGACACTACAAAGAATTTTACTACCATCGCGACGCGACGCAACAATCCCTTTTTCACGCAAAATATCAATATGTTGCGACACATTACTTTGGGTTGTGCCAACCTTTGACACGATATCCATCACCGGCATTTCACCATCACTTAAGACACAGAGGATTTTTAAGCGTAATGGATGGCCCATGGCCTTCAAAGCTTTGGAAGCTTTAAGGATATTGTCTTCTTTCATCTCGAAAAGGTTGTGTTCGCTCATGATTATTCGTATCCTAATTATTAATTTTATTTCAGCAAATTCTAATGCAAAATTACGATCTTGTGTCATAAAAAGATCACTTATAATGCATTGAACAGCGCATAACGAGGATAAGGCAGTGGCGAAAGTGACCGGTTTAAAGAAAATCAGTTGGATGATTATGGGGGGTGTGCTGGGCGCCAGTTTAGTCGTAGGCACGAGCGTGATGGCTGATCGCCAAGCTTCCAGTGCTTCAGGTTTGCCACTTGAACAATTGCGTGCTTTTGTTGAGGTTTACGACCGTATATCGACCGGTTACTTTGAGCCGATTGAAAATGAAAAAATGCTTGAAAATGCGATTCGTGGCATGCTAACCAATCTTGACCCCCACTCTGATTATTTGCCAAAAGAAAGTTTTGAGCGGGTTGAAGAAAGCACCCGTGGCGAGTTTGGTGGCTTAGGTATGGAAGTCGGCATGGAAGACGGTGCGGTGCGCGTTGTGGCACCAATCGACGACACACCTGCACAACGTGCCGGTGTCCGTTCTGGCGATATTATCATTAAATTGGACGATACCTCACTACAGGGGATGAGCTTGACTGATGCGGTGAAAATGATGCGTGGCGAACCTGGCAGCACCATCAAGTTGACCATCATTCGTAGTGGTGAGTCTGAGCCGCTGGTGTTTGAGTTAGAGCGTGCCGTTATTAAAGTACGCAGTGTGCGTGAACGTCTATTAGAAGCGGACTTAGGCTATGTTCGTATTAGCCAGTTCCAAACGCGCACCGGTGAAGACCTATCACGCGCGATTCGCGCCCTAGAGCAGGAAAATGGCGGCCCCTTAGCAGGCCTGGTATTGGATTTGCGTAATAATCCCGGTGGGGTATTGAGCGCATCAGTTGATGTGTCGAATGTGTTTTTAAACGAAGGCTTGATTGTATACACCGAAGGGCGTCTACAAAACTCCCAGATGCGTTTTGAAGCCAAGCGGGGCGATTTAATGAACGGCAAGCCGATTGTGGTGTTGGTCAATGAAGGTTCCGCATCGGCGTCTGAAATCGTGGCCGGTGCCTTGCAAGACCACGGGCGAGCACTTATTGCCGGTCGTGATACTTTTGGTAAAGGCTCGGTGCAGTCTATATTACCGCTCAATAATGGTGCGGCGATTAAGTTGACTACGGCCTTGTATTTCACGCCATCTGGTCGTTCAATTCAAGCATCGGGTATTAAGCCCGACATTGAAATTGATTTGGTGAAAGTTGAGCGTGTGAACCAAGAACGTCGTAGCCGCGAAGCCGACTTGGACGGTCACATTAATCAGCCTGGTGCTAATGACACTGAAGAGAGCAAACAGGATGAAACCGCTAGTTTGCTGTCGGAAGACTACGAGCTTTATGAAGGCTTGAACCTATTGAAAAGTATGGTATTTGCCAGCCGTCGTAATTAACTCATCATGAATGAGCTAATGCAATGCGCTTGTTAAAAACGACCTTTACAAAACTAGCCAGGCTACCCGGCCTGGCTTTGTTTTTTGCCAGTGGTCAACGCTTTGTGGTGTGTAAAGGCGGGGACCTGGTTTCATCACTCGCTTATGTGTCGCTGGTCAGTTTAGTGCCGATGTTGGCCATTATGATCAGTATCTTCTCTATGTCACCGTTATTTGAACCCTTGCAGAATTTGGTGCTGGATATGGTGTTCACGCACTTCATTCCTGATTCTCAACCCGTGGTTGCCCAATCCTTAAATAGTTTTGCCCAACAAGCCAGTCGTTTAGCCTTACCAGGCCTGCTAGCGATGTGGGTGACCACCTTATTACTGCTTTGGCATATCGATCAAAAGGTTAATAGCTTTTGGCAAGTGCGCCGTGAGCGTACTTGGTGGATGGTCATAAGCAAATATTTTGCGATCAGCTTAATGGGTCCTATTTTGCTAGGTGCGGGCTTGTTTGCGAGCAGTAGTTTAATGGCCTATCCCATTTGGCAAGAACTGAATGATTATGAACCGGTCAAGATGTTGGAATGGTTAAAACTGGTACCGCTGATTGTCGGGTTTGTGGTGTTCTTTATGGTATTTAAATGGGTGCCAACCGCTTTTATTTCCTGGCAGCAAGCAGGCCTGGTCGCGATTATGGCCAGTATTCAGTTTGAATTATTAAAACGAGGTTTTGCTTGGTTTATTCAAGCCTTTCCGACCTATGATTTGGTCTATGGCGCCTTAGCGGCCTTACCTTTGTTTTTATTGTGGTTGTATTTGATTTGGTGGATTGTGTTATGGAATACCGCCTTGTTGGCTGAGATGAATTGCCAACAAGACGAACAGCAAGAACAAGAGAATCGATAAGAGCCTAGTCTGGCTTAGCGGTTTTGGAATATTTAATTTCGTAAGCCGCTGCCAATAGTGCCAAACGCGCAATCACCCCATAAGCATAAAAACGATTAGGTTCAGCATCCGGTCCTTGGCTTTGATCCGGTAGCACACCCGATTGCTGAAACGACATCGGCTCAAAATGCATACCCGGTGAGTTCAGATTATCCGTCGCGGTCTTACCGGTATGAATGCGATAAAACCCACCAATCACATGATTATGAATCATATAGACCACCGGTTCGGCGACAGCATTGTCAACCGTTTCAAAGGTATAAACGCCTTCTTGCACGAGCATTTTATCTACCGCTAAGCCTTCTTTCGCAAAACTCATCTTATTTCGCTGTTTTCGATTGAGCTTGAGAATATCATCCGCTGATTGCACTGACATAATCGCCATGCCATAGGTACCGCTATCGGATTTAACAATCACAAACGGCTTACAGTCAATATCATGTTCGTGGTAATAATCCCCCGTTTTGGCTAAGACCTCGTTTACCTTGGTGGCTAGGCGTTCTAGGCTGGCCGGGTTTTTAAAATCCACTTCGCCACATTGCACGGATTCGGGCGTAATTAACCAAGGGTCAATATCGACTAATTCAGCTAAGCGTTTAGCTACCGTGGCATAGTGCTGAAAATGGTGAGTTTTGTAACGGCTCGACCAGCCCAAATCAAGTGGCGGCATAAGTACCTGCTCAATGCCTTCTAAAATAGCGGGGCGGCCCGCAGATAAGTCATTATTCAACAATACCGCACAGGGAAAAAATCCCGCCACACCGACGCGATTACTTTCACGCGCTAAGGGTTCTAATACCAGGCGATTAGCTGAGGGCAGGTCTATGATCTGTGCTTCAGTGATTTCAGGGTTAATCGAGCCAATGCGCACCTCATAGCCAGCGCTTTCAATAATCTCTTTTAGGGTGTAAAGATTTTCTAGGTAAAAGCTATTGCGGGTATGGTTTTCTGGAATGATTAGCACGCCATCAGTGACAGGGCATGCCTGGGTAATCGCGTGTTGTGCCGCTTGTACCGCCAAAGGGCGTAAATCTGGATGCAGATTATTAAAGCCCGCCGGGAATAGGTTCGTATCGACGGGCGCTAGCTTATAACCTGCATTACGCAAATCCACTGACGCGTAAAAGGGCGCCGGCGTATCGCGAAACTCTTGCCTAAACCAGGCTTCTATCGCATGAGAGTGATTAAGCAAGTGTTCTTCTAATTCAAGTAACGGGCCGGTCAGTGCCGTGGTCAGATGCGGTACACGATAGTCTTGTGGCATAGTCAGGTGTCTTTAAAAATCAAATAGTATATCAAATCTACCTACTTGCTATCTAATGGAATGCTCAGAGGAATACATAGACTCACTAAACTGCCAGGTTGTTGCGGTTTGATCGTGAGCTCGCCATGATAGCGTTGCAAAATATCTTGGCTAATAAATAAGCCTAGTCCTAATCCCGACGTACTCTGAGTATTACGCCCGCGTTTGAAAGCCTGGGTGATTTCTTTATCTTGATCAAAACCAATACCAAAGTCGCGCACCGCAATGGTGAGTTGCGCCTTATCAAGTGAAACAGTGATGATTACGTTTTGATCCTGTTTGGAATATTTTAAGGCATTATTCACCACCATATTCAGCGCCATTACCAGCGGCTCGGCATCGCCTTTAATCCGCAGGGCGCTATGTTGTTCTGAAAGCTGCTCTGGTTCAAAACCCCATTCCACAATAATACGTGGCCGTTGGTCAATTTTATTAAGATTTTGATAAAAGATTCGGCTGAATTTAGCCAGTGTTGTGTAACCTTCTTCAAAACGATTCACCTCATAGTCAGCCTCTAAGCACTGGTTGACCAAGTCCTGTAGGCGTTGACGAGCACGTTGCTGAGTGTGTAAGTCTTGTTGCATTTGACGAACGATATGAGGTGCCACATTTTGTTTAGCTAAGTCATCAAGATCGTCTGCTAAATTGCGACCCGCTGCGCTACCAATGGCTAAGGGGGTCATAAACTCATGAGACAGCAGGCGCAAAAACAACTTGCGTTGACTGACCAGCTCTTGTTCAAGTTGTAATTGTTGTTGTTGTTTTAGTAAGCCCAAATAATGTTTGTAGTAGAAGCCTAGGGTGACAAAAAACAAAATAATGAGTTGAATTAGGATCATAAACGAAAATAGGTGCGCTAGAAAAAAGTTAGCGGGCACAAAATTATAGATGGCCATGATTCTTAAGATTAAGGCAAAGATCATTACCCCAAATACTAAAAAATAGAACTTGGCAATGGTATTGTTTTTAAACATCAAACCACTTATCACCAGTAGGATGAATAGTAGGATTACGCCTAGACTATGAACGATTTTTAAAGCGGGTTGCAAGTTATCCATTAGGCCGCTTATTAAGCTAAGGACGACCAAAAAAACAGCAATGGCTAAAAGGACTTGATAAAGTTTTTTATAGGTCTGGTTAATGGCAAGTATGGCATTAGTCAGCAGTAGAAAACTTAAAATTAAGACAGGCTGTGCTATTAAGATCCAAGGGTCACTGGGTAAGGCAAAGAGATGCATCCAGCCGTATACCGTTGCTAAAATATAGCCATAGCTTAATAACATAACAATGTAATAAAGTAAAGCGGCTTGACGGGTGAGTGCCCACAAAATAATACTAAAAACGAGCAGTAATATTAAAGCAGATGCAACAAACGCAGATAATATCAGCACCGGCAATTCTTGTGCCTGTATCTGAGCCTGAGTTATAAAAACCATATGGGTTGCGATCGAGTTTTGCGACGCTAAGCGAGCAAAAATGACCAACTCATCAGCGGCGTCTGCATGTAAATAGGGACTTAAAGGAAGGGCGGGTAAGCGTTGCGGGGGCAGGTCAGCAGGGCGGCTACGTCGATCTCCCAGTTCATGGTGCGCTAGTAATCTATTATTTTGTAAAATATACACATCAATGTAATCCAAAAACGGATTACCAAACTGCAAATACCAGCTTGGCGTTAAGCAGGCCTGCTTCGGATTAAAGTGGGTTTTTATCCAGACCGCATTGCGCGTTAATCCCAGCGCTTTTGCTGAATATGGCTCGGTAAATTCAATGGTTTGAATGTCGTCAAAGTCTAGCGCAGCCGAAGCATCAAAAAATATCATGCTATGATGTGGCAGGTTTTGGTACGGATGACACTGGAGGTTATCAGCCCGCAGCAAAGTAGCCAGGCTAAATAACACTAATCCCATGCTTATTGCAAACAGACGCGGAAACGTTAGGAGAGAATGAAGGTGCAAGATTCGCCCGCCTCAAAATTAACACTATTGCTTATTGAAGATGAAGAAGATTTGGCTTACCAGCTGCAACGGTTTTTAATTAAACGGGGTTATGCTGTGCAAATTTCATTCGATATTAGGCATAGTTTAGCATTGATTAACGAGCAAACTTTCGATGCGGTGTTATTTGACCGTTTATTGCCCGATGGCGACGCACTCGAGGTGGTCAATCAAATTAAAGATCATCATGCAGGCCTGCTGCTCATTATGAGTGCGCTAGGGCGTGTAAAAGACCGAATTGCGGCGTTTGATTTAGATGTGGATTATTACTTGCCAAAACCGGTTGATCTGGATGAGTTGTTGGCGATCTTAGCGCATTATGCGCGCACTAAGCAAAGTCTTGCCAAGGATAAAAATCTGTCAGCACAGATGAAGTGGTCTTTGGTGAGTAATCAATTGATCTGTCCTGCTGGTATTCAAATAACCTTGACAGCACGAGAAACAATTATGATGGCGCTTTTAATTGACCATGCTGGAAGCTTGGTGTCCAAAGAAATGCTAATGAATGCGTTAAATAAAAATTACGATACTTATGACCCCAAGGCGCTCGATTCGGCAGTCTATCGTATCCGAAACAAGGTTGATGCAGTGGCTCAACATGCCATGCCATTAGAAACGGTGCACGGATTAGGTTATATCTGGCAATCAGTCAAATAATCGTCTTTCTGACAGAATTTATCAGAATTGTGCAAGGTGTATTTTGCTAAATTAAGTTTATCAAATACTTAAGGACGCTAAATTATGCACAAGAAAAAAATCAACGCCTCTAAAACATTACTCGTATTAACTACTGCCGCCTTGGTAACGCCGGTCTTAGCGCAAACCCCAGACGCCGGTTCACTGTTGCGCGATATTGAAACCCAGCAGCGCGGTATAGATCGCTTGCCCGATGCGCAAAGTCGATTACCCGCCCCCTTACCAGACACGGGTGCCACGATTCAACTACGCTCGATAAGTTTTCAAGGCTATGAAGGCATGGCCACTGAGCGAGAATTACTAAACCTGGTGAATGATCAAATTGGCCAATCTTTGGGCTTCAATGGCCTGCAACATATTGCCGATCGTGTGACGGAATATCTCAAAAATAAAGGCTATTTTTTGGCTTTTGCCTATTTGCCAGAACAAGACATTAGTGAAGGCGATTTATTGATTCTAATTCAGCCCGGACGTATTGACGGTGATGGACGCTGGAGCCATGTCATTGAGAACACTGAAATTAACCTTAGCGAACAGCGTATCGTAAACACGCTCAATCATGCGCTTAAAGCGGATTCCGGCGGTGTCGTGCAAGCCAATCAACTAGAGCGCGGTTTGCTTATTTTTAACGATTTAGCAGGTGTGGCGGCGCGCTCAAACTTACAAGCGGGCAGTGAAGTCGGCACCACCCGCGTGAATGTGTTACTCGATGCCACGCCGCGTTATACTGGTGCGGCTTGGGTAGATAATTACGGCAACCGCTACACCGGAGAATGGCGCGCTAATGCGATGGGCAATATCAATAATCTAGCTGGCATGGGTGACCAACTCAGTTTAATGGCCAGTGTGAGTACTGAAACCTTTACTGAGGACCTCGCACTTAAATATGCGCGTTTAGGTTATAGCTTGCCAGTGGGTTACAGCGGTTTAATGCTAAACACGCACATAAGTTACCTAGAATATGAATTGGGGCGAGAGCTTAAGGGTGATGGCTTTGAAGGTAGTGCACGAACAGCAGGCTTGGAATTGCGTTATCCAATATTTCGTAGCCGCTTGAATAACCTTTATGCGACAGCGGGTTTTGATTATAAACAACTGGAAGATAGACAGCTTAGCCTACAGATTAGGGACCGTGTTTATAACACGGCCACGATAGGTTTGAACGGCGACCGTTTGGATCAGTTTGGTGGCGGTGGTTTAACTAATTATGGCATTCGTTTTAGCTCGGGGCACTTAAATCGTAAAGGCAACCGAGGTGATTTTGAACAAGATCAAACAGGCCCAGCAACCCACGGTGATTTTACCAAATCAGTTTTAAATATCGCCCGTTTACAAAAACTAACGGCACGTACCAGTCTATTAGCCACTGCGAATGCTCAATTTAGTACCACTAACCTAGACTCAGCCGAAAAGTTCTCACTAGGTGGTCCAAATGGCGTGCGCGCTTATCCCGGTGGTGAAGCTTCAGGTGATAAGGGTTATTTACTCACCTTAGAAGGACGCTATGACCTACCTCAGCCGGTATTTAATGGTCAGTTGCAGTTAGTTGCCTTTGTGGATCACGGCGAAATTACGCTGCAAGCCGCTAAATGGGATAGTTATGTCCCAGCGAATGATAATGGCAAAAACAGCTACAGCATAACGGGTGTCGGTGTCGGTGCAAACTGGAGCTTTAGCCAAAACATTTCAGTCCGTGCCAGTTATGCACATAAAGCGAATGACGAGGTCGATAATCGCAGTACAACGGGCCGCGATTCTGAAGGACAAAAAAATGATGGTCGCTTCTGGCTACAAGCCATGGCGCGATTCTAAGGTGATAGGGAGAATTTAACATGAACACAAAAAATAACAAAATCAAACGTGCCTCGCTCAACCACACCTATCGTCTAGTCTGGTCTGATGCCAAACAAATGTTTATTGCTGTCGCTGAAATCGCCCCAGGCAAGGGCAAACGCAAAGGCGGTATAGTCGGCGCGGTGGCCGCGCTGATGTTGGGTTTTGGTGGTGTTGCGCATGCCCTTGACCCGGGCACCTTGCCCACCGGTGGCAACGTCACCCACGGTAATGCCACGATTAACCAATCCGGTAATGTGATGAATATCCATCAAACCACCGATAAACTCATTACTAACTGGAACAGCTTTAATATCGGTGCCGGTGCAACGGTCAACTTCCACCAACCCGGCTCTAACAGTGCCGCCCTCAACCGCATTAACGACACCAACCCCAGCCAAATCCTCGGAAACCTCAATGCCAATGGCAACGTCTATCTGATTAACCCTAACGGCATATTGTTCGGACAAAACGCCCAAGTCGATGTTGGTGGCTTAATTGCTTCAACACTCGAAATCAGTGACCAAGACTTTTTAAACAACACCCTCAACTTCAAAAACCTGGGGTTAAGTGACGGCCAAATCAAAAACCTTGGCAACATCCGCGCCAAGGGCGGGGTGGTCGCACTCATTGCCAATCAAGTGAATAACCAAGGCCAGATTCACGCCGACCACGGCAACGTCGCCCTCGCCGCCGGTAACCAGGTTACGCTCGACTTCACTGGCGACGGTTTAATGACCGTCACTGTGGAACAAGGCGTGATTGATGCCCTAGCCCAAAACGGCGGCCTGATTCAAGCCGATGGCGGTTTTGTCATAATGACCACCCAAGCGCAAAACGACATCTACCGCAACGTGGTCAATAACACCGGCATTATCCAAGCGCAAACCCTGCAAGCCGATGCCAGCGGACGCATTATGCTGATGGGTGGTATGACTCAAGGTCAAGTGATTGCCGGCGGTACCTTGGATGCCAGCGCGCCAACAACCGGCGATGGTGGTTTTATAGAAACCTCTGCGGCGAATGTACAAATCCAACCAGGCCTGCAAGTCACCACCAAAGCCGAAAACGGCAAAACTGGGGAATGGTTAATTGACCCGACGGACATTGAAATTGTTTCCGGAGCAGGTGGCGATTTTGCAGGTGATCCCGTGACCAGTAGCAGTTCGTCAATTGGTGCTGATACCCTTGTTGCCAACTTGGCAAACAGCAATATAACGCTACAAACACCTGCTGATGGCAGCGACGACGGAAATATCACCGTCAGTGCCAATATTGTTTGGAACGCCAATACTAGTCTGACCTTAGACGCGCATAACAATATCTACGTCAACGCTAAAATCGAAAACACCAATATCAGCGGTGGAGGGGTTTATTTTGACGCATTAAATAATCATTCAGCGGTTCAATTCGATAGTAACGGTAAGGTTGTTATCCACAACGCCGAGCAACTGCAATGGATGAACACTGCGGTTCAGGGAACCTATGAACTGGGATCAAATGTTGATCTCATTGGCGTAACTTGGACACCAATAGGTGAAGATTCCAGTAGATTTACAGGTCAATTTGATGGGCTTGGAAATACTATTTCTAACCTAACTGTCAATAAAACGGCCGGTGAAGGTGCTGGATTATTTGGTTCGGTTGATAATGCGCAGATTTCAAATATTCACTTAATAAATATTGATGTCATCGGAGTTAATCGTGTTGGCGGTCTTGTCGGGGCGGCTTTTAACAATACGAGTATTCAAAACGTGTCAACGGATGGACAGGTTAACGGAACTTTGGATTCTACCTATACTCAGGTGGGGGGTGTGGTCGGTTATCTTCACAACTCAACTATTACACAAAGCTACAGTCAAGCTTCAGTGGAAGGCCCTCATGGTAGCTTAGGTGGATTAGTCGGTTATGCAACAGGGGCAGCTTCATCGATAACAAATAGTTATTCCACAGGCTCGGTAACGTCCACCAATAATCAGCCGTTCGTAGGTGGTTTGATTGGTGGAATTGCTGGTACGACAGTATCCAATACATACGCCACTGGCTTGGTAGCCAATACTAACGCCACCAATGTCGGAGGGTTAGTTGGCGGCTTTAATGGTGGTACAAATATCATTAACAACAGTTATTGGGATAAAGAATCAACAGGAAAAGACGTAAGCGCAGGCGGCACGGTTATGTCGTCCGCAGAGATGAAACTAGATTCAACTTTTTCAAGCTGGTCAGGTGCTGGCATTTGGACACTTGCTGAGGGAGTGTCAGTAGAAGGTTATGGCACTCTTAGACCCTACCTAACCAACGTGACTAGGGTAGAAGATAGAGACACAGCTTCGACACTTTTCAATAGTGGTTGGGGTGGCTTAACAAATGCCGAACAAACCGGTGCCGATGGCAGTGCCTACACCATCACTAACTGGAATCAGCTACAAAACATCAATATTGTATTAACTGAAGGTTATGATTTTGTTCTATCCAACGGTTTGAACAGTGCTTCTGCAGGTTATAGTGATCAGGCTGGTACGAGTGCCAATGGAGGAAAGGGCTGGAGTCCAATAGGTGCAGACCCAAATAGTCTTTTAGGTAGTTTCAAGGGTAATTTCGATGGTGCGGGTTTTAGCGTTAGTGACTTATACATTAACCGGCCTGGCGAGAGTTTTGTCGGCTTGTTCGGCAGTACAAACCTTGCAACCATCAAAAATATTACGGTTTCTGGACAGGTAATCGGTGATGCAAATGTTGGGTTGGTGGTCGGAAGGCTAACCAATGCCAGTGATACGATTGAAGGTGTTGTTGGGCAGGCGGGCAGTGTGACCGGTACTAACTCCGTAGGAGGCCTATTCGGTAGTGTCGTGAATGCAGATTTAATAGACTCTGTCGCATCCATTGATGTTGAGGGTACAGCCGATGTTGGTGGCTTGGTTGGGAAGAGTGAAGACGCGGAAATCAGCAATAGTTACGCAACCGGCACTGTTAGAGGTAATGAAAATGTCGGTGGTTTGGTTGGTAGTAAAGAAGTTGGTGGCGATAAAGTTGGTAAGATTATAAATTCCTATGCGACGGGCGATGTTTTTGGCGGTCTTGATGCTAGTACAGCAGCATCTAATATAGGTGGGCTTGTCGGTACGCTTGTTGGTACAAATAAGATGGGTGGTCAGATTAGTGAAAGTTATGCGACTGGTGATGTGACAGCAAATGGTGCAAATGTCGGCGGTTTGGTCGGCTTATCTGGCTGGGATTCTGTAATTGAGCAAAGCCATGCTACAGGTAATGTCACAGGGATCAATCGTGTAGGTGGACTAGTAGGATGGCTTATAAATGGCTCTTCAGTTTCTCAGAGCTTTGCGACAGGAGATACTATCGGAGCTTCTGGAACAGATAATGATAGGTTTCATGGTGGCCTAATCGGTGTAGTAGAGTATGGAGCAAATAATGTTGAACTTAGTTATGCCATGGGAGAAGTTGCCGCTAATAATGGTCAAAGTACAGGTGCAAGCACAGCAGGTGGATTGATTGGATTCTTGGCTAACGGCACGGTATCAGATAGTTACGCGATGGGTGATGTGAATGGTCGCTCTAATACAGGAGTTGGCGGCCTTATAGGAAAAGTAAACGATGGTGCAATAGTAACAAATACTTTCTCTACAGGTTCAGTTAGTGGTGCAGGTAGCAATATCTTAGGTGGGCTGATTGGTGTCAATGAAGGTACGAATAATATCAACAACAGCTTTTGGTATAGCCAAGGTAACACACACATATCGGGTGGAGCAGGTGAAGCTAAAACACAAGAAGAGCTATTGACACCTTCAACTTTCACGGATGCAGGTTGGGACACTACGGGCAATATTTGGTCCTTCCCAAGAGAAGGGTTAGGTGCGGCAGTAGAAGGGTATGAGTATGGTGGTGGTTTAGGTTTAGCTTATTTAACAAATGTGACACGAGTTGAAGATCGTTGGGGAGAAGCAGCACCGACGATTTTGTTTGCAGGTGGCTGGGGTGATGCGGATGGTGATGGGGCTTATACCATCACTAATGCAACACAACTACAAAACATTAATCTTGTAGCTAATAGCGGCTTTGATTTTGAGTTGTCGAATAATATCGACCTAAGCGGTGTTACCTGGACGCCAATAGGCAACAGTTTTGATAACAAATTTTCAGGTGTTTTTGATGGGGATGGACACACAATATCAAATCTTGAGATTAATAGCACAGGTGTGGGTATAGGATTGTTTGGTTGGACAGATGGTGCCACTATAAAAAATGTTGGACTTATTGATGTTAGTGTAAAAGGTGACGAATTTGTCGGTGGATTGGTAGGTCTTTTGGAAAATAGTCGTGTTTACCAAAGCTATTCTGTTGGAGGCAATGTAACGGCTAGTAACCAATTTGTCGGTGGTTTAGTTGGTCGGGCTGACTCAAGTGAAATTGAGAAATCTTACTCTACTAGTAATGTTGGCAATGAAACGAATAAAGGTGAAAAAAGTGGTGGTCTAGTTGGTGCGTTATTTTTAAACAGTAGTGTTAAACAAAGCTATGCAAGTGGTAATGTTTTTGGCTCGAATTCGGTAGGTGGTCTTGTTGGGTTCGCAATTGGCACTATCGAGCAAAGCTATGCAAACGGAGCTGTAGTAGGTGATAATGAAGTCGGTGGCTTAGTTGGTTTTCTTGATAGAAAGAGATCTATTGATGAAAGTTACGCGACAGGAAAAGTAATAGGCAGCAGTGATGTAGGTGGTTTAGTTGGGTTTAATGAGGGCAATATCACTAACAGCTATTTTGATAAAACTGTAAATAGCGGTATGACGGATGAAGCGACGTATGGCAAAACCACGGCCGAGCTGCAATCCTTAGCTACGTTTGAAGATGGCTCTGAAGGATGGAATATAGTTCAAGATACAAGCTTGGGTCAGATTTATCCTCGATTAGCGTGGGATTTGCCTGGCAATTATGGGCCAGCTGTATGGGTAATTGGCGCAATGCCTGGAGGCGACGGAGGAAGTACATCAAGTGGAACGGGTACTGGCACCACGGTTACAGAACCTGTTCGCGATAATCCGCAAAACCAGCCTGATACAACGGACACAGGCTCAGTAGAGCCAGGTTTGACTATTAATCAAAACGCCGGTTCAACGCTATTAGCGAGTTTAAGTAGCAATAACCTTGTTGTGGATCAACGTTTAGGTGCGCCCGGGCCTGGGCTGGTGATTGGCGGAGAGCGGATTGGTTTTAATTTTACTCAAGTCGGTGGTACCAGTACCTTGAGTTTAGCGACAAATAGTGGTGAAGGCGCGTCAGCTAGTGGTTTACCGGTATTTAGTAGCCGTGGTGATAGCGTGTCGTTGAGTCGTTTAGTGGCGGTGGAAGATACCGGTGGCGCGATTACCAGTACACCAGTGGCTGATGCTAACACCGCAACGGTAGCGATACCCAATATAGCAAATGCAACGATTGTGCAAAGTACTCAGGTTCAAGTCGGTGGCTTGGGCGCGGTGCGAGTCAGCCTAACCGAAGACGGGGTATTGATTGTTGAAACCCCATCAGGCAGTGTGACAGAGAGTGACCAAGTCACGCTGATTGCGATTGCGGCGGCAAAAACCATGGGCGTGACTGTCGATAAACTCAAAGGGGTGGTGATTCGTCAGAGTTCACCCGCGAATCGACAAGCTTAAGCACGTTCTTAAAACCGTGTAAAATCCTAATCTAGCCGGGGTCTAACCCCGGTTTTTTATTTGACAACCTGATTCGACCTGCTTCACCAGGCCTGGTGACGAAAGGTTTTATGTTTGGCTAGGCGGTTAAAGCCGCGTTTGGCTTTTGGATAGTCCTGCTGGTTGAGCGCGTGCTGGCTGTGTTGTAGGACAAAACTTAAAGGAAGTATCGGCATCGCAGGGTTAGGCTCGTTGGTTGTTTTGTATAGCTTATAGTCTGAAAGGCCGGAAGTCAGCAGAAAAGCCAAAATATCAGAAAATGTCAGAAAACTCTAAAACTGTTTCTTGTAATATTAATTTGAAAAATACTATTATGAGGAACAAGTCATGCAACACCCAAACAGCAAAATCAAACGCGCCTCGCTCAACCACACCTATCGTCTAGTCTGGTCTGATGCCAAACAAATGTTTATTGCTGTCGCTGAAATCGCCCCAGGCAAGGGCAAACGCAAAGGCGGTATAGTCGGCGCGGTGGCCGCGCTGATGTTGGGTTTTGGTGGTGTTGCGCATGCCCTTGACCCGGGCACCTTGCCCACCGGTGGCAACGTCACCCACGGTAATGCCACGATTAACCAATCCGGTAATGTGATGAATATCCATCAAACCACCGATAAACTCATTACTAACTGGAACAGCTTTAATATCGGTGCCGGTGCAACGGTCAACTTCCACCAACCCGGCTCTAACAGTGCCGCCCTCAACCGCATTAACGACACCAACCCCAGCCAAATCCTCGGAAACCTCAATGCCAATGGCAACGTCTATCTGATTAACCCTAACGGCATATTGTTCGGACAAAACGCCCAAGTCGATGTTGGTGGCTTAATTGCTTCAACACTCGAAATCAGTGACCAAGACTTTTTAAACAACACCCTCAACTTCAAAAACCTGGGGTTAAGTGACGGCCAAATCAAAAACCTTGGCAACATCCGCGCCAAGGGCGGGGTGGTCGCACTCATTGCCAATCAAGTGAATAACCAAGGCCAGATTCACGCCGACCACGGCAACGTCGCCCTCGCCGCCGGTAACCAGGTTACGCTCGACTTCACTGGCGACGGTTTAATGACCGTCACTGTGGAACAAGGCGTGATTGATGCCCTAGCCCAAAACGGCGGCCTGATTCAAGCCGATGGCGGTTTTGTCATAATGACCACCCAAGCGCAAAACGACATCTACCGCAACGTGGTCAATAACACCGGCATTATCCAAGCGCAAACCCTGCAAGCCGATGCCAGCGGACGCATTATGCTGATGGGTGGTATGACTCAAGGTCAAGTGATTGCCGGCGGTACCTTGGATGCCAGCGCGCCAACAACCGGCGATGGTGGTTTTATAGAAACCTCTGCGGCGAATGTACAAATCCAACCAGGCCTGCAAGTCACCACCAAAGCCGAAAACGGCAAAACTGGGGAATGGTTGATTGATCCGAATGATTACACAGTTGCGGCCAGTGGTGGTGATATTACCGGTACACAGCTTTCAACTAACCTGGGTACGACCAATGTCACGATTCAAAGTGTGGAAGGCTCAAACTCAGGCAATGGCGACATCTTTGTTAATGACGAAATCACCTGGTCAAGCGGTAATACCCTGACGCTAAATGCGATTCGCAATATCGAAATCAATTCAGCGATTGATGCCAGCCAAGGCGATGGTGGAAAGTTGGTGCTGGAATATGGGCAAGGGTCTGCCAATGGCACAATTGATGATCAGCAAGCCTATTACCTGATCAACGCACCAGTCAGCTTGCAGGCCAGTGGTAATGCTAATGGTAATAACGGTTCAACCCCAACCAACTTCACTACGCAGTTGGGTTCAGATGGCACAGCGATTCACTTCACCACTATTACCAATGCTGAGGGTGCAGATTTAAATAATCAGCTTCAAAATAACCTAAATGGTAACTTTGCACTTTCAACGAATATTTCCCTAACCGGAACGAATAACTGGACACCTGTTGGCTCCTATACGGGTCATTTTGATGGTTTAGGTCATACCATCTTTAATCTGTCGATAGATAAAGCAAATGACGCAAATGTTGGTTTTTTTGGTGTGCTGCATGATGCAACGGTTCAAAACCTGAATATTCTAAATGCTGATGTGACCGGTCGCACTGGGGTGGGTGTTTTTGTTGGTAAAACCACCGGTACCACGACCATCACAAACGCACATGTTTCAGGAAAAGTTGTAGCTACAGGAACAGGTGCATCAGATGCAGGTGGTTTTGTCGGGTTTGCAACGCCTCTGACCATAAGCTTCAGTAGTGCTGCCGTGGATGTAACCGCTGCTGGTCGTAATGTAGGTGGCTTTGTAGGTGATGCAGAGGGTGGAAGTTATCGATATATCCTAGCGACAGGCAATGCGACATCAACAGGTCGCGGGCAAGTTGGTGGCTTTGGTGGACTGGTGCGTGCTGATGTTAGCGATAGCTACGCACTAGGCAATGCAACGCAAGCAGGCACAGCGGATCAAGGTGTTGGTGGATTTATTGGGAGGCTTTCATCAGGCGACATCAGTCGAAACTATTCTGTTGGTCAAGCAACTGGAGGAGCTTCTAATCAAGGTGGATTTATTGGGAATTACACTGGTGGAACTTTAGCTGATAACTTTTGGGATACACAGACTTCTAGTCGTGCAAATGCTGCAGGCAGTGGTGCTCCTACTGGTGTAGCTGGTTTAACAACTGCCCAGATGAAAGATACTAACAACTTCACACACTTGGACTTTGGCACTGATTCACAAAGCTGGGTACTCTCCTCTGAATTGACCTATGGTGGCTATCTTACCCATCGCTATACAGGTGGTTTTGCCGAGGCTACGACAAACAATGAAATTGCCTCACTCTCAAATTTAGTATGGCTATTAGAAGACAATAGCATATGGAGTGGAAGCTATACACTCACCAACTCAATTAATGCTGTATTTACCGCAGGTTGGGACTCCAATAAAGGTTGGACTCCGCTAGGGAATAGCACAACAAAGTTTACAGGCCATTTTGATGGACTCGGTCACATGATTTCCAACCTGACTATTAACCGAGCTACTGACAATGTTGGTTTTTTTGGATTTACAGCGGGTGCATCAACTTCAGATCGCGTAACAATTTCAAATTTGGGATTGGTTGGTGCAGCAGTGACTGGTCGCAATCAAGTCGGTGCGCTTGTGGGGCAAGCCATTAACACAACAATAAACAACGCTTCTGCTTCTGGATCAGTAAATGGAAGCGGAAGCGTTGGTGGATTAATTGGCATAGCAGAAACTGTAAATATCTCTCGATCTTACGCCGTTGTTGATGTGACGGGCACGGGAATCAATGTCGGTGGTTTGGTCGGCAGGAGTTTCAGCAGCAACGGAATGATTACTGAATCGTATGCAACGGGTAATGTCAAAGGTGATCGTTACGTTGGTGGCTTAGTGGGTAATCTTCAAAATCCTTCGATAACCAATTCATATGCAATCGGCGATGTTGATGGACGAGATGATGTTGGCGGTCTGGTTGGACGCTCTCACTACTCTAACATCACTGATAGCTATGCAACAGGTGTGGCGACAGGCACTACTGATAACGTAGGGGGCTTGGTTGGATTTTGGAGCCCCGGGTCGCCCAATACAATTACCAATAGCTACTGGAACAGTGACGCATTACATTCGGGAACAAATGAATTGGGTATTGGTAAAACTCTCGCTGATATGTATGACTCTGCAACTTACACAGGATGGAATACATTTATATGGAGTTTCTTTGAAGGACGTGGAGCAGCGGTAGAAGGTTACGAAGTTGCGCAAGGCTTGCCCTATTTAACTGACGTTACCCGAAAACAAGACAGAATCGGCGAGTTTGATACCCTTTTTGCGAGTGGTTGGGGTGGCTTAACAAATGCCGAACAAACCGGTGCCGATGGCAGTGCTTATACCATCACAAATGCAACACAACTACAAAACATTAATCTTGTAGCTAATAGCGGGTTTGATTTTGAGTTGTCGAATAATATCGACCTAAACGGTGTTACCTGGACGCCAATAGGCGATAACTATACTCGGTTTTCTGGAAACTTTGATGGAAAAAATAACACACTTAGCAACTTAACCATCAATTCAGACGATGGACAACAAGGACTTTTTGGTGTTGTTTCGGATGGAAGTATTAAAAACCTTACGCTTAGTAATGTTTCAATGCAAACATCTGAAGATGATATAGGAACCTTAGTGGGTCGTGTTGAAGTTGCAGATGGTAAGTCTGTAGCGATTGAAAATATCACACTGAATAATTCAAGCATTGATTCAAGCAGTGGCAGGTATATCGGTGGATTGATTGGGTCTATAGAACATTCAATTGGAGCGACAGCTCAAATAAGCCTTAAAAGAATTGAAATCAATGATTTAGACATAGATGCAAATGGTGCACGAGTGGGTGGTTTAGTAGGTCTAATAGAGGCTGAGAGTGGTTCCACTGTAGATATATCAGTTGAAAATGTCATGATAAGAAATCTTGATATTGAAGTACTTGGCACTCAGAGTTATGTCGGTGGTATTGCTGGTGAAGTGAGAAACAGAGGTAATGGCGAAATTACACTACGACAACTCGCTGTGCGTGATGGTGATATAAAAGCAGTTGAGAGCGAATATGTTGGTGGTTTAGTCGGAAGATTACGAGATAACTCTTTACTGGATGAAAGGAATTTATTTATTGGTAGGGTTGATGGTAGTAATCAAGTTGGTGGTTTGGTTGGAAGGTTGTCTGGTAACTCTGTTTTGAATTTTGGCTATGTTCAAGCTGATGTAAAAGGACATGGATCTAGGAGTGACGGGATAGAAGCTGCAGGTTTGATCGCAGGCTACACATCTTCAAATGATCAAACTATTACAGAAATTTATGCTGTTGGTTCTGTATCACATATTGATTCTAATGCAACAGCCATTGGAATTATTGGCTATTCCGCTAGTGAAGGAGATGTTTATGAAGATATTTATTATCATTCAACAGCAGATGTGCTTGAGTTTATCGGTGGGTATGTGGAGGGCGAGTATCCAACGGTAACAAATGCAACGGAGTTGACCCAAGCTCAAATGCAAGGAGCACAAGCTAGAGAAAATATGGTGGGTGTTGCTGATACGACTAGATGGGACTTTGACAATGACTGGCTTGCCAGTCAAGGGGCCTACCCTATTTTTAAGTGGGAGTCAGATGAGTTTGATATTTTCTTTGAGTCAATTAATACCGGTGGTACAGGCGATACAAGTGGTTCGAGCGGTAGTACCACAGGTTCTGAGGTCGCTGATCAACAAAATAATCAAAACAACACCGAGGTGAATCTGGTGCAAGGCGCAGGGGATAGCAACAGTCCGGCTCCCTCATTGAGAATCAATAACAATGCCGGTGTGACCTTACTTGCTTCAGCAGGTCAAAATCGATTGGTGATTGATCAGCGCCCGGCACCGGCTCAAGCTGCGCCAGCTGTACAACCACCAGGCCTGGTGATTGCGGGTGAGCGTGTGCCGGTCAACTTTGTGCAAGTGGGTAATACCACCACATTGGATCTCGGTGAAGCCAATCCTCGTACTGAAGAAGTTAGCTTAGAAGGCTTGCCGATCTTTGCCGCTTCCGGCAATGAGTTGGTGCTGGATAGTCTCGTGACGGTTCAAGACCGTGGCAATAGCATTAGTGCCAGTCGTTCGGATATTCAAGGTGCGAACGCTTCGGCGCCGAGCTTGGCGAATGCGGTGATTACCGAGCGTACTCAAGCGGAAGTGACGTTTGACAACGGTCAAAACGGTCAGATCGAAGTCAGCATGACGGAGGATGGCACTTTGATTATCGAAATCCCACAAGATGCGGTCTTGTCAGATGAAAATCAAGTGACCTTGTTGGGTGTCGCCGCCGCCAAACGTGCTGGTGTTGCCACCGAGCGTCTGCGCAATATCGTGGTACAGCGTAGATAAAAAATCCGTTAAGATGGTTTTAACCTTGAAGGCGGTGTTTCACCGCCTTTTTTATTGATAGCAAGAGTAGAAAACAATGAATCCTTTATTAGCTGAAGTGCGCGTGGGTGAATTAAATGATGCCAGTGAAATGGCGGTGCATCGTTTGGTGTCGGCTTTTCCGCCGTTTAATCATTATTCCTATCAGCTGATGTTGGGTAAGATTCGCGAGCAGTTGATGTTCAAAACCCATGTCATGCTGTGGGATCAGGGGCAATTGGTGGGTTATGCCGGTTGGAGTTTGGCTGAGGCTTCTGAAGCGCAAAGCTGGTATAAAGGGGCGCAAACGGCATTCCCTGCTCCCAAAATGCAAAACGCCGATGCGGCGATTGTGACCATTACGGTGGTGCGCTCTTCCGAGTATTTGCCATTAGCGATTAAAGCGATTTCTCATCAGTGTGCGGGGCTTCAAGTCTATCGGTTGCGTTCGTTTCAAGATGGACGACCGGATATGCGCCGCCCACCGATTTTGGGGCGCACACAGCACATATTTTCCTACCAACGCGCTTATGCACAGCTGTCGGGTTTGTTAAACGACCTGTATTTACGCGCATCAGGAAAAGCGGGTCGTTTGAATTTCCCGATTCCGATTATGATTGAGCCAAGCCAGATACAGACCGTGTTTCGCCAGCCGGAACGATTTATAAAAAACTATCAGTTTTTGGAAAGGTTGGCCGAAGGCCGCTTTACCACCAACAATGATGCTTGGCAAAAGCGGAGCCGTTTAACCCAGGTTTTTTATAACAACGCCACCCGTCAAGTGCCATTAAATCGATTAAAAACCCTCTATCAATCTTTTTTGCCTAGCTCAACGGCCGGAAAGTCGGCGGTCTTTAATGGCGCACTGCAAGCGGCGGTGTGTGCGGTATCGGAAGCCTTTGGCTTGGACGAACCGATTTATTGGCCATTGGATAAGGTCGAAGCCTTGCGTAATGAATTGATGTTATTGCAAGCGATTGAACTGTTTGGTGGCAGTGCACAAGAAGTGGAAACCGCGCAGCGTAATATGGATAGCCTCCGTCATCAGATTGTGCAGCATTGGCAACAAAATCCTGCCCTCGCAAAATGGTTGCATACGTTGACCAGCGAGTTTTCGGCTGAGTTGGAGTTGGTGCAAAATATGATGGCAGCGACCGAAACTACCGCCGCCACGGTGGAGTGGATGGCACAAGTATTAGCGGCGCAACCGGCATTATTAGCCGAATTAAAACAGACCGGGGTGAGCGATGAGGCGGGTGAGCTGACCCTGTTAGCGCAACAGTTTATTTTAGAGGTGTTGCGACTTTATCCACCCGTGCCGTTTATTACCCGAGTCTGTCAGTTTGCCAAACCGGAGGACGATGATTTTCAGGCCAATCAAGCGGTCGCGATTTCGCTGGTTGGCTTGCATACCCACCCACAATTTTGGAAGCAACCGATGCGTTTTTGGCCCCAGCGCCCGGAATGGACTGCGGCAGCGGAAGGTAAAATCAATCTTCAGCACCCGGCGTATTTGCCGTTTTTAACCGGGCCGCGTGTGTGCGGTGGTCGCAAGTTAGCGATGCTGGAGTTGCAGGCCGCGCTGGATGTTTTGGTGAACCATTGTGAGATTAGAACCACTTCTGAGATGCCAAAAGTGAGTTACGGCATGGTGTCCAGACCGGCTTGAACATGAGTCCACAATCAGGCCTGGTGATGAGCTTGGTTGGCATTGTGTTAGAATGTTGGCATTAGCTTCGTTTATCTGGACACTTGCGATGGAAGATACTCTCAAAAAACTGCCGATTGGTATTCAAACCTTTAGCGCGATTCGTGAAGACAATTATGTCTATATCGATAAAACGCCATTGGTTCATCAAATGGTGAACAGTGCCGGGCGGTTTTTTCTGTCGCGTCCGCGACGTTTTGGTAAAAGTTTGCTGGTCGATACCCTTAAAGAACTGTTTGAAGGCAATAAGGCCTTGTTTAAAGGTCTGTATATCGAAGACAAATGGGATTTTTCAAAAACCCATCCGGTGATTCATCTTAATTTCGCAAACGGTGTTATTGAATCCCGTGCCGAACTTGACCAGGCGATTTATAACCTGCTGCGCGAAAACCAGCTCCGCCTAAATATCGAATGCGCGCAATTCTCGCTGCACGACCCGGCAGGCTGTTTGGCGCAACTGATTCAATTGGCCGCCCAACACTATGGACAAAAAGTGGTGGTGTTGGTCGATGAATACGACAAGCCGATTTTGGATAATATCGACCAACCCGAATTGGCCGCGACCATGCGCGAAGGTTTAAAAAACATTTATTCCGTGCTCAAGGCGCAAGATGCGCATTTGCGATTTGTGTTTATGACCGGGGTGACGAAGTTTTCTAAAGTCAGTTTGTTTAGTGGCATGAATCAGCTCGAAGATATCACGCTTGATCGACGCTTTGGTGCTATCTGTGGCTACACTCAAGATGATTTAGAGACTGACTTTGCTGAACATTTAGCCGGCGTTGATTGGGCTAAACTCAAAGACTGGTATAACGGCTATCAGTTTTTAGGCGAACCAGTCTATAACCCTTTCGATATTTTATTGTTTATCAACAAAAACAAAACTTATCGTAATTACTGGTTTGAAACCGGCAACCCCAGTTTTCTGCTCAAGCTGTTTCGTAAACAGCGTTATTTTTTACCGGATTTATCCAATCTAGAAGTGGGTGAGGATGTGTTGGATTCGTTCGATGTCGAACAGATTAATCCGATTACCTTATTATTCCAAGCCGGGTATTTAACGATCGCTAAAACTAGTGAAAAACGTCAACGGCTACGTTTCCATTTAAAAGTACCGAATTTTGAAGTTCAGCAGGCACTAGCGGATCACTTTGCGAGTCTGTACAGTCAAACGCAATCGGAACAGCGTTTGCATCGACAAGATAGTCTTTTTGATGCCTTTGAGTCCGCCGACTTCCCCGCGATTCAACAGCAAATCGAATCCTTGTTTGCCGCGATTCCCTGGCGCAATTTCACCCAAAACGACTTGCCGGATGCCGAGGGTTATTATGCGTCCGTCTTGTATGCCTGGTTATGCAGCATTAACGCCACCATTATCCCCGAAGACATAACCCATCATGACCAAGCGGATATAACGATTAAGCTGGGTGATCAGATTTACGTGACCGAAATCAAACTCGACAAAAGCGAAAACTATCAACCGCAAACGCCCAACCCGGCACTGGCGCAAATCCAAGCGAAGCACTGTGCGCAAAAATATCTGGCCGAACAACAAAGCGGCAAACAGATTCACCAACTGGGCTTAGTGTTTAATAAGCATGCGCGCAATCTGGTGCAAATGGATTGGCAATCGTTTTAAAAAAAATCACCCCAGCGGGCTTGCAGTAGGCTGAGGATGACCGGGGCGGCGGTTTCGGTGCGCAGAATGCGTGGGCCAAGCCGGATGCCTTGTAAACCCTGCGCTTGTGCTTGTTCGACTTCTTGTTCGGTCAAGCCGCCTTCGGGGCCGATGAGTAATGCGAGGCTTTGCGTTAGATTGGGCTTTTCGATTTCATTGAAGGTTTTTGTGCTGTAAGGATCAAGCACCAGGCCCCGCGTGCCCTTGGGGTATGGTTGGTTGGGGTTTTGAGCAAACCAGTGTTCGAGGGTGATCAGGGGTTTGACCTCCGGCACCACACAGCGGCCGGATTGTTCACAGGCGCTAATCACAAGAGCTTGCCATTGTTGGCGGCGTTTTTCAGCTTTGTCTTCATCGAGTCGGACTTCGCAGCGCTCGGTAAACACCGGTTGAATCGCGCTGACACCCAATTCCACCGCTTTTTGCAAACTATAATCCATGCGTTCGCCCCGCGAAATGCCCTGCACTAACAAGGTGTTGAGCGGGGATTCGCAAGCAGGCCTGCTGATGCTGTCGCCCAGCACCACTTGCGCATCACGACGACCCATCACTTGTAGGCGGGCATCAGCTTGCTGGCCTTGGCCATCAAACACCTGAATTTGATGGCCATTTTTTAGCCGCAATACAGTCAGCGCATAGTGCGCTTGATCCTTGTCTAGCTCAATCACCAGGCCTGGTTGATAGTTCGCTGCTAAATAAAACCGTGGAATACGCATCGCTTGGCTCGATTAGATTGCAGATTTACAGCTGCATGTTGTCGTTGCGCCAGTTGAGATCGCGCACGATATCGAGCGTCGGCTGGGTTTTGTTCATGCTGTAGAAATGCAGGCCAGGCGCGCCGTTATCGAGCAAGCGCTGACAAAGGCGGGTGACATAGTCCTGACCAAAGGCACGCAAACCGGCCGTGTCTTCATCAAAGCTTTCTAAACGACACTTCAACCAACGCGGCACTTCGGCGCCGCACATGGCAGAAAATCGAATCAACTGCTCGTAATTGGTAATCGGCATAATGCCCGGCACAATCGGCAGGTCGATGCCCGCTTTTTCGCACGAATCAATAAAATAGAAATAGCTGTCGGCATTAAAGAAATACTGAGTAATCGCGGCATCGGCACCTTGATCGACCTTGTGTTTAAAGTGTTTGATGCCTTGATCGCAATTGCGTGCTTGCGGATGGGTTTCCGGGTAGGCAGCGACTTCGAGTATGAACTGATCGCCCGTTTCTTGGCGAATAAATGCAACCAAATCAGCCGCGTATTTAAACTCGCCCGGGTCCATCATGCCGGAGGGCATGTCACCGCGCAATGCGACAATGCGCTTAATGCCGAGGTCTTGATAGGTTTTTAGTAACGCACGAATACTGTCTTTGGTCGCGCCAATACAGGTTAAATGCGGCACGGCATCAAAGCGGGTGTTTTGCTGAATGTGGGTGACGGTTTCAAGGGTTTTTTCTTGGGTGGTGCCACCTGCGCCGTAGGTGACGGAGATATACTCGGGGTTAAGCACACTTAACTCGTCAATCACCTGGTTAAGCTTGTCGCTGCCTTCCGCTGTGCGTGGCGGAAAACACTCTAGGCTAAAGCCTTGTGGGTATTTTTGTTGTGATTTCATGACTCGCGTCCTGTTTTGTATGTTGCACGCCAAGTGCTCTCGGTTTATCTTTTATCTGCACACAAGGTTCTGCATCCTTCGCGTTTCACCACTACACCAGCGACGCCTCTTTTGCGCAGCAAAATCGAAGGAGTCGGTGTAGTGGGTGAACGCGTGAATCAGTCGATGACTAAACTCTTGTCAATTTACAAACCGGCGTCAGCGCGTAGGGCGTCTGCTTTATCGGTTTTTTCCCAGGTGAATTCAGGAAGTTCACGACCAAAGTGGCCGTACGCGGCGGTTTTTTGGTAAATCGGGCGATAAAGATCCAGCATCGCAATCAAGCCTTTCGGGCGCAAGTCAAAGTGTTGACGTACTAGCTGTTCGATTTTTTCGACCGCTATTTTTTCGGTGCCGAAGGTGTCGATGCTAATCGACGTCGGTTCGGCAACACCAATCGCATAAGACACTTGGATTTCGCACTTGTCCGCCAGGCCTGCTGCCACAATATTTTTCGCCACATAACGTCCGGCATAAGCGGCAGAACGATCTACTTTAGATGGGTCTTTGCCGGAAAACGCACCACCACCGTGGCGCGCCATACCGCCATAGGTGTCCACAATGATTTTACGCCCAGTTAAACCGGCATCACCCACTGGGCCGCCAATCACGAAACGCCCGGTCGGGTTAATGTGATATTGGGTGTCTTTGTGTAACCATTCGGCGGGCAGTGTCGGCTTGATAATTAATTCCATCACGGCTTCACGCAATGCCGCGTTTTCAATATCGGGGCCATGCTGGGTGGACAAAACCACCGCATCAATTGCAACGGGTTGCCCGTTTTCATAACGCAGGGTCACTTGGCTTTTGGCATCAGGGCGCAACCAAGGTAGTTCGCCGGATTTACGCACTTGCGCTTGGCGCTCCATTAAACGGTGGGCATAATAAATAGGTGCAGGCATCAGGACGTCGGTTTCATTCGACGCGTAGCCAAACATTAAGCCTTGGTCACCGGCGCCTTGTTCGTGGTCGTCATACTCATCGACGCCCATGGCGATTTCAGCAGACTGTTTACCAATCGCGGTGAGTACCGCACAGGTGTCGCCGTCAAAACCCAGGTCGGCACTGTCATAGCCAATGTCTTTGACCACGCGGCGTACTAACTCTTCTTGATCGACCCAAGCGCTAGTGGTGATTTCACCACCGATCAGCACCATGCCGGTTTTAACAAAGGTTTCGCAGGCGACACGCGCACGCGGATCTTGCTGCATAATCGCATCCAGCATGGCGTCGGAAATTTGGTCGGCAATTTTATCAGGATGGCCTTCAGAAACAGATTCAGATGTAAAAACAGTGGTAGTCATGTGCAACCTCGCAATTCAAAAAAACAAAAGTGAGGTACGGAAAGAGGCGGGAAAACTCCTCGCTTTAGCCGTACTTAGTAACGCGCCCGCAAGCTGATTATCAAATCGGCGCAAAGAACGTATTATCGCAGAAAAAGCTGACCTGTCAAACCGTTGCTAACCAATGGTTTGGTGTCAGCTTATGCATCGGAATATAAGGCATAAGCCTTGAATAAGGCGGTTAATCTGATTGGTTAGTGAATAGAAAACTCACATTAGTTGCATAAAGCCTATAATGAGCGTATTTAAATCTGGCTGGTTAGCAGAGGAATAGGCGGACTTAATGGAGTACACGGATGATTTCGGACCAACAAATTGATCAAGTGGTGAGTGATAGTATCGCGAGGGCGATGGCGCGCCCAAAAGATTGGGTGCTCATTGATGCGACCTGTGCGCAAACTGAGCGCGAGGAATTAGCAGGCCTGCTCATTGCGCAGGGGCTTGAAGTAGCGTTTTTTGATTTGGACTTTAGTCTGGAAGAGGCGATCGTTAGTTTGGAAAGTCTGCCAGAAGCGCGTCGCTATTGGTTGTATTTGAGTGATGTGCAGATTGCAAGATTATTGCCGATTTTAGTCGCCTCGCCTGAGCTGTATCAGCAACAGACACCGCTGGCCTTGTTGCCCAGGGAGCAAAATAAACATGCGCAGCGCTATTTTGGTGTAACCAAACGCTTGGCCGAAGCGATTGCCGATGGCGTCGAGACGGGGCAGGCGGTAATGGGCGACTTGCTCTATTGTAATGATGAACTCGTGCTATCGGGTGTGGCGTTAGGCGATATGGTGCATGCCCGGCAAACCTCGCTTAAAACGGGTCTAGCCGCGTGGCAGCAGGCCTGGTTGGATTGGCGCGATACCTATCAAGAGCTGAAAACCTCTACGCCGAGTTTATTCAAACTGGTCACCGCTAAAAAACAGCAGCTGCAAACGGCGGCTTTGGGGATTTTAGTGGTGCCGCATTCAAGTTCAGACGCCTTAACGCGCAGCTTGGAAGAAAACTTTAATTTTAACGATGGTCGTTTAAATGCAGTCATCTTTGCGCCAGGTTCCTTGATGGGCTATGGCTGGCACTGGTTTAAAGCGCATGTGCTGGGCCAAAAACAGTTGAGCTTATTAGCCGATACCTTTGGTCTAGTCCAAACCCACGAATTAACTATCACTACGGCAAAGCCGGTCGATTATGTGATTGATGATCAACCTCGTCAAGCGGCACAGATTCGGTTTGATGTGCATCCACAACAGTTGCTAATGATTCCAGGGCGGTTGATTCGTGATGATGATATGACTTCGAAGGCCACCAAAGAGGTGTTTCGTGTGCAAGGTTTGGCACGTGATGATGACGCGAAGCTCAAAGCCAATAAACCCTTACCCTTGTTTGACCAAGCGCATGAAGAAGACTATAAGCATGTGTTCGTTGAGTTGCGTCAAAGTGCGCTCACTACCTCGCCCTATGTTACGCTGATGGTTTTATCGACTTTATTAGCGACCTTTGGCTTAATGGCTAATTCGACCTCGGTGGTGATTGGCGCAATGATTTTAGCGCCCTTGATGGCTCCAATTGTGTCTTTAGCAATGGGGTTGGCGCGCGGCGAATCCAGCTTAACGCTGAGTTCATCAAAAACCTTAGTGATTGGGCTAGTACTCGCGCTATTAAGTGCGATGGTGGCGACCTGGTTGGTTGGAATTCATCATGTCACCCCCGAGATAGCTGGGCGATTGAATCCTACGCTATTAGATTTGGGGGTAGCGGTGGTGTCGGGGATTGCCGGTGCCTATGCCTATGCTAAATCTGAAGTGGCAAAAACCTTGGCCGGGGTCGCGATTGCCGTGGCGTTGGTGCCCCCTCTAGCGGTGACCGGTATCGGGCTGGGTTGGATGGATTGGTCAGTGATTTATGGCTCGTTTTTGTTGTTTATTACCAATTTGTTTGGTATTGCGGCCGCCGCAGCGATCACTTTTTGGGTGATGGGCTATACCAGTTTTGCCCGCGCTCGCAAAGGCTTCAGCGTTTCGATGGTGATTGTTGGGTTGATTACGATTCCGTTGGCGTTTTCATTTTGGCAGATGGGCCAGCAAAGCCGTTTAATCAATAATATTCAAGGGGTAGAGTTGATGGTGGAGTCGGTGCCGGTGAAGCTGGAGCGCGTCAGTGTTAAATGGGGGCGCGAGCCATTGGTGCAAGTTCATGTCGTAAGTAATCAATTTTTGCCCGATGCGGGCTATGATAAGCTGGCCGAACACCTTAATAATTTGACGGGCGTGCCAGCACAATATCGTTTTAGTCCAGAGCTGGTGCGTTAGTAAATAATCTTAAAGGAGCGAGTCAGATGGTGAGTTTAACCACGCCGGTGTGTGATTTTGGAAAGGCGGCAAGCGATTTTGCCTTGCCCGGTGTTGATGGTCAGATTTGGACGCTGGATAAAGCACGCGGCGAAAAGGGCCTGCTGGTGATGTTTATCTGCAACCATTGTCCCTATGTGAAAGCGATTCAGGACCGCTTGGTGCGCGACTGTGCCGAGTTAAAGACGATGGGCATTAACTCGATCGCGATTATGTCGAACGACCCGAACGAGTATGAAGAAGATTCGTTTGAGAATATGCAGGCCGTGGCGGAAAAATGGCAGTTCCCTTTTCCCTATGTACTCGATGAAACCCAGGCGGTTGCTAAGGCGTATGGCGCGGTCTGCACCCCTGATTTTTTTGGTTATAACGCGGATTTGCAATTGCAATATCGCGGGCGTTTGGATGCATCGCGCAAGCAGGCAGCGGATGCGAATGTGCGCCGTGATTTATTTGAAGCCATGAAGCAAGTCGCGCAAACCGGCCAAGGCCCGCTCGAACAAATTCCGTCTATGGGTTGCTCAATTAAGTGGAAAGGCTAACCATTTGGTAAGCCGAGTTTAGTTCAACCAGCCCTGGAGTTGCTCAAGGGTGTGGTTAAGCGCGTCTTGACTGTCTGCTAAGACATTAATATGGCCGAGTTTGCGACCCGGGCGCTCGGCCTTGTCGTATAAGTGAACATGCACATTCGGCAGTTTGAGTGCGGATGCAATATCACCGTGTTCGCCGATAATGTTAATCATGGCAGCAAAGGCTTGGCGCGGTGCGGTCGCACCGAGTGGCAGGCCGCTAATCGCGCGAATATGGTTTTCAAACTGGGAGGTTTGTGCCCCTTCCATTGTCCAATGACCGGAATTATGCACCCGCGGTGCCATTTCATTCGCCACCAGGCCTGCTTCGGTTTCAAATAACTCCAGCGTCAAGACACCGACATGATCCATCTTATCCAGTAGGGCTTGCATATAGCCTTCGGCTTGCGCTTGAATCTGTGGCGCAATGGCTTGTGCGGGCGCAAGAGTCAAACGCAAAATGCCATCGCGGTGCTGGTTTTCCACCAGTGGATAATAAACATGCTCGTTATGGGCGTTGCGCACGGCAATAATCGACAGCTCGCGCTTGAAATGGACAAAACCTTCCAATATCGCCGGGCGTTCACCAATCGACAACCAGGCCTGGTGGATCTGTTCAGGCTGTTTAATGACAAATTGGCCTTTGCCGTCATAGCCTTCGGTGGTGGTTTTGAGCACCGCGGGCAAACCAATAGTGGTCACGGCAGTGTCCAGTTCGGCCAAGCTATTGACCAGTGCATAGGGTGCGCAGGGGATAGCCAGCTGATTAAACAGTGCTTTTTCGCGGCCACGATCCTGGGCGTAATAGAGTGAGGTGGCGCTAGGATAGACTTGCGTGGTTTGGCTAATCTGTTTGACCAGTTCAACCGAGGTGTTTTCGCTTTCAAAGGTGATGACATCGGCGAATGCAACGAGGTCGTCAAGGCTCGCGGTGTCATCGGCGCTTTGGGCATCAGGGGTGTGCATTTGCCCGAGCAGGGCGGCAGGTTCGTCATGGTTTAGGCCGTAAAAGCCAAATTTGTGCCCGAGCGGGTAACCGGCCATGGCTAGCATACGACCGAGTTGGCCTGCGCCTAAAACGCCAATGCGACGACTAAATGGAGTCATGGTCAGAATTCCTGTGCGAATACGAAAGCGTTAGTTTACCCGAAAGCCTGCTTTAGATTGCGTTGGCGACGCTCGGATCTGGGTTGGCTAGCACATCATCGGTTTGCGCTTGACGCCAAGCCCGCACCGCATCACGCACCGCCGGGTTGTGGTTGCCGACAATTTGCGCGGCCAAAATACCGGCGTTTTTAGCGCCAGCATCGCCAATCGCCAAGGTGCCCACCGGAATGCCACCCGGCATCTGCACGATGGAGAGCAATGAGTCTTGACCGTTTAGCGCACGTGATTTAACCGGCACACCCAACACCGGAATCAGGGTTTTGGCCGCCACCATGCCGGGCAGATGGGCGGCACCGCCGGCACCGGCGATAATCACTTGCAAGCCGCGCGCTTCAGCCGTTTGTGCGTATTCAAACATCAAATCCGGAGTGCGGTGTGCGGACACCACTTTGACTTCGTGCGGCACGTTAAATTGTGTCAGCATATCAACGGCGTGTTGCATGGTTGGCCAATCACTTTTTGACCCCATAATCACCCCAACTAACGGCTGTTCAGAAACTGGCATAATTGTGCCCTCGCAGATTTGAAAAAACCGTGAATTATACCCTGCTCAATCTTGCTGTCAAGCAAAGATAAGTCGCTGATTTTTGATACAATTTAGCACTGTTATTAAATTTTACTCGGAACCTTATCATGACCTTTTTTCAAGCTTTAACGGCGGCGATGCCGGTATTGGCGGTATTGTTATTTCTTGTGATGCTACGCATGCCCGCCAGTCGTGCAATGGGCTTGAGCTTGGTGTTGGTGGCGGGTTTGGCCTGGTGGGTGTGGCAGGTGCCGGGGATTCAAATTGCCGCGTCGATTTTAGAAGGCTGGGTGATTTCAGCCTCGATTTTGATTATCGTGTTTGGCGCGATTGTGTTGCTCAACACCCTCAAAGTCAGTGGCGCGGTGGAGGTGATTCGCAGCGGCTTCACCCAAATTTCGCCTGATCGCCGGGTGCAAACGGTGATTGTCGGATGGTTATTTGTAGCCTTTTTGGAAGGCGCAAGTGGTTTTGGTACGCCGGCAGCGATTGTGGCACCGTTATTATTAGCGCTGGGTTTTCCGGCGATGGCGGCGGTGGTGTTGGCGTTGATTGCCGACAGCGCCGCGGTGTCTTATGGCGCAGTCGGTACGCCGGTGATTGTCGGTATCGGGCAGGGGTTAGCCGATCCAACCTATGATGAAATTATGCAAATCGCGGTGACCGCCAGCACGATTGATTTATTTGTCGCCAGTTTTTTGCCCTTGATTATGGTGCTGATTCTAACCCGCTTTTTTGGCGAAAACAAAAGCTGGCGCGAAGGTTTGGGTGCGTGGAAGTTTGCCTTGTTGGGCGGGTTTTCTTTTACGATTCCGGCCTTATTGGTGGCAAAAACTTTAGGGCCGGAATTTCCGGCGATTCTAGGCGGCTTAGCAGGCCTGGTGATTACGGTCACCGCGGCGAAAAAAGGTTTTTTAACCCCGAAAGACGTATGGCTGTTTAAAACCGATCGGTCGGAATTTTCCGCCAATGCGCTGAATGAGCACGCACCAGGCCTGGTGAAAATTCAGGGTTGCGAAAAATCACCTGCGTTATCTTGTCTCGCGGTTGAACCCAAACAACATCATGGTTTGTCGCTGTACCAGGCCTGGTTGCCTTATGTATTGGTCGCGCTGGTGTTGGTATTGAGTCGATTGGACTTTTTGCCGTTTAAAGGCTGGCTCAATAGCGTGAGTTTGGAGTTTAACGCGATTTTGGCTACCGAAATTTCCGCCAAACTGGTACCGTTTTATTTGCCCGGCGCGTTATTTATTTTAGTGGCTTTAGTCACCTTGGCTTTGCATAAAGTCCCGCTTAAACAAGCAGGCTTGGCGTGGGGGCGCTCGGCCAAAGTGATGTTGCCGACTATTATTGCGCTGGGTGCGTCGGTGCCGATGGTGCGGATTTTCTTAAACTCCGGCGTAAATGAAGCCGAATTGCTGTCAATGCCGATGGAGTTGGCTGCGCTGGCTGCAACGACTTTTGAGGGTAACTGGCCGCTAGCTGCCCCATTTGTCGGTGCGCTGGGCAGTTTTATTGCCGGTTCGGCGACCTTTTCCAATATGATGTTTGCCCAATTCCAAGAATCCACGGCGCTCGCCACCGGCTTGCCCACCCATTGGATTTTGGCGCTACAAATGCTCGGCGCGAATGCCGGGAATATGATTTGTGTGGTGAACGTGGTCGCCGCCGCCTCGGTGGTCAATCTAGTCGGCAAAGAAGGCCAAATTATCCGCTATACCCTAATGCCAATGCTGTTTTATGTGATCAGTGTTGGGAGCATTGTATGGCTAGGCTTGTCGCTTGGGTTAATAAGTTAGATTTAATGCGTTAAATGCCCCGCTGCTTGCAGTAGGTGCATGGCATGTAAGCTGCGCCACCTGATTTGATGCTGAGTAGGAAGGTGGATTTGGTTTTGCTTAATTAAGCAGGCCTGACGTGCTGTCCAGTGAGTGAAGTCGCATAACTGGGCAGTGGGGTGGCCTAGCCAGAGTAATTGCCCTTGCGCGATCAGCTCGCCATTTTGATGTATTTGATAGCTTTGTTCTATCGCTAAAGACTGCGCCGGAGTATGGCGGTTAAAGCAATGGTGTTGGGGCTGATCATAGCAGGGCTGGTGATTCCAGAAACTGGCTGAGCTGGCGGTATTGTGCAGTTCATGATATTGGCGCGTGCTGGCTGGCACGGCATACCAGATTTTTTGATGACTGCTCAAACCCAGCGCTTGGGTCGGTAGGTAGCCGAGTTGCAGTTGGCAGCGCCCATCGCTTTCGCGGGCTTCGGCCGCGTTCGGCGTCAGACTAGGGCAGGGTAAATGCCCTTGCTGGCGCAGATAAAATAGCAGATGGTCTTGCGCTAAATTAAGTGCGCGCTCTTGCTGCAGGCGCTGGTGATGGGTTTGTAGTTGATGCACCATCGGCCACAAACTCAGCATCAATAATCCGATGATAGCCAGTACGACCATCATTTCAATTAGGCTGATGCCCTGTTGCTTAGCAGGGCTGTTCATTTTGCTGATGCGGTTATTGCGGCGCTGTTTGATGCCAATCAAGCTGGTCATACAAAAGATCCTTAATACGGTGGATGCTTAGCCAGCGCAACTGGTCGTCAAAGGTGGCGCTGATGGGGTCGAGTTGAAAATAACCATTGTGGTTGCAATTCTGTTGCTCGCGCGGATTGAGTGAGCTGCAATCCTGCCAAGCTGTTGGTCCATTGCTACCAAAGCTGACTATTACCGCGACAACCTGATTGCCAGCGTGCTGGCTGCGTGGGGTGTTAGAACGACATTCATTGGGGTTATCTGTACAGACACGTAGGCTGCCAAGTAGTGCGGTGCTGGTGCCAAGGGGTGGCGTAAGACGATTAAAGTAGGGTGGTCTATCGCGTGCTTGGCTTGTGGTTTGGCACCAGGGCTGATCATCATGCTCCTCTGGGTTATAGTGTTGTGGTTGCGTATGATCACATTGCGCAGCGGTGCAAAACATCGCACCGGTCGGGTTTTGATAAAAGGTGTTATTGATGGGGCCTTGCTTGGCAAACACACTGGCACTCGCGCACGCCAAACGATGGTTGTTAGCAGCCGTGTCACTGTTGGCGCGTTGATGAACAGCGTAATAAATAGGCTGACCAAAACCATCATTCGCTGTCGTTAGCATCAAGGTTAAGTAGGGCAGGCGGCCATGTCGGGCTAAACAACGTCCGGTTGCATGGCGGTTTTCTAAGCCATCGCCGTTGGTGTCGGGGCAGGGTAGGTGCGCATTACGTAGTAAATAAAATTCTAATGCGCTGAGCGATTGGTCTAATCGCTTTGCGGACTCTGACAGCTGGTGTTGATAGTGTTGTTGCATGCTAAATTGCCAGCCGAATTTAATCAAAACTCCCGCTAAAGCCAATGCTAAGACCAGATCAATCAAGCTCAACCCCTGTTGCTTAGTTTGTCGATTAAACTTTAATCGGCGGGACATAGCAGTGCGCGCCAGTCGCTGCCGGTGGGGTTGGCAGGGAGTTGGTTGGGACAATGAACAGTCGGTTGTTGTGGATTGCTACAAGCATTAAACCAATGGGGTTGGTCAGCGGGTAACGTGCAAAATGTGTTGGCAAGTGGCGCGACATGGTTGTGCATTCGTTGCTGCCATTCAGCGAGTGTTAAGGCCTGTTGTAGCGGAAAGCGTTGATTAAAGATTTGGCGTTCAGGATGCTGCGGCGTTTGTGTGAGTGCATGACGCCAAGTGTCATTTTCGAACAGCTGATCGTTTGGAATGATGAACACGAGCGCGACACTGGCTTGTCCTTGCCAGTCGCGCAATGCCGCTTCGCCTGGATGGATGGGGTTAAGCGGGGCATAACGTTGAATCGGTGGGTTATGGTAGTCGGCATTTTGAATCACATAGCGACTATCGATTGCAAAACCGATAGTGATCGGCGCCGCGTGATAAGGCGTTAAATTGACGCTGCGCGTGGCAATTTGTTGTGGCAACAGACCGATTGCAATGTCTTGACCTTGGCCGCAGGGCGCATTGCTTTGACCATTATGATTGGTATCAGGGCAGGGAAAATAACCCGGACTGGGAATGCGGTCCGCATCATAAAAACGGCCATTGGTATCGGTTGCATAGAGTTGTGGGGTCTGTTGGCTGAACTGCCAAAGCTGTTGTGCCACCCAATCAAGGTATTGACCTTGTTGATTATGCCCTTGCCATGCTCGCTCAGCTGCGGTCGGTTTTAAGCTAAGCAGTAACAGCAGGCTGACTAGGAGGAGCCAAAATAGCATCAGGCTGATTATTAAGCCCTGTTGCTTGTACTTGATAGACATGAGGCAATGACTCGCAAAATAATAAGTTATTTTACGTATATTTTATATTTTGTAAAGGTGGGTGAGAAGGGTTTAGCTTAAATAGCAACGAATCTGTTCATAATGGCGCGCCAAGGAGCCGGTTTGATTGTGCAGGGCGTGAAGGGCTTGCTGCCCCCAATAGTCTTGCTGTTCGGGTGAGTCGGCAAGCTGAATCAGGGTCTGGGCAAGCTCGGTGGGCGATGGGCAGACTTGTAAGCCCTTATCGGCAATAAAACTGTCATAGAGTGAGGTTAGGTTTTGATAATAGGGGCCAGACAGCACGGGTTTGGCGAGGGCGGCCGGTTCTAAAATATTATGGCCACCAAAATTAACCATACTACCCCCAATAAACGCGGCGTTTGACGCTGCAAACCACAGCAGCAGTTCCCCCATTGTATCGGCTAAATAGACCTGGCAATCTAGGGCGCTATTGGAGGCTTGACTGCGCTGTTGCCAACGAATGTCCGGATGCTGCTGGCTATAACGAGTTAGCAGGCCTGCTACCGCGTTGAAGCGGTCGGCATGTCGTGGAACCAAAATAAGTAACGCATCGGGATGCTGTTGAAGCAGCTGTTGGTGGGCGGCCAGCATCAGTTGTTCTTCATCATGATGGGTGCTGGCCGCTACCCAAATAAAACGTTCAGGTTGAGCCAGTTGTGCACGCCACTTGCTAGCCTGTTGTTGAATGTTGTCAGGTAGGTGTATATCAAATTTTAAATTACCCAATGTCTTAACCCGTTCTGGCGGCGCCCCTAGGGCAATAAAACGAGTGCGATCCGCTTCAAATTGTGCCGCAATCAGCTGCGGCTGGGCCAGGGCCTGTTGCATCAAGGGTTTGGCCCAGCGTTGATAAGCCGTAAATGAACCGGCTTTTAGCCGCGCATTAATGAGCATTAGTGGAATCTGTTGTTGTGAGCAGGCCTGGTAAAGATTGGGCCAAATCTCGGTTTCTACCATCAGCACGAGTTTAGGTTGCAGTCGCTTCAGAAATCGCTTGACCGCAAAGGGGTAATCATAGGGAATCATCTGGTGGTAAATCGGCACAGGGCTGAACTCAAGGGCTTGCAGCGCGCCTTGGGTTGAGCCACTGGTCAGCGTAATAGGTAGCGTTGGATGCTGTTGATGCAGATGTTCTAACAGCGGAAAAATCGAGCGGGTTTCCCCCACTGAGACGGCATGAATCCAGATTCCTCCAGTGGGGATAGTGGTAGGCGTGTGACCAAATCGCGTTCTCCAGCAGGTGCTAGGACTGAGTTTGGCACTTAGAGTAGGGTTGCGTACTTTACGGCAGCGCCGCCAAGCCGCTAGCGCAACAAGCGGTAAAATGAGGTAGAGCAATGCACGATAGACTGTTAATGCAAAACGGCCTAACCAGGCCTGCTGACTAACTGACTTGGGCTGTTTAGCGGTTGAGGTCATAAATTTGAATCACGCCGACCAATTTATTTTCCTCGGTGACCAGTAGGGATGCAATTTTAGCCTGGTTCATTAGCTCTTCTGCTTGCGAAAGTTTGGCATTGGCATCAATGGTTTTAGGGTTGGGCGTCATAATATCGCCGGCCTGCTTGTTCATTAGTGCGGCCGCATCTTGTTCAAGGTGGCGTCTTAAATCACCGTCAGTAATAATGCCTTCGGCATCACCCACAATACACAAACCCAAGCGCCCATCGCTGATGCTATGAATAACGTCTTTCATATTGGCATCGGCTGACACAATCGGCAGGGGTCCGCTACGCATTTCATGTTTAACCTTGGTGAGCAGCTTACGCCCTAAACTGCCGCCTGGATGGAAGCGCGCAAAGTCATGGGGTTTAAAGTTGCGTGCTTGCATCAGTGCAATGGCTAAGGCATCGCCCATGACCAGTGTAGCCGTGGTAGAGGAAGTAGGAGCCAGTTGCAGTGGACAGGCTTCTTTAGGCACGGCAATATTGAGATGATGATCTGCGTTTTTGGCTAGAGTCGAATCTGGGCGGCCGGTCATTGCAATAATCACATTGCCGTTGTCTTTTAAGAAGGGGAGTAGCCGAATCACTTCTTCGGTTTCGCCTGAATTAGAGAGTGCAATAAATACGTCTTCAGATGACACCATGCCTAGATCGCCATGAAAAGCTTCGCCAGGATGCATAAAGAAACAAGGGGTGCCTGTGCTGGCTAGCGTGGCCATAATTTTTTTGCCAATCAAACCCGATTTGCCCATGCCACAAATGACCACTCGGCCAGTGGAGTGCAAAATCGCATCGACGCTTAGCTCAAATTGTTCATCCAGTAATAAGATCAGGTTTTCAATGGCTTGTGCTTCAATTTCAAAAACCTGTTTGGCAATCGTCAGATGGCTTGGCTGTGACATAGCGGGTACTTTGGCTCCGTGTAAATGTTTTGAGTGTTAAATCTATATCTAGTAATTATAACCAAGTCCGAGCTTGATAAAGTCCATTCCGGCATTTTGGGTGTAAATATTGTGGTTGGAGTAGTGTTGTACCGCCAAACGCCATTCCCAGGCCTGCTTCTCTGAAAAATAGCCACCCACCGCAAGTTCCTCGGTAAAGCTAAAGGGTCCGCCAAAGTCGCGCCGTTCACCCTTATCATTCTCAAAGTAGCTCGGGGCTAAAATGCCGACGCCGATACGCGCATCGGCAAAGTCAATAATGTAGGCAAAAGTTGGAAAGGCCAGTCTGACTCCAGCCGCTACAGTGAAGGCGTTACCGCGATTGACCATGTCAATGCCGTTTAATACTTCTTGCCATGACGCATAGCCCAGATCAACAAAAGGGGTCAGTTGGCTTTGACTAAAAATGGCGCGGCCTTCGCCAAGGTTATAGCGAAAATTAATCTCTAGCTGAAGTGCGTCATGCTCGTCAAATGCACCGGCACTCAAGTTAAACTGATCAGCATTAAAGGGATTGGTATAGGCTAATCCGGCAATAGCGGCATAGGTGGCGCCTCGCCAAAGTGAGCCGGCAGCTGATTCAGCGTAAACAGCCAACGGGCTGAGGCTGAGTGCAACACCAATCGCTAGACTGGTAAGAGGGCGCGCGCGCGATGCAATATTTGGATTAGCCATAGTGATTTAAAACCTTGAGTTGTAATGTAGGTAAATTATAGTGGGATTTAGTGCATCTGCGTTGCATTATTTAGTTTTTCACTTGCTGATTCCTGCTAGAATCAATCAAAATACAACCTATATTCAATAACTGCTAATCTTAGCGGTTGTGCAATTTGCGCGATAAGATAAAAATTTGAATAACTATGACTGAAAATTTTTCCCAGGCCAAGGTGTTAGTCGTTGGCGATGTAATGTTAGATCAATACTGGACCGGTAAAGCTGGCCGTATTTCCCCCGAAGCCCCCGTCCCCGTGGTTAAAGTATCTAAAGATGAATACCGTGCCGGCGGTGCGGCCAACGTGGCGTTGAATATCGCCACCCTAGGGGCCCAGGTCCACCTACTCGGTATTATTGGTCGGGATCGTTCGGGTGAGCAGTTGCAGCAGGTCTTGGCTAAGCATCAAGTGCATGCCGACTGGGTTTATTGTGACAGTGGCACCATCTGTAAGTTGCGTGTGTTGAGTCATCACCAACAATTGATTCGAATGGATTTTGAGCAAGCTGTCCCTGTTGCATCGGCGCAGGCGCTAGCCGAGCTGGTAGCGGATAAACTCGCAGGTTTTGATTTGCTGGTCATTTCCGATTATGCCAAGGGCGCGTTAGTCGAGGTGGCTCAGATGATTGCGACGGCGCGTCAGCTCAATATTCCGGTGCTGGTGGATCCTAAAGGCTTGGATTTTGAACGCTACCGAGGGGCCACGCTGATTAAGCCGAACCAAAGTGAGTTTGAATTAATTGTTGGCGCCTGCCCTGATGATCAAACACTTATAGATAAAGCGCAGGCGTTAGTAAAGCAACTCGATTTACAAGCCTTGCTGGTTACCCGTTCTGAACATGGTATGGCGCTCATTAGTGAGCAGGCTAAGCCCTATTTATTGTCTTCGGAAGCACAAGAAGTTTTTGATGTGACCGGTGCCGGTGATACGGTCATGGCGACACTCGCCACTGCGATGGCAGCAGGCCTGAGCTGGTCAAAAGCGGTTTATTTAGCCAATGCGGCCGCGAGTGTGGTGGTGCGCAAAGTCGGGACTTCAACCGTCAGTCGTGCCGAATTAGATGATTATTTACAGCTACGCCATCGTCATCAGGGCTATGTATCCCCCACTGAAGCCGATTTGATTGCGCTGATTCAAGCCGCGCAGGCACAGGGCGAGCGGGTGGTCATTACTAATGGCTGTTTTGATATTTTGCATTCTGGACATGTACGTTATTTAAATGAAGCCGCTAAGTTGGGTGATCGCTTGATTGTGGCGGTGAACAGTGATGCGTCGGTTGCGCGTCTAAAAGGCCCGACCCGCCCAGTGGTTCCGCTGGCTAGTCGTATGGAGTTGCTGGCGGCGCTGAGTTGTGTCGATTGGGTGGTCCCGTTCGACGAAGATACGCCGGAGCGGCTGATTTGTGCCTTGCAACCTGATGTGTTGGTGAAAGGGGGCGATTATCGTCCTGAACAGATTGCCGGTGCACAGTGTGTTTGGGCGCGCGGTGGGCAGGTTGAAGTCTTGTCTTTTTGGGATGGGTTTTCCACCACAGACATTGTCACACGCATTAAGGGAGCTGAGCATGGTTGATTTTATACGTGTGCAACAAGCTCATCAGCAAGCGGTTGACTCAGTATTTGCGCAACAAGAGGTGATTTGTGCCATCACGACAGCGATGGTAGCGGCGTTGCAAGTAGGCAAGAAGGTGCTGTGGTGTGGCAATGGTGGCAGTGCGGCGGAGGCGCAGCATATGTCGGCAGAATTGATGGTGCGCTATGTAATGAATCGTCGCCCGTTAGCTTCGATTGCCTTAACCACAGACACCTCCTTGTTGACAGCGCATAGCAATGATTTTGAATTTGAATCCATTTTTGCTAGACAAATAGAAGCGCTGGGGCAGAGCGGTGACCTGCTAATGGCGATGTCCACGTCCGGGCACAGTGCCAATATTCTACAGGCGGTGCAACAAGCAAAACGTCAAGGTCTCACTACAGTGGCCTTAACGGGACAAGCGCCGAATCCGTTGGCCCAAATAGCTGATTGGGCTATTTGTATTGACTCAACCACCACCGCGCGTATTCAAGAGGCACATACCTTGGTGAACCATCTCATTTGTGAAGGATTAGACGCGCAGTTCAACTTGGCTTAACCTTATGGGAGATAGATTAGTTGCTTTACTACCTTGTTGCAGATATTGGCGGTACACACAGTCGTTTTCAAGCTTGGTCAAGAAGTGCTGAGCAGGGTTGGCGTTGTGAATGGCAGCAACGTTATGCCAGTTGCGCTTATGCAAGCTTTGACTTACTGCTTGATCAACTAGAAGTTGATGCGCCAAATTTAACCTGGAATAGCGTTGTTTTTGGTGTGGCCGGTCCCGTTCATTGCAATCAAGTGCAACTTACTAACCTTAATTGGTTTATTGATGCTTTAGCGTTGGAGAGGCGTTTTAAGTTTGCAAAAGTTGCGTTGTTAAATGATTTTACGATTGCAGCTTATGCGCTTGATAGTCTTGCAGATACTGATTATCAAACACTGCACCCCCCCTTGGCCTCTGATGTCAATGGGCGTCGATTACTGGTTGGTGCAGGCACTGGATTAGGCGTCGCCTTATTGCAAGGGCAGGGGGCTGGTTTATCTGTGGTCGCAACAGAAGCGGGTCATGTTGATTTTTCGCCCTTTAACGAGTTTGATTGCCGACTGCAGGCCTGGTTAATGCAGTCGTGGGATCATGTTTCATTTGAGCGTTTAGTGTCAGGTGATGGCTTGACAGCTATTTATCAGTTTTTAGCTCAGCAAAGTCAGTTTGATCCCAGGTTAGGTCCTTTGGCCGCAGAGATCGCGCAGCAAGCTGAGACGGGCGAGCAGCTTGCCATTCAAGCAATTACGCAATTTTGGGGCTACTATGGTCAGTTTATTGGTAATATGACGCTATGTTGGCCTGCAACGGCTGGCATATGGATTGCCGGCGGCATGGCGCCTAAACTGACTAAGTGGCTTGACCAATCCGCTTTTTATGAGCGATTATGGCAAAAGGGCAGGATGAGTAGCTTAGTTAAAAATTGTGGTGTGCATCTTGTTTTGGCTGAAAATCTTGGCCTACTGGGTGCACGACAATGTGCTCACTATCAATTGCAATAGCATGAATATTAAAAAAATAATTAATCAATACTGTGACATCGCATGAGGATACTATGAAAAACTATACAGAAACAAAAAGCAGTAACGATCTAACCCGAAAAACACTTGCATTGGTTTTAGCTGGTGGCGAGGGTAGCCGCTTAAAAAATTTGACTGAATGGCGTGCCAAACCGGCGGTGCCATTTGGTGGTAAGTATCGAATTATTGATTTTGTGTTGTCAAATTGTGTTAACTCGGGTATCCGAAAAATTGGCGTGCTGACGCAATATAAGTCGCATTCTTTGATACGTCATGTGCAACGAGCTTGGAGCTTCATGCGCTATGAAGTCGGTGAGTTTGTTGAATTGTTGCCGGCTCAGCAGCGTATTGATAAAGAGTGGTATAAGGGCACGGCGGATGCCTTATATCAAAACTTGGATATTGTGCGCCGTCATACCCCAGAATACGTCATGGTGTTAGGGGGTGATCACATTTACTCAATGGACTACTCCAAGATGCTCTACACCCATGCCCAGTCTGGCGCGGATGTGACGATTGGTTGTATTGAAGTGCCGCGCATGGAAGCCACTGGCTTTGGGGTGATGTCGGTCAACGATGAATTTAAGATTACCAAATTTACAGAAAAACCAGCGGATCCTGAAGCTATGCCCGGTAAGCCAGATAAAGCACTGGCTTCCATGGGTATTTACATTTTTTCAACTGAGTTTTTATTTCAGAAACTGATTGAGGATCACGATAATCCTAACTCGTCTAATGATTTTGGTAAAGATATTATTCCTTCAATTATTAGTGAGTATAACGTGCAGGCGTATCCCTTTGTTGATGAAAAGGGTGAGCCAGCTTATTGGCGCGATGTGGGTACTTTGGAGTCGTATTGGCAAGCGAGTTTAGACTTATGTTCGATTACGCCGGAATTAAACCTGTACAATCGTGATTGGCCAATTTGGACCTATCAAGCGCAAATGCCGCCGGCTAAGTTTGCGTTCGATGATGAAGGTCGTAGGGGACAAGCGATTGATTCGATGATTTCGGCGGGCTGTATTTTATCCGGTGCCAAGGTAAAGCGTTCTATCATTTCAAGTGGTTGTTTTTTGCATAGTTTTACGATGATCAAAGATTCGGTGTTATTGCCACGCGTTGAAGTAGGTCGTAATTGTCGCATTCAAAATGCCATTATCGATAAGGGTTGTCATATACCTGAAGGTACGGTAATCGGTGAAGATCCAATTGAAGATGCAAAACGCTTTTATGTAGATGAAAAAGGTTTGGTGTTGGTGACACCAAAAATGTTAGGACAAACCCTGCATTTCACCCGTTAGTGCAGGAATAAAGGGGTTAAAAGGTGAGTGCACTGCCAAAAGTAAAGGTTGTGTTGTGTTGGCACATGCATCAACCACATTATCGTGATGGTCTTAATGGACAATATCGTTTGCCTTGGGTCTATTTACATGCCATTAAAGACTACACGGATATGGCGGCGTTGTTGGAACAGAATCCAGCGGCGCGCGTGGTCGTTAATTTTGCGCCGGTATTATTAGAGCAACTTGATGATTATTCTCAGCAGCTAAAACTCTGGCGCGAAGAAAAGCATCTGATGCAAGATAATCTCCTTAATTTATTGGCGGGTGCAAAATCCATCCCATCAAGTGTGCAAGGTCGTATGGAGCTGGTTAGAGCCTGTCGCCGTGCCTATGCGCCGACTATGATTAAACCTTTTCCAGCCTTCAGTCGCCTACTTGATCTGCTTGATGGTTTTAATGAACATTCACCGATTTACCGTGAGAAGATGGCGTATCTTAATGATGGTTATTTTCGTGATTTGTTAGTTTGGTATCACTTGGCCTGGATGGGCGCGAGTCTTCGAGACAATGATTCAAGAGTAAAAGCGCTGTTAGCCAAGGAACGGGGCTACGACCACGCTGATCAAGACTGTCTTGTTGATATTATCTATGATGCAATTGCAGATATTATTCCACGTTATAAAGCGCTATGGCAACGTGGTCAAATTGAGTTATCCATGACTCCTTATGGTCATCCTATTGTGCCTTTGTTGATTGATTTTAAAAGTCTTGAGGAAGCGATGCCTGATGCGCCTAAACCACAAGCTAGTCATTATCCAGACGGATATGCACGGGCTCAATGGCATCTTGAATATGGTTTAAAAGTGTTTGAATCGCATTTTGGTCATCAACCTAAAGGTGTTTGGTTGTCGGAAGGGGCTGTCAGTGAGGCCGCGGTCGGTTTGTTAGATGAAATGGACTTTGCTTGGACGGCTTCCGGTGAAGGGGTTTGGCGACATTCTTGTGAGCGCTCACAGATTAATCCGCATGACTTGGCTTGTAAAAAAGCGCTCTATCAGCCGATGCAACAGGGTTCAAAAAACTGCAAAGTCTTTTTTCGCGATGATGGCTTATCTGACTTTATCGGCTTTCAGTATAAGGATTGGCAGGCTGATCATGCTGCGAAAGATTTTGCACAGCATATGGGTAATATCGCCAATTTTCTCGGTGAGCGCGCCGAAGAAAGTGTGGTGAGTATTATTTTAGATGGTGAAAATGCCTGGGAATACTATCCAAATAATGCACAGGCGTTTTTAACAGCGCTTTACAAGGAATTGGCCGAGCATCCTCAAGTTGAAATGACTACCTTTGGTGATGCCATTGAAAATGGCGCTAAAGCCAGACATCTAACAAGATTAAAAGCGGGCAGTTGGGTATATGGTTCGTTTTCTACCTGGATGGGCGACCCTGATAAAAACCGGGGTTGGGATTTATTGGTAGCCGCTAAGCGAGCCTACGACCAGCAGATTGCGAATAATGTTTTAACCACCGAGCAGGTTTATTTGGCTACTCAGCAATTAGCCGTATGTGAGGGATCGGATTGGTTCTGGTGGTTTGGCGACTATAATCCAGCAGATAGCGTGAGTGATTTTGATCAGCTTTATCGTCGTCATTTGACCCGTTTGTATCAGTTATTGCATCTGGTGCCGCCTGAAGAATTAGAGATTCCTTTATCCAAGGGTGGGGGTAATGCTGAAAATTCTGGAACGATGCGACGCAATATTTAGTAGCGCAAGATTCGTTAACTTGGCTAAAGCCTAAAGTGAGGCCGTGAATGATATCAACTGCAGGATTATTGTTGCATCCAACATCGCTACCTAGCGGTGTGCTAGATGCAGATGTAGAGCGATTGTTAGATTGGATGGCGCAAGCAGGTTTAAAGGTCTGGCAGATGTTGCCTCTAACCCCGCCACATGGCGATTTATCGCCCTATCAAAGTTTATCTGCTTTTGCATTGAGTCCGGCTTTGCTACCTTGCAACTGGGCAGAGCAAGTCGATGAGCAAGACTTTACGGCTTACCTTGAGTCGCCCCCTAGTTGGCTACATGATTTTGCATTATTTTGCGTGTTAAAAGCTCAGCACCAGCAGGCCTGCTGGTCGGATTGGCCAGATCCTTTTAAGTACCGAGATGCAGCGGCACTTGAAGGCTTTTCGCAGCGACATCATCAAGCAATCATTAGCATTAAACGCCAGCAGTTTGCTTTGCAACAGCGTTGGCAAGTCATTAAGTCTTATGCGCAAGCGCGGCATATTCAATTATTTGGTGACATGCCAATATTTGTAGCCTATGACAGCGCCGATGTATGGGCGAATCCGCAGGAGTTTTTGCTCGATGAGCAGTTGCAGCCTACTTATGTAACTGGGGTGCCACCAGATTACTTTTCAGAAACGGGTCAACGCTGGGGAAATCCGCATTACAACTGGTCCGCTATGCAGCAGCAAGGGTTTAAGTGGTGGTTAGAGCGAATGGGCGAAAGCTTTAAGCTATTTGATCTGGTGCGTATTGATCATTTTCGCGGTTTGGAGGCAAGCTGGTATATTCCGGCCACTGAACCTACAGCTATTAATGGTGAGTGGCGTACCGTTCCAGGTGAGGCACTATTAATGCAAATTACCCAAGCCTTTCCTGAGGCTTTATTGGTGGCGGAGGATTTAGGGATTATCACGCCAGAAGTGGTGGCCCTTAAAAACGCGTTTAATTTGCCCGGTATGGCAGTACTGCAGTTTGGATTTAGTGGTCTGCCGGATAACCCTCATTCACCATCAAGCCTAATCGCCAAATCGGTCGTTTATACTGGCACCCACGATAATGATACCAGTTTGGGGTGGTTTAATAATTTGGCACCTGACACCCAACACTGGGTGTTGAGCCAGTTGCCGGCGGATGGGGCTATGCCCTGGCCATTGATTGCCGGCGCTATGGCATCACCGGCTGAGCGGGTCATGATACCGATGCAGGATTTTTTAGGCCTTAACAGTGATGCCCGCATGAATACACCGGGCACGACCGAACATAATTGGCGATGGCGTTTTGATTGGGCCGATTTGCCTGCTGATTTAGCGAGCCGAATTCGTGGTTTAGTGGCTGCGCAGGGTCGAATTTAGATAAGGATATGAATGTGACAGAGTTGAATCCCGCGATACACGCAGGCCTGGTGAAGCTGCATGAAGGTCGTTTACATGATCCTTTCGAGTTGCTAGGTTGGCATCCTTTGAATGAAATGGGTGATAGTTGGCAGCTGCGGATCTGGCTGCCTACCGCGCTTGAGGTTCGGATAGGTAAGCAGCTATGTGAGCCTTTAGGTGGTCAGCACTCTGGCTTGTTCGCGTTAACCTATTCAAAGCAGCAATACCAGCAGCAACTTAAACAAGCCGCGCATCCGATGGTGGAATGGCAAGAAGCGGATGGGCGAGTGCATCAGGCTGTTTTGCCCTATACCTTTGCCCCACTTCTTGGCGAGCTGGATTTGCATTTATTTGCGCAGGGACAGCATTGGCGAATTTACGATCATCTCGGTGCGCATCTAACAGAGGTCGATGGCATTCAGGGCGTGCGCTTTGCGGTGTGGGCGCCAGCGGCCGAGCGGGTATCGGTGGTCGGCGATTTTAACGGCTGGCATGGTTTGCGTCACCCGATGCGCTGTCGTGGTTCGAGTGGTTTGTGGGAGTTATTTATCCCTGGTCTGGCAGCTCAAGACTGCTACAAGTATGAAATTCGCAATACTCAAACTGGCGCGGTGTTTACCAAAACCGATCCCTATGCACGGGCGATGGAGTTACGTCCGGCTACTGCATCCCTGGTTTATCAGAGTGATTATCAATGGCACGACCAGGCCTGGCTAACTGAACGTCAACAGGATCAATGGGCGTCTAAGCCGATTAGTATTTATGAAGTGCATTTGGGATCCTGGCAGCAGGATGAGCAGGGACAGTTTTTAAATTATCGAGAGCTTGCACACCGCTTAGTGCCCTATTTGCAGTGGTTAGGCTTTAGTCATATCGAACTCTTGCCAATTACCGAACATCCATTTGATGGATCTTGGGGCTATCAAACATCAGGTTATTATGCGCCAACTAGTCGTTTTGGTAGCCCGGACGATTTCCGTTATTTTGTTGATTATTGTCATCAACATAATATTGGTGTGTATTTAGATTGGGTCCCTGCGCATTTTCCAAAAGACAGTTTTGCCTTGGCGCGCTTTGATGGCACGGCACTCTATGAGCATGAAGACCCGCGTTTAGGTGAGCATCGTGATTGGGGCACCTATATTTTTAATTACAGCCGCAACGAAGTGCGTAATTTTTTGATAGCTAACGCTCTCTACTGGTTGGATGAGTTTCATTTAGATGGATTACGGGTCGATGCTGTTGCGTCGATGTTGTATTTGGATTACTCGCGCAATGAAGGCGAGTGGATTCCTAATGAACATGGCGGCCGAGAGAATTTAGCGGCGATTGCCTTTATGCAACAGCTTAATGCTGAAGTTCATGCTCAGCATCCTGGTACCGTGGTGATGGCAGAAGAATCAACGTCTTGGCCGATGGTGTCACGTCCAACTTGGATGGGTGGCTTGGGTTTTTCGATGAAATGGAATATGGGCTGGATGAACGATACCCTCGATTATTTTGCCAAGGATCCTATTTATCGTCCTTATCACCATAATCAACTGACCTTTAGTCAAGTCTATGCCTATACTGAAAATTTTATTTTGCCCATTTCACATGATGAAGTCGTGCATTTAAAAGGCTCCTTGTTAACCAAAATGCCTGGCGACAGCTGGCAAAAGTTCGCGAATTTACGTTTATTATTAGGTTATCAGTGGTTGCAGCCGGGTAAAAAACTATTATTTATGGGGTGTGAGTTCGCGCCATGGACTGAGTGGACCGAAACAACCAGCTTACCCTGGCATTTGGAGCATCAACCCGCACACCGTGGTGTGCAGCTGTTACTTAAGTCCTTGAATGAACTCTACCAACAGAGTGGCGCGTTGCATCAACGCGATTTTGAACAACAGGGCTTTGCCTGGCTTGATTGCCATGATTACCAACAATCGGTGATCAGTTTTGAGCGTCATAGTGACCAGGGGTCGCTGGTGATTATTTTTAATTTTACGCCCGTGGTGCGGGAGCATTATCGTATTGGCTTGGCGCACCAGGGTGTCTATCGAGAAATCCTTAATTCGGATTCAAGCTTATTTGGTGGCAGTAATCAGGGTAATTTGGGTCAAGTGGTCAGTGATAACCAGCCTTGGATGGGGCGTTCAGCCTCTGCAGAAATTTTACTCCCTCCTTTAGGGTTTATTGTCTTACAACAGGAATAGTGAAGTTGGCCAAGAAACAACGTATTTTATTTGCAAGTTCTGAGGTTTATCCTCTCATTAAAACGGGTGGTTTAGCAGATGTGTCAGGTGGGTTGCCCTCTGCATTAGTTGCATTAGGCCATGATGTTAAAGTTATTATGCCTGCCTATCAGCAGGTCATGAATAACCTTAATAAGGTCAGTGTATTAAGTCAATTTGATGTAGGTGGTTGTGGTCGAACATTACGAGTTAGGGTGTTACAAGCCAAGGTTAGTGGCTTAGAGGCCCCTGTTTGGTTGATTGATATTCCCGAATTATTTAACCGTCCTGGTAATCCTTATTTAGCGGCAGATGGTCGCGATTGGTGGGATAACGGTGAGCGGTTCGGCGTGTTTTCTAAAGCCGTGATTGAAGTAGCCATGAATCGCGCTGGCTTGAATTGGCAGGCGGATGTGGTGCATGCCAACGATTGGCAAACTGGCCTGGTGCCAGCGTTGCTAACCCTTGAAACGGCGGCGCCTCGTTCAGTCTTTACGGTTCACAATATGGCTTATGCTGGGCTGTTTCCGAAAAGTTTTTTTGATGCGATGTGGTTACCCTGGGATTGGTGGCAACCCGATGGCATTGAATTCTATGGCTATATGTCAATGCTTAAAGCCGGGATTCGTTATGCCGATTGGGTGACGACTGTCAGCCCAACCTATGCGAAAGAAATGTGTTATCCCGAGTTTGCCTATGGGTTAGAAGGGGTGCTCCAACAGCGTAGCGCTCAGGGTCGATTAGTGGGTATTTTAAATGGCATTGATGATCATGAGTGGAATCCGGCTACCGATAAATATATCTCCTATAACTATTCGGCAGAAAAGGGTCGAGTGAGCGAGAAGACAAAAAATAAGACCTTGTTACTCACACTTTTGGGTCATCCTGCTCCTGAAGCTATGGCGCAGGTACCACTTATCGGTTTAGTAGGCCGGTTGGTTGATCAGAAGGGGATTGATTTAGTGCTTGACCAACTGCCTTATTGGCTTGAGAAGCACAATCTCAATATGGTAGTGGTGGGCACTGGCATGACGCATTATGAGCAAGCATTGTTGAACTTGTCCTATCGCTTTCCTGATCGTTTGTTTGTACATCTGGGTTATTCAGAAACCTTGGCTCATCAGGTCGAAGCGGGCGCGGATATGTTTTTAATGCCCTCGCGCTTTGAGCCCTGTGGTCTAAACCAAATGTATAGCTTGGCTTATGGTACGCCGCCGATAGTGCATCATACCGGTGGCTTGGCCGATACCGTGGTGAATGCAACCGCAGCCCATATTGCTGATAAAACAGCAAATGGTTTTGTGTTTTATGATCCCAACCCTTATGCATTAACGGCTGCGGTTGAGCATGCGATTGAACTTTATAATAAGCCAAAAACTTGGCAGCAAATTCAAAAAACGGGGATGAATCGTGCGTCTGGTTGGCAAACCAGTGCGCAGGCTTATTTAAACTTATATCTTCAGGAGTTAGACCATGGTCATTAAGACAACAAAAGCCCCGTCCAAAGCAAAAAAGTCGGCTGTTAAACAACCCGCTTTGCCTAATGATAAGGTGGGTTTAGAACACGCATTTTTACACTATTTAGAAAATAACTTAGGTCGTGATCTACCATCCAGTCCAGAATACCAGTTAGCTGCTTTATCTTATGTTGTGCGTGACAGATTGATGCAAAACTGGAAAAAAACCTGGCAAACCTATAACGAAAACCCAACCAAGCGCGCCTATTACTTGTCGATGGAGTTTTTGATGGGCCGGTCGCTAAGAAATAACCTGCTCAATCTTGGTTTGGAAGGGTCGGTAAAAGAAGCATTAACAGAGCTGAGCCTTGCCTATGAAAACATTGAACAGCAGGAAATTGATGCTGGCTTAGGTAATGGCGGCTTGGGGCGATTAGCCGCTTGTTTTGTCGATAGTTGTGCGACCTTAGGCCTGCCAGTAATGGGCTATGGTCTGCGTTACGAATATGGCATGTTCCGTCAATTGATTGAGCAGGGTTTCCAAATTGAAGCGCCTGATCATTGGTTGGGGCATGGTGATTATCCGTGGGAATCGCAACGTCGTGAATATGCTCGAACGATTAAATTTGGAGGTTATTGTCATATCCATGAGCTTGAATCGGGTGAGCTGAGAGTTCATTGGGAACATGCCGAAGAGATTTTAGCGGTTCCTTTTGATGTGCCGGTACCAGGCTACAAAAACCATGTTGTGAACTCTTTGCGTTTGTGGCATGCCGAAGCCCCGGATGCGTTTAAGCTTAGTGCATTTAATGCCGGTTCGTATTTTGAGGCCGTGGCCGAAAAGCAGGCTGCCGAAAACCTGACGATGGTGCTTTATCCAAATGATTCGAGCGAGAATGGTAAGGAGTTGCGTTTACGCCAGCAATATTTCTTAGTTTCAGCCTCGTTGCAAGATGTGGTTGCTCAATGGACTTATTCACATGGCGATGATTTTACTGATTTCGCCAAATTTAATGTATTTCAGCTTAATGATACCCATCCAAGTTTGGCGGTGGCCGAGTTAATGCGGTTATTGGTAGATGAGCATCATTTGTCTTGGGAGCAGGCCTGGTCCATTACCACGCAAACCATGGCGTACACCAACCATACCCTATTACCAGAAGCGCTGGAAAAATGGTCGCGACATTTAATGGCGCGGTTATTGCCACGTCCGCTACAAATCATTGAAGAAATCAATCGTCGCTTTTTAATCGAAGTGGCGAGTAAATGGCCAGGGTGTGCTGACAAAATTCGTGAGTTGTCCCTATTCGATGAGCATGGCATGGTGCGTATGGCTTATCTAGCCATAGTCGGTAGTTTCTCAGTCAATGGCGTGGCCGCCTTGCATTCTGAATTGCTCAAAGAAGGTCTGTTTAATGATTTTTATCAGCTCTGGCCGCACAAGTTTAATAACAAAACTAATGGGGTAACGCAGCGTCGTTGGTTGGCAGCCTGTAATCCTGGCTTACGTGGTTTAATTACTGAAACCTTGGGTAATGAAGACTGGATTACGGATTTAAATCAGTTGTCCGCACTTGAACAACAGGTTGATAATCCCGCATTTCAGCAGGCCTGGTTTGAGACCAAACAGGCCAATAAACAGCGTTTAGCGGACTTGATTGCCAAAGAAGTCGGCGTTAATGTGAGTACTAACGCGTTATTTGATGTCCAAGTAAAACGTATCCATGAATACAAGCGTCAGTTGCTAAATGCGCTGCATGCGATTCATTTATATCGCCAGTTAAAAATGGGCGCTACTCAAAACTGGACCAACCGGGTAATTATCTTTGGTGGTAAGGCTGCCCCCGGTTATGCGATGGCGAAAACAATCATTAAATTAATCAACAATATTGCCATGATGGTCAATAACGATCCTGATATTGGCGATAAATTAAAAGTGGTGTTTATTCCCAACTACCGCGTATCGACGATGGAAGTGATTTGTCCGGCAGCGGATTTGTCGGAGCAGATTTCAACGGCCGGTAAAGAAGCGTCAGGTACTGGTAACATGAAGTTTATGATGAATGGCGCGATTACCATTGGTACCTTAGATGGTGCGAACGTTGAAATCCGTGAAGCTGTGGGGGATGATAATTTCTTCTTGTTCGGTTTACGTGCGCATGAAGTCCAGACCAAGTTGGGCGAGTATTATCCACAACATTACATCGATACAGATGCCGATTTAGCTGGCGTGGTTGAACTCTTGCGGTCAGGTCATTTTAATCCACTCGAGCCAGGTTTGTTTGATGGGCTAATAGGCAGTTTCATGGCAGCGCATGATCCTTGGATGACGTTGGCGGATTTCCGTAGCTATGTCGATGCGCAAGCGCGCGTGGCACAGGCGTATCAAGATCAGCAGGCTTGGGTGAAAATGAGTATCGTCAATTCTGCGCGCAGTGGCATGTTCTCTACTGACCGCACCATGCAGCAGTATAACGACGATATTTGGCATTTAACGCCGGTTAAAGTGGATTAGTGCTGGATGCGATAGCCTTGGACAAGGTGTTAACTTCTGCTACAATGACGCCCAAGTTAGGCAACTAGCTTTGCGCCTTGGCGTATTTCAATATGGTAGTGCTATTCGTCCCCTCGCGACGCTAAGCTGGGAACCCCGCCAGGTCCGGAAGGAAGCAACGGTACCAGTGGCTGCGGGTGCCGAGGTCAGGCGGGTAGTGCTGCCACCTTTAATTTTCTATATGATATTCTGCATTAATTTCTTGTCTTCTTCTGCTTTGTGCTCAGTCTAGCGTGCTAAAATTCTATTCACGTTTAAAACTCAGAGTCTGGCATGTCATATCAAGTCCTCGCCCGAAAGTGGCGGCCTAAAAACTTTAGCGAACTCGTTGGACAAACGCATGTAATGCAAGCCTTAAGCAATGCGCTTGAACAGCAACGGGTGCATCATGCTTATCTTTTTACCGGTACGCGCGGCGTCGGCAAGACCACCATTGCCCGTATTTTTGCCAAGGCACTCAATTGCGAGCAGGGTCCAACCGCGCATCCTTGTGGTCAATGCTCGGCGTGTGTGGCGATTGATCAAGGCCGCTTTGTGGATTTAATTGAAGTGGATGCCGCCTCGCGTACCAAGGTTGAAGATACCCGTGAGATTTTGGATAATGTCCAATATGCGCCGACTCAAGGCCGGTTTAAGGTATATTTGATTGACGAAGTACACATGCTCTCAAAGAGCAGTTTTAACGCCTTGCTAAAAACGCTCGAAGAACCGCCACCTCACGTTAAATTTTTATTAGCGACAACCGAACCGCATAAGCTGCCGATCACCGTGTTATCCCGCTGTTTACAATTTAATTTATTGCGTCTTACAACGGTACAGCTTGAACAGCATTTGGCCATGATTTTAGGCGCAGAGCAAATCGAGTTTGAGTCAGGCGCTCTAGCCCTGATTGCCAAAGCCGCCGATGGGTCCGCGCGTGATGCGCTGAGTTTGTTAGATCAGGCGATTGCCTATTGTGCGGGTCAGTTATCTCAGCAAGCCGTGCAGGCGATGTTGGGGTTGGTCAGTCCACAGCAGGTGCAGGAGGTGCTTAATGTACTTCAAACCGGTGAGGCTGGTGCCCTGAAAACGCTGTTGGTTAACTTAGCCGCGATGGGTGTGGACTATTTAGCTTTGTTAAATCAATTGTTAGCCAGTTTTCATCAGTTGGCGCAAACCCAGTTTTTAGGTGAAGCTTTGGATAGTGGCGATTTAACCACTACGCAGTTGCAGGACTGGGCGGCACAAATTGATCCGGCCAAGCTACAAGTTTGGTATCAAATTGGACTGCGTGCGCAACAGGATATTCGTTTAGCGCCGGATCTACGCATGGGCTTTGAAATGATGCTGTTGCGGATGTTTGCGTTTAAACCTAGTGACGTTACTGTCACGCCGACCAGTGCGCCGGTATCTGAATCGGTTGCGCAGAGCGGGAGGGGGCATCATCGGGCAAGTAAAGCGTTGACGCATTCGCCTCAAGATCAAGCCTCTAAGCCAGCTTCACCGCCAACTGCAATGCAAGTTGTGGGGTTAGAACAGTCCAGACCGTCTATGCCGTCCAGACCATCGACAGACCTAGATGCGTTTCCAGCGCTGAAAGCGCGGGTTGCGCGGGCGCAACAGCGTCAAGTCATGGCTGAAGAACCTCTAGCGGCTCCCGTTCCAGCTGAGCAACGAGAGACGATTAATTTGGTCGCTTCAGTGCCAGCACCTGCGCCAACACTCGCGCCAGTTGATACAAAACCGATGATGCCGGTTAGTGAGCCTGTTGCGCCGGCGATGGAACACACCGCTGACTTAGCGAGTTGGGTCGCGATGATTGAGCAGTTGCAACTTACCGGTATGACGCTGGCGTTGGCGCAGCAGGCCTGCTGGACGCAACGTACTGACCAGGCCTGGTGGATAGCCTTAGCCCAGGTGCAGTTGCAGGCTAATAACGAAGTGGCTTGGCAGAACCTACAAAAACGGGTGCATGAAAAAATTAGTCCAGACATTAGCTTGCATAAGGTCAATGAACCTTGGCAAGGCTTAACGCCTGCACAAGTGTTACAAGATCACAAACAACAACAAGAGTCACAATGGACCGAGGCGCTCGCAACGTCCTCGGTGGTGCAAGCATTTGAAACAACACTGGGCATGACACGATTGCCCAGTAGTATTAAAGTCAATTATTTATCAACGTAAAAAAGGAAAAGACTATGTTTGGTGGTAAAGCCGGTTTAGGAAACTTGATGAAGCAAGCGCAAGAGATGCAAAAAAACATGGAAAAAGCGCAGGCTGAAATTGCCCAAATGGAAGTCGTCGGTGAGGCCGGTGGTGGTCTAGTGAAGGTGACGATGACCGGCAAGCATGAACTAGTCGCGGTGAATATTGATGAGTCGCTGATGGATGACCGTGAAATGCTAGAGGACTTAGTGGCCGCGGCGGTAAACTCTGCAGTACGTCGGGTCGAAGAAACTACGCAAGAAAAAATGGGCGGGCTAACCCAGGGTCTTAATCTGCCCGGCGGCATGAAGCTACCTTTCTAAGCTGGTTTAGTGTGCATTATTCACCGCTAATCCAAAACCTAATTGACAGTCTGCGCGGTTTGCCGGGTGTGGGGCCGAAGTCGGCCCAGCGGATGGCGCTGTATTTGTTAGAGCGTAATCCTGACGCGGCACAGAGTTTAGAGTTGAGTTTGCAGCAGGCGCGTGAAAAAGTAGGGCGCTGTCAATCCTGTCGTACTTTGACCGAAGAGCCGATTTGTCAGTTGTGCCGTTCAGAGCGTCGTTTGCGTCATCAATTATGTGTGGTGGAATCACCTAGTGATTTATTGTCGATTGAACAAACGGGGGTCTATCAAGGTCTTTATTTTGTATTGATGGGACATCTTTCGCCCATTGATGGCATTGGTCCTAAAGAATTAGGCTTGGAGCAGCTTTCTGCGCGTTTAGCACAAGGGGAGGTCACTGAGCTAATTTTGGCCACTAATCCTACTCTAGAGGGGCGCACGACTGCTGATTACATCGCCCAATTGGCTGCGCAGCAAGGTGTTGCGGTGAGTCGATTAGCGCAAGGCTTGCCAATGGGGGGCGAGTTAGAATATGTGGATAGTGCGACCCTATCATTTGCATTTAGTGGCCGCAAACCTGTAGACAGCTAATTGAGTTTAGGCTTTGTGTGACATTAAGGTTTCAAGCAAGGCTTTTTGAGCATGCAGGCGGTTTTCAGCTTCCTGCCAAACGATGCTTTGTGGCCCATCAATGACTTCTGCGGTCACTTCTTCGCCACGATGCGCTGGCAAACAATGCATAAACAAAGCGTAGCTATCAGCACGCTCCATAATCGCTTGTGTCACGCGATAGCGCGATAGTGCCTGTTTGCGCAAGCGCTGCTCATCTTCTTGCCCCATGCTGGCCCACACGTCTGTCACAATTAAGTCAGCATTTTCGGCTGCATCCATCGGATCGCGAATAATTTCAACGCGATCCTTGGCCATGTCTAATAAATCAGCACGGGGCTCAAAGCCTTTTGGACAGGAGACGCGCAATTTAAAATCATAGAGTTGTGCGGCATTGATATAAGACTGGCACATATTATTACCATCACCAATCCATACCACGGTTTTGCCCTGAATGGAGCCGCGCGCTTCATAAAAAGTTTGCATGTCGGCAAGTAACTGACAAGGGTGAAAGTCATCGGTGAGTGCATTAATCACGGGCACTGTAGAGTATTCAGCCATGGTTTCGACAATGCTGTGTTCAAAGGTTCTGACCATAATGCCATCGACCATACTTGAAATCACCCGTGCGCTGTCTTCGATAGGTTCACCACGACCCAGTTGCGTATCGCGTGGCGATAAAAACAAGGCGTGGCCGCCTAATTGAGTCATACCGACTTCAAATGAGATACGCGTCCGAGTGGACGCTTTCTCAAAAATCATCGCGAGGGTTTTGTTTTTCAGCGGCTCGTGGATTTCGCCCGCTTGTTGCATGGCTTTAAGCTCAATGCCGCGCAATAACAAAGCATGAAGTTGTTCGGCATTGAAGCTTTTTAGCGTTAAGAAATGTTGAATGGTCATAAAAGTTTATTGAGTTAAAAAAGCCTTGATCAGTTTGCTCAGGCCGTTTACAAGTTGTTCGGATTGCGCATGCGTCATCACAAAAGTGGGTAGCAAGCGTACGGTGTCACCCCGTGTGACATTAATAAGCAATTTTTCAGCGAGTGCCATTTTCACCAAATCACCACAAGGGCGATCTAGTTGAATGCCAATCATATAGCCTTTGCCGCGAATATCGACGACGCCGGTTGTATCAGCCAGGGCGGTTTTAAACGCCGCTAATAATTCAGCGCCTTGTTTAGCCACCAAGTTTATATAGTTATGGTATTCAAGTGTTTCAATGACGGCCAGGCCTGCTGCACAGGCCAGTGGGTTACCGCCAAAAGTGGTGCCATGGTTACCAGGGGCAAATAGTTCAGCCGCTTTGCCACGTGCTAAGCTAGCACCAATAGGTACGCCGTTGCCTAGCGCTTTTGCAAGGCTAAGCACATCCGGCAAAATGTCTTCATGCTGGAAAGCAAACCATTTGCCGGTGCGCCCCATACCTGCTTGAATTTCATCGATCATCAACAGCAGGTCGTGCTGGTCACACAAGGCGCGCAAGGCTTTTAAATAGCCAGGCTTGGGTACATGGACGCCGCCTTCACCCTGTACAGGTTCAACCAAAATGGCGACGACATTAGGGTGGGCCGCAATCGCTTGTTCAACCGCTTCGACATTATCGAATGGCACACGAACGAAGCCTTCCACTAATGGATAAAAGCCATCATGTACCTTGGGGTTACCGGTGGCGCTTAAAGTGGCCATAGTACGGCCATGGAAACTGTTTTCCATGACAATAATTTGCGCGTGGGTGATGCCTTTACTATGGCCAAATTTACGCGCCATTTTGATAGCGGCTTCATTGGCTTCAGCGCCTGAATTGCCAAAAAAGACCTTGTCCATGCCACTAATCGCCACCAGCTTGTCGCCCAGTTGCTGCTGTTTAGCAACATGATATAAATTTGAGGTGTGGATCAGCGTTTTACTTTGTTCGCATAGGGCTTGCGCAATGGCCGGATGAGCGTGGCCTAAGCTGCATACCGCAATACCACTGACTGCATCCAGATAGGCTTGATCATGTTCATCAAACAGCAGCGCGCCTTCACCATAATGGAATGTCACTGGCAAACGCCCATAAGTATTCATTAAGCTGCTCATGTAAAACCCCTCACAGGTTACGATCTATCGAAACGCCAAGGCGCACACCAAACTTGGATAAGCCTAGCACACGGCTGAAACAAAAAAGAGCAACCACGAGGGATTGCTCTTTTACCAAAATCCGAAAATAATTCTAGCTGAATTGCGCGAAAATTCAAGTAATTGAGCTCTTTAGTATAAAATAAGTTGCCGAGCGAAGCTAGGATTTGCCCACGGCTTGCGCTAGAATAAATTTCTTTTTTTACTAATGAACTGATTGATAAGTAGGAGCCTAGTTGCATGCGAACCATGTCTGATCGCGATGGCCTAATCTGGAAAGATGGCGAAATGGTCCCTTGGCGTGAAGCCAATACCCATGTACTAACCCATACGTTGCACTACGGTATGGGCGTATTTGAAGGGGTGCGCGCCTATGACGCCGAGGGTGGCACGGCGATTTTTCGGCTAGAAGCTCATACTGATCGTTTATTCAATTCGGCCAAAATTATGAATATGCCGATGCCATTCGATAAAGAAACCTTGAATGCAGCGCAGCGTGCAGCGGTGCGTGAAAACGGGTTAAAGTCGGCCTACATTCGTCCTATGGTGTATTACGGTTCAGAGGGTATGGGGTTACGTGCCGATAACCTTAAAACCCATGTGATTATTGCGGCCTGGGAGTGGGGCGCCTACATGGGTGAAGAAAACTTGACCAAAGGTATTAAGGTTGCGACTTCGTCTTACACTCGTCATCATCCAAATATCACTATGACCAAAGCGAAGGCCAACGGCGCCTACATGAACTCCATGTTAGCTTTACAGGAAGCAATTGCGCATGGTTGTCATGAAGCGTTATTGTTAGATAGCCATGGTTTTGTGGCTGAAGGCAGTGGCGAAAACTTCTTCATGATCAAGGATGGCGTGATTTATACGCCCGATTTATCGGCTGCGTTAGACGGCATTACCCGCAAAACCGTGTTCCAACTAGCTAAGGAATTAGGTTACCAAGTGATCGAAAAACGCATCACTCGCGATGAAGTTTATATCGCTGATGAAGCCTTCTTTACCGGTACGGCTGCGGAAGTCACGCCGATTCGTGAACTCGATAACCGTCCAATTGGTAGTGGTACACGTGGGCCGATAACCGAAAAAATTCAAGCGCTTTACTTTGATGTGGTGCATGGTCGTTCAGCGGCACACCAGGCCTGGTTAAGTCGCGTTGCCCATTAATCAGTTGAAGGAAATGTTATGAGTCAGCAACAGTCTTGTGCACAGCGACAAGTAGAAGTTACCTATGATGATTTGCCGCTTTATTGTCCTATGCCGGGTGAAACGGCTTGGGATGCACATCCAAAAGTATTTTTGCCGATTGAAGAAACCGGTTTTGCCAAGTGCCCTTACTGCGGCACGGAATATGTGTTAAAAGATTGGGACCCGTCGCGCAAAGGACATTAATCCCGGTATCGTCAGCGCGTTGGTCAAAATTGGCTAAGGCGTTGGCGTTTCCCCTTCCTCATCCTGCTATTACTGAACCCATTGAGCAGGTATCTTGGCTTATGTCTGCCTACCCCGATGCCAGTCACCAATTGCTCTATTTACAAACTGCTCATGCCGCGTACTATTTAAAATGGCCAAAAAAACAGGTTAAGCATCAGGTTTTTTGGCGGATGAGCCAGGCCTGGTTAGCACTGGATTTGCACACGAATTATCAAACAACGGCCTCGTCCCAAGCTATTTGGTCACAGCTTGCCAGTGTGACGCCATTGCATTGGATAGAGCCGCTAGATGCCAGTCCAGTCACTCGTTCAATCGCTTCATCAACCGCAAGGCGTTATCTGCTCACGCCTGCGCTAGCCAATGAAGGGGCACCTGAAAATTTATCTGAGCAGGCATTAGCCAAACTACGCGCGCATTACCAAGGTATGCAAGGGTTAACACGAAGCCAGTTTGGCAGTTTGGTGGATCCTGTTTTTGCCATCGATCAGTGGTATGGGCGTTTGAGAAACTGTTTAGAGGCCACCAACTTGCCGATTCATTTAGTCAGCGCTGCGTTAGTCAAAGCAGTTGATTATCCGGAAGCAGCCTGCGTGCCACTTATGTTGGATTGGCGTTGGGATCAGTTAACTTGGCAACAGGGCCTGCCGGACACCATTATTGATTTAGATGCCTGGGTTTGGGCGCCCGATACGCTTAATTGGGTGATGTTGGAATACCTATTAGCAGGACAATCTACTGCTGACATGGCCGGCTGGGTGCGGGATTTAAATGTGGATCAAGCTCAGCTTAATGCTTGGCGTGATGCTTACAGACTATTGTTGTATGCGATGAACTGGCAGGGCGCGTCAGACCTGCAGGCCTGGTTAAACGCGCCCCCGTTATTTCAGCGCTAACAATACTCACTTAAGCGGCTGTTGCTGTGCGCGTTTGTGCTCGAAAGCGCAATTGCCATTTAATCATGCCATACCAAGCTAAGCCCATATAGGCGACAAACATCATTGCGGTAAGTGGATAACCGGTTTGCCAATAGAGTGCGACTGCGAAGGTGTTAATGACAATCCAGTAAAACCAGCTTTCTAAAACTTTGCGAGCCATTAAAAAGGTGGTCATCATCGAAAAGACCATGACGCCCGCATCCAAATAAGGCATTTGGCTGGCTTCAAACAGCGTGAGGAGGCCGCCAAAGCTGAAGGTGAGTAGGATGCCCAGGCCAATCCATAAGGCATGGCGCCCTATGCCCCAGGTATGAATAGCCAGCGGCTGCACATCGGTATTATTTGCAGCGGCTTCGCGACTGGGCTGTACTTGCCACAACCACCAACCATAGGCGGCCATGCCCATATAGAAGAGATTAAGCGCCGATTGCATCGGCAAGTTGCCTTCCCAAAATATAATCATATAGATAGCGGTACTGACAAATGCCGCTGGCCAAGCCCAAACAATTTCCTTAGCGGCCATCAGTACATAGGCTAAACCCAGTGCCACTGCGATAGCTTCCCAGATTGAAAAATGCTGTAGTTGTAGGTTAAACAGTTCGGCCAATTGTCCGTCCATGGAGGGTATCCTTTGCGTTGAGTCGGTGAATGATCGGTATCAGTTTAAACAAGATTTATACCGGTGCACGATTTTGTCCAACTAATTTTAATACAAATACCGATTCAGGTTGTTCACTAAATACCTGGGCAATTTCCTTAGTCATCAGTTGCATAATCTGGTGGAAGTCACCAAAGACTTGGGTACTGAGAGTGTTGCGCACAACTTCAATGCCGGGTTCGGATTCGATTTGGCTGATAAAGCTCAGGATAGCTTGAGCATAGTCAGCGTTAAGGGGGTAAAGGCTGATATCGAGTGAAACTTGCATAATGATCCTTTTGGTCGGCTTGGATTTGGGTGAATGTTTAGCTAGCAGGGGTGGCCCTATGCCGCAGTGACGCCTCTTTTTTGGGAGAAAAAAGCCGAAGGAGTCAGGGCATAGGGTTAAACCTGCAATATCTTTTTAAACTTTGACACACGTTGTCATTAAAAACGCAGTCGCGTGGTGATGCCCAGTTGTCTCGGGTCACCGAGGCGAACATATTGGCGCTCACCGTCGCCATCAAAGTGGTCAAAAAAATAACCACGGGTAGCATAGCGTTCATCGGTCAGGTTTTTGGCCCAAACATAGACTTCGAAGTCACCTGTTTCATAACCAACGCGGCTATTTACTAGGGTATAGGCGCCTGAACGTTCGTTATGGACGTTATCAAAATAAAACGCATCCATGCCTTGCACTTCTAGGCGCGCAAACCAACCATTACCATGACGATATTGTCCGCCCACGAGATATTGATAGTTGGGGGCGTGCGCCGCTTCGCGGCCAGCAACGATTAAATCAGTATTAATTGGCGTGCCTTTAATTTCGGTTTTTAGCAGGCCTAGGTGCGCAAATAAATCTAGCTTGGGGTGGGCTTGCCAATCGAGCTGGGTTTCTAAGCCGTAGTGTTGTGCTGAATCAAAGTTTTCGGTAAAGAAAATATATTCGTTTCGATCGAATGCGTTAAAAGTATAGCCATCAAACTGGGGGTTTTGGCGATCCATATAAAACAAGGTCGTGGCCGTTTGAAGGCTACCGTAGTTTGAGCGCAAGCCGATCTCATAGTTATAAAGGGTTTCGGCATCAAATTGCGTGTTTTCATTGTCATCCAGGCCAGTATTGAAGCCGCCCGCTTTAAAGCCACGTGTTACGCCGGCAAATGCGGTATGACGCTCACTGTAGCGATGGGTATAGGTGATCGAACCACCCCAAAGAGTTTCAGTAGGGGAGAATCTGTCATTGACGTCAAAGTCATAAGGCTCATAAGAAACGGGATCGCCATTATTATCGTATTCAAATGCAGCACCAAATTCACGTTTAGTCTGGCGGAAATTTTTACGATTTTGTTCAACTCGCAGCGCATAGGTTAGGGTTTTATTTGCCGTGATCGATTGGTCTAGTTGTCCATAAAGCCCTAGTTTTTGGTTGGTAAATTGACTTGTGGTATCGGCATTGAAAATGTCAGGCCCCTCGGTTGGGCATTGAAAACCGTAGCAGGTTTTGGAGCGTTCTTGACGTTTATTATCCTCTTCTAAATAAGCCAGATTGAGTCCAACTAACCACGCAGTGGAGTTGTTGAATAATTGACTGGCCTCCGTCGATTGCCAGCGAAAATCTTGATTAAAATTTTGCCGTTGCTGGTTGCTCTGATAAGTGCCGTTGGTTTTTTCAATATCAAACGCTTGCCAGTCAACGTCATAATCATAATTAGCATTACTATCGGCATAGCTAGTAATGCTGGTCAACTGATAATTCGGGTTGCCTGTCCAAGTCACTTTAAACGCACCGGCCAGGGTTTTTTGCGTGTCGCGACCTGGTTCGTCAGAGCGCGTGGTGAAACTATTGTCGCGTGAGAAGGCATCATAGCCATTGTTTAAATTGGCATAGAGCAAGTTTAAATCAAATTGGGTATCGCTATTTGCCCACCAGCGCAAAGCACCACGCGCTTGGGTTTCATCACGGCCATTGGTGTCGGTTCGATTCAGGGTTTTATTGGTCCGAAAGCCATCGCTGTCATGTTTAAACAGACTAAAGCGATAAAGCGGGGTCAACTCACCTCGGTCAATCGCGCTTAAAGCACCACTATTGGCCAAACCGATTTCTCTTAGCTGATCGCTGCCGAAGGTGGTTTCTAATAAGGTTTCACCTTCCGCCGTCGGTTCGTTGGACTGGATGTTCACCAGGCCTGCTATGGCGCTCGCCCCGTAGCGGGTGCTTTGTGGGCCACGCAAAATTTCAACCTGTTTCACATCAAACAAACTGCCCGCCATGCCAATACCGCTTAAATCAATGCTATCAATGGCAAAGCCAACACTGGGATTGGGTGCGCCCGTATATTCATCTCGCTCACCCATGCCGCGAATTTGTAGATGGCGCGGACGCGATGACTGCCCCGAAAAATTGACGTTTGGTGTTTGTAAGAGTAGATCGCCAAAATGGGTGGCACCGCGGTCTTGGAGTTCCATGTCATCAACAATGGTCGCACTGGCGGTTAGCTGTTGCTGATCGACTTGGCGAAGGTCGGCATTAACCGTAATCGGCGCGAGGGTAGATGGCGTGTCTGCTGCGTTAGCTATAGGGGTAAGCAGCAGGCCTGGTAGACTGCCAAGTAGCGCCAGGTGCAGCGGTTTAATTCTAAAGCGTGATGATGGGTAAGACATGGTGTTTCCTTTTTCAAGCCAATTTAATTATTAATGGGTTGTAAAAAGGACAGGAGTGCAGTGCAAATTTTGCAGTTTGGCGCCTGTCCCTACGCTGGTATGATCCAGATCAGGTTCAAAGGGTTTTGCATACGCAATCTCAGGCCGAAGCCACCCCTTGGCAAGGTTGTTAACGAGTAAACAAGTGCGCGAATTATAACATAAGCTATTGAAAAAATAGGATTCTAGTTGAGCGTGTAAAGCACAGGTTTATTGACGTAAGGCTAAGCTGTGGCTAAAGTGCGATTGAGACGGTTTTTAGAGGGAGGGTTTGGATATAATGATCGTCAGTTACCAATCCCATGATGAAAAAACCGGTACATCCGTTGTTGTTAATTGTGGTCGTGGCGCTCATCGGCATACTTGAGGCCATCGGCGTTATTTAGCATCGCCGTGTTGTTGTGGCTGAGTGTGCGCCGTGAATTAACGCGACAAAAATCGGATTAGCAAATAATCGCCAAATTCATTCATCTGCAAAGCTAGATAAATCCATTTTTTTACCGACAGTTACTAGCGAAGGGCTTGAATTGCATTTAACAGTAAAGATGCTTTGCCTGCACGGAGTATTCCCATGACCACCACAATTTTTTCGATGCCTTACGGCAACGCAATATCCTGCGTCACCAGTGAACGAATTGGGGCGGAATGAAAATAAGCAATAAGCTGTTTAATGAGCGTTTTCTTATTCATGGGTGACAATTTGTTAAAAAGTGTCTTTTAAAACTAAAATCGGACGATTTTTGGCTTTTTGTGCGTTACTAAAATAAAATTCACACAAAACAACATCGCCTTGTTTTACGTCCATACCTTATTTTCCTCAGCATCAAGCCAATCTTCTACACATTCTGCACTGTGGTTTGAGAAGGCGCGAGTTTCTATTGCGTCTTGGTTATTGGCGTACTTTTGCTTCAAAAATAAAAAGAAGTCATGTAGCTCACGTTGCGCATACTCTGGTTGCATCGCATACTCTTTTTGGGAGGCTAACTCTAAAGGTGATTATACATCTATAGCTTTTCTTAGCCTAGAAGAGCCAAGCTTTAAAGTCACAGCAACCATCAATAGCCGTTTGAGATGATTTCCCGTTCTAATCGACTCATAAACTGATACAATTAAGTCAACTAATCGTCTCACGCGGGTCTAAATATGGCGCAACAATGGGTATGGCAGCAGGCAAACTGGCCGAACTGGTCTTTTGATCAGGCGCAGGTCATGCTGTGTTTATTGAGCGCGGTCAGAGCGGTTGCGCCTTTAATTACCCTAGCCAATCAACTTTCACCAGAAAAACGTTTGGCGTTTGAGAGTCAGGTGTTGTTGGATGAAACCTTGTCCACCTCCCTTATTGAACAGCAGGTACTTGACCGCGAATCGGTGCGTTCGAGTATTGCTCGTCATTTAGGTTTGCCTGATGCGAAACCGACAGACAAACGCTATGAAGCCTTTACGCAAGTTTTCTTGGAGGCCGTTCGTCATGCCGATCAGCCACTTGATCATGCGCAACTAAAACATTGGCAAGCGCAATTGTTTATTGAAACGCCAAGGCTCAAAGAGATCACACTGGGCGATTATCGAGATGAATCGATGGCGGTGGTGTCCGGGCATTTTGGGCGCAAGGAAGTGGTGCATTTTCAAGCACCCTGTGAGCAACGCGCCTGCGTTGAAACTTATATGGATGAATTTATTGACTGGTTCAATCAAGATGAGTCGATGGTGGATTATCCGGTGTACGATTATTTGAAGGCGGCGATTGCGAAGTTTTGGTTTGTAACCATTCACCCTTTTGACGACGGCAACGGACGCTTGTCACGTATTTTGGCCGAACGCTGTTTGGCGCGCGCCGATCATACCGATATTCGCTTGTATTCGATTTCCAGCGAAATGGCGCGTCAAAAATCCGATTATTATCAAGTGCTGGAAAAAACGCAAAAAGGTGATGGCGATTTAACTGAATGGATGGTTTGGTTCTTAAATTGTGTGCGAGCGGCGGCGCAAACCAGCTTGCAGCGATTGGAGAAAGTGCGTTATGTCACGCAGTTTTGGGATCAATATCGTTCGAAAGCCTTTAACGAACGTCAACGGAAATTATTGGTGCGTTTGTTGGAAACCGATGATTTTGATGACGGCATTGCACGGCGAAAATATAAAAATCTGGTCGTCACATCCGACGCCACCGCCGCGCGTGATTTAACCGAATTGGTTGAGTTGGACGTTTTGCAAACCCAAGGCAAAGGCCGTTCGGTCAAGTATTTTCTGTCTTAGTCTTATTTAACTTTTTATCTCTGTGATTGATGAAACCACTAGGCCTAGTAGTCGGTTTTTAGTATGTTTTTGGTTGGCGTTTTTGGTGCATCAGGTCGATGATCTGAATTTGGTTGTGTGTCTTTTGAATGCGGAAAATAATTGAATATGGGAAGCGTTTCATTAAACACCGGCGTGTACGTTTTGATAGCGGTGTCCACGCTTCTGGTTGCGTTTGAATTCGTCCCAGCGCATTAATGAATTCTTGAACAAAATCATAGCCAAGGCCAGGTTGTTCTTGATTGTAATAAGCTTTCGTTTCAAGCAGTGTTAGACGAGCACTGTCGGCTATAACAATGTTCACTGATTAAGCGCTTCTAAAACGCTTTCTACAGAGTGTAGCGGCATTTTATTTTGATCAATTAGGTCGCACACTTCTTCAGCATGGGTTGCCCATTGTTGCTCATGCACGATGTGATCTGTTTTCGCGTTAAAGCTATCAAAAAGTAACTCCATGAGTTTTGCTTTATCAAGTGGTGAAAGCTGAAGCGCTTCTTTAAATAACACTTCTGATTGCATGGTAGCCTCCAAGTAGTTTGTAGATTTAAGTTTGATTATAAACGTATTTTTGGCGGTTTGAAAATAACACCTAAATTTGTAACCACCAGGCCTGGTGCGCGGCTTAATTCCCCATGGTTTGTTTGATGCGGTCGATAAAATCATGGATATAGGGGGCGTGTTGGGCATTGTCTGCACTGTGGGTGGCGGCGTAGAGGGTAGACCAGAGGCCGTGTTGGCCGAGGCGTTTGCGCGGCAGGTGTTTAAAGTCGTCTTGGGTATCGAGCAACCATTTTGGCAGGGCGCACACACCGCGTCCGCTTTCAACACGATGCAGCATCATCAGCGTCATGTCGGTGTGTTCGGTGGCTTTGGGCCGCAGGTTATGCGGGGTCAGAAACTGGCGGAAAATATCGAGTTTGTCTTCATTCACCGGATAGCAAATCAGGGTTTCGTGTTGCAAGTCTTGCGGTTGCAACCAGGCCTGGTTATGGGTCGCGGTGTTGAGCGGATGATTCGGTGGCAATACCAATTGAATCTCATAGCTAAATAACGGTTCAAACTTCAAGTCTTCGCTTTCAAGCGGGTCGGACGTAATCACCAAATCCAATTCATGTTTCAGCAAGCTGGGCAGCGCGAGATTGCTCAAGCGTCCGGCAATATCGACATCAACATTCGGCCATTGCGCTTGATAAGGGCGCAGCAGCGGCAATAACCATTCAAAACAGGTATGGCATTCCACGCCAATTTTCAACCGACCTTGTTCACCGGCGGCGAGGCGTTTGAGTTGGTTTTCGGTGTGGTGGATTTGCGGCAAAACCTGTTGCGCCAGTTGCAACAGCAGTTTGCCCGCAGGCGTGAATTGCAAGGGTTGGCTTTTGCGCTCAAACAATTTGAGTTCAACACTGTCTTCAAGCTGTTTAATCTGGTGCGACAGCGCCGATTGCGTCATAAACAAGGCATCGGCAGTTTTCACCAGATTGCCATGTTTCGCCAGCGCATCAAGAGTTTTAAGGTGTTTGATTTCGAGCATGGGTTTTTCAGGCTTAATTATTAATTATCTTCAAGTTTACGTGATTTTAATTCGTTTTCTTTTAATCAGCTTTGTTAGCGCAAAAAACCGAATAGCCACAAGGGAATGCGGCGGTCAAATCCCACCTCAATGTCATCAGAAACGACGTAACTGTTTTCAATGCTATTAAGTTGTTCAAATCCTTTGTTTTTGCCGCCGATTTCAACCTGATAGGTTTCGTTGACTAAAAAATCACCCTGATCAACATAATGCAAACGATAGCTGGGGAGTAACGCACTGACAAAAAACGTTTCGCGCAAGGTGCCAACATTCTGATTCAGGCATAGGGCTTCAAACAGGTTGGGGTGCGCAAGGTACAGCTTGTCGGATTTACGCATTGCTGCAAATCGTTTGCCTTCGTGGGTGATGTGCCGAATCAACTCGGCATCATCAAGATAGCGGATGTATTTATAAAGGGTCGCTTTGGTAATGCCGACGGTGGAGGCCAATTTGTCCATGCTCAACTCAAGCGGTTTGGTGACGCACAGGGTCAGCAATAGCTTTTTCAGATTGTCGATTTTATCCGGTTGAATCTGAAAGATTTTCGCCAAGTCTTGATGCAGCACGAGGTTAATCGTTTCGTTAATGCGATCAACGTACTTACTCGGATCTTCGAAATAAAACGGATAAGCGCCGACACTTAAAAACTGCTGAAAATGTTTCAAAATTTTCTTGTCTGTTAAGCGGTCAATTACCTCATGCGCAATCTGTTCATGTTGCTCAAATAGCGCGTCTAATGGGTAAACCGGTAAAGCAACCTGCTGGGTGATTTCTAACATTTCACGAAAACTTAGCGGGGCGAGGTGGTGCATGGAATAGCGGCGCGATAAATCCGGATTCACCAATTGAATCGCCGATGATCCGGTAAAGTACACCTTAATATCTAAAAAATCGTAAATCGATTTGAGCGCCTGTTCAAAATCTTTCGCTTCGTGGACTTCGTCTATACAGATCAGCGCACCGCCGAGCTGGCTAAAAGCCTCAACAAAATCAAACAAGGAAACGTCTTGAAACATCGGGTGGTCACACGAAATATAGAGTGTCGATTCTTTAGGCAAGGGCGAAGCCTGCAACAATTGCATTAGCAGTGTGGTTTTGCCGATCCCACGACTGCCATAAATGGCGGTCAGTTTAGCGGGCGAAGTTTGTAATGGATTGAAAAGATAACGCTTATACTCAGGTAGGGTTTGATTCAGTTTTAACCGGTATAAGCGCTTGGCATTGGCGATGATGTCTTTCATTTTGAAATCCTATTGGTTTAATCCATTATACTAAAAATGGCAAAATAAGTATCATAAAATAAACCTAATGGGGGCGGAGCGCTTCAACTTCCCTGTAATAAAGCGAGCTGTTAGCGCAAGCTAAAGGCCGCTCAGTCAGCATCGTTTAATACAACAATCCGAACATCCATAGCGGGATGGTGTTGTGATCACCGACTTCGATATCGTCAAGCGCTAGGTAGCTATTGTCGAGCGATTGAAGCTGTTTTTTGGTTTTGCCTGCGCCGCCTATTTCAAAGATAGCCTGTTCATCAATAATAAAGTCGGCTTGGTGGTGATAATGCACCTGATGCTGATGGCTCAGTTGCGATACAAAAAAGCTTTCGCGCACACTGCCGCTGTTGGGTTCAGCACATAACACATAAAACAGATTCGGATTAGCCAGCAGCAATTTATTCGGTTTATTGACTGCGCGCATGCCGCTGCCACCGCGCAGGTGATGAATTAAATCAGCCGAAGCCATGAGTTGAATGTATTTATCGATCGTCGGCCACGAGGCTTCAAGCGCGGCGCTTATTTTGGCTTTATTCAGTTCCAGTGGCGGTGTCGCGCAGAGCAAATAGAGCATCTTTTTCAATTTATCGAGTTTGCTGGAGTCGATATGGAAAATACTGGTGAGGTCGGAGTCAATGGTGTGGTTAATGACTTCGAGCAGTTTTAATGGGTAATTGTTAAGGGATTCTTGATAGAACGGATAGGCACCGTGTTGCGTGTAAGCGCGAAAATGCTCAATCGGTCTAAATTGTGCGGTCAAATCCAGCGCAATGTCTTGATGGTTTTTCAACAATTCGGCAAGGCTGAACGCCTTAATTTGAATGCCGGTTTCAATTTCTAAAAACTCACGGAATGACAAGGCGGGTAAATGAAAAATCACCGCACGGCGGGATAAGTCTGCCGATTGATGCGTCATTTGAATCGCCGAAGAGCCGGAAAAAATGACTTTTAAATCAAAGGTGTCGTAAATGGCCTTGAGTGACGCACCGAGTTGTTTGGCTTTGTGACTTTCATCGAGCAACAAAAGCTTGCCACCTTCTTGATAAAACGTCATCGCCAGTTCAAACAGGTCGGCATCCACCATCGCCGGGTGATCGCACGATACATACAGCACTTTGCTCAAAGGCAACCCGCATTGTTTGGCATATTGCAACAGCAGGGTGGTTTTACCACTGCCGCGGGCGCCTTTAATGCCAATCAAACGGTCATTGAAATCAATCTTGCTGAGCAAGAACCGCTGATAACTGGGCTGACTACGCTGCAGGATAAACTGCGAAGTCTGGCGAACAACGCTATGAATCATGTTTTATGCCTTTTTAGTTTTTGTATAAAACATAATTTATAGCAAATTGCTTTTTGTAGCAAGTTTACTTTAATTAAATCAGGTTGTCGTTTATGTTTCGGGTGTCGGTGGTTTCATATTTGTTTGTTACGAGTAGTGCAACTGAAGCGCCCTTTATGCTAAAATGCGATTAAAAGTACGATTGGGAGTATGCTAATGATTGTTACCGCAAATGATGTAAAAACCAAAGGTGTGTCTTTTTTAGGTAGTATGCTCGAAAAGACAGATGAGCTTATTATCAATGTTCGTGGAAAAAACAAATATGTGGTGTTGGACATTGAGCGTTTTCAGGCCTTTCGGCAACAAGAGTTAGATCTTGCGCACTTACTGGCCATGCGCGATATTAAAGAGGGACGCTATCAATCCCAAACGGCAAAAGAGCATATCGAAGAGTTAACGAATGCTTTATAAAATTATTCGAACCGACGAGTACTTTAGAAAGCTGAAAAAATTTATCAAAAAACACCCTGACATCTTACCGCGATACATAAAAACAATCGAAATACTTGAAGTTGACCCGTTTCATCCTTCATTGAGATTACACAAGCTTCAAGGCCAGTTAGGTGAATACTACAGTGTTTCCATTAATATGAAATACCGTGTTGTTATAGATTTTCTGCTTAAAGACAATGAAATTATTCCAATTGATATTGGCTCTCATGACGAAGTTTATTAGCCTCGATAGGGGCAAACCCAATTGATTTACCTGTTCGTTAGCCTATATTAAAAATAACCAGGCCTGGTTGTGATGGTCTGGGTTTGCGGTTTCTTTTAAATCCCTAACTAAACCATTAAGACCATACTGCCGTATTTTTCAATTTGCGTGTCATGAGTCATGAGTCGCATCGGCTCGGTCATCGCCTGTGCAATCAGCAGTCGATCAAATGGATCTTGATGGTGGTAGGGTAATTCGGCAATCGCAAGGGTGTGTTCGGCATAGATGGGCAATATTTGATAGCCTGCGGCTTGAAAATAGTTCAGTGCTTGTTTGGCATCGACAGGCATGTCGCCCTTGCCAAGGCTGTGTTTGATTGCAATTTCCCACAAACTGACGGTGCTAACCCAAAGGGTATTTTTGGGGTTTAAAATGGCCTGTTTAGCTTGAGCATTGAGGCGGGGGCTGTCGGCAATCGCCCAAAGCGCGATATGGGTGTCGAGCAAAATATTCATGCGTCTTGTCCTAAAAACAGCTTGGCGACCTGGTCGTTATGAGCATCAATATCATCGGGAATGATTAGATGTTTTGCAACGCCAATTCTGAGCGTGGTATCAGGCGTGGTATCAAGTGGCACCAGCTTGGCAACCGGACGGCCGTGGCGCGCAATAATAATCTCTTTTTCTTGATGGCTTTCAATCGCTTCAATCAGTCTAGAAAGCTGAGATTTGGCTTCAAACATATTGACCGCGTGCATAATTTTATCCTTAGCTAAGTTTGGTTTAGTTTGATTATACGGCAAGCTTTTCGGTTATCCAAGCTGAACCCGGTCGTATTGATTGAAGGCGAGTCTTATACCCTGATGACGCAAGACATGGCGGTAATCGATTTTTTAATATCGGGGATATAGGTTTTAACCCAATAACAGCAGTGCTTAGTGAAACCAGGCCTGGTGTGAAGCTGATAAAAAAGTGGAATATTTTCAAGTAATTGACTGGCTTCAGTTCTTGTTAAAATACAGGCAAAAACTGTGTTTTCGCCCGTGTCACATTTTTAACCTAAGACTGCTCAGTGCGTATAGAATAATGCTTAGTTTGGATGCGTTCACACCATGTCTAAAAAGCGTGGTTTAGTCGCCATAAGTTATGACTCATAAAACGCTAAGGATTGAAATCAAAATTAATAATAACATGGTGTTATGTTAATTCAATCTACGAAATTACCGATATAAAATAGTAGTTTTATAATTTATTGGCATGCTTAATGTGTTTGGTTTAGGATGTCTAATAATAGTTAGCTGCAAAAGGAAGCGCTGTTCAGTGTCTGGCATGAACACTGTAAAATAGAGGATATATCTGGTCTGGAGGTAATAAATTTGTATCAACAGTCATTAATTGAGCCCAAAGATGACATGATTAGTCTTCAGAGTGCGTTTTTACGCAGCAAATCTGCGCAAGATCGAAAAACATTAGGGCAATTTTTCACTAGTCCAGTTGTCGCCGACTATATGGCTTCAATGCTACACAAGCCCAAAGGAAAGATAATAAGTATTCTTGATGCTGGTGCAGGAACCGGTGTTTTGACTGCTGCTACTTCCGTGCAACTCTTAGGACTAGGTTGCAAAGCTGTTCATGCGGTTTTGTATGAACTCGATTCTTTAGTTATCGCGCATCTAAACCAGACAATGAAGGACATTGAACACTTTTACCAGTCCAAGAGTGTTAAATTCACTTTCGAGATAAGAAATAGTGATTTTGTGCTTGATCGGCCGGACAAGAAAGAATCCTTTGATGTATCGGTAATCAATCCGCCTTACTTCAAATACAACGTTAAAACCTCACCTTATGCAAAAGCCGTTAGTGACTTGTATAGTGGTGATCCGAATATATACGCTTCATTCATGGCTATTGTTGCTTCCAGCCTAAATGAAGGCGGTCAAATGGTAGCAATTACACCCCGTAGCTTTACCAATGGTCTTTACTTCAAAAGCTTCAGAGATTACCTGTTAAATGTCACTGCAATTGAATCAATCCATATTTTCAAACATCGTGACCGCGTTTTTAAAAATGATGCTGATAAGGTTTTACAAGAAAATATTATTTGCAAATTCGTGAAAGCCGCGAATTATGAAGCTGTTGAAGTTCGAGCTAGTGACTGTGATTCAAATCTGACAAGTGCAACAATTCAAAACTATCCAGTTGATTTGATCGTTGACCCATCCAACGATCAAAGATTGATAAGAATTCCTGAATCACTCACAGAAGCCAACCTTTTAAAACAGGCTGAACAACTAGAATCAACATTCACAGATTCAGGCTACTTCATTTCAACCGGTCCAGTAGTTGAGCATAGAACACGGAACTTCATAGTTTCAGCAGACAGTCAAAACAACACCATACCACTGTATAGACCGCACAATGTTACGCCCTATGCCGCGCTGTGGACTGGTGAGAATAAAAAAGATGTTCGCTTTGAACTACAGGCACAACACGAAAAGCACACATTAAACAATAAAAACTATGTGCTTCTAAAGCGGTTTTCCTCCAAAGATGAAAAGCGCCGCCTAGTGTCCGGTGTGTATCTATCAAAGTATTTTGATGACCTTGAATTCATTGGGTTTGGAAACAAGGTCAATTACATCGGTGTGAGATCCGGCGAACTGACTAAAAAAGAAGCTTATGGTTTGTGCGCTATTTTCAATGGTTCATTCTTTGACCGTTACTTTAGATGTATATCTGGCAACACCCAAGTAAACGCAACTGAAATAAGGGTTATGAGGTTTCCAACACGTGACCAAGTTAAAGATATTGGCGAAGAGGTATTGAAGCTCAATGTCTTTGATGCAGACCAGAACAATATTATTGTAAACAGAGTTTTAAAGATCAAAGAAACCGTGTAAGGAATAGAGCCTTGGAATTCACAGAAGAACAACAAATCAAGCTTGAACAGGCAAAAGAGATACTTCAACAACTGGGGCTACCACCCGCACAATACAACGACCGCTCAGCATGGGTGTTTTTGGCACTTGCGAATGTAAAGCCTAATGAAAGGTGGGCGGTGGCTACCGCTCCATTGCTGCCAACGTATGTGATTATGGACTTCATCCGTAACCATTACGGCAAAGACTACAAACCCAATAGCCGCGAAACGATTAGAAGGCAAACCCTTCACCAGTTTGAACAGGCGCGAATCATTGACCGCAACCGCGACGATCCAACACGCCCCACCAATAGCAAAGACAATAATTACTCTTTGAATCAGCCAATCATCGACATATTGAAGGCTTACCCTAACGGTGATTGGAGGCAAAAAATTAAAGTATTCAAAAAAGCCGTTCCTGAGCTTCAAGCATTGTATGAGCGCAGTCTGCAAAAACACCAAATCCCAATCACGTTACCTAATGGCGATGTAATCAAGCTGTCACCCGGAAAACACAATCAGCTTCATGCAGACATTGTGCATGACTTTTGTTCGCGTTTTATTGGAGAGGGTGGGCGCCTTCTGTATATTGGAGACACCGCCAGTAGTCGCAAGGAAGGCGGAAAACTCATGTATTTGGAATCTGACTATTTGGAAGGCTTGGGTGTTCCACCTATGTCACACGACAAACTACCGGACGTTGTTGTGTACGATGAAAAGCGGGAATGGTTGTTCTTAATCGAAGCAGTTACCAGTCATGGGCCGGTATCACCTAAACGCTGGATTGAGCTTGAACAAGCTTTCAAAGATTGCAAAGTTGGTTTGGTTTACGTCACCGCCTTTCCAGACCGAGCAGAATTCCGAAAAAATGCGGCTGATATTGCCTGGGAAACTGAAGTCTGGATAGCAGACAATCCAGACCACATGATTCATTTCAATGGTGACCGTTTTCTGGGGCCGCATGAAAAAAGCAGCTAACAAGGCGCTGCACTCGGACGGCAATTCCGCTGCGCTCCATCGCCGCCGGTGAGCTTTGGCGTTAGGCGAGCCGGTGGCTCTACACACTTAGGAGAAGAAAAATGGCTAGTAAAAAAACCATATTTGTAGCTTTTGCTATTGAGGACGAGAGGCAACGCGACTTTCTTAAAGGTCAGTCTCTAAATACCAAGTCACCGTTTGAATACATAGACATGTCAGTCAAAGAACCATATGACACGAATTGGAAAGATAGGGTCCGAACAAGAATAAAAAGGTCGGATGGCGTCATAGCTTTGATAAGTAAGAACTCTCTGACCTCCAGCGGGCAAAAGTGGGAAATCGCATGTGCCAAGGAAGAAGGCAAGAAAGTCCTTGGAATTTGGGCCTATACAGATGACAGGACAAATGTCCAAGGCGTCCTAACCGTGGTATGGACGTGGAAAGCTATCGAAGATTTCATCGATAGCCTGTGATGGAAGGAGAAGAAGATGCGAATTGCCTTAGTTGTGGGCATCAATCATTACGATCATGGTGGATCGCTGCATGGATGCGTCAATGATGCCCACTCAGTCAAAGCTGTTTTGGAGCGTCATGATGGCGGAGCTGTAAACTTTGATTGCCGCTTGCTGACCGGAACCGGACCCGATAACAAAGTTAAGCGCGGAGATCTTAAAGATCAAATCGAGCAGCTTTTCAGAACTGATGCGGACATTGCATTGTTCTACTTCGCTGGGCATGGGCATATCGAAACTGCCGGCGGATATCTTTTGGCTTCTGACTCAAGCAGAGGTGACGAAGGAGTATCACTTTCCGAGATACTAACATTGGCCAACGCTTCACCAGCTAAAAACAAAGTGATCGTTCTTGATAGTTGTCATTCTGGAATCGCAGGTACTCCCCCAGAGGCTGGGCAGCTCGCAACTCTTTCTGAAGGTTTAACTGTGCTCACAGCATCCACCAAGGACCAATATGCTACAGAAGAGAATGGCAGAGGAGTTTTTACCACTCTTTTTGTGGATGCATTAAACGGTAGTGCGGCAAACCTAACAGGAGATATCACTCCTGGTAGCGTGTATGCGCACATTGATCAATCGCTAGGGGCTTGGGAGCAAAGGCCCGTATTCAAAACAAATGTCAGGCAGTTTGTGTCGCTTAGAAAATCCACGCCTGCCATCGCCATCGAGGACTTGCGCAGGATAACCGAGTTCTTCCCGTCTCCAGGAGCGATTTTCAAGCTTGATCCAACATTTGAGCCAGAAATGAAGGGTCGAGACGATGGTATGCCCCCGCCAGATCCAGAGAACAATCGGAAGTTTGCTATTTTGCAGAGATACAATCGCCTAAACCTCCTCGTTCCCGATGACGCTCCTCATATGTGGAATGCGGCAATGGAAAGTAAAGGCTGTAGGCTTACAGCTTTAGGAGAGCATTACAGGCGACTCGTCGCAAAGAATCGACTATAGGTGCCACATGTATACAGCGCCTAACCAAGCCATGCACCGGACGTCAAAACCTCTGCTTCGCGCCGGTTTTGTCACCGGTGATGGCGGGCGTTAGGCTACACAGGATAGATCATGGCATTAGAAAAAAACGAAGAATTTATGCCAAAACGTGTTCAGCACTATCATGACTACCTGCAACGAGCGTTGCCGGGAAAAGTTTTTGTAAAGTACCGGCGAGCGTATATTCGAAACATTTCATACTCGTTGCAGTACATGGAATATATCAGTTATATCATGACAAGCCTACCTACTCATGCAGTGATAGAAAGCCAGCTGATAAAAACATTTGTAATCACTGGAAGCAGTGTGATTGAGTCCATTCTATGGATGCTATTAAAAGGCAATAATCTAAACAAGCAGTTAGAGTGGGAAGAGATTCAAAAACGAGAAACGAATAAATTCACAGATAGTGGTTCAGATTATAAGTTTGAAGTGACACATTATCGAAAACTAGAGAACCCCGTCGATGTGGAGATGAAATTCATCGATATGTGTAAGCGTGCAGAAAAAACAAAAATATTAGGCTTTGAGTCTGAAGTCTATTCAAAACTTAACCATCTTAGAAAGCTCCGCAATCGTGTCCATATACACTCAGTTCAGCATGATAGAGACAATGATTTTTGGACTTTTTCAAGACAAGATATGGTTTTGATGGCTCGCACAATAATTTCGGTTCTTAAAGCAGATATATTTTCTCCATATCCAAACTATGAAAACATGTTCGATTGGCTTGTTGCTATTGGCAATGAAGAGCCTAACAATTTAATGCAATCGACCGCTAAAGCGGCGATTAATTAGGGCGTTATGCATCTTGAGGGTAGTGCATGAATGAAGAAATTCAAAAGTTCATAGAGGTCGGACAAAGGGAGTATCAAGAGAAAGTCTTCTTCGCTGAGCGAGGTCTTGGCGCTGAAGTCCATTGGTTCTTTACGCAGGCAGTTCAAGCGCTGAAAAGCGAACTCTATCTACCAGCATGTACAAGTTTCCTTAACGGTATCGAAGCCTCCCTAAGAGTTACAATATCTCAAGTAGAGAATCCAGCTCGAGTGGAAGAGCTTGATCCTATTAAGACGTTGAGCAACAGGCTTCTAAAATCTGCTCAAGATGCAGGATTGCCAGTAGAATATTTGGCTTTTCCAGAAGAGAGTGATTTTCTAGAAAAGCTAAAAAGTAAGAAACCTAACCTGGTCAATACTGAGGTGGTGCGTATTCGCCACAACCTTTGCCATGGCAATATTCTTGAATACATAAATGCCGATTTGGGCGAGGATAATGCTTTTTTTACTCCTGAGTGTTGTAGAGAGCTTGCTCATATTCTTCATAAAGTTTCAAAACAGTGGGCGGAAGAACTTGGAGTGTTCAGGCGGGGACTGTTCAATGCATAACAAACTGCTGCAGTGGACAATTTACGCTGCGCTTCAATTGCCCGCTGAGCAGGGCGTTAGAGCACACGAGGAATAGTCATGGACGAAAAAGAACTAGAAGTGTAATCCCCCCATTTATAACCGAAGTTAAAAGTAGAATTTTAAGCCGCGCTAAATTCTCGATTAGCTAGCCCCTTTCTATCACTATCAATTTAATTCAAGTTAATTTGAATTTTATTCGTTTGTTTTCATGTTGGTGGCGTCTTACCATAATCGGCGATTACACTTTCGTTGGTTTAAATAAGACAAGGAAACAAACATGACGATTAAAACGCATAACCTCGGTTATCCGCGCATTGGCGATTTTCGTGAATTGAAATTTGCGCTGGAGGCCTATTGGAAGGGCGATAAAACCCAAGCCGAACTCGATGCGGTGGCGGCGGAGATTCGCTATCAAAACATTCAAACGCAAATCGCCGCGGGCATTGAGCTGATTCCACTGAATGACTTTGCCTATTACGACCAAGTATTAAATATGAGCACTTTGCTGGGCGTGATTCCCAAGCGTTTCCGTCAGGAAAATTATGAGTTGGATGTGGCGTTTCGGATGGCGCGGGGGCGTGCGCCGTCCGACGACCAGGCCTGCTGTGCCGGGCACGGGCATCAAGCCAATCCATCTAAAGCGGGTTATGCGGGGGCGATGAAAAAATGGTTTGATACCAATTACCATTACATTGTGCCGGAGCTGTATGACGACACTGAATTTGCGATTACCGATACGCGCTTGTTTGCGGAAGTGGCGGAAGCTTTAGCACTCAAGGGCGATGGGCAGAATATTGACTTTAAACCGGTGTTGGTCGGGCCGGTGACTTATTTGTATTTGGCGGAAAATGTCGGCCATGCGATTCCTAAGCTGAGTCGTTTGCCAGCGTTACTAAAAATCTATCAACAAATTCTGCAAAAACTGGCCGAGCAGGGGATTCACTGGGTGCAAATTGATGAGCCGATTTTGGGCTTGGAACTGAGCGCAGAATGGCAGCAGGCGTTTGATTTCGCTTATGCTGAATTGAGCCAAACGCCGGTGAAAATTCTGTTGGCGAGCTATTTTGAAACCTTGGGCGCGCACTTGGATTTAGTGTGCAATCTACCGGTAGCAGGCCTGCATTATGATGGCTTGCGCGGCGAAAAGCAGTTAAATGCGCTGATTGCGCAGTATCCGGCGGATAAGGTGTTGTCGCTTGGTTTGGTTGATGGTCGTAATATTTGGAAAACCGATTTGAATGCGGCGCTTGCCAGCCTGCAAGCCGCCAAAGATAAGTTTGCTGATCATTTGTGGATTGCGCCGAGCTGTTCGTTATTGCATGTGCCGCTGAATCTGGAGGTGGAGGATAAACTCAATCCTGAACTGAAAAGCTATCTGGCGTTTGCCAAACAAAAACTCGCCGAGGTAAAGCTGATTGCCGATGCGCTAAACGGTCAAGCTGATCAAGCTGCGTTGCAAGCGAACGCCAAGCTGATGGCAGACAAACAGCAATCTGAGCTGATTCATAATGCGCAGGTGCAAGCGCGTTTGGCGCAGTTGGCTAACTTACCGCTTGATCGTGCTGCGCCTTACAGCGAGCGCGCGCGACTGCAAAAAGCTAAGTTTAATTTGCCGCTGTTCCCGACCACCACCATTGGCTCGTTTCCACAAACGGCTGAAATCCGTCAAGCACGTCGTCAGTTTAAAAACGGCACGCTGACCGAAGCGCAGTATATCGCGGCGATGCAAGCGGAGATTCGTGATGTCTGTGAACGTCAAGAACGCATTGGCATTGATGTCTTGGTGCATGGCGAACCTGAACGCAATGACATGGTGGAATACTTTGGTGAGCAGTTGGATGGCTATGCCTTTACTCAGTTCGGTTGGGTGCAGTCTTACGGTTCGCGTTGTGTGAAACCACCGATTATTTTTGGCGATGTGTCGCGTCCGCAAGCGATGACGGTGAGCTGGTCGCAGTATGCGCAAAGCCAAACTGATCAGATTATGAAAGGCATGTTGACCGGCGCGGTGACCATGTTGCAATGGTCGTTTGTGCGCAATGATCAGCCGCGTGAAACCACCTGTAACCAAATTGCTTTGGCTTTGCGTGATGAGGTGCTGGATTTGGAAGTCGCCGGTATTCATATGATTCAGATTGATGAAGCGGCCTTACGCGAAGGTTTGCCGTTGAAAAAGTCGGATTGGGCGGACTATTTACGCTGGGCGGTCAACAGTTTCCGCGTTACCACGTCTGGTGTGCAGAATGATACGCAGATTCATACCCACATGTGTTATTCGGAGTTTAATGACATTATCGAAGCGGTGGCAGCGATGGATGCCGATGTGATTACGATTGAAACCTCGAAATCCAATATGAAACTGCTGGATGCGTTTGTCGATTTTGCCTATCCGAATGAAATCGGCCCGGGGGTGTATGACATCCATTCGCCGAATATTCCGACGGTCGAGCAGATGGTGCGTTTGACTGAAAAAGCCGCCCAATTGATTCCGGCTGAACGGCTATGGGTCAACCCGGATTGCGGTTTAAAAACCCGCGGCTGGGCGGAAACCGAACCGGCACTGGCGAATATGGTCAAAGCCGCACAACAGCTTCGAGCGCAATTTGTCGACAAACAAAAAACGGCTTAATTACGTCTTAATCCGTAAATCCTTTGTTTAATAGAACCTATCAGGTCAGCAGCAGGCCTGGTAGATTTTTATTTTACAAAAACCCTAGATTGCTCAAGATAGATGCGGCCTTGATCGCGGGCAATATCGTATTGCGCTTTTTCACTGGCTTGATGCACATCTTCAAGCGTTTCGGCGGTCATTTCCAAATGTTCTTTAATCCGTTCTATGGCATTTTCCAGCGTATAGGTCAACTGATGAATATCCGCCATGTCTTTTGGAGTTAAGGATTCCTTGGCGACGATTGCGGCCAATTTGGGGTTATATTCAGCTAAATTCGCCACCGCCTGTTCATAGGTTTCAGAAGGCACACCTTTAAAATGTTGCGGACCGTGATCGGAAGCCTGCGCTTCGAGGTTCCACAAACCTAAGCTTAAAACCCCCGCTGCTAACAATGATCTTTTCATAACAAGACTCCACATTAAATGACAAGAAAACATTTTATAGCTTACAACAAAAAAGAGTCGATGCACTGAGGGATGCAAGCTAACTAATCCCTACTAACTGGCCATGACCGTTTTCAATAATCACATCCATCTCGACTTTAAGCGGTTAAATATGGCGCATCAACAAAGTTTGCATGGCTGTCAAATCTCGTTAATTGGAGGTGTTGTCTTCAAAAAAATATGGAATTTTTTATCAGTACAAACGTATGTTATCAAGGGTTTTTATTAATTTTTCTCATGATAATCTGTTGAAATATAATAGTTTTTTATAAAAATTAATCAGCTTGATAAAAGCGATAGGTATTGCGTCCAGCGGCTTTGGCTTGATACATGGCGCTGTCTGCCAGTCTCATTAAATCATGCAGGTCGGTGTGGTCTTGTGGATAAAAGGCGATGCCGATACTGGCACCAATTTCCAGCCTGTGCTCGTGAATCAGGTAGGGCGGGGTAATGGCTTGCAAAATATGCTCAGCCACTTTGCCTGCGCGCTGTTGATCCTGATCACCATTCAAAATCACGGTGAACTCGTCACCGCCCATGCGCGCTAGCAAATCGGCCTGGCGCAAACAATCATTCAGACGTTGAGCGACTTGAACTAAAAGTTGATCGCCAACATCGTGACCGAGCGAGTCATTGACCTGCTTAAATCTATCTAAATCAATAAATAACAAGGCCAGGGTTTGTTTGTTGCGTGCCGCTTTTTTAAGCTCCAAATCAAACTGTTGATAAAACAAGGCGCGATTTGGCAGTTTTGTCAGGCTGTCACGGAATGCTAGGGTTTCGAGTTTTTCGGCTTGGTCTTTGGCCTCTTCAGCTTGTTTGTAAAACCAATAAAAAAAATAGGCTAACAACAAACTCAATGCCAAAAATCTTAAAAAGTGCCACAGCCACCAGGTGGCATCCCATAGGCTTGAATATTCAAATAAAACAGCAGACACAGAGAAAAGCAGCGTTAATAGTGCGAGCGCCCAATGGGAAAACTTGCTATGTTTGTAGAAAAGGAGATGAAGGGTTGCTATAAGAAAGCCAACAGCGCCAAGTGTATTTAGGATGATCGCAGTTTCACTAAACACGCCTTCTTCAATCAGCATGCTTGGAAAGCGTTGATCCATCATCACCATGGCTAGGCTGATTGAAAAACCTATGCCTAAACCAAACCATGGCAGGTATGTTAACAAGGTTTTGTGTTGCAGGCGCGATGGTAATGCAATCATGGCCATCAGCAAACCACCGACAAGCACGCCAATACTGTGAAGACCGACAAACGTATTGCCTGGTTCACTGCTACCATGAAAAATAGCAATAACTCCCATGGCGAGAAAGCTCGCTACGGGCCAATAAAAGCGGATAGGTAAAGAATCTGTTTTGACCAGTGTGGTGATATACACTCCAAGGCTCAGGTATAAAATTACACCTGCGCCCTCAATTAGAGCATGTAAGACCGGATTGGGCCAAAGGATACTTGGTAACAATAAACTTACCGCTATTGCTAGTAGTAACGGCGCAAATACACCGGCAACAAGGATCCAATGAATCTGTTTGTTAATAATTGTCTTCAAAGATTACGCTTTTTATTGATAGTTCTCCATATTTTACGGTTAAAAATAAGTATGTGCTTATTTTATTAGTAAATTAGAGGCGTCTAAATAGATGCGGCCTTGATCGCGGGCAATATCGTATTGCGCTTTTTCACTGGCTTGATGCACATCTTCAAGCGTTTCGGCAGTCATTTCCAAATGTTCTTTAATCCGTTCAATGGCATTTTCCAGCGTATAGGTCAACTGATGAATGTCCGCCATGTCTTTTGGGGTTAAGGACTCCTTGGCAACGATTGCGGCGAGCTTGGGGTTATATTCAGCTAAATTCGCCACCGCCTGTTCGTAGGTTTCAGAAGGCACGCCTTTAAAATGTTGCGCACTATGATCGGACGCCTGCGCTCCTAGACTCCACATACTTAAGCTTAAAACACCTGCTATAAACAATGATTTTTTCATAACTAAACTCCATATTAAAAGACAAAAAACATATCATAGATAATAACAAAAAAAGAGTCGGTGCACTCATGATGACTTAACCAGAGACACATCGACTTGATGGATAATAATCAAAATCAAGCCTAACCTACAGGGTAAGCTGCACTCAGAAACGTGTTGTTAGGCTGACTTTTAGACTTCTCCCTGGTTGGGTAAAGGCGTCATTCGAGCTGCTGGTTTTGGGTTGGTTTCTTACGTCTGACCAATGAAGGTAGGCTTCATTGGTTAGGTTGAATACACCGCCTTGTAGTTGCCAATGTTTATTAATATCCCATTCTGCAAGCAGATCAAGGGTGGTGTAAGCATGAGTGGAAAGCAGCTCGTCATCCGGGTTGTTGCGTGCGGCTGCGTGGGATGCAATCAATTCAAGCGCATAATCACCGGGCTTATAACGCGCGCCCAGCACTAATTTGCTCGGTTCAACCGTGGCAAGATCTGATCGTTTACCATCCGCTATCATGCGTCCTTCATTGTAATTAAAGCCGGCCATAATGCGCCAAATGTTATTGATACGCCAACTGACATCTGCCTCTATCCCTTGTACTTCAGCTCTATCACGATTAATGCTTTGGTTAAGTGTTGGATCAGCAGGCGTCCCTGCGCCACCGACTTGGGTTAATTCAATAAAGTCTTTGTAATCGGTGTGGAATAGGCTGATTTGATAGCTGAGTTGTTCATTCTGACCTCGCAAGCCTATTTCATAGAGTTGGCTAGTTTCCGGCTTGAGGTCAGGATTTGAGATGGTTTTATAGGGACTTGCACCGGTTAAGTTGGTAAAACCACTATTAACATTGGTTGGTGTGGGCGCGCGAAAGCCTTCCGAGTATTGCACGTAGTAATTTAGCATTGGCGATTGCTTGAACACCAATCCTAGTTTTTTTGATAGCGCACTATCGTTTAGAGAGATTGGCGTCACCCCCGGGTAAATTGGGTCATTGCTTCGCGCTGGCGTTAAGCTAAATTGATCGTAGCGTAGGCCTGGTATGATGCTCAGCCGGCCTAGGGTAATCTCATCTTGGACAAATAAACCAAGCTGGACGTAATCACTATCAGGAAAGTCTTTCGTTGGAAAGCTGGTGCCGCGGGGTGTACCATCACGCATTTGGGTAATTCGGTTTAAACTATAGTCAGCGCCATAACTTATACGGTGATGAACCTGTTCACCAAAGTTTGACTCAAATTGTGCTCTTACTCCTTTAATGTCTTCTTCATAGCGATTGTTACGTGTTCTATCACTAAAGGTCGGCGAAGACCCGGTACGTTTTTCTTCGGTAAATTGACGATTAGTAGAAGATTGATGGTAGGCACTGATTCTGGCTGATTGGATCAGAGGTTGTGAAAAATCTTCAAAGCTGTAATCCAGCTTAAGCATTTGACGTTCGATGGTATCTTTGGCGGTAAGTGCGGTGGTATCCCAGGACATAAGCCCCATTTGGGTGCGCCCTAAGCCACTTTTAACATTTGTTTTGAGTTGACGATGGAGTGATTCACCGGTGAGTTGCAGCTGATGTTGATCATTAAGCTGCCAACGTAACTTGCCTAGTAAATAATCTGATTGATTATTCTGCGGGTTGGGACGTGTCCGCGCTGCCCCCGTTCCACCTTGGTTGCCTTGATTATCCAATTCGCTGTAGCGTCTTTGGGTGAATAACAGTAGGCCGGCCAGATCATTGTTTTTAAATGCAACAGCGGGGGTAATAAAGGTCCCTCGGTTCGCTGAATCATAGCCGGTTCTAATGGTGATTTGTTGATTGTTACCAAGGGTTAACAGATCTTCAGGATCCTTGGTTTGAAAGCTGACGGCACCAGCCAAACCATCACTGCCATATAAACTTGAACTGGGGCCGCGCAGGATTTCAACGCGTTTATAGCCCTCTGGTTCTAGGTAATCCCCGCGTCCGACCAGCATCGGTCCGAAACTAAAGGTCGCAGGAATGGGCACCCCATCCGATAATAGGGTGACTTGATTACCTTCTAAACCGCGAATGTTAATGCCTTCATTCCCACCACGCCCTGTGTTGCCTAATGCCGCACCAGCACGCATGGGTTGTGCTTTAATCGCAATACCTGGTTGATAACGGAATAGGTCTTTTATCCCGGTCGCTTGGGTTTTATCAAGTGCTTTTTGATCTATGACGGTCACTGTATTGGCGGTGTCATAGAGTTCTTGTTCAATGCCACCAAGTGTAACGGTGATTTTTTCAAGTGTGCTATCGGCAGCAGCCGTACCCGCGTAAACAGCCATTAAACTGGCTATAAATAATGTTAACGGCTTTATTTTTGGTTTGGGTAAGCCTGCTTGATCAATCTTTCTAGAATATATGCGCACAATATCGCTCCATTAGTTAAGTTGTTGAAAAATTTGCTGCCACTGGTGGCTAGAGTGGCAGGGTTGTTGATCAGTAATGGTTAATACTTCTTGATTACGGCTATCCAGTAATTTGATTTGAATAGCACTAGCTGTGTCAGTAGGAATCTTTAAGCACCAGGCCTGGCTAATATGTTTGCTTAATATTTGTAATTTAAAGCCGGCATCTGTTAACAGCAATTTGTCATCGGTTTGAAACAATTTACGTATGCGCCCAAGGTGTGTTTGGGTGAGCGCTTCATTACGCGCGGTGATACTCATAAAAGCCTGGCTCAATCTTAAGCGTTCAAGGTGGTGAACCAATTGTTCAAAGGTCATGCTGCGTGCAAAGCGGTTACCAAGGCTTTCGAAGAGGGTTGGAAGTTGGTGAGCCTGTGCTTTAAAAAGACTATTGGCTTGTTGCGGGTGTTTAAAACTCAACCAAATTTGCTGTAATTGTCCTTGATCAATGGGTTGAACAGCGAAGCGATGGGTTTTGAATCGCTTTATATGAGTTGTTTTTGGTGTGATTGCACTTAGGCCCGCATAGGTATCAAACCATTCGCTTAAATGCTCTGCCTCAACGCTGTTTGGATCATGGAGTGATTTTAAGCAGTAGGCTAGCTGTCCGTGGCTATCTTTAATATCGATATAAGCTTGGTCTTGCTGCCAAAACGCCGCTAAGTTTTGCCACTTGTGGGTAAATAAATTGGCATTCACAAATGGAGCCGAGCCAATCAAGCGTGACCCACGATGATGGAGTTTACAAAAGCGAGCAGTCACTTGGTGATGCAATCCCGAATTCACTAACACGGCTTTCCAGATGCCTGTTGGGGCTAAGTTTTTGATTGCGTTTGTGTACTGGTCGGTTAAACAAAAACCATGCGTAGGGTGAGTGGTCTGTAGTTTTAACATGGTTGCTCCCTAGGATGCTTGTGCGTCGGTGAGATGACGTGAAGATTGGCCGTGGCCACGATCATTCATATGTTTAACCTCGTTTAAGGCATCGCCATTTAGGGTATATGCTTGGGCAAAACCTCTAACAAAAGTGGCTGATAACACCTCTAATTCAAACAAATGAAAGTCTTTAAGGTTTTGAAGATGTAAGGCTGTTTCACCATGGTGACTAACATAGTGATGCATTAGGTCCGCCCAGTTAGGGTGTTGGCGATCTATAGGTTTAGCGGTAGCCATCAGTGTTGCTCTTTTGCGTGCAAAAATGTTTTGACAGGTTTTTTCATCTTCAATCACCATGACACTCAGGCCGGGGCGCACAAATAAATTACCCGTATGTTTGGCTAACTCAGACACATAAATGTAAAGTTTTCCATCATGCCAAAGGTAGGGCGCATAACTGGCATTGGGTAGCTGATTGGTATCCAGCGTAGCCAAGACAGCGCTGTTTTGCGACGTTAAAAATTGTTGAAAATCCATCGCGACTGATTGCATAGGTAGGCGTTCCATCGTGTTCACTCCAGTTCGTTAAGTTAATCTAATTAAAAACAATTAGCATTTGCTTTCTTTTTGTAATACTATATTTATCAATAATCATTATCAATATATTTTTTACTATATTTAAGGTGGGCTTATGGAAATTGAATTTGATCGTCCCAGCTTGCTTGTTGCAAAGCAGCGTTGTATCGATGAGAAAAAACGCGCTAGAAACGCGGCGCAATTGATGGGTATTTCAGAGCTGATGTATGTTTTATTGGGTGACTTACAGAAGATTCATTTTATTCGCAAGCAGGATTTTAAGCCGCTGCTACAAGCCTTTTCTGGTCAATTCGCGATGGCGTTAACGCGCAATGATGCGGTTGTTTTAGAGCACACCGGTGAGTTATGTTATGAATGTTATGCATCTGGCTTAGTAGGTTGGAGTCAACAAGATTGGCTGGCAGAGTTTGATTTGTCTTGTTGGCATTATGCTATTTGGTTAGGAGCTGACTCTCGGCCTTCATTGCAGTTTTATGATGCATCAGGTGAGGCTTTACATAAGCTGTTTGTTGTTGATCAGACTGATCGACAAGGATTTATGAATGCTATAGCTCCTTTTTTGATGAATCCACAGGATTGGGCTAGAGAAGTGGGGGTTGAAGGGGATCCAGCAAGATCAAGTCGGGAAGCAGGTATTGAGCGTTGGTTGTTTATGAAGTTGCAGGCCTGCTTAAAAGAACATGAGTCAGTGAAATCCTGCCGATTGATTGATAAGGAGGCGTTGTTGCTCGATTGGCGATTGCTATCTCACCGTGACAATATAGGTTCACTTTTCAAACAGTATAAAATTACGCGTCCTGCTGGCTATGCGTTATTGAGTGAGGGGGTTTTTCAGCTAGACACATCGGCACTAGGTCAAATTTTCAATCACGTCAGGGATAAGCATTTGGCCGTTAAAATTACTGTTGCTAATGCCGGTGCTATCCAAACACATCGTGGATTAGTTAATAAATTAGTTACAGTTGGGCCTTGGTTTAATGTATTGGATCCCGCGTTTAATATGCATTTGATGGAAACGGAGGTGGCCAGTATTTGGTTGTTAACCAAAGGGTTTGATGATGACTTTGCTGCACACATTGAATGTTTTGATCATCAAGAGCGGTTAATTATTTCGATCGCCCCATGCGCCACAGAACGGCCTGCAGATGATCAGGAATGGTGGAATTTAATCAATGACTTAGCTTATAGTGCAAGGAGGGTGGCATGATTAAACCAAGCGTTGTTCACTTTTGGATACTGATGTTTTTGGGTCTTGTTTTACTAATGGGTTTGGGGCATAAAGCGCAGGCTGCGGAGCGGATTGTTACGATTGATGGCTCGGTTACAGAAATTGTGTTTGCGCTCGGATTAGGCGATAAAGTGGTAGGGCGTGACATTACCAGTCGTTACCCTGAGGCGGTGAACGACCTGCCGGATGTGGGTTATATGCGCCAACTCACGGTTGAGGGGGTCTTGTCACTGAGTCCGGATTTAATTATTGCGACCAGTGATGCCAAGCCCAGCAAAACCCTAGATCGGCTTCAGGCATCGGGTATTCGGGTTGAGATTATAGATAATACGCCCAGTTTAGACGGTATTATGCATAAGGTTGAGCAGATTGCGGCGGTGTTGGGTGTGCCGGAGCGAGGTCGTGATCTTAATCAGGTTATAGCGCAGGAATTTGATCAAGCTATCGCGATCATTGCTGAGCAACAGGCTAGCGGAGCGAGTCAACCGCAAGGGATTTTTGTTTTAACCGTGCGCAATGGTAATTTGTCGGTAGCCGGAAAAGGCAGTCGTGCCAACGAACTTCTGAAGATGATTGGCGTGACCAATCCAGTGGAGCAGCAGATCTATAATTACCAGCCGTTGTCAGCAGAAGCGGCTATTAATATTAATCCAGATTTTATTTTTATGCTGGAACAGGGTGTCAGTATGTCAGGAGGTAAGCAAGCCGTGTTAAATAATCCGGTGTTGAAGCATACGCAGGCGTTTGACCAGCAGCGTTTAATTATCATGCCGAATGATGCCTTGAGCTTTGGTCCTAGATTGGGGCAAATGATCAGCCATGTATATCAACAATGGCAGCAAGAATCAAGCGCAACACGCCTTATGGCTAAAAACGGGAATCAATAAGTGAGATTAATTAAATGTGCGCCTTGCGGCTTATCGGTATTGGTGATTGTGGTTTTACTGATGGCCGTGGTGTCCATGACGATAGGTGCGATTCAGATTGGCTGGCTAGATGTGGTGCTGGCGTTGTTTGGGTTATCGGATAATGCGCAGTGGAATTGGGTGGTGCAGGAGATCCGTTTGCCGCGTGTCATTCTGGGGATACTGGTCGGTGCCGGTTTAGCGGTGGCTGGTGCGGCGATGCAGGGATTGTTTCGCAACCCTTTAGCCGATCCAGGCCTGGTTGGCGTGTCCACCGGCGCGGCGTTGGCGGCGGTGTCGGTGATTGTATTGGGATCAACTTATCTTGCCGGTTGGACAGCTATGACCGGCTATTATGCGGTGCCGATTGCCGCGTTTTTGGGCGGCTTAACGATTACTTGGCTGATTTATCAAATCGCCACCAAAGATGGCCGAACCGATGTCGCGCTGATGCTGTTGGCGGGGATTGCGATTAATGCCATTGCCGGTGCGGCCACTGGGGTCTTGACCTATTATTCAACCGATGAAGCCTTGCGCAGCTTGACCTTCTGGACGATGGGTTCCTTGGCAAGTGCAACCTGGACAGATGTATTGGTATCGGGTATTCCGATTTTGTTGGCTATAGGTTTATTACCCTATTTTGCCTTAACCCTGAATGCGTTTTTAATGGGAGAAAGAGTCAGCGAACATATCGGTTTTAATGTCAAGCTTGCCAAGCGCGCGATCATTGTGTTGACCGCATTGAGTGTGGGTGCGGCGGTCGCAGTCAGTGGGGTGATTGGGTTTGTCGGCTTGGTCGCGCCACATCTGGTGCGTTTGTTGTTAGGGCCTGATCATCGTTGGGTATTGCCGGGTAGTGCATTAATGGGCGCGATTTTAGTGATTTTATCTGACTCGATTGCCAGAATAATTGTTGCCCCGGCGGAGTTACCTATTGGGCTGGTGATGGCGGCGATTGGTGGGCCGTTCTTCCTTGCTTTGTTACTCCAGCGTCGTAACCGAGTTGGTTTTTAAGTCGGTTTTTTGGGATGAGTATGATTTCAGTAGCAGACTTTAATTTAACGTTGAATGGCAAAGCGATTTTGCAACAGGTTTCAGTAGAGATTGAAGCGGGTGAAGTGTTGGTGATTTTGGGTCCAAACGGTGCGGGTAAATCCAGTTTACTCAAGGTGTTGGCGGGTGAGTTCGAGGCTTATAAGCCCGCCGTACAATTTCATCAACGTCCGTTATCCAGTTATGCGCCGCGTGAGTTGGCGCAGTTGCGTGCGGTCATGCCGCAATCGGTGCATTTGGATTTCCCGTTTTTGGCGGAAGAAGTGGTCAGTATGGCGATTCCTTATGCCGGCAAAGCGGAAGTAAAGCGCCGAGTAGACGAGGCGTTGGCGTTGTTTGATGTCAGTCATCTTGCTCAGCGCAACTATCTCACCTTGTCCGGTGGTGAGCAACAACGGGTGCAGTTGGCACGGGTGTTGGCGCAAATATTAACGGCGGCCAAACAAGCTGAACAGACGGGCGGCTTGCCACCGTTATTGTTGCTCGATGAATGCACCTCCAACTTGGACTTAGCCCACCAGCAGCAGGTGTTTAAGGTACTGCGCCGTTTGGCGCGCGATGTCAAGATGGCGGTCGTGGCGGTGTTGCATGACCTAAACTTGGCATCACACTATGCCGACCGCGCGTTGTTATTGTCGGAAGGCAAAATCGTTCAACAAGGGCCGGTTCATCAGGTCCTAACTCAGTCGACGATTGAAGCCGTGTATCAAACACCGGTTGAGATTATTGAGAGGCCAGGCACTTGGCCAATCATTGTGCCTGGTTAGGGAAAAGAGATAGGGAGGTTTATTTAGCCTGCTGTTCGCGCGCAACCGCACGATAGCCAATATCGGTGCGATAAAAATGATCTTGCCAGGATATTTTGTCCGCTACCGCATAAGCATGGGCTTGTGCCTCGGCGACGTTTTCACCCAAACTGGTTGCGCAAAGTACCCGCCCACCGTTGGTGGTCACTTCATTATTGGCATTGAGTTGGGTGCCGGCATGAAATACTTTCGCATTAGGTATTTGTGCGGCAGCCTCAAGACCGCTGATCACATGACCGGTTGCATAGTCGTTTGGATAGCCGCCGGCAGCAATGACGACACCGAGCGCGGGACGAGAGTCCCATTCGACTTTGACGCTATCAAGCTTTTGCTCTAGCGCGGCTAAGCATAGGTCGGCAAGATTCGATTGTAGGCGCATCATAATGGGCTGGGTTTCTGGATCACCAAAACGGCAGTTAAACTCTAATACTTTGGGATTTCCTGCCGCATCAATCATCAGGCCTGCATATAAAAAGCCAGTGTAGGGTAAGCCATCCGCCGCCATGCCACGGATGGTGGGATAAATGACCTCGGTCATAACGCGATCATGGATGGCTTGGGTAACAACGGGCGCAGGGCTGTAGGCTCCCATGCCACCAGTGTTAGGGCCTAGATCGCCATTATCACGTGCTTTGTGATCTTGTGAGGTCGCCATGGCCAGGGCATTGACTCCATCAGCCATGACAATAAAGCTTGCTTCTTCACCCGCTAAAAACTCTTCCACCACCACGCGCGAGCCGGCGGCACCAAATTTATTGCCTGCTAGCATGTCTTTTATGGCAGCTTCGGCTTCTGCACTGTTTTGCGCAATAATCACGCCTTTACCCGCTGCAAGGCCATCGGCTTTAATTACAATTGGCGTGCCTTTTTGAGCAATATAGGCTAACGCTGGGTCAACTTCGGTAAATACTTGATATTCAGCGGTTGGAATAGCGTGTTTAGCTAAAAAGTCTTTACTAAAGGCTTTAGAGCCTTCTAGTTGCGCCGCACCTTTTGTTGGGCCAAAACATTTTAAACCAGCCGCAGTGAAGGCATCGACCACCCCTAATACCAGCGGTGCTTCTGGGCCAACGATGGCCAAATCAATCGCATTGTCTTGCGCAAACTTCACCAGGCCTGGTATGTCCGTTGCACTGATATTGACATTAGTTAAGTTTGGCTCAAGCGCTGTGCCGGCATTACCTGGCGCAACAAAAACCTGAGTGTTAGGGGCTTGTGCCGTTTTCCATGCCAAAGCATGTTCGCGACCACCGTTACCAATAATTAATACTTTCATAAAAGAGTCCTTTTAGTGTTTAAAGTGGCGCATCCCAGTGAACACCATCGCAATCCCATGCTCATTGGCGGCGGCGATAACTTCTTCGTCACGCATTGAACCACCCGGATGAATCACGGCTTTAATACCCGCTGCTGCTGCCGCATCAATGCCGTCACGGAATGGGAAAAACGCATCCGATGCCATCACCGAACCTTTCACTTCCAAACCTTCATCGGCGGCTTTAATCCCAGCGATTTTGGCGCTATACACGCGGCTCATTTGGCCTGCACCGACGCCAATGGTCATGCCGTCTTTCACATACACAATAGCGTTGGATTTCACGTATTTCGCCACTTTCCACGCAAATAGCAAGTCTTGCATTTGTTCTGGGGTCGGTGCGATTTTGCTGACGACTTTTAAGTCGGCTTCGGTAATCATGCCTAAATCGCGATCCTGTACCAATAAACCGCCAGTGACGCGTTTGTAATCATAAGCGGCTTGTTGGCCGTTTAATTCGCCACAGGCAAGTAGGCGCACGTTTTTCTTGGCCTCAACGATAGCTTGTGCTGCTTGGCTAATGCTAGGGGCAATAATGACTTCCACAAATTGACGATCCACAATCGCTTGCGCGGTTTGGGCGTCTAATTCGCGGTTAAAGGCAATAATGCCGCCGAATGCCGAGGTCGGGTCGGTCTTATAAGCGCGGTCATAGGCTTCAAACAGATTGCCACCGGTGGCAACGCCGCAAGGGTTGGCGTGTTTTACAATCACACAAGCGGTTTGTTCAAAGGTTTTAACCAATTCCAAGGCCGCATCGGTATCGGCAATGTTGTTAAAAGATAATTCTTTGCCTTGCAGTTGGGTAGCAGTTGAAACCGACGCTTCTGAGGCATTGCGCTCCACATAAAATGCGGCGTTTTGATGTGGGTTTTCGCCATAACGCATTGACTGTTTTTTAACAAATTGCGTATTGAAGGTACGCGGGAAGGCGTCGGTTTTGTCTTCAGTGAATAGGGTGCCGAAATAGTTGGCAATTGCGCCGTCATAACGCGCGGTTTGTTCAAAGGTTTTGATCGCTAAGTCAAAGCGGGTGGCGTGCGATAGCTGGCCAGCATTGGCTTGCATTTCTTCTAAAATACGCGCGTAATCTTTAGGGTCGGTAACCACAGCGACATCTTTATGATTTTTGGCGGCAGAACGCAACATAGTTGGGCCGCCAATGTCGATGTTTTCAATCGCGTCTTCAAGTGAGCAATCGGCTTTAGCGACCGTCGCTTCGAATGGATAAAGATTAACCACCACCATATCAATCGGTTTAATGCCATGTTCGGCCATAATTGCATCATCGGTACCGCGACGTCCTAATAAGCCACCATGGACTTTAGGGTGCAGGGTTTTGACGCGGCCATCCATCATTTCTGGAAATCCGGTGTATTCCGATACTTCTGTCACCACCAGGCCTGCATCACGCAAGGCTTTGTAGGTGCCGCCGGTGGATAAAATTTCGACACCGAATTGGCTCAAGGATTTGGCAAAATCAATAATGCCGGTTTTGTCGGATACGCTAATTAAGGCACGACGGACGGGTTTCATAAATATCTCCAGAAGTAAAAATAGAGGGAATAACGATTAGTCATTAGAAGGCATTAGGTTGTAGTGCTGCATCTTTTTTCGAAGGGTGTTGCGATTGATGCCTAGCATTGCCGCCGTTTGAGATTGATTGCCTGCCGTTTGGGCCAGTACGTATTCAATTAAAGGTTTTTCAACTTGTTGAATCACCATGGCATGAAGATTACTGACTTTTTCGCCTTCTAGGGTATTAAAGTAGTAGTCGAGGCTATCAATTAAGTGATGTTCGAGGGGCAAGGGTTTTAGCATGATTCTAATTCTAGTCTTGTGTCTAACGCATCAAAATATTTGTCGATGCAGGCTTGTTGTTTGGTCGATACATCCAGTCGATTGAACATCTGGCGTAAACGATCACCTGCAGGTAAATGCTGGGCGTACCATCCCAAGTGTTTGCGCGCTATTCTTACACCTTGGGTTTCGCCGTACAATCGGTAAATGGCATCTAAATGATCACGCATAATATGTTGTCTTGCCATTAAGCTTGGATCTGGCAACAGGGTTTTGTTGTTCACCCATGCGTCAATTTGATTAAAAAGCCAAGGTCGACCCAGTACAGCGCGGCCTAACATAATCGCATCGGCATTCGTATAGTTTAATACAAATTGCGCGTCTTCGGCAGAACAAATATCGCCATTGGCAATCACTGGGATAGATACGGTTTGTTTGATCAGCGCGATAGTGTCATATTCAGCTTGGCCGTTAAATTTATCTGCGCGAGTTCGACCATGAACCGTAATAGCGCTTAAGCCACAGCCTTCGGCGATTTTGGCGATCTCAAGCCCATTTTTATGCTCGGCATTAATACCAGTTCGAATTTTGACAGTCACGGGGACATCTACCGCTGCCACTACTGCATTAAAAATACTGGCAACCTGCTCAGGGTAGGCCAATAAGGCCGAACCGGCTGCTTGTTGACAGACTTTTTTAGCCGGACAGCCTAGATTAAGATCAATCACTTGTGCGCCTTGAGCAACTTGGCGCTGTGCGGCATCAGCCAAGGCTTTAGGGTCAATACCTAACAACTGAATGGCGCGCGGTTCAGGATCTGCCATATTGACCTGTCGAGTCGCAGATTTTTTGGTTTCCCATAGGTGGGTTTGCGCGCTTAGCATTTCCCCAATCGCATAACCGGCACCCTGTTTATAGCAGATGCTTCGTAAAGCACTATCGCTTACTCCGGCCATTGGCGCGAGCACCCATTTATTTGGAAGCTGATAGGGGCCGAGTTGCCAGCTCATAATGCGCTATGACGTTGGGGTGGCTTTGACGCCCACCAGTAATGCCCAGTCTTCGTGCTGGTTTGCTAGTTGAAGATCAATACCAACCTCGCGATAACAGGTGATCAGTTGTTCGGACTGGCTAACAAGCAGGCCTGATAACACCAGTTGCCCATCGGTGACTAGGTATTGGCTTAAAATGGGGGCGAGTTCAGCTAATGGCCCCGCTAGGATATTCGCGAGAATCAGCTGTGATTGGGGTAGTTTGATGTCATTTACCAGGCCTGCTTGCACGGTCACCTGATTGCGCTGGGCATTATCAAGTGTGGCCGTAATGGCCTGTGGATCAATATCAGTGGCATAAACCGAGTTGGCTCCTAGTTTAGCCGCGGCAATCGCTAAAATACCTGAGCCGCAACCATAGTCAATAACAGATTTGTTAACGGGCGGATTAGCATCCAACCAGGTTAAGCACATGGCAGTGGTTGGATGGGTGCCGGTGCCAAACGCCAGACCTGGATCAAGGAGTAAATTTGTCGCATCTGGGTGGGGTGCCGCTAACCAACTAGGCACAATCCACAGGTTTGTACCGAACTGCATGGGTTGGAATTGATCCATCCATTCACGAACCCAGTCTTTATCTTCAATGAGCTCAACTTTAAATTGACTCGGTGAGAGTTCGGGCATCAGTTGAGTGAGTCCAAGTAGGCATTCAGCAGAGTTAACCTGTGCATCAAATAATCCCATTACCCGAGTTTGTTGCCAAATCGGCGTCGTGCCAAGCTCAGGTTCAAATATTTCTTGTTCACCGGTTTCAGCAAAAGTCACAGACAGCGCACCCAGTTCCATGAGTGCATCGGAAAGGGGTTCAGCCTGCGCTTCAGCAACCGTGCTGGTGATTTGAATCCAAGCCATTAAACTAAATGCTCAAGCCGATGTTCGAGATAATGAATGTTGCGGCCACCTTCAGTAAAGCCCTGATCACTCATAATTTCACGTTGTAGCTCTATATTAGAGTCAATCCCTTTAATCGCCATTTCCTGCAGGGCAGTGCGCATCCGAGCAATCGCCGTATCGCGATCGGCACCAGAGCAAATGACTTTGGCTATCATGGAGTCATAGTGAGGGGGGACGGTATAACCGGTATAAATATGCGTGTCAATGCGCACGCCTGGGCCGCCGGGTAAATGCAAACGCTCAATTTTGCCTGGCGAGGGCATAAAGTTTTTTGCTGGATTTTCGGCATTAATACGGCACTCAATCGCATGACCAGTGAGCTTGATATCAGATTGCTTGATGGTCAATGGACGGCCCATGGCAATTTCAATTTGTGCTTTAACCAGGTCAATTCCCGTCACTTGCTCAGTGACTGGGTGTTCAACTTGCAAACGTGTGTTCATCTCAATGAAATAAAACTCACCATTTTCATATAAAAATTCAAAAGTACCTGCGCCGCGATAATTGATGTCAACACAGGCTTTGGCACAAATTGCACCGATGCGGTTGCGTTGTTCTTCGGTTACGCCTGGTGCGGGTGCTTCTTCGACGACCTTCTGATGACGGCGCTGCATCGAGCAATCGCGTTCACCTAGATGAATCGCATTGCCTTGGCCATCGGCAAGAACCTGAATTTCAATATGGCGGGGGTTTTCTAGAAACTTTTCCATATAGACTTCAGGGTTGTTAAAGGCGGCACCGGCTTCTTGTTTGGTTAGCTGAATCGACTTTAATAAACTGCCTTCCGTATGCACTACGCGCATGCCGCGCCCACCGCCGCCGCCAGAGGCTTTAATAATCACTGGATAGCCAATTTCTTTGGCAATACGTAAATTCGTTTCAGCATCGTCACCTAGTGGGCCACCAGAACCGGGAACAGTCGGGACGCCTGCGGCTTTCATTGCGCGAATAGCTTGAACTTTATCGCCCATCATGCGGATGGTGTCACCTTTAGGGCCGATAAAAATAAAACCGCTTTCTTCGACACGATCGGCAAAATCAGCGTTTTCAGACAAAAAGCCGTAGCCTGGGTGGATAGCTTCCGCATCGGTGACTTCAGCGGCGGAAATAATGGCTGGAATATGTAGGTAGCTTTGTGCTGAGGCTGCAGGGCCAATACACACGGTTTCATCGGCCATTAGCACGTGTTTTAGGTTAGCATCAGCTGTGGAGTGAACAGCCACGGTTTTAATGCCTAGTTGTTTACAAGCGCGTAACACGCGAAGGGCAATTTCGCCCCGGTTGGCTATAAGTAGTTTTTCCATGGCTAACCCTTATTCAACAACAAACAGTGTTTGACCGTATTCAACCGGCTCACCATTCTGAATCAGAATTTGTTTGACGACACCTGAAACTTCCGCTTCGATAGGGTTCATGATTTTCATCGCTTCAATAATGCACAGGGTGTCACCAATCGTGATGCTATCACCTACACTTACAAAAGGCGCCGCAGTCGGTGACGGGGCGGCATAAAAGGTACCGACCATCGGTGAGGCGATTTTAGTACCAGTCGGTTCAGCGGCTGCAACGGGCGCAGGCGCACTGGTTGGCGCTGCAGGTGCGGGATTCGATGCCGCTGTAGGGGCTGCTTGATAATGCATTGCAGTCGGTGCGGTCATGTAAATAGGTTCTTTGTTGCGGGTGATTCGAACAGAATGCTCGCCTTCTTGAATTTCTATTTCAGCAATATTTGATTCTTCAACAATTTCAATAAGTTTGCGGATTGAGCGAATATCCATGATGTAATTCCTTGTAATTTTTGATTTATTTAATGTCGTTATTCTAAATGTTTAATGGCCGCTTCTAATGCAAAGCGATAGCCATCCGCACCCAGGCCAGCAATGACGCCAACGGCTAGGTCTGAGAAATAGGAGTGCTGTCGGAAGCTTTCGCGTTTATGCACATTAGAGAGGTGTATTTCGATAAAAGGGATATTAACCGCCGCGAGGGCATCGCGAATGGCGACACTAGTATGAGTGAAAGCGGCAGGGTTAATAATAATGAATTCGGTGCCATCATCCATGGCTTGATGAATACGCTCGATTAAGGCGTGTTCAGCATTGCTTTGAAAATGCCAGAGTCTAACTGCAAAATCATCGGCAATGGTTTCTAATTCTTCAATAATATCAGCGAGGGTTTGACGACCGTAGATGTGGGGTTCGCGTCGTCCGAGCATATTCAGGTTAGGACCATTGAGGACCAAAATGCTTGCCATAAGGATTAGGGCTCCAAAAATTTGGGAATGCGGTTTAAATTTTGCAAAGACTGAGCATGATTATAAGTTAATTCTTTTGCTATTGCTATGGATAAGCGCGAGCAAATATGAGGGCTAGATGATGGAATTGTTGTAAAAAGCGGCGAAATTACCTGCATACTGGTTATTTTGGCAGTGAAACAAAAAAGCCTGCTTATATGAAGTTATAAGCAGGCCTGCTGGTATGGTTGTTACAAACTAGCGACCGAGTGCGGCATCAATAGTCGCTTTAAACTCAGTGGCATTTTTAAAGCCGACGACACGTTGACCTCGCTGTTCAACACCTGCTGGATTGTAAAATAGGATGGCAGGTGGTCCCACAATACCCAGTTCACGCATCAGTGCGCGATGGTCAGCTGTATTGGCGGTGACATCCGCTTTTAAGAGCACCACCCCGTCTAGCGCGGCTTGAACTTGTGGGTCACTAAAGGTGAAACGTTCCATTTCGATACAGCTTACACACCAGTCAGCATAAAAATCGAGCATGACCGGTTGACCTTGACCCACGCGTGCCTGGAGCTCTTCAATACTATTGATATATTCGAACTTAAGCTCCGCTTGTTGTTGCGCAGCGGTGCCACCACCCTGGAAGACTTTGAGCGGTTGGAGCAGGTCGCGTGATCCGCCTGCTAAACCAATAATAATCACAAAGCCGGTAACAAGGAGTGATAATCCAAGACCTTTCCAAAGTTTATGCCAGTTGGATTTGTCGCCAATGGGTTCGAGTGCCCCCATGTAGATAGCAGCAACAATTAGCAGCAGTGCCCAACCAATCATGCTGATCCAGCCGGGTAGTACGCGGTCTGCTAACCATAGCGCCACAGCCAGTAATAGCACACCAAACACGGCTTTGACAGTATTCATCCAAGCGCCAGCGCGTGGGAGTAATTTGCCTGCCGAGGCCCCTAGGAGCAATAATGGCACACCCATACCTAAACTCATCGCAAATAGGGCTAAGCCACCTAGAACGGCATCACCTGTTTGACCAATATAGATCAGTGCACCGGCAAGAGGTGGCGCTACGCATGGCCCAACAATTAAGGCCGACAAAAAGCCCATAATGGCAACACCGGTAAGTGAGCCACCTTTTTGCTTGTTAGACAATTGGGTAATTTTACTTTGCAAGCTCGATGGCAGTTGGATTTCATAGAATCCAAACATAGACAGTGCCAGCAGGACAAAAATAATCGCAAAGGTGCCGAGTACCCATGGGTTTTGTAATGCAGCTTGTAAATTTGCACCAAATATGCCGGCTAATACCCCGGCAATGGTGTAAGCCAGTGCCATAGATAATACAAACACTAACGAGATAATAAAGCCTTTGCGAGCGGTAATGTTTTGATTGCCCTGGCCAACAATAATACTCGATAGAATCGGTATCATTGGGAATACACAGGGGGTGAAAGACAGCAGTAATCCGAAAATAAAGAAGGTCAGCACGACAATCCAAAGATTGGCGTTCATTAGTGTATTGGTAATACGATCTGCTTCCGACATTTGTGACGGGTCAGTAGGCGGCGCGCTAGTTAAACTAGACACCGTGCTTGGCATTGCAGACGCTGCACCGGCCGCTGCAATACTTGCCGCTGAAGCCGTACCAAATGTCGCTGGATCTAAATTAATTTGTCTGGTTTCAGGGGGGTAACATACACCCACATCAGCGCACCCTTGGTAACCAATTTCCACCACAACCGGACCTTGCAAGTCAGTGATGGTAATGTCTGCGGTAGCTTGACCATAATAAACCTCAACCTGACCAAATAACGGATCATCTTTCATTAAGCCAGCCGGCGTAACTACTCCTTGAATGGTAGCTTGACCTGACACGATAGTGGCACTGATTTTGTCACGGTACAAATAATAGCCATCGGCCATATTCCAATTAGCAAGCAGTTGGCCTTCGCCATTTTGACGGTAAGAAAATGCAAAAGCTTGGTCAACATCAAGCAGACCTGTATCGGTTAACCCCGTTTGACTCGCTAAAAAGTCATTGAGCGCACGCAGTGAACTGATTTCGTTGGGTAAACTGGCGGTTGCGGCACTGGTGCTAGAAACGGTTGCTTGGGCAGGTAGGTTTACTGCGACTTGTTGAGTTTGAGGCGGATAGCAGACTCCAAATTCTTCTGCACAACCTTGATAACGAATGGTCAGTGTGGCTTGTTGTGCTTGTCCTTGATAGGGAACGCGTAAAGTAAAATCTTTATCGTAAATTTTGACCTGGCCAAAAAAGGGATCGTTTTTATCTTTGGCGGGCGGAAACTGAATGGCTTGAAGTTGGATATCAGCTGATTCAACCCCCAGTCTATCCTGATACAGATAGTATCCTGGTGCAACTTGCCAGCTAATAGCCAGTTGACCATCAATGACTTGCACCGGTTGTAAGCGGAACGCATCGTCCGGGTCAAGCAGGTCATCACTTGCCTTTAACGGCAACGCGGTAATGATCAGGGCTAGAATGAGCGTTAACAGCGTTAGGGGATGACGTAAGTAGTGCCAAACCTTCATAGGGTATCCTTTTATCGTTGTTATTTTTATAAATTTTGTTTCAGATTCTACCAAACCTTACGTTGAAAAGTTAATCTCTATCAAGAAAGGTTTGTGAAGGTGGTTTTTTTGCACCTTTAACTTTTTTTAATGGCTAAAAAGTGGGAAACTGATAAAAATTAACTTTTAAAAGTAGGTCTTATGTTTCTTTACATGTTTTTGATTTTTATTGTGACGCCCTTAATGGAGTTATACATTCTTATTGAGTTGGGCGGTGCAATCGGTGCGTTACCAACAATTTTGATGATTATTGCTACGGCTGCATTGGGCGGCATTTTAATGAAATACCAAGGCGTGCAATTGGTTAAGCAGGCGCAGCGTCAAATGGCGCAAGGTCAAATGCCCCAGCAAGCGGCACTTGAAGGGACCCTTATTTTCATTGGCGGCATTATCTTATTTTTGCCAGGCCTGGTTACCGATGTGATAGGTTTGTTATTGCTGATTCCGCCAATTAGAGCAAAAGTTGCCCAATTTTGGTTGCTGCGCGGCGCTAAGCGCTATGCGTCCCAGCAATATCACTATACCGTTGATGCCGAGTGGCAGTCTCGTGACCCGATTACTGGGCATATTAAGTATCATCGTGTACATCAGGAGGGGCCGGTCGAAAATCAAGATACTAATAAGGACAACAACAAAAATCCTAATGTAATTGAAGGTGAGTGGCGAGATGATGACTCAAAAAAACATCAATAAAAAATAACAACATAAGCTACTTTTGGAGGATGTTATGAAAAAAAATACAGTAAGAAAACAAAACTCAAGATTTGAAGGTCGGCTGGTAGCTGGCCTAGTAGCATGGCCACTTGCATTCGCCACTATGACTGGCGTTGTCGTACAAGCTAGTGAGCATAATAGTGACATGAAGCCCAGCGTTTCAGATACTTCAGCGGCTACGACACCCCTGGTCATTCAGATCGAATCGGTCGTGATGGGCACGGATGGTCAAATGCGCGTTAGGGTGAATGGTCAGTATTTGACTCGCCATAGTGAACGAGATGGTATTCGTGTGTTAGATATGAATTATGACCAGGTGCAGGTTCAAGCGCAGGGGCAAACTTTTTGGTTAAAACCTCATCACACCCTAACGCTTGAAAACCTCGAACCCACAGAAAATAAAGTTGAGAACTAATTTAACCTAGTGAATACCTAATGCTTGGTAGAGCTTGAGTGGCTCGTCGAGAAAAAACTCGACCTGCTTAGCAAGCTCTGCCAAGTTTTCTGCGTCTGTTTCGAGCCATTGGCCGTTTCGATGCAGTTTTACACCGCGCTGCTTGAGCAGCCCCCAAGCAAAAGGTGCAATCGCTTCAGGTGTTTGATGACCAAAGCGCATAGCTAATAAAAATAGCATCTCGTAGCCTTGAATATCAATGCCGCCACCTGTTACCGGACTGGCCAGCACGGTAATATCGTCGCGTCCGCGCGCTTTTTTCAACAAAAATAGATTTAACTTATCGGTTTTAAGTTTCGCCTGAGCAATCTCTTCGGGTGCTTGTGCCAATTGTAGCGTTTGTTTTCCGGTTAAAATCATCATGGCTTGCATCACTTTATCCATGCCAATCCCGAGTGGTTGCATGGCTTGCAGTAGCTCACCGAGTTTTTTAGGCTGATAATCAGCAAAGAAATCTAAAATCGGGCCATAGGTTTCAGCTTTGAGTTTTACTGGCCCAAGCATGCCATTGACACTCAGCTCGACTTCGTCACGTAATTCTGTCAGTACCAGTTGCAGGCCAAAAAGAGCTTCCATCTGCTCAAATTTATCCAGGCGTTTCGGGCCTTTAATCCAAAGGTCTTTGCGGAATTGTTGGTTCATGCAGATATCGCGAACGGTTTCACGAAATAACGGATTAGTTTGATCCGCAATCATCGCTTCTTCAGCCTCGGTAATATTAATCGCATTGACTTGGTCGAGGGTGTTGGCCGAGCAGACATAGTCTAATTTAATCGGACTAAGCCAACTATGCATGTCTGAAAAATGCATCGGCGTCCAATCATCACTGAAATATTCATGAGCCAAATACTGCGCATTTTGAGATTTGACCAAATCGAAGGTTTTACGCAATTGTGGGTTGGCTTGTAAGTAGGCGGGATTGGTAGCAAGGAGTTGGTCAACAAAGTCGAAGGCTTGGCCAATTTTATTAACCGAGTTGTCGCCGCTAACCGTCATGGTGTGGGCGTATTGGTTAAGTAGATGGCGAATAGGCATCATGGTTGCCCAACCATTAGGGGTGTTGTAACTGATATAGAGCACACCGCCTAGCTTGAGTTTGCGGCCAATAAAATCGACCAATATTTTGCGGTTTTCATCGGACACCCAAGCCCAAATACCATGCAAAGCAATAAAATCAAACTCGGGTAAATCATCACGTTGGGCAAACTCGGCAAAGGATTGATCATATAAGCAGGCCTGGTTGTCGCAGGCATGGCTCATATCTTGCGCAAAGCCGGCTTGAGTTGGGCTAAAGTCAGTACCAAACCAACGCGTTTGGCTAGCGGCGGCGTGAATATTAACACTGACCCCTTGCCCAAAACCTAATTCGCAGGCATTGAGCTGTTCGGGAGGGGCCACGCCGGCATCGAGCAGCGCTAAGCGAATTTGTAATGGATTGAGTTCTTTAAAATAACCGAATGTGTAGTCAACATCAGCTGCGTAGCCGGCACTCCAGTTTGCCATGGGTATCTTCCTTAGTATTTAAATCGTTAAGTTCATCAGCATTTTGAACTGAAAAACACTTGTAAACAACGAAAATAGACTTAATTTTCTCAAATGAATAATAAGATGCTGATAATATTACATCTTGAATATAATGAATTTTTTGGGTTTTTACTTTTATGGGTATAAGTAATTTTTATAAATCAGTTGTTCTTAATTCTTGTTCAATCCTCAGGGCGTGACTGATGGCAGCTAAGTTAAGACTTGTGATGATTGTTTTGGCTTTATGGCCGGTTAGCCAATATGCCAAGGCTAACATTGTTTATCTTGAATCGCAGCCAGGTTTCTTTTTGCAGGCGAAGTTTGTCGAGCCCGTTGTTGAAGATAAAAATCTTGCGGTATTAGTTCTGCATGGTTTTTTAACCACAAATAATTTTCATACCATAAATAGTTTAATGGCCGCACTCAATGACCAAGGTATTGCTGCCTTAGCACCGAATCTGAGTTACGGGATTAGTGCACGTCAGGCTTCGATGAGTTGTAATAGTTTGCATACTCATACACTTGAGGATAATAGGGCCGAAATTGACCTATGGCTAGATTGGCTGGTTGAACAGGGTTATCGAAATATAGTGTTACTTGGCCATTCAAGTGGCAGTCAATATATTATTTTTAGTCAGGCGACTGAGCCCCATTCAGCCGTAGTACAACTTATTCTGACCAGTATGTTTTATTTTGGCGATGAGGATATTGGCACCAAACAAGAAGACTTGCAAAGGGCACGTTATTTGATGTTGATGGATAATCCGAACCCCGCGCTTTTTAGTCTTATGTTTTGTGAAAAGGATTATTTTGCAACACCGGCAAGTTTTTTATCCTACATCCAGTTAACGAGGGCGCAGACAGCCGCCTACATGCAAATGATTAAAGTGCCCGTTGAGGTCGTTATGGGGGGCGAAGATGAGATTTTGCATAAAATTAAACCAGGTTGGCTTGATGAAATGCGTTCAGCGCATGCTAATGTTCAGCTTATCGAAGGTGCAAATCATTTTTTTTCAAGCCTTTATGAATTTGATTTACAAGAAAGAATCGCAGACATCTTAAAACAAGTGCGTGAACGTATTAATAACGAGTCTGATGAATGACAAAGCTTTCTCACTTTAAACCGATTAAAGCAAAATGGCATATGTTGATTTTCTTGTCAGTGTCATTAGGTGTCTATTTGTTTATGTTTGGGTATCTTTACACCAGTGCTCAACAGGTTAAAGCTCAGGCAGCAGAGCAGGTAGCCTATGCAGCAGAGCGAGAGCTAAAACATCATTTAGAGCAATTTATTCTGCAAGCAGAGCAACGTGTCACTGAATTAGCCGACTGGGATGAAGTCCATCAACAACTCAACCAATCACGTTATTATTTTTTTTGGCGTAACCAACGGTTAAAAGATTCGCAATATTGGCGCTTCTATTTTAATGATCTTGATTTATATGCAGCCAATGGCCAGCAGCTGATTCAAAAAGGGCCTAATGATCCTGACTCGCAATTTTTGCCGTCGTTGGTGCCTGATGAATTAACTGCTTTTCAACTGGAAGGTCAAAGTATTGATTACCGCTTATTTGTGCCAGTCGTACAACGACAATCTGATAGTACGCTGGGTTTTGTTGGGATTAATCTAAGCTTTTTAAGTTGGCTACAGCAACAGCAACAGTTTCAATATATCGATAGAAACAGCCTAAAAGCGGAATCTTATCAAGGCAATCGGCTGGTTTTAGCCGCTGATTTATTAGCGAACCCAAGTGAATTTATTGCGTTTGATGTCATTGATAATCCCGTTGATAATTTTTTATGGGCATTAATCCAAGAATTTATCTTTTATGTTTTGGTTTATGCGGTGGTTGTCGCGATACTGTTCATTATTTTCTTTAGGTTTAGTCTTGTTTTACCACTTGAGAGCATAAGCAGTTATCTCGTTGAATTAAAAAACAAGCCAGGTGAGGTAGTGCAGCCAGCGAAGCACTATCTCGTCAGCGAGTTTGAGGATCTGCAAGAATCACTCTTTGGTTATAATCAAGCATTATTAACCGCGAAAAAAGAGCTTAATTATCAGCATGAGCGTTACTCAAAACAATCTCGAATAGATGCACTTTCAGGATTATTAAATAGATTTTCTTTTGATGAGATGCTGCAGCAGCTCTGTAACTCTGGGCAGTCAAGCAACCAAACTGTTGGTTTTATTCTGGTGGACTGTGATTATTTTAAAGCCATTAATGATAGCTATGGCCTTGAAGTAGGTGATAAGGTTATTAAGTGTACCGCTCAAGCTTTAAAGAAATCTTTACCTGCGCATGCCACTATTTTTAGAATCGGGGGGGATGAATTTGCAGCGATTTTAAATGTCGATACGGCAGAAACCCTAAAAGACCTTGCTCAAAATGTATTTGAATCCTTGCAAGCTTTACCTTTGCAAGAATTGGGCATCCAAGAGCGCGTCACCTTTAGCTTGGGGTTAAGCATTAGTGCGCAATATCAAACCTTGCAAAACTTACTAAAGCATGCCGATATTGCACTTTATAAGTCCAAGCATTCGTTACACGACAAGGTGCAATTGTTTGCAGATGATGAGCTCTCAGCTGCTAAAACATTGATGTCTAATAGACAGGTTGGCGTTATTTTACAAGCCTTGCAAACAGGTGAGGGCATTGAAATGCATCTACAGCCTGTGGTGAATGTTGAGGGCAAAGTGAATTATTTTGAAGCTTTGGTAAGAATAAAAAAATCAGGAATGCTCATTTTTCCAGGTGAGATTTTTAATGTTGTTAATCATCGACATCTTGATATAGACCTGGATAAACAGGTTATCAAAGCCATTACGCAATTGTTTATTGAGGGCAAACTCAAAAAAGGCCAAGGCTTGTCTTTTAATATTTCGCCAGACTCATTACTTCAGTTGAATTTAGAGCGAGAGTTAGCTGTGTTAGCTCAGTTTACTCAAGATTATAAAATTATTGTTGAAATTACTGAAACCAGTCTAATCCGTAATATGGAGTTGGTGACTTTAAAGCTTAATGCCTTGCGAGAGATAGGGTTTTTGGTTGCTCTGGATGATTTTGGCAGTGGCTATTCCTCAATTCGTTATTTGGCCAATATGCCAGTAGATATCGTTAAATTTGATATGACCTTAACCAGAGCTTTGGAGTTAGATGATAAAACCAAAGGGATTATTCAAGCCACCGCAAAAATGATTCGCGAAGCCGGCTATCAGTTAGTTATGGAGGGTATTGAAACTCAAGCGCAGTTTATTGCTGCACAAGATGCAGGCGCAACAGCTTTTCAAGGCTATTTATTTGGTAAACCTCAGCTACCTGTTGAACTTTCTGAAGATTGATTGTGTTAGCAATTAAGACTTGCAAGGCTAATCAAAACTAACCATTGGAGCTAATGATGTTTTTTCCACAACTAGCGACTATTGCTACTAAAGAAGTCGTGACTCTGGTTGAGCATGCATCTATTCAAGATGCACTGGATTTGATGAGCAAGACGAAGTTGAGGGATTTGGTCATCATTAGCGAACAAGGTTTGCGAATGATCACGACGCGCGAATTGGTTACTTTTCGTTTAGAGGCGATTGATTTTAAAAAACCCTTATCCCAATGCTCATTGCAGTTCGTAAAATGTTTGCCTGAGTCGGCGAGTTTATTTGATGGTTTGGCGGCTTTAAAAGAGAGTGCATTTGAGTATTTATGTTTGTTGGATTCAAATGGGACCCTTTCAGGTATTGTTAGTTATTCCGACATCGCAGCGCATTTAGATCCAGAGCATTTGTCAAAGTTTAAAAAACTGGCTGATATCATCAATATTGCTGATTATCTAATCTTAACCTGTCAGAGCAGTTTGAAAGAGGTGCTGCTTGCTTTACGAGAGCATCAGCAAACCGCAGCCATTATTGAGGGGCATCCGCAGGGTTATGGAATTGTTACCCAGCAAGATATCACAGATGCCTTGGCGCAAAATGTTGCTGAATCGACTTCAGTAGATAGGTTTATGAGCTGTCCGATCGTGACACTGCCAGCCGATACTTCGTTGCAGTCAGCACTTGCCTTTAGCCGAGAGAAAAAGCTTAAACGAATCATTGTTATTGAAAATGAGAAGATTGTTGGTTTGCTGCATCAAAAAGATTTAGTAGCAATGGTTTATGAAAATTGGCGGAATCTTTTATCTGAGCAGCAGCGAAACTTGCAAGCTGAACGTGCTTTATTCAAGAAAGGCCCAGTAGTCGTTTTGGTGTGGCAAGCGATAGATAACTGGCCAGTTTCGTTTGTGTCTGAAAACCTCGAGGAGATTCTGGGTTATTCAACAGACTTTTTTAAAAAACCGGGTAATGGTCTGCTTAATATTGTTCACCCGGAAGATATTCAAGCGCTCAAATCTGAGATGCAGGAGGCCATAACTCAACAGGTAGCATGCGTTCAGCAAACCTACCGCATTCTTGATAATCAGGGGCAATCGCGTTGGTTCTATTTTTATGCTAGCCCTTACTTTGATGGCAATGTGAATCTAGTGCATGGTTATTTACTTGATCAAACCGAGCAAGTTGAGTTAAAGCTTGCTGCCCAACATGCTCAGGGAAAGCTTGAGCTCGCTTTGGAAGCCTCTTCAACAGGCATGTGGGTTTGGGACATGGTAACCAATCATATTGAATGGTCTGATCAGGCTTATCTTCAGCTAGGTTATCAACCACAAGCCTTCCCAATTGATCTTGATCGGTTTAATAAGCTAATTCACCCGGATGATTTATCTGAGATGCTTGGTGCTGTGCAAGCGCAGATTAAGGTTAACAAGACTTTTAATGTCAGGTTTCGTTGCAAAAATAATGCCGGCGGATGGACCTGGATACAGGGGCGCGGACGGGTGACCAAATCAAATGAACAAGGTGAACCGATTCAGATGATGGGCGTGCATTTAGATATCGATCAGGTGATGCATGCCGAACAGGCACTTAAGTTGCAAAAAAACCGTCTGGAAAACATTATCTGGGGCACAGATGTGGGCACTTGGGAGTGGAATGTCCAAACGGGCCAAACTATTTTTAATGAACAATGGGCTGCAATTATTGGCTATCAACTTGATGAACTTGAACCTACAACGATTGAAACTTGGTTACATTTTGCACACCAAGATGACCTAATCGAATCACAAAATTCTCTGCAAGCACATTTTGAGGGTATAACTAAGCATTATGAAGTTGAAGCGAGAATGCGACACAAGGAAGGTCATTGGGTTTGGGTTTTAGATCGCGGTAAAGTGGTGTCATGGACTGCTGACGGTAAGCCTGAATGGATGGCCGGAACGCATCAAGATATTACACAGCAAAAACAAATGCAGTTGGATCTGCTGAAGTCAAAAGAGAGTTTAAATCGGGCGCAAAAAACGGCCAGTTTAGGTAATTGGGAGCTGGATCTTGTCAAAAATGAACTTTTTTGGTCTGATGAGGTATTTCGAATTTTTGAAGTGGATCCGGCAAAACACTCAGCCAGTTTAGAAGCATTTTATCTAACGACCCATCCAGATGATCGGCGCCTAGTGAATGATGCTTATGAAGCGTCGGTTAAAAATAAGCAAGCCTATGAAATTGAGCATAGATTATTAATGTCGGATGGTCGTATTAAATGGGTGCGGGAAAAATCCCATCACCTTGTTAATGAAGCGGGTAACATCATCAAGTCACTGGGTACAGTGCAAGATATCACAACCCAAAAACAAGTGGAATTTGCACTAGAAGAGCAAAAAGAGCTTTATTTGAATCTGGTTGAGAACCATCCATACTTTATCAATCGATTTTTGCCTGACACTACTACACTTTATTGCAATCAAACCATGGCTGATTTTTTTGGTGTGGCTACTCAAGATATGATTGGAACACGCTGGATTACAACCTTGCCAGAGGAATTACAAGTTCAGGCTATGCAAGCTTTACACGCCTGCAGTCCTTCTAGTCCACTTAGCGAGAATATTAATCAGGTGTTTGATGCTCAAGGACGTGCGAGGTCGATTAAATGGACAACACACGGCTTTTTTGATGCACAAGGAAGGATTAAATATTATCAGTCTGTGGGTCAGGATATCACTGAGCAATTAGATCTCGAGATATCATTAAAAGAAGCCAAGCAACAAGCTGAGGCCTCTAGTCTGGCAAAATCAGCGTTTTTGGCCAACATGAGTCATGAGATTCGTACCCCGATGAATGGCATTATCGGTTTAAGTGAGTTGGCATTACAAGAGCAAAGTGTCTCTAAATTACATGAAAAACTGAACAAAATTCATCGGTCCGGTCGTTTGTTGTTAGGTGTCATTAACGATGTTTTAGATTTTTCAAAAATTGAAGCTGGCAAACTTGAATTACAAACGGATGCTTTTTCGATACACCATGTCGTTGATGATATTTCACATCTGTTTATGACGGGTGTGCAAGATGGACAGGTGCAATTTATGCTTGACGACTCGGCCATGGTGCATAGTCATTTTTGTGCCGATGAGTTAAGGCTTCGTCAAGTTTTGTTAAACCTGTTGGGTAATGCCTTTAAGTTTACCGAACAGGGCATTGTTAAACTGACAATAAGTGAACATAACGATGAACAAGGGCAGGCCTGGTTAGACTTTATCGTCAGTGATACGGGGCTAGGCATTTCAAAACAGCAGCAAACCGCTATTTTTGAACCTTTTCAACAAGCGGATACGAGTATCACTAGACAGTATGGTGGGACGGGTTTAGGTTTAGTGATCAGTCAACGTTTAGTGTCTTTAATGGATGGAGTCGGCATTCACTTAGAGTCCGATTTAGGTGAAGGCAGTAAGTTTAGTTTTAGCATACCCGTTCAACTTGCTAATGCCGAGTTGGTTAAATCAATAAACCCAATACATCATGAGCCCCACCTTAATGAAGAGTTTAATGGTCAAGTTTTATTGGTTGAGGATAATGAGATTAATCAAGAAGTCATTCTTAATCAACTTGATCATTTAAATCTTGATGTGGTGTTGGCTGAAAATGGCCAACAGGCCGTTGATCTTGTCCGCGAGCACCGTTTTGATTTAATCCTAATGGATATTCAAATGCCGATTATGGATGGATATCAAGCCACCAGAGCCATTCGCGAGTTTGATAGCGATACGCCTATTGTGGCGCTTACCGCTGCGGCCATGATTGAGGATAAGAAAAAAGCCTTAGCAGCGGGCATGAATGAGCACCTCAGCAAACCTATCCAACTGCAGGAGTTACGGTCTCTTATTGGTCGCTATTTATCCTTAAGTGACGCTGTGATAAAACAGCGTGGTGTTTCTGCTAAGCCATTCACTTCAGAAAATAAGCAACAGCTTATTAATCGTGATCGTGGGCTAGAGCAACTTGGTGGCAATCTGCCGTTGTATGAAAAGCTATTGAAACAGTTGGGTCATGATTTAAATGACAAATATCAAGCGCTGCCGGATCGATTGGCGAATTTAATTAACAATGAAACTGCGCAAACCACAGAATGGCAAGCGATAGAAAGTCTGGTACACAGTTTAAAAGGCGTAGCTGGAAATTTGGCGGCAGATTTACTCTTTATTATTTGCGAGCAACTTCAGCCATTACTGAGGCAACAACAGAAACCTGAGCCAGGCCTAGTGACGGCCTTTAGAACAGCGTTTAATGAAACATATGAACTGATAGCGGCTCAAATATCGACCTCGCCAAAGATATTGTTAAATGAGCCTGATAACATTGTTGATAAATTTAATATTGAAGTATTAAAAAATTTAGCTGCACGGATCAGTAAAAACGAATATATTGATGATGTTGAGTTAGTAGAAATATCTACAAGAATACCTAAAGAACTGCGGCCATTATGGCATAACATTGAACGTCATCTTGAAGCCTTTGACTTTGAACAGGCTCTAGTTGTGCTTAATAATTTAATGGCTGAGTTTAAACGGTATAACTAAATTTCATAAAAAGGCTTTAAACGTGTTTGACGAAAATAAACCGAGTGTCTTGATTGTAGATGATGAACCAACCAATGCAAAGATTCTTGCGAATGGTTTGAAGGATGACTATCAGATTATGATAGTTAACTCAGGTAAAAAAGCACTTGAGTTTGTAAAGGCTAATCCTAAGTTAGACATTATTTTGCTTGATATTATGATGCCCGATGTTGATGGTTATGAAGTGTGTAGTCGACTTAAAAGTGATGAAGCTACTGCGGCTATACCGATCGTTTTTGTCAGCGCGCTTAACCAAGCCACTGATGAAGAAAAAGGTCTTAATCTTGGCGCTGTTGATTATATTAGTAAGCCTTTTCATTTGGCGATTGTTAAGGCACGAGTCAAGAACCACATCTCGCTGAAACGAAAAAATGATTTATTGGCAGAAATGTCCCATCTTGACGTTCTCACTCATATTGCCAATCGTCGACAATTTGATGAAACCTTGGTACGTGAAAGTCTTCGTTTAATGAGAAGTAGTGCGCCACTAAGTTTGATTATGTTGGACATAGATTTTTTTAAACAATTCAACGACTTTTATGGGCATGGGTTAGGTGATTTGTGTTTGGAAAAGGTGGCCAAAGCTTTTAACTCAGTTATTAAGCGCCCCGGTGACTTACTAGCAAGATACGGTGGCGAAGAATTTGCTGTGATTCTACCTGAAACTGATAAAGCTGGAGCAGAGGTCGTGGCGCAGGGGCTAATTGAATCGGTCGCTGCTTTGCAAATTAAGCATGAACGCTCAGAAGTTGCGAGTTATGTTACAGTCAGCGCAGGTGTGTCTTCCGATACTATTGAGTCTGTAGATGAAGCGCTAGAATTATTAAAGCGGGCAGATGTAGCGCTTTATCAAGCTAAAAAGCAGGGTAAAAATCGTTTTGTAACGATATAATAATAATTTTTGATTGGGTTTGTTATGGACGATTTTAAGTACGGTAAAAAAGTTGTTGAGTTTTGGCAGGTTACGGGTGAGGTGTTAGGTAGTAACAAATTTAGCGAAACCTATGTTTCTTCTAGTGGTGGCGGGCCGAATTATGCGCCCTCAATTCATTCAGAAACGGTAACGAATCATGAGTTTTGGATTAAAACCGAAGAGGGTCTTGAAAAAGACATAAAGTTGCGTGGCATTGATGTGCCGTTGCGGGTCGGTCAGAAAATAACCCTTGTTTCAGCTGGTTTAAAAGGCAAGGATAATGGTTGGTATAGCTTGTTAATAAATCATAGCGCAGGTAAACACTGGTTTATTAACAATGGCGTGGACTTAAACAATAAATTAAAATTAGAAAAATATACCGGCATAGCCTTATTGTGGGCTTTAATTATTTATCTTGGCGTTGCAGTTTATACCATGCCTATGAATATCGCTAATTTTGAAATTACGCATTTGGAGTGGTACCTATCCTATGCGAATCTACAAATGGCGACAACAGCGGCTACGGCCTATTTAGTGTTGGCGTTTTTTTGGAAACGATCTAAAAAAGTACGCGTGGCTAAAAAGTTAAAACAGCACCTTGAGGATATAGCTCAAGATGCTTATAAAGTGTAGAAGTAATTTTCAGTTGCTGACAAGAATTTTTCCAATCATTCCGGCTTCATAATGGCCGGGTTCTAGGCAGCCGTAATAATAGGTGCCGGGTTGATCGAAATGCCAAATCACCGCGCCACGTTGTCGTGGGTTTAGGCTAATCATATTCGGTTCAGTGTGATCCATGTGCGGATGATATTTCATCATCTCAGCATGTTCTTTGAGTTCGTCAAGCGTACCCATTACAAACTCATGTTTTAACTGTCCCATATTGCGCACAAAAAACCGTACCGTATCACCGACCTTAATCTCTAACTGGTCCGGTGAAAATCGCATATCGTCTGTCATGTCTATTTGAATGGTGCGTGTGACTTCATTGGCCTGACCTTGACGGCCAATTTTGGTGGTGTGATCCATGCCATGATGGTGTTGATGGCCTTGGTGTCCATGATTGCCGTGCGACCCATGATTACCATGACCGTGATGATGGCCGCCGCCGTTGCCACCATGACCGCCATGACCATGATTATGTGCCCAACTAGCGGCAGGTAATAAAGCCAAGGCACTGGCGCCAAATATAAATTGTCTGCGTGATAGATTTTTCATGATAATTCTCCTAGTGTTGTTTATTAAAACCAAAAACTAATCCCCGCCACCCATTGAGTTGAAGCGGTTGACTGTTGATTTGCCTTGGCCATATCGGCCGTTTCGCCGAATTTTTGTTGCCATTTGACGCCAATATAGGGCGCAAATTCCGGTTTAATGTGATACTTCAAACGCAAAGCCGCGCTCACGTCTGCCAGGCCTGCCCCTTCGTTAAAATCCTGATCTTTACTGCTAAACGCCTTGGCTTCGAGTTTGGGTTCCAGTTCTAAATCCTGGGTAAATAACAACTCGCGCTTCACTTCTACCTTAGCCGCTACACGGGCATCGCTGTCGATAAAGGCTTTAGCGGTGACTTCAAACATATAAGGCGCTAAACCCTGCACCCCGGCCGCTAGCCATTGTCGATCTTTGTGGCCATGATCAAAACGCACCCCAAGCAAACTATCCCAATAGGCCGCATAGGCATGTGACCAATACAACTCGGTATGAGCATTTAGGTCACCTTCTTTAATGTGGCCTTCGCTGTGCAGCGCGAATTTGTTGTAATCGCGGCCAATCCACGCTTGCAATTTATAGGCGGTATATTCGTGATCAGCATCAAACACCCGCTCCAAATGATCAACAATAAAGGCTTTATAAATATGCTGATCCATCAAATGCAAACGTTGCAAATCCCTGTCGTTAAAACGCAGACCATTCGAATAAGCATGGGGATCACGCGCATCCTCCGGCGCTTTACCGCCTTGCATCGAACTATGATCGTGTCCGGCATGCGGATCGGACGACCAGGCCTGGTGACTGATGCCGAATCCCATCACGCCGATTAAGGCGAGGGGTAGCAGTTTTTTATTGCTCATATTCGTATTCCTTTCTTATTTTGGCTATATAGGTGCGTAGCCTTGTGCTCCAGCGACGCCTCTTTTTTCGCAGAAAAAAGCCGAAGGAGTCGGGGCACAAGGCGAAAGCACCCTCGCAAACAAGCACGTCATTTAAGACACCACCACTTCTCTAAACATGCCGGTATCCATGTGATACATAATGTGGCAATGCCACACCCAACGACCCAACGCATCCGCCGTGACTAGAAACGAAATACGTTGTGCGGGTTGTACCGAGACCGTGTGTTTTCTCACCAAAAACTCGCCCTCTGGAGACTCCAGCTCACTCCACATACCGTGTAGATGCATCGGATGGGTCATCATGGTGTCGTTGTGCATAATCACCCGAATGCGCTCGCCAAAGGCAAAATGGCTCGGTTCGGATTTTCCATACTCCAGACCATCAATCGACCAGGTATAGCGATGCATATTGCCGGTTAGATGCAACACAATCTCACGCTCAGGCCCACGAGGATCAAGTGGCCCATCCAGGGTTTTTAAATCGGCATAGGTCAAAACCCGACGACCGTTATTGCGCAGACCAATTCCCGGATCATCTAAATTGGTACGCGGGGTATCCACACGCATATCGACACTGGCACCATAGGCCGTGCGGGCGTGATGTACCCGTGTTGAAGGCTTGGCTAATGAATCATCAGCCATGGCATGATGACCGTGATGCCCATGGTGTGCGTGATGACCTGGATGATCAGCATGATCGCCGTGCCCCGCATGCCCTGCATGTGCACTGTGATCCATCGCTCCCATCATGTCTTTGTCGACCAGCCATTCCACTTTATCCATTTCAGGCACCGGTGCGGTCAAACCTTCACGAGCCGCCAGTGTTCCAAGTGAGACACCACTGCGATCTATCGACTGCGCAAACAAGGTATAAGCCTGTTGTTTTGGCTCGACAATCACATCATAGGTTTCGCCCGGTCCAAAACGAAATTCATCTACCGCTACCGGTTGTACATTCTGCCCATCCGCTTGCACCACACTCATCACTAGGCCGGGTATCCGCACATCAAAATAGGTCGCTGCCGAAGCATTGATATAACGCAAGCGCACTTTTTCACCCGGTTTAAACAGCGTTGTCCAGTTATGATCAGGGTGCAGACCATTGGTTAAAAAGGTATAGGTATAACCGGTGATATCGGCCAAATCGGTCGGCGACATGCGCATCTGTTGCCACATCTGGCGTTTTTGCATCGCGCCTCGGAAACCGAGTTCGCGCACATCACGCCAAAAATCCAGCACAGTCGGTTCATTACGATTGTAATAGTGGCCTTTGATTTTCAACTTTTCGATAATGCGGTGCGGGTCTTCATCCGTCCAATCGGACAGTAATACGATGTCCTCACGGTCATACGCCATCGGATCAGGTTGAATCGGGTCGATAATAATCGCGCCGTACATGCCTTGCTGCTCTTGCATGCCGGAATGCGAGTGATACCAGTAGGTGCCGGATTGTTCGAGCGTGAACGAATAGGTAAAGGTTTCGCCCGGCTTAATACCGTCAAAACTCACCCCCGGCACGCCATCCATATCAAACGGCAAAATCAAACCATGCCAATGAATAGAGGTATCCACATTTAAACGGTTGGTAACCCGAATGGTGACGGTTTCACCCTCTTGCCAACGTAAAGTGGGCGCAGGCAGCGAGCCGTTAATCGTAATCGCGCGACGATCACGACCGGTGTAATTACCCCGGGTTTCATCCACCACCAAATCAATATTGTGGCCTTTGATTTCAGGAGGTGTGCCGAGTTTCGCCCAATTAAGTTCGGATACACGACGCGAATGGCCGTGCGCATGAGCCGATGCAGCCTGAGTCGGCATCCAAGGTGCCAAGGCGACTGTCAAACTAGACGCAGCCCCGGCCTGTAAAAATTGACGACGTGTTAAAGCCATGTTGAACCCCTTTATCTGCGAACTATCTTGAATACAGTTGCAGTATAAAAAAGCGGCGATAACCTAAAGCTGACAGTCGGATTACAAATTTGTAATCTAAGTCTGTTCCAATCTGTCGTTATAATGTCGAGAATGGACAAAACCCTAGGCAATTAACCATGAAAATTCTGCTGGTTGAAGACGAAACAAAAACAGGTGATTATCTTAAGCAGGGCTTGAGTGAGGCGGGCTTTAATGTCAGTTTGGCGCGCAATGGTTTGGATGGTTTGCACTTGGCGTTGGAAGAGGAATTTGATCTGGCGATTATGGATATTATGTTGCCGGGTTTAGACGGTTGGCAGTTATTGCAAACCCTGCGCCAACAGGGCAAAAGCTGGCCGGTGTTATTGCTGACAGCGCGTGATCAAGTGGAGGATCGGGTTAAGGGCTTGGAACTCGGCGCGGATGATTATCTGATTAAACCCTTTGCTTTTGCTGAACTACTCGCACGAGTTCGTGCCTTATCGCGTCGTGGCACAGCGCCCATTCAACAACATTTAAGCTGTGCGGATTTAGCCATGGATTTGGTGGCACACAAGGTCAGCCGCCAGCAACAACGCATTGATTTAACCGCTAAAGAATTTGCCTTGCTGGAACTGCTATTACGTCGTCAGGGCGAGGTGTTGCCGCGCACCTTAATCGCCTCTCAGGTGTGGGATATGAATTTTGACAGCGATACCAATGTGGTTGAAGTGGCGATTCGCCGTTTACGTGCCAAAATCGACGAACCCTTTGAACCCAAGCTGATTCATACCGTGCGCGGCATGGGTTATAAACTTGAAGCACCCCATAGCTAATTCTAACCTTCTTAAAAGTTAACCTGTATGTTAACATTGTTTTATGAAAGAAATTCATTTCTACCGAACAGAATCTGGCAACAGTCCTGTTGAAGATTTTTTGGACTCGCTTAATGCCAAACAAGCCCAAAAAGTCATTTGGGTGCTTCAACTTATCGAAGAAATAGAGCAGGTGCCTGTTCAATATTTCAAAAAACTAGTGAACACTGATGATCTTTGGGAAGTTCGAGTTCAGGTTGGAAGTAACATTTTTCGACTGCTTGGGTTTTTAGAAGGTGACAACCTAGTCATTTTGAATCATGGGTTTCAGAAGAAAACCCAGAAAACACCGAAAAAAGAAATCTTACTCGCCGAAACACGAAAAAAAGATTACCTAAAAAGGAAACAGTGCTATGAGTGACTTAAAAAAATATATCAGCCAGCGTCAAGCAAAAGATGCCGCATTTAATGACGGTTTTGAAGAAGGGTATCAAACTTTTAAGATAGGTGTCATGCTTCGCCAAGCACGCGAAGAATCGGGGTTGACGCAAGACGATCTTGCCGAACGATTAAATACAAAAAAATCGGCGATTTCTCGAATAGAAAATCATGCAGAAGACATCAAGCTTTCAACCTTAGAAAAATTTGCTGCTGTTTTAGGTCGAAAACTTGAAATTTCGATTTCTTAATTAAGTCAAAACCATGAATCTGTCGATTGCCAGTCGGTTAATTGGATTTTTTACCCTGATCAGTCTGTTGGTGTTGGTGTTGTTGGGTGGCTTGTTGGCGCACACGGTGCAGCACCATTTTGATGAAATGGATTTGGCCGAGTTGCAAACCAAACAACAGCAAATCCGGCTCTATACCGAAAACAATCAGCTCGACCAAGCTGAACTGATCGCGCAACTTAACCATCTATTGCCGCGCGAAGCCGGTTGGCATTATTTGTTGTTTAATCAACATACCCTGCGCTATAGCAGCATTGATTCCCCCCATCTGTTCACGCCTGACGATTTTAACGCCAACCAGTTGCAACGCATTATGCTGGAAAACCAAGCCTATGTTAGTTGGTTTGCTCCAGCGGCAGACAACCAGGCCTGGTGGGTGATTAGCCTCAAAAACATCGACCACCATGAGCATTTTATGCAGATGTTTATCCAACTGTTATTGGTCGGTTCTTTGATTGCCTTGCTGGTCATGGTGGGCTTGGGTTGGTGGATGGTTCGCCAAGGCCTTCGTCCGCTTAAACACTTTAGCCAACTGGCCACCAAGGTGTCAGGACAACACCTGACCGAACGCCTGGATATCAACACCCTGCCGACAGAGCTGCAACCACTGGGGCAAGCCTTTAATGCCATGCTGGATCGGCTAGAAAATGCATTTCAACGGCTGTCACAATTTTCGGCTGACCTGGCGCACGAGTTCCGCACCCCGATTAATAATCTGATGATGCAAAGCCAAGTTGCGCTCAGCCAACCACGTGATAAAGCGGATTATCAAGATATTCTGGTGTCGAATATTGAAGAGTTTGAACGCTTGGCACGGATGGTCAACGACATGCTGTTGCTGGCCAAAACCGATCAAGGATTGGATATTGAAACGCAGCCTGTTGAACTGCAAGCGCTATGCCGTCAATTAATCGACTATTTTGAATTGCCTGCCGCCGAACGCCACATCCACTTTGATTTGCAAGGTCAAGGCACAGTAAAGGGCAATGGTGAACTGCTTAGACGTGCATTGGCCAATATACTCGGCAACGCGGTTCGGCATGCGTATAGCAATTCCACCATTCAAATTCGACTTAAACAAACCAAAAACCAACTTGAAATAAAGATTTGCAACCAGGGCGAAACCATCCCTGCCGAGCACTTAAATAAGTTATTTGAACGTTTTTATCGCGTCGAATCCGCACGTCCACACCAAGGCGGATCGGGTTTAGGGCTGGCGATCAGCCGCGCTATTATTCTGGTTCACCAGGGTACAATTCACGCCACATCTCAGGACAATCATACCTGTTTTCATATTAGTCTAAATAAGCTATAGTGCTTTTAAATTTTAGTTTTTAGTTAACGGGAAAATTGATGAATATTATTGAGACTGCGCAAAGGCGCTACTCGACCAAAAAGTTTGATTCAACTCGCCTACTCTCACCGCAACAAGTAGTGGATGTCAAAGCACTATTGCGTTTAAGTCCTTCTAGCGTCAACTCTCAACCTTGGTATTTCGTTATTGCTCAGACACAGCAAGGCAAGGCACGGATAGCCAAAGCGGCTAGTGGGCCGTATGTCGCGAATGAAAGCAAGATACTGGAGGCCTCGTTATCGGTGGTGTTCTGTGTTAAAACTGATTTCACCGACGACTATTTGGAGTCCTTGCTGGGGCAAGAGCAGCAGGATGGTCGGATTGACTCCGAAGAGATGAAAGCCAAGGTTAGAAAAGTACGCGCATTTTATGCCGATTTGCATCGAGTTGAGTGGCACGATACCCAGTGTTGGATGGAAAAACAAGTTTACCTCAATATCGGCGCGTTTTTATTAGGTGTCGGCGCGATGGGGTTGGATGCGGTACCGATTGAAGGGGTGGATACCGCGATTTTGGATGCCGAGTTTGGCTTAACCGAACAAGGCTATAAAGCCTTGGCGGTGGTTGCGGTAGGTTACCAAGCCGAGAACGATTTTAACGCCAAACTGCCCAAATCACGTTGGCCGGAATCAGTAATAATGATGGATGCGTAATTTTATTTATCTGTGTACAATCAAAAGATAGTTAGGGTATTAATTGCTGATTCTTTGACATTGGTTTGGGGGGATAGATGAAAAAAGTGATTCAGTTGTTGGTGTTGAGTATTGGTTTGATTTTTTTCCCGGCTCATGCTGATGATGAATTTAAGGATATCGTTACCGCAACACCGGCTCTAATCGAACAGCTCAGGCAAGGTGGTTATGTCATTTATATGCGTCACGGCAAAACCGATACGTCTATTCCTGATCAAGTGCCAATTGACTTAAGTGACTGTGCTACCCAGCGCCCTTTAACCACCGAGGGCAAAGCCGAACTGGCACAAATTGGCGGTTTTTTTAAACAGCTTGCGATTCCTTACAATGCCGTATTAGCCAGCCCGCTCTGTCGTGCAGTGGAAACCGCCAAGATTGTTTTTGACCCATCACGGGTCGATGTGGAAATCAATTTGCAGTATACAGCTGCCTTAACCACTGCACAAAAACAGCCGATTATTCAAACAACCTTTGAACTTTTGTCCAAGCCGGTTGCTGCTGGAACCAATCGCGTGCTGGTCGCCCATGGTCCGAATCTCGTTGAAATGATGAAGTATTTTCCACCAGAAGGATCACTGGTATTTTTTCGTCCGTTAGATGCTAGCGGCTTTGAATATATAGGCACCATTACACCCGATGATTGGCCTGCCTTGTTAACACAAATGGGGTTCACACCTTAAAATGAAAGCCAGTCGCACCATATTGCTGTTGTTTTTTTGGCCGGTACTCTCGGTGGTGTTGGTCGCCATTGCTATCGGCTATTGGTCGCTGACTTCACTGAAATCGCAGTATGCTGACAACCATCAAAAACAACTTGGCGACCTGCAAGTTGTCCAGCAGGCAGCGATCTTTAGTGGCGAAATAGGGCGTATTCATCAGCGTGTAGCGGGGGCAATTGATGCGGCTTATAAAGGTGACTTGTCTGACGTGCAACTGTATTTTTTGCATGCAAGTATTGTTGACGAGCTTGAGCTACTAAATAAAAAAGTTAATGATTTAGCTAATTCAGAATTGTTACACGAAGTGAATCACGGCAGTGTTATTGCGTTGCAAGAAAACTTTCATCAATATCGACGTTTTATTATTATGGCAACCGATATTATTGCCATTGACCCCAATGTTGCCAGTGGTTATGTGCAGCGTGCGCAGGAAAATTTTGTGCAATTTTCGCTTTACACCCAACGTATTACCAATCTATTAGCGCAGCGTGCAGAAGCCCGAAGCAATGAAGGCTTTGATACCCAGGAACAATTTTTTTTGAGTGTGGTGCTGATTGGCCTGATCGGTTTATTGTTGATGTTTTTGTTGGCCTTATTTTCAGCAGGCCTGGTGAGTCGAAAAATGTTGGTGATCGCTGATGCCTTGAGTGTGATGGCGCGCAATGATCATCAAGTGCAAATTCCGATGCCGCAGATCGAACGAATGCAGCAAACGTCTAATGGCGAATTTGGCCGCATCGCCACCGCCCTGTTAAGCTTTCGTGATGCGATTGCACGACGCAAACAGGCCGAAGCTGAGGCTTTTCAGCTGGCATTTTATGATCCTTTAACCAAGTTGCCCAATCGTCGGTTGCTGACGGAGCGTTTAAATCATTCAATGATGGTTAACGAGCGCAGTGGGCAACATGGCGCGTTACTTTATTTTGATTTGGACCACTTTAAAACCATTAACGATGCACATGGCCATAAGACTGGTGATCAGCTGTTAATTGAGGTAGCTAAACGCTTGAAAAGTTGTTTGCGCGATGTGGATAATTTAGCCCGTGTCGGTGGCGATGAGTTTGTGGTTACGCTTGAAACCTTAGGTAGCCAAAGTCGCCATGCGGCCAATAAAGTAGAACAGGTTGCAGAACTGATTCGTGAACAGCTCAATCAGCCCTATGAAATAGAGGGGGCACGTTATTTTACGTCACCGAGTGTTGGAGTAGTGATTTTTCAAGGCTTGACTGAGACAACCGATGATTTGCTGAAACATGCCGAAACCGCCATGTATGGAGCCAAGTCAACGGATCGCAACAGCATTAGTTTTTATGACCCATCAATCCAAAAAGAAGTTGAACAGCGTGCTACTTTAGAAACTCAGTTGCATGAGGCGATTGAACAAAATCAGCTCGAACTTTACTATCAGCTACAAGTAGACGAGCATAAAAACCCAATTGGCGCAGAAGCCTTAATTCGTTGGCATCACCCCCAGCGTGGTCAGGTGTCGCCTGCTGATTTTATTCCCCTAGCCGAGGAAACAGGTCAAATTAAAGCCATGGGTCGTTGGGTAATTGAAAAAGCTTGTGAGCAGCTGCGTGATTGGCAAAACCAGGCGCATCTGAGTAATTTAATTTTGGCGATTAATGTCAGTGCTAAGCAGTTTAAAGAACCCAATTTTGTTGATCAGGTTTCACAAAATATTCAGCGTTATGGTATTCATGCTGGACGGCTTAAAATCGAATTAACTGAAAGTACAATTATTGACAATATCGAAGAAACGGTTTTAAAAATGCGTCAACTGCGTGAGTTGGGTGTCAAATTTTCACTCGATGATTTTGGAACCGGCTATTCTTCATTACAATACCTAAAGCGCCTGCCGCTGGATCAAATTAAAATTGATCAAACCTTTGTGCGTGATATTGTACAAGACCCCGACGATGTCACCATTGTCAAAACCATTATTGCGATGAGTCAATCACTCGGTTTGGATGTCATTGCTGAAGGAGTTGAAACCCAAGAACAACGTGATATTCTATTAGCCAATGGTTGCCATCATTACCAAGGCTATTTCTTTGGCAGACCTTGCCCTGTCGAGCAATTTAGTGCTGATTTAGTTGGTCGGTTGGCCGTTTAATTTGTTTTTGCTTAATGTTTGAGAAGTTGGGGTGTTTAAAATGGCTGATTCAACTTCGGTGGTGAGAGGTAATCGTCCGCTGCGCATGTTGGCGATTTTTATGGCGATATTGATTGGGGTGGCGCATGTATTGGGGCAGATCAATTTGCTGCAAGACTGGGTGTTTTGGATTTTGTTACTGATGAGTGCCAATGCCATCCAAGCCAGTTTTACCGGCTTTTGTCCGATGTTTAAAAACGCCCGTGGTGAATGTGTTGCTTGTGGTGTGGCCTGTGATACGCCACAAAAAGCTGACGCAAAACAAAACTGCTGCGATGCCGGAGCGCAATGTTGCGACAAGACTTCGAGCCATACCCCAACCAAATGTGATACAAAACCTCAGGGCAAGTCGCACAATTGACCGGTTTTTGCAGCAAAGTTTAACCGCAGCAAGATCCTTGTGCGCCGTTTAACTGAATCGGCGGGCAAGGCACATCACCATACGAACAAAAGACACAACAATCACCTGCAAGCGGCTTTAGTAGCGCGCCACAAAAGCTGCATTCATAAAAATATTGACAGGCATCCGTTGGCATCTGCTCGGTTTTACTTTGACCGCAGTTTGGGCAGCTCAAAGTCGATTCCAGTTGTATATCCATCAGCGCCTCCGCTATTTAATAAATGAACCTTTAGGCTGATAACTATACGCCTAAGGGAGATCATTAATCAAATCCAGTTGGCCTACCAGGCCTGGTTGTGGGCTTGTTGCAAAAATATATAAAATGCTTAAATTGGTCATTAATCTAGTCAGAAGGAGTTTTGTTATGCATACTTGGCCAGTTCAAGACGCGAAGGCACGTTTTAGTGAGTTTTTAGAAACTTGTTTACAAGATGGCCCACAGATGGTTTCAAAACGAGGCCGTGAAGCGGCAGTTTTGGTGCCGATTGAAATGTGGCGTCAATTACAATCTTCCGCTAAACCTAGTTTAAAAAGCTTACTTTTGACTGGTGAAGCGCGGGGTGAGTTGATTTTGCCACAACGCGGTCAAGCGCGTCGCCGTGAAGTGATGCCGTTAGAAGGCGAGTGACAGACGCTATGTACCTTCTCGACACGAATGTTATTTCTGAATTAACGCGCGCGCAAGACCCACAAAAGCACAGGAAATTGAGGCCTGGCTGAACCGCGTTGCAGAAAGTTACAATATTCTACCGCTGGATGGCAAGGTGTTTCGAGTCTGGGCTAAATTGATGCACGGTACTTCCAATACGCTTTACGAAGATGCCATGATTGCCGCCAGCGCAAAAGTCCATCATTTAACCGTGGTAACAGGTAATCTCGCCGATTTTAAAACGCTTGATACCGACTGGCTAAATCCGTTTGATGGAGCGCGTTTAAGACGATTAGAGCAGGGCAATCGTGGTGACTTTAAAAATATTGAAGGCCAACTTTATGAACTGCGTATTGATGTTGGGCAGGGCTGGCGTGTTTATTATAAACAAGCGCATAGCGAATTAGTTTTGCTAATGATCGCTGGCCTGAAGCCTCATCAGTCGAAAGATATTGAAAAAGTAAAAGGATGGTTGAAGCATGACACAATCAATGAATGATACGTTTAATGTGAGTGATTACCTCAATACCCCTGAAGACGTAAAAGCCTATTTGCAAGCCGCGCTGGACGAAAATGATCCAGCCTTCTTTATTGACGCACTGGGCGTGGTCGCACGTTCAAGTGGTATGAAAGCTTTATCGGAAAAGACGGGGTTAGGTTATCAAAGTTTGTATAAATCGTTTGGGGAAGGTAAACACCCACGGTTTGAAACCGTATTTAAGGTGATTGAAGCAATGGGCTTGCGCTTTAAATTAGCGTCTTAAAGGGTTAGCGTCTTTAATGTTTAAACACTTTCCAAGCGGAAATCAGTAGCAAAACCGCTAAAAACAAGCCGAGCCATTGTGCGGGAACCAAGCCGAGCATCAGGCCGCCGACGAGCGCGCCAGCAATTGAGCCGACACTCATCCAGATTAATAAATCCCTTTCACGACGCAGTGCATCAAAGGCTTGCGCTTGGCGGTAGCGGAAAAACCCGACCAGCATAGTGGGCAGACTGACCAATAACGACAGGCTGCCGGCGGTTTTGATGTCGATGCCCCAGAGAATCACAATAATTGGAATCAATAATTCGCCACCAGCGACACCTAATACCGCCGCAACGATGCCGACCAGCAGGCCTGCTAATATGCCGACTAAGGCTTGTAACCAGGCCTGCTGAAATAAAGGTGTGCCCGTTTCACCGAAACCGACTAGGTGTTCCCAAAACATAATCAGCGCCAGCGCAATCAGCAATCCGAACACCACGCGGTTGAGCATCGCGGGGGCGAGTTTCATCACATAACCGGCGGCATACCATGCACCGACCACCGAGCCGAACAGCAGATTGACGACTATCAGCCAATGCGGGAGCAGGCTTTCCATCGGCACGCTAAATCCGCGAGAAAAAATCGAGGTAATCACCACCACCAAACTCATGGCTTTATTGAGAATAATCGCTTCCAGCGTGGGCAAGCTGAATACCGCGACCAAAATCGGCAAACGGAATTCTGCACCGCCCAGGCCAATCAAGCCGCCGAGCAAACCAATCAGAGCGCCGAGCACCGCCGCTAGCCAGAGTTTTTGTAATCCACTCATCGAGTTATTCCGCTAGCGCGACCGATTTAATTAATGCATAGACCACCAGGTCGGGTTGTAGCTTGAGGCGTTGGGCGGAGGCTTGGGTTATTTCGGCGAATAACTGCTGGCCTCCGGCAAGGTTTAAGCGGACTAACAAACGGTGTTCGTCAAGCGGAACCAGTTCATCAACCTCGGTGCGAAGGTGGTTAATAATACTTAAATCTTTGGGGTCGGATAGAGCTAAACTCACATCCCGTGCTAACACCCGAACACGTACAGTGTGAGTGTGAATATCATGGGTTTGGCTCAGGTAGAGGGTGTCTTCGCCCAAGTTGATTTCGCGCAACCCTGTTTCCACCCGACCTGGTTGGCCGATTAATACCGACACCGCACCCTGTTCGTCGAACAAGGGGGAGTCAGGACGTTTTAGTGATTGTTGCAGGGTTTCAATGGTTTCGATCTGACCCTCTTGCATAAACACGATCTGGTTCGCCAAGCGTTCGACCTCTACCGGTGCATGAGTGATATAAAGCACCGGCAGCTTAAACTCTTCAACCAGTTCTTCAATCAAGCCCAATAACTCGGCTTTTGAGCGCCAATCGAGTGCTGAAAGTGGTTCATCCATGCAAAGCAGTTTGGGCGACATAAGTAAGGCACGCGCAATCGCGACACGTTGTTTTTCGCCACCGGATAAAAAAGTGACGTCGCGGTCGAGTTTGTCTTCAATGCCCACCCGGCGCACAATCTTGTCAAAATCCGCCGTTGGGTGGTTTTTTGGCAAGCGGTTGATGCCGTACATCAGGTTTTGGCGCACCGTCATGTGCGGAAACAAGGCGGCATCCTGAAACACAAAGCCAATATGCCGCTGTTCGGTCGCTAGACGTTTTGAGCCCGCTTGCCAAACCTCACCGTCCATGCTGAGTTGACCATGGGTGCGTTTATCCAGGCCTGCTATAGCGCGCAATAGCGTACTTTTGCCGCTACCGGAGCGACCGAATAACACGGTCACGCCTTCAAGTGGTAGTTCAAACTCACCGCTATTGAGCTTAAAACTGCCAAGCTCGAGTTGAAGATTGCCTTTTAAAAAGTGCTTTGCCATCCGGTTACCCTACCTTTACGCCAAAACGGCGGTTTAAACCATATACCAGCATTAATACAAATAATGAGAACACCAACATGATTGCCGACAGAATATGGGCTTGAGTGTATTCCATGGCTTCAACATGATCGAAAATATCAATCGACACCATGCGCGTTTCGCCTGGAATATTGCCGCCGACCATCAACACCACACCAAACTCACCGACCGTATGGGCAAAGCTGAGGGTGGCGGCAGTCAAAAAACCGCGACGCGATAGTGGCAGGATAATGGTACGAAAGCGATCTAGAAAACTAGCACGCAGAGTCGCAGCGGCATCTAACAAACGATGCGGAATCGCTTCAAATGCATGCATCAGCGGTTGCACCGCAAACGGCAAAGAATAAAACACCGAGCCAATCACTAGGCCTGTTTTGCTAAAGGTCAATTGACCTTCAAAGCCAAAAAACCGTAAAAACTCGGTCACCGGTCCGGTGGGGTTCATGGCAATTAATAAATAAAAGCCCAACACCGTTGGCGGTAGTACCAAGGGTAACGCCACCAGGGCTTCAAGCAATACCTTGCTAGAGGATTTCATTTGTGACATCCACCAGGCGAGTGGTGTGCCGAGCACTAAAAGAATGATGGTGGTATAGGTTGCGATTTCGAGTGTTAACCAGATGGGTTGTAAATCGACCGCCGCGCCGAAAAGTTCGATCATAATACTGTCCGTTTCAGTTGGATTAATTAATACTTATTCAGGCAGGTTATAGCCATAGCGTTTAATAATCTCAATCGCACGTGGTGATTTCATATAGTCCATAAAGGCGATGGCGGCTTCATTTTTTTCACCGCGCTTGGTGATCACCGCACCTTGATTGATGGGGTTGTATAACTCAGCAGGCAGTTCCCAATATTCACCATTGTTATAAGCCGGACTGGCCGGATCAACGACTTGGGATTTGGCAACAAACCCCAGCTGGGCGTTTTTGGTCACCACATATTGAAAGGCATGCGCAATCGATTCACCGTTGACAAGTTTTCTGCGCAAGGCTTGGTGCAACCCCACATTCTGTAAAAAGCGTTCTGCTTCGGTGCCATAGGGGGCGGTGCGCGGGTTGGCCATCGACAGAAAACGAAAATCGCCCTGTTTTAAAATAGCCATTGCGTTATTGGCGACGGGCAGGGTGGGGCTGTAGAGCACCAATACGCCTTGGGAATAGACAAAATAACTGTCCTCAACCGCTAGGCCATGTTCAATCGCGGCTTTGGGTGCCGCTTCGTTGGCTGAGAAAAACAAATCAAACGGTGCACCATTACGAATTTGCGCAAATAATTTACCGGATGGCCCAAACGAAAAACGAATGGTGTGGCCGGTGTCTTCGGTAAAAGCTTGGCCGATTTCTTCAATCGTTTTGGTGAAGTTTGCGGCCACTGCAGCGGTTACGGTTGCGGCTTTGGCCGAGGTTGTGGCGGCAAATGCCAATACCAGGCCTGGTAGTAAAGTTTTAATTTTCATAATTACATCCTTAATAAGAATTAAAAAAACCAACCGATAGATACCAAAGGCTATATCGATTGGGGTTAAAAAACCCGTTTGCACGGGCTGACAGATAACGTAACGTTTTACTCATCCACGCCAATTAAAACGTGTGAGGCTTTTATTAGCGCACAGATGGGTTCGCCTTCAGCGAGTTTTAACTCCTCCAACGCGCTGTGGGTGATAATCGACGATAAGGTGTTGCCGCCTTTGAGTTCGACCACCACTTCGACATTTACCGGTCCTTCGGTAATGCGGCTGACTTGGCCGCACAAAAAGTTGCGTGCGCTAATCAATCCTTTGGCTTGTTGTTTGGCTAATACCACCCAGCTGGCTTTGACGAGTGCCCAAGCTGTGACGCCCGGTTTTAACCCCATGCGTGTCACGCTGTCGGCGGTGACCGTCGCCACAATGCGATCATCGCCTTGCAGTTTTAGCGTGACTTCTGCGTTTACTTCACCGGTTTTGACGGTTTCCACCGTGCCGTAAAAACTGTTGCGTGCGCTGGTTTGCATTTTGATTCTCCGCATTAAGGGCAAAATATCGGCATCAGTGTTCTCTAATGACGCCATCCACATGGTCTGCATCGCTGATAGCCGCTCGTGCATGGTGACGATTTGCAGGCCTGTTTGGGTCAGGGTCGCGCCGCCGCCACCTTTGCCGCCGTGTTGCCGATTGACCAAAGGCTCGCCCGCCAGATTGTTCATAATCTCGACCGCATCCCAGGCCGCTTTGTAGGTCATGTCGACTTGCTTGGCGGCTTGCGACACACTGCCTGTCGCCTCAATCGCTTGCAGCAGATGCAAGCGACGCGGGCTGATCTCGCCATCGCCTAAATGCACATGCCAGGGCGCAAAAAATTCGGGTTGATTGGTTGAGCTTGACATCGAGTTATACTCAAGTAAATAACGAATTTCGAACTATACTTAACACCATATTGCTTGTCAAGCGGAACCTTCCTAAGAATAATTTATTTATACTTTATAGCGTATAGTTTTAATTTTATTCGGTAAAGCGTATAATTAGTGTTTGATACGGACTGGCGTATAGGAGGCGTTATGCGGGTAAACAGCATTAAAGAGCTGGCGGTGGTGTTGCAGAATCAACGCTTATCGTTGGATATTTCGCAAAGTCAGTTGGCGGAGTTAGCGTGTACACGCCAAGCGACGGTGTCAAATTTTGAAAATAATCCTGCGCAAGCAAAGATTGAAACCTTATTTAAATTATTGTCCGCGCTAGAACTTGAGCTGGAAGTCCGCCCCAAAGGGTCGTTAGCGCAGGATAACAAGCTTGATTGGTGATGTTATGGTATTGAATGAACTTGTTGTGTCTATGAATGGTTTACGGGTCGGTAAGTTGATTAAACACAAGAATGGTGCTTTGCGTTTCAGCTATGCCAAAGAATGGCTGGTTTCACCTTATTCGCGTGCTTTGTCCTTGTCCCTCCCATTGTCAGAAAAACCGTATGAAGGCGATTTGATTTACAATTTTTTAGATAACCTACTGCCTGATAATGATTTGATTCGCGCCAAAATGCAGACGAGATTCAAGACAGCAACGATCCAGCCATTTGATTTGTTGGCAGCGGTGGGCAAAGATTGTGTAGGTGCTATTCAATTGACCAGCCATGCACCTGTTGGGGATTCACAATATAACGCAGGGCTTGATGCGACAGAATTGAATGAATCTCAAATTGCCGATTTGTTAAAAAACTATGCCGCCAATCCTTTAGGTATGCAGGATTTGGAGCAAGATTTTCGTATTTCCCTTGCCGGTGCGCAAGAAAAGACAGCGTTACTCAAGATAGACGATAAATGGTATTTGCCTAAAGGCGCAACCCCAACCACGCATATTCTAAAATTGCCGATTGGTGTGTTAGCGCATAATAACCTTGATTTGTCGCAAAGTTGTGAAAACGAATGGTTGTGTATGCAAATTGCCGGCGCGTTCGGATTGCCGGTCGCGCATACCGAGGTATTGGAATTTGACGGCCAAAAGGCGATTGCGGTTGAACGCTTTGATCGTAAATGGTTGGCTAATGACCGATTAGTACGTTTACCGCAAGAGGATATGTGTCAAGTCTTAGGTATTGCACCGGCACTTAAATATGAGGCGGACGGTGGGCCAAGTATCAAACAGATTATGGATGTTCTGCGTGGCTCACAGCAGGCTCAACGGGATCGAGAGGTCTTTTTTAAAGCACAAATTCTGTTCTGGTTATTAGCGGCACCGGATGGGCATGGTAAAAATTTCAGTCTGTTTATTGAAGCGAATAATGGCTATCGCTTAACGCCGCTTTATGACATTTTGTCTGCTTATCCTTTGATGGGTGGGCAGGGATTACAGCCTCAAAAAATAAAAATGGCGATGGCGTTACAGGGTAAATCTCGACATTACAAATGGCACAGCCTTAGCCCAAGACATTTTGTTATGACCGCCAAAGCGGTGGGCTACTCAGAACGTCTTGCTTTAAGTCATCTTGAAGAGATGTGCCAGAAAGCAGAACAGGTGATTACACAGGTTAAGTCCCGGTTGCCGGCACATTTTCCTGAAAATATTTCCCAGCCTATTTTTGACGGCATGTTAAAAAAAGCCAAGATCGGTTTGAGTTTAAAGTGAATGTGACAAAAAACGCTTATGCAACCAGGTCTGGTGGTAAGCTGTGTAGCCTACCTTCATACCTAGAAGTGATTATTGTGTTGTTTGCTGTCTGGCTGAACAGAATTACATTGCAAATCAAATCCCGCTTTAGTGCGATTGGCATAACGTACTAATGCAAGCATTAGCGGCACTTCGACTAACACTCCTACAACAGTAGCCAATGCAGCACCCGATTGCAGACCAAAAAGTGCGATGGCGGCGGCCACAGCGAGTTCGAAAAAGTTACTGGCACCAATCATTGCGCCAGGAGCGGCAATGCAATGAGGCACGCGCCATGTTTTTGCCCAATAGTAAGCCAACGCAAAAATGAGTATGGTTTGGATAATCAGTGGTATCGCAATTAAGCCAATATGCAGCGGATTGTTAAGAATCACATCGCCTTGAAAGGCAAAGAGCAGGACGAGCGTAATAATTAACGCGACCGGCGTGACCGAACCGATGGCGGGCATAAACACCTTGTCAAACCACATTTTTCCTTTGCGTTTAATAATCATGGTGCGGGTGAGATAGCCGGCAACCAGCGGCACCACGATATAGAGAAAAACAGACAGGGCAACGGTATCCCAGGGCACTTGAATATTGGAGATACCTAATAAAAAAATGACAATCGGCGCAAAAGCGAACAACATAATAATATCGTTTAGCGCGACTTGAACAAGGGTATAAGCTGCATCTCCACGGGTAAGATAGCTCCATACAAACACCATTGCAGTACAGGGCGCCGCCCCTAAAAGAATGGCTCCGGCTAGATATTCGTAAGCGAGGTCTTCGGGGATAAAAGGTTTGAATAAAATAATCAGGAAAAACCAACTGATTAAAAACATCGTGAAAGGTTTGATCAACCAATTCACGCTAGTGGTGATAAACAAGCCTTTGGGTTGTTTGCGAACCCCTAAAATCGCTGCAAAATCAATTTGCACCATCATTGGGAAAATCATTCCCCAAATCAAAATTGCTACCGGAATGGAAACGTTGGCATATTCAAAGCCAGCAAGTGTTTCGGGGATAAAGGCCGCATATTGACCGAGTAAAATGCCGGCTACAATCGCCAAGGCCACCCAAATAGTTAAGTAGCGTCCGAACACGCCCATTGTTTCAGTGGAGGGTTCGGGGGTGGTCTGGGTAGGCTGCATGCTGATATCCATAGATAAAATAATGAATGATCATTATATCTGCCTATGCAGATATGTAAAGCTAGTTTAACCTTGCCAGTTTGCGGTGCAGGGTGGAGGCATCAATACCGAGCTGGCGCGCGGCTTGAGATTTATTGCCCTGACAGCGTTCGAGCGTAAAGTTAATCCACAGGGTTTCCAGCTGTTCTAATGAGGTGTTTTCAGCGACTACCAGGCCTGGTACTAACTCAATATGGCTTGGAGCAGGGCGCAATTCTTGCGGCAGCTGGTTGACTTCAATCTGTGCGCTTTGCGCTAACACCACCGCGCGCTGAATAATATTTTCCAGTTCACGAATATTGCCCGGCCAATCATAGGCCTTTAATTGTGCCAACGCATCGGCGCTCAAGCTGCTCACGGGTTTGTTGAACTTTTGACTAAACCGGCTGAGAAAAAGTTCAGCTAAAGCTTGAATATCCTCCGGCCTTTCACGTAAAGGGGGCAACACCACCGGAAACACGTTAATTCGATAAAACAAATCTTGGCGAAAATCTCCCGCTTGCACCAAGCTTTGCAGGTTTTGGTTGCTGGCAAAAATCAAACGCACATCGACTTGAATAGTGGTTTGCCCACCAACCCGAATCAGGGTTTGGTTTTGTAAAAAATGCAGTAGCTTGGCTTGCACTTCCGCGCTCATGCTATTGATTTCATCAAGCAATAAGGTACCACCGTCAGCGAGTTCGAGCAGTCCGAGTTTGCGGGCTTGTGCGCCGGTAAACGCGCCTTTTTCGTGACCGAAGAGTTCCGATTCAATTAAGTTGGCAGGCACGGCAGCGCAGTTAATCTCAAAATACGCGCCTTGCGCGCGCGGACTGTGCTGGTGAATGTATTTAGCCAACACGCCTTTACCTACGCCGGTTTCGCCTTCAATCAGCACCGGCACATCCATTTGGCAGACCTGCTGCACTAGCTGATACACCTGCTTGATTTTTGGGCTTTGGCAGATAGGGTGAAGTTCATAGTTGTCGAGTTGTGCCAAGCGCGTTTTAAGTTTTAACATCGATTTTCGGTGTTGAACTTGTTCCATTAATCGTTGCAGTAAAGCAGTCATTTGCGCAATATCAAAAGGCTTCGTAATGAGGTCATATAAACCCATCTTAAAACCTTGTATCGCGTCATCAAGTGTGGCGTAACCTGTAATGAGAACTGTATAGGTGTCAAGACTGGATCGTTTGACGCAATTAAGTACACTGAGACCATCACCATCAGGTAGGCGCAGATCTGTCAGTACAATCGCCGGTGGGTTGAGATGAATAGCCTGTTTGGCCTGTTCGGTTGTTAAAAATATCTTAGTGTCAAAGCCTGTTGTCTTGGCTAATTCGGCAAGCAGTGCAGCCATGTCAGGATCATCCTCAACAACGAAGAGAACGGGTTTTAAGCGTGGTTCAATCATATATTAGATTTCTCGTTGAGTGGTAAGGTCAGTTTAAAAGCAGTACGACCATGATGTGAGCTATCTAGTTCGATGTTTGCTTGCATCGTCAACAGCATGGTTTTGGCCATGTATAAACCTAATCCAGTGCCTTTATTAGATGGTTTGGTGGTAACAAATGCTTTAAAGATGGTCGCTTTTAAATCATCGTCTATACCGTGTCCATTATCGGCGATGACAAGACAGGCCTGGTTAACTTGGGTGGTTAAGCTCAACTGAATTACGCTGGCCTGTGCATCCACAGCATTGTTAAATAGATTAAACAATACCTGCTCAAGAAGTCCGGGGTCGGTGTTCACTATGCAATCAATTTTTGGCAATTCTACTGACCTAAGGCCTTTCGGCTTTAGTATTGGCATAATGAGTGCACAAAAATGGTGTAAAAATGGCTGCAGTGATGTGACGGTCATCTCTGCTTTGGGTAAGCGTGACGCATTAAGTAAGCTTGTAACTACTTCAGCACTATTGCGTGCTTGACGTGCGATGATCGAAGCGCGTTTTTGAGTGTTTGGATCGTTACTCGCTTCAAGCATTTGTGCATAACCTAAAATGGTAGCCAGAGGTGTATTGAGATTATGTGCTAATCCTGCAGCCATCTGTCCAATAGCTGCTAAGCGCTGGCCATCATTTAACCGTTCGGCCATTGCACTAGACATTTTATGAGCCTGTTCTAATTGCTCAATGTAGTTTTTAATCTTGGTTTGTTGATCATGAAATTGTTGCTCTAATGCTTGAAACTCTTGTGGGGGTTGCTTTGTGAAAGATTTTCCGACTAATTTATCAGTAGTGATAAGGGTGTTTTGATTGAGCAACATTCTGAGGGGTTGAATAAATTGACTGGCCAATAAACGTTTAACAATCATAAATTGAAGCGCAAGTAATGCTATCAATCCTATGAGGCCAAACACCATAATCTGAAAAAAAGTATGCTTGATGACATCAGTGGAGTAAACCATTTGAATATCACCTATATGGCGATTCATAAACAGGATAGGCGTTTGTTGACTATGCCAATGATGATTTAGCTCGTTAGCATATTCTGTTTTGCCCGCTTGGGCTAAAAGCTGGGGCCCCAAACTGTTAGGGTTGTGACTGGTTATTTCTAAATATAAGATGTCCTGTGATTGTTTAACAACCTCTTCAGCATAGCGTTCGATGATTGCATAGTCACGCATCAGTAGTGCATCAAGTGAAACCACTGCAAGTTGTTCAGCAAGCGCTGTGGTTTTATCTTTCAGGGTTTGTTCAATGGCGTGGCTAACCGTGTGATAGAGGACTAAGCTGGCCACCAAGGTAAAGATGACCAGCCCACTACTTAAATAGAGGTTTATTTGACCAGACAAGGTTTTAGGTTTTAACCAAGATAATTTGATTGTCAATTGAAGCCCTTGTCTGTTTAATGCGTTTGGATTACTCCATTTCTAAGCGCATGAAGGTATTGCTTACATTACGGCCATGCCAGCCATCAAAGTGACGCAAATGTTGAAATTGTGACCAATCGCGTGACGGGGTGACTTCATCGAGTGCACCAAAGTTTTCTTGCACCTCTTTAATAGCTTCTACCAGTTGTTTTAGATAATCACCAGTTTCAGCTTGAACTTTTGCTTTGTCCGACACCGCGCCATGCCCTGGCACAATATATTTTGCCGGTAATTGAATCATCTGCTCAAAGGCGTCTAACCATTTAACGGCATGTGTATGTGGGTGAACACCGAGTAAGCGATCAACATAGACATGGTCGCCGCTAAATAAGACTTCTGACTGGGGTAACCAAATCACTACATCACCGGGGAAATGGGCGTCGTTGAAGTATTTAACTTCAAAGGTGGTGCCACCAATAGTGATACTGGCGTGTTTACCGGTTAAGGGTTCACTCGCATGAACAGGCGTTTGATCACGAAAAATGTCGTCTACGGCCATAATTCTATTTAGGATCGAATCAAGCATGTTTTGTTGGGTAGCCACTGTGGTATCCATCGCATAGATGGTCGCACCTTGTTGCGCAAAGTAGTCATTGCCTAACCAACGATGATCTTGTGACCCGGTATTAAACACGGCAACGATTTTTTGATCAGTGATTTTTTTGGCAGCTTTAGCAATAGCTTCGGCCGAGCGCGGGCCGGCACCAGTATCAATGATGACTGCACCGGCATCCGTTACAACTAAACCAATATTGGCATTCAGGCCAAGATTGGCTTTGGTACGGTCATCGATTTCACCAATAAAGGCATAGACATTGTCAGTGACCTGTTCAAACTTTACCACATCGGCCAAAGCAGGGGCGCTGATCACACAGGCCAACACAGCTGAGCTAAACCAATTTAGTTTCATTTTGTATTTCTCCGTTAGTTATTATTCAAGTTTTTTAAGTATATCAAAATCGGCTTTATACAAGTGTGCCTCTATAAATTCGACTTAAAAAAAGACCGGAGCAACGCCCCGGCAAAAACAGCATTCAACATTGCAGTTGCTAAGTTTGCAAGCCTTAGCAGTTTGGTTATTTAATAACCAAATTTCGCGTCAATTCCGACGGTAAAGGTGCTCGCTTGGCGGCTTAAACCTGCGTTGGTATCGCGTTCATGCACGGTGTAGCCTGCGATGATGTCTGAGCGCTGATTAAGTTTGTATTTGTAGCCAACCCCCATGGTGGTGGCATCTTTTGTACCAAATGTGTTTTTTGAGTCACCTTGGTTAACACCATAACTCGCTGTAAATGTGGAGTGGCCAAGGTAATAACTACCTACAGCAAAAATGTTAGTGCCTTGGTTAATACCGGTCGCATCTTCATAATGTGCTGCTAGCGCATATTGTTTTGTCTTATATTCAGCCGTTAGTTTGTTAGCGTTGCCGTTTTTAACATTGACGCCGCCTACTCCACCAGCCCCGATCGTATCAGCGTCAATATTAATCGTGTCTAATGCAAGTCGAATTCCGTCTTTCATATAACGAATACCTACACCAGATGCATTGCCACCAAGGTAACGAGCCATTGCCCCAGCGTTATGCATTCTTTGATCAGACTTATCATGCATTATGGAGTAAAAACCGCTAAAACTAATACCATTAAAGTTAGGTGAGCGGTACTCAATCGCGTTATTAAAGTAGTTGGCATTTAAGCTTGAAGCACCCTGTTGGCCACCGGCACGCGCTTGTAGTACATGGTCTGTCCAAGGATCAATGGCGGCATAGTTGGCTTTGTACATCGGGGTTAAACGTCCCATGCGGATAAAGCCATAAGTTTTACTATTTAAGCCAACAGTGGCTTCGCGACCAAATACGTTATCAGCGCCCGTGTCACCCACTGTAGTGTATTCAAGTTCGGCAACATAGGTTAGGCGCGCGTCGCCTAAATTTGTCGCCATATTGCCCATCAAACCAATACGTGAGGCATTCGATTTAAAGCCCGTGCCTTTATTACGACCAACAAATGCGGCAGAGCCATCTTTTTGCCCCACACTTAAACCCTTGCCACTGACGGAGGTGCTATCCACCGAAATATTGACTTGTCCAAAAACCTTATGTACATCATCAGCGATGGCTAGGGGTGAAGCTAAAATTGCGGCGACGGCGCTCGCCATGGCTGTTGCTCTTAATTTCATGGTAAAACCCTCTTTTAGTTAGCCTTAATTGCAGCTATTGCTAATTTTTAATTATTATTAATCGTCGTTTAACGATGTCACCTATTTAGAAATAAGTGTGCCAATTTATAAGTTATTGATTTTTAAGTTATTTATGGGTTTTGGTATTTTTGATAGGGGCGTGAAATGCAACAGGCGTTGCATTTTGCAAGGGCTGTGGTTTCTAGCGTTCTAGTTTATGAAGGATGCGCGCCACTTCGGCAAATTCTTCATCTGCAACATCATAAAAGTTAAATTCCAAGTCTGGTGCGGGATTAAAGAGTAAAGCTTCAATCAGCTTTTCTCGTTGTGTACTTGGTAGCTGGTCACTTGCAACTATGACTGTAGGCGCCAAAAACTCAGAGGTGCGAATAATTTTTATAGGGTATCCATTATTAATAAACCGTTGAGCAAGACCTTCAGTTGTTGCTGCAGCATCAAACTCTTGATGCACGACACTCATAATTGCGCGTTCATGGCGCCCTAAAAAACTATAAAACTGCAGGTCGTTAAGATAAATACCATCTAAGCGCAACAATTGACGAATAATAAAGTGACCGCTGTAGGAGTGGTAGGATCCAAATGCAATGGAGCGATTGAGGAGTTCAGGTAAATAGGTAATATCACTGTTTTCATGAACAATGACGGCGGCACGATATGGTGCTTCTGCAGCAATAAGTTGCAATGGTTGGCCTGCAGTTGCAGCCGTTTTTTGTGCCTTTAGGTAAGATACCGGTCCGATGTAGGCCAAATCTACCTCACCATTGACTAAGCGTTTTATCTGGTCTTCGTAGCTGTGGGTGATATAGAGTGATACGGGTTGGTTTAGTACCACGCTTAAGTAGTGCACCAACGGTTCGAAACGCTGCTGAATGCGCGATGGCATTTCATAGGGCGGCACCGCCAGCACCAGGCCTGGTGCGGGTGCGTGATCAAGTGATTGTGTGCTAGGTTCAACAGAAGTGTCTTGCTGACAACCCGCAAACAACAACACCATAACCAGCAGGCCTGCTGGTTTGAATAACTGCTGTAGGTGGTTGCGCATTACTAACATTCGAGGTTCAAACAAGTTAATCCCGCCGAAATGGATTGATAACTTGAAGTTGGTTGTCAATGACTAGACCATGTTGTAGGTCTTCTGAGTAGAGGTTATCGCATTTTGCGCCCAATGCGGTAGCAACAATTAAGTGCATAGCACGTTGTTTTTTGATCTGATCCTGATCAAAGGCATAAATCAAGATATTGGTATCAAGAAAAGCCTTAGCGCTCATTGGCTTGCTCGCGATCAAACTTAAATTTGCTTAAATCGAGGTTGATCTCGCCAAACACATTTTCAACTTCTACATAATTCTGCTCGAAGCGTGATTGCTGGGTTTCGCTGTCTTCGTCTAGGCGCACTGTGATTTTTACCGGCTTTTTAAAAAGGGATTTAAATTGCGCAGGAATATCAATATGTTCACCCAGTGCGGTTGTTTTAAATTCAATAGCAGACATGACGATTTCCTTTTCTGGACTCAGAAATACATTCTAGCAAACTTGCCTTATTAGCCAAATTTATAATTGGCTTTCTAACATTTCCCAGCGTTCAAACGCTTGTTCGAGTTGGGATTCTTTATGTTGTATTTTAGCTAGGATTTTGTCAATGGCGCTTTGGTCTTGTTGATAAAACTCTGGGTCAGCCACTTGTGCACCTAGGGCTTCGAGTTCGGTTTCGAGCTGTTCAATCAAGCCGGGCAGGGCGTCGTATTCGCGTTGGTCTTTATAACTGAGTTTTTTGGCGGGCTTGTCGTCCACCTTGGTTTCTACTTTTGCTTCGCTTTTAGTGAGTGATTTAGTTTTGGCGCTTGATGTATCAAGATTCGGGCGTTGGCGCAACCAATCGTCATAACCGCCGACATACTCATTTACCAGGCCTGGTGCATCAAATACGATTGAGCTGGTCACCACATTGTTTAAAAAGGCGCGGTCATGGCTAACAATTAGCACGGTGCCTTGATAGTTAAGCAACAGGTCTTCAAGCAATTCAAGGGTTTCGACATCGAGATCGTTGGTGGGTTCGTCAAGAATCAGCAGGTTGGACGGCTTGGCAAACACTTGTGCCAGCAGCAGGCGATTGCGTTCACCACCGGAGAGGGATTTCACCGGTTGGCGTGCGCGGTCAGGGGCGAAGAGGAAATCACTTAAATAGCCAATAATGTGTTTGCGTTGGCCGTTGATTTCGACATAGTCACTCGAATCCATCACGTTTTCCGCAACAGATAGTTCTTCATTCAGTTTGGCGCGGTGTTGGTCAAAATAGGCGATTTGTAAATTGGTGCCGAGTTCAACACGGCCTTGCTGCGGTTGCTCTTGACCAAGCAGCAGTTTGAGCAGCGTGGATTTGCCACAGCCGTTCGGGCCGATCAGGCCGACCTTATCGCCGCGCACAATAAGTGTGGAGAAGTCTTTGACAATGACCTTATCCGGCCAAGCAAAACTGAGGTCTGTAATTTCGATGACCTTTTTGCCGGAGGTGTCGGCGACATTGACCTGTAGATTGGCACTGCCTTGTTGGCTGCGACGCGCCTGACGTTCCAAACGCAATTTTTCTAGCGCACGCACGCGGCCTTCGTTGCGGGTGCGGCGGGCTTTAATGCCTTGACGAATCCAGACTTCTTCTTGCGCCAGTTTTTTATCAAACTCGGCATTGGATTTGGCTTCGGATTCGAGCTGGGCTTGTTTGCGTTCTAAGTAGGTGGCGTAATCACATTCCCAGTTAAACAACTGGCCGCGATCAACCTCGACAATCCGGGTGGCAAGGGCTTGCAGAAATGCGCGATCATGGGTGATAAACACCAGTGCACAGCGCAGGCTTTTAATAAAGCCTTCCAGCCATTGAATAGAGGGGATATCCAAATGGTTAGTCGGTTCGTCGAGCAATAAAATATCCGGTTTTTGCACCAGCGCTTGCGCCAATAGTACCCGGCGTTTCATGCCGCCGGACAGGGCAGAAAATTCGTCATCGGCCGGCAGATCGAGTTTGGATAAAATCGTGTCCACCTGCTGATTCATTTCCCAGCCGTTTTGCGCTTCTATTTTGTGTTGCAGTTTTTCAAGCTGATCCATATCGCCTTCCAGCGCGGCATGGTGATAGGCCTTGAGGGTTTCGCCTATGTCGCCTAAACCCAGCGCCACCACATCAAAAATGGAGCCTTCAATATCATGCGGTACATCCTGGCGCAATTTGGCGATTTTGACCCCGTCTTGCACAATGCGACTGCCTTCATCAGCAGGCTGGATGCCTTCGATGACTTTAAGCAGGGTGGATTTCCCTTCACCGTTACGTCCGACGATACAGACGCGTTCGCCGCTGTCGACTTGGAAATGGATTTTATCGAGCAGTGCGGCCGCACCAAAACTAAGGGAAATATCGCGTAGAAATAATAAAGCCATGGTTTATTTAAATTCCAAAAAGGGTCATTAGGCGGGATGAGGTGAGGTTTGCTTGCTAAAACGCTGCGCCCACCAGAGACGCATACGCAAGCCCCAGGCAGAGGTGACACCAACTTCAACAAATTGTACATCGCCATGAGGGTTAATAATAAAGTCGGCCGGCACGGCTTTTGCGCCATAACGGCGGAATAACTGGCCATCTTGGTCGTTGATAATCCAGGCCGGATTCATGCCATGTTCTTGTGCATAAGCTAAAAGTTCGGCATCGCTGCCCGATTGCGTCGCAATGCTTAAAACTCGGTAATCGCGGCCAATATTTTCGACTCCGTCGCGCGAGAAGGTACAGATTGGGCACCAGGTGGCCCAAAAGTGGATGAGTACTGCTTCGCCACGCAACTCACTGAGGGTAATGGGGTCGCCGCTCAGGCTATATACTTGAAAATCTGGCGCTTGATCTCGCACCACATCGCCCTGAAAATAAGGGCGAAGCACTAAATAAATAATAACAGCGGCTAAAATCCAAACGCCGTTATTTATCCAAGGATTGCGCCAGGCCTGCTTAATCCGCTGTTGCCAGTTATGGGTCATAGCGTGCCTTGTGGTGATGTACTTGGAGGCATGATTTCACTAAAGAATTCAAAAAAATCAAAGCCTTGCGGATCGATTTTGTCGAGGTGCGGGCTGACATGAATGGCTGCTAACAAATATTTAATCCCAAAGGATTCGGCGGTCTGTAGTGCGCGAATATTGTCATCAATTAACAATGTGCGTTCAGGATCAAACGGCACGTCTTGTTGAATTTTAGCCCAAAGTGAGGGGTCTTCTTTTGGACAGCGATAATCATGCGCAGAAATCATCTGATCAAAATAGGGGGCGATCTGCGTCATTTCTAACTTCAGGGCCAGGGCATCGCGATGCGCGTTGGTGACCATAATCACCTGTTTATGGTTTTTTTTCAATGCATCTAGAAAATTGAGCACATCGGGGTGGGCGCGAATGAGATGTTTAATATCTTGTTTCAAATCTGCAACAGACAACTCAAATCGCTCGCTCCAATAATCTAAACAATACCAATTAAGCGTGCCAGTTTGCTCTGCAATAGCTGTTCTGACGGTATGTTGCGCTTGCTCTAGCGGAAGATGATGATGTTCGGCATAGGCTTTGGGCAAATAGTCCATCCAAAACGTCCAGTCAAAATGCAAATCAAGCAGCGTGCCATCCATATCGAGTAGCACGGTATCTATTTGTTGCCAGCGTTCTGGTTGCATCAATGCTCCTGTTGGTTGCTCAATGACGGGCTTTAACTTATGATGCTCTGATTATAACGGTATTTCTTTACTACTTAAACCGAATGCATGCCGAATCGATGGCTAAGGTTGTTTAAATCATGAAGGCAAACCCAGATTTACCCTCTGTCTTACCACTGCAGGGTCCGCAGATTTTAGCTACGCAACCCTTGCTTAAGACTCGATTGTTTAATATCGAACAGCAATCCTTGTGTTTTAGTAATGGGGTGACTGCGGACTATGAGCGCTTGGTCTCGCAGAGTGCTGGTGCGGTGCTGGTGGTGCCTATTGTTAGTGATGCACTTGTGCTGATTCGTGAATGGAGCGCCGGTGTCGGGCGTTATGAGCTGGGCTTTCCGAAAGGGAAAATCGATCCGGGCGAATCTTGGCAAGATGCCTCGGTTCGAGAATGTCAGGAGGAAATTGGTTTTCGCCCTAGTCGTTTACATCTGCTTGACAAGGTCAGTTTAGCTGCCAGTTACATGGATCATCATACGCATCTGGTGTTAGCACAAGACTTGCAGGTTGACATCTCAGATGCGGGTGACGAGCCCGAGCCACTACAAACGCTGCATTGGCCGCTTGCCCGCTGGCCAGAATTGCTGGCCCAGGCAGAATTTAGCGAGGGGCGTGCCTATGCTGCGTTATTTTTAACTTTAACTCATTTGGGGAAAATTGCGTGACACCCACTCATCAAGATTACCAGGCCTGGTTGCCCAGTGTGTGCCATCTAGCAAGACAAGCAGGGCTGGTTATTATGGATATTTATCAGTGTCCCGATTGCCATGTCGAGCAGAAGCAGGATGGCTCACCTGTGACTGAGGCGGATCGTTTGGCCGATCAACTCATCCGTGAGGGCTTAACAAAGTTAACCCCACATATTCCCGTGGTGAGCGAAGAAAACCTTGTTAATACGCCTTTTGCTCAGCGCCAGGCCTGGTCATGCTTTTGGTTGGTTGATCCGTTAGATGGTACGAAAGAGTTTGTCGAGCGAACCAATGAGTTTTGCGTCAATATTGCATTGGTTGTCGATGGCATTGCGCGGTTAGGCGTGATTTTTGCACCGGTGACTAATCAAATGTTTAGCGCCTATGAGGGGGGGGAGGCGATGTTGGCGCGAGATGGCCGTCTCCAAAAGCTGCGCACGCGGACACCGGCGCAGGCACCTTTTAAGGTCACCGCGAGTCGTCGGCATGGCCGACGTTTAGATAGTGTGCTAGAGCGATTAAAAGACGAAGGGGTCGAGTATCTTCCGATGGGTTCGGCACTTAAATCCTGTTTAGTGGCGACGGGGCAAGCGGATATTTATCCACGCTTTGGTCCTACCTCTCATTGGGATACTGCGGCATCCCAAGTTATTGTAGAGGCGGCTGGCGGGGCATTGCTAGATATGTCGTTACAACCCTTGCGTTATTTCCCAACGGAAGATTTGCTAAACCCCCATTTTGTAGTGATTGGAGATTTAGCCTGGTTGCAGGAGCATGCTGTCATGCTCAGTGCCTTAAGTGCGTGATTTCAGGTTGTATTCAATTTCTTTGTTTTGTAAGAAGTAGACTATCTCACGTTGTTGTTTTTCAGAGATTCGATCAAAAGTGAGTGCGACTTTTTGAATGTTGTTATCGCGCACTATATTGACGACAGTGCAGCGAACGAGTATGGGTTCACTAGTCGGGGATGTTTTGAAAATAATATCGACTTTGTGCTCTTTCGTGACCATCTCTTTGATAGGCAACATAATGCCGTTACCGCTGAGATTGACGTCTCTTATTGGTAGTGTATTGGTTAGGTCAGAAAATTGGATCCGGTCATGAAAAAGGTCAATTTTTTTATTGATCAAGGTAATAATATCACTCAATACTCGACTTTTTTGACCGATTAAATCAAGCGCTTGCTGGATTTCCTGATCAATTTTGGTAAAACTTGGCAAGAAATGGTTTTCAATAAATTTTGAGTCAGGTACGTTGGGTAAGACACTAATGTTAGCTTCTTGCTGAGTCAAAACATGATAACCACAAGGTATCTTAACATCCAGTCGAAAAAACCTGCGTTGACTTACATCCACATCTAACCCCTTTTAGATCTTATATTTTGGCAGACATAATTCTAAGCCCTTTGGCCAGTATATCAACTAAAATTATGCTTCGCCAAGGGAACGATGTCTGGATTGCTTGCTTGGTTGACCAGAAGGAGAATAACCCTTAAAGCTTGGTTGTAAAGAATGTTCAATTGAGTTGAGTAACTGGCCATTAATTTTATAGAGTGTGGCCAATAGCGTTTGATTACTTTCGTTTTGTGTTTGGGCTTGTACTGATAATGTTTTGAATTCAGATGCGAGGGATTGAGTGCTTGGGTCATTTGCAGCGCTTGCTGTAATGTCAGCCAGGCTATGGGGGTTAAGTTGCGCTATCAGTTCGTTGAGTCGTGTGGTGATAATGGTTTTTTCATCAACACAACTAAGAATGTCATCAACTTTTTGTAAGGTTAGGCTGGTTTTTTCTTTTTCTAGAAGTTGAATAAATGCAAGCAACTGAGCATTAAGTTCAGTAATTAATGCCCAGTTGTTAAAATGGTTAAGTTGGCCAAGACTCACAGGATTGAACTCAGTTTAGACGTGCAAATAGCTGTTCTGTTTCAATTAGCTTGCTAGCAATTTTTTCAGGATTAATAGGATATTCCCCCGCTGAAATAGCGGCTTTAATTTGATCGATTTTGGCTTGACGATCTTCTAGTGTGGCTGTGTTGTCAGTCAGGCCTGATAATTTTTGCGAAACATCTGTTAGGGTGACCTGATCATTACCCGCTTTGCTAGCTGGATTAAGCGACACGTTTTGATCTTGCGATGCACGTTCTTGACTGCGAGTGTCAAGAGACTTTGTGCCATTTAGGCTTGCAGCAACTGTTTTTATATCCATGACTATGCACCTATCAAAATTTTATATAGTGGGTTACGGCAGTCTGTGCAAAAACTTTAATTATTCTTTTGATACTTTGTTAATTTACGGCACCAGCACCGTATTGGGTGCAACAACAATACCTTGTATTATTCTATCAGATCTTAAATTGCGAACTTGGATTTGTTCTTGTACGAGCCCATTGCTTAAAGCGACCCCGGGCGCACGTATTTCCAACCCACCGATTTGTGTGATGATGGTGACTTCGTGGTTGTTTATGACCCAGAAAGGTGGATCGAGCATCTGAATGTTAATCATCGTATTAGGACTAATTGCCCGTTTCGCTCGATGACCAATAACCTGATCTAATTGATGCAGGTGTTGCTGACGTATTTGGTTAATAGGTCTAAGCGCTAGTGTTACAGCGTTTTCACTGATTAATGCGTTACGGAGGATAGGTTGAGTGGCAATGACAACCGGTGTTTCGGCATAAACTTCTGCCGAAACAAACATTCGCCAAGCTGGATTACTACACTGTACACTGACCGTAGTGCGAGCGGAAAGACGTTCGTGCAACCGACTTTCAATTAGCAGGGTGTCTAAACATGCGCTTAGGTTGAGTCGATCAGGAAGCGGTCTAACAGTCACGTTTATGTTGTGTAGTGGATAAGCTGTAAATTGGTGTAGTTCATTTAGCAGATGATCTTCTACTTTGATATAAATTTGGCTCATGTCTTGCTGTTTGTTCGAAATAGGCGTCGTATTCGCTAATACAGCAGCAGGCAGTAACATAATGGCCAGAGTCACAATGACCCAAGTTAAGGTTAAACTTGTATTGAGCGTGCGATATCGAATGTTTAGCTGATCAATCATGGTAATGGCTCAAATGTGGCTTGTTGTATTGCGGCGAAACTGGAATAATTAGGCTTAATTGTAATATAAGGACTATAGGCTATGTCGAGTTTTCTGAAAAGTGTTGATCAGCGTACGTCTCTGGCCGGAATGAACCGGATGGAGTTATTGCTGTTTAATATCAAAGGGCATCAGTTATTCGGCATTAATGTGTTTAAAGTTCGAGAGGTAATCAGAACCCCTGATATTTCACCTGTGCCCAAAGCCGATTACCGGGTGATTGGTGTGGCTGATATTCGAGGCCAAACCATGCCTATGATTGACCTTGCATTAGCCTTGGACTTGCCTAAAGTGCCACCTGAAAAGCTTTCAGCTAGTTTAACAATCGTAACTGAGTTTAATAGTTCAGTTCAGGGCTTTGTCGTAGAGGATGTGGATCGGATTGTTCATCTGCGTTGGGAGGATATTTTGCCTCCACCTGATTCACTTCACCAGGTCAGTTACCTAACAGGTATTACTCGCGTCAATCAGCAAATCGTTGAAATTGTCGATGTTGAAAAAGTATTGTCAGAGGTAACGGGAATGGTTGCGGCTATGCCGGATAACTTAATACCCTCCAGTATTACTAAAGCACAAGGTAAAAACTTTTTTATTCTTGGTGCAGATGATTCGGCCGTCGCCCGTACTCAGCTCAAAGGTATTTTGGATAGCCTAGGCGTTCGCCATTTAATCGTTAATAATGGCAAAAAAGCACTCGATTTGCTATTTGAATGGGCTGATGAAGCTGATCAAGGCAAAGCATTACCAGTTCCTGAACGGGTGTTAATGGTGATTTCAGATATTGAAATGCCTGAAATGGATGGATACACCCTAACGGCGAAGATCCGTAAAGATGAACGTTTGAAAGATCTCTATGTCATACTCAACTCGTCTTTAAGTGGAGGGTTTAATGACAAGTTAACCGAAAAGGTGGGCGCGAATCGTTTCTTATCAAAATGGCATGCTGATGAGTTAGCCAAAGAAATTGTGCAACGAATTGAACAGGTGATTTAATGAAAAACTGGCAATCCGCTTGGCTTAGTGTTTTCATTTTAAATTTGGTTTTGTTGTTTCCCATGTCCTCCAAAGCGGTCAATTGTGATGTGAGGGTGACTGGGTTAGCCTCCACCGAGTTAGGTGATCAAGTTTATAATCGTCAGATGGCGATACGCAATGCTTTAGAGCAGGCGGTGATGCAGGCGGGGGTAGATATTGATTTGGATCAAAGCCTTGATATGCGTCAGGGTTTAACACAGCAACAAAGTCGTTTTCGAAGTCGGGCAAGAGTCACGAGTTTTGAATTGTTGAGTGAAGAGTTGGATGCCGAAGCAGGTGTGGTTAGGGTGGTTTTAAGTGTCTGTGTTGAGCCCATAACTGACCAGTACTCGGCAAGCAGTGCCTGTGCATTACCATTAGAAAATAGCTATCAAAACCGTGTTGCTGTTTTACCCCCTCTTGTTGAATTTCCAGATCAGGCTCGAGATATTGCTAATCTGGTGCTGGGCCTACAAACAGATATTCTCCGTAAACTTAATCAACAGGGTTGGCAAAATATCGCACCCTATGATGTTGCACAGACTTTACAACCAGGCCTGCTAATTACTCCTAATCTTTCGCCTGACGCCTTATTGCCGATTCAGGAGCAAACGGGTGCGCAGTATGCTTTGTTTACCGTGGTCAGATCCCTAGCCGCACAAAATACGGATTCTAGAATTTTGAATCATATCCGTCGTAGCTATGATTTTGAAGTACGTCCTAATCACCGCTTTGTTGAATTGGAATGGTATTTAGTTGATTTGGATCAGCAGCAAATTCGTCATCAGCAGCGCGCTGGCCATCAGTTTGCTGGGTCGGCACGGGTAGGGCGCGATAAACCTGTGGGCACGGCGGCATTTTTAGCGACACCGACAGGCAAGGCACTTGATCAAGTGGTTAATGAACAGGTTGAGAGTGTTATGGCGACACTGCAATGTTTAGCTTTAGATGTGCCGGTATTGGAAGTGCGTGGCGAGGATGTGGTGGTGTATTTGCATCAGCAGTCGGGTGTGCGTGTAGGCGACCAATTAGCATGGTATAGCCTAGAAGGTGCTCAGGTGCGTTTTCAGGGGCGTGTATTAGGGACTGATACTCTTCCAGCCGGGTTTGTTGAGGTGGTGCGATTAGCTGGGCAGTTTGCAGTGGTGCGCGTAGTAGGACAGCGCGATGGTGCTAGGATAGCTTTGGGGGATCGCCTACGCAGCTGGTAGCTGCGAGGCGGACTGGTTGGTTTTATAAGCTGGCCATGACTTTATCGGCGGCCGCGATGGTTTTGGCAATATCTTCATCAGAATGCATGATAGAAATAAAGCCGGCTTCATAGGCTGAAGGCGCTAAATAGATGCCTTCTTGTAACATCCCGTGATAGAAACGCTTGAATCTTTCCATATCACCCTTGGCAACCTGGGCAAAGCGGCTGATGGATTTTTCTTCACTAAAGAAGAAACCAAACATCCCCCCTGCGTGGTTGGTGGTAAATGGAATAGAGTGGGCGTCGGCTACCTGTTGTAAGCCTTGCACTAGCTTGACGGTCTTGGCTTCTAGCTGATCAAAGAAACCTGGTTCTTTTAGCATGTGCAACGTCGTTAGGCCTGCTGCCATGGCGATGGGGTTGCCTGAAAGCGTGCCGGCTTGATAGACGGGACCGAGTGGCGCAATATGGCTCATGATTTCTTTCTTACCGCCAAAGGCACCCACCGGCATGCCGCCACCGATAACTTTGCCATAGGTGGTGAGGTCGGCTTGCACGCCATAGCGCCCTTGGGCACCCTGTAAACCTACTCTAAAACCACACATTACTTCATCAAAAATCAGCACGCTACCATGCTCATCACACACTTCACGCAGTGTCTCTAAAAAACCTGGCTCTGGTAGGATACAGTTCATATTACCAGCAACCGGTTCTACAATAATGCAGGCGATTTGGTCACCGATTTCATTAAAGACTTTGCGTACTTCGTCGGCATCATTATGCGTAAGCGTCAGAGTATGGTTGGCGAGTGAATCAGGTACGCCTGGTGAGGAGGGTACGCCCAAGGTTAATGCGCCTGAACCGGCTTTAACCAATAGCGAATCTGAGTGACCATGGTAGCAGCCTTCAAATTTTACAATCTTGTCGCGTCCAGTATAGCCGCGAGCTAAACGTATGGCTGTCATGGTGGCTTCGGTACCTGAGCTGACCATTCTGACCATTTCAATGCTGGGTACTAGCTCACACACTAGATCAGCCATGGTGGTTTCCATAACAGTTGGTGCGCCAAAGGTTAAACCAAATTCGGCTTGACGTTGGACAGCAGCTATCACATCAGGATGAGCATGGCCTAAAATGGCCGGGCCCCATGAACCGACATAATCGATGTATTGTTTATCATCTTCGTCAGTTAAATAGGCACCTTTTGCGGCTTTAAAAAAAACCGGGTCACCACCGACGCCTTTAAATGCTCGAACGGGCGAGTTAACACCACCTGGGATGTGTTTTTGTGCTGCAATAAATAAATCGTGAGAACGTGACATAATTTCCTTCTAAAACTTATTCAGACCAAGAACTATAACCGTTAAAAAGTACCCGAGCCTGGTCATAACCAATCAAACGTAAGGCCATGTGGGCTTTTGACGATAAAATGCCCGTATCACAATAAAGTACAATCATTTTGTCATCTGGGATTTGATCAAGTTCGCTGAGAACAAAACGCCAATCGATGTTGACGGCTCCGGGTATGTGGCTTTGGTTGTAGTCTTGTTCCTGACGCGCATCAATGATGAACACTTCTTGTTCATTCATCATGGCTTTTAATTGGTCAGCGGTAATCACACCGTCACCAAAGGCCGCCATTTCCATGTAGTCTTGTAGTACGGCAATAAGATCATCTTGGTCAACGGCTTTAGCGGGTTGTGTAACACCTAGTGCAACAACAGAGGCAAGAAGTAAGGGTTTAATTAGTGTTTTCATCATCAAATACTCTTGTTAAAACTGTGGGCTTAATTGATTGATGCGGGTATGTAAAAACTCCATATCGGCATCACCAATTTTGCGGTAAACAATATTGCCATTGGGCGCAATCAAAAAGGTGGTCGGTGTTAAGCGAATATTGCCAAAGGCTTCACTTAGTGCGCCATCGGTATCCTGGATAAAGTTAAATGGATAGGGGTTAGCAGCAATAAAGTTAGCTACGTGATGCGGCGGATCATAATCCATTGAAATGGCTAGCAACTCAAAACGATCACCATACTCTTCTTTAAGCTTGGCCAGGTCTGGCATTTTACTAATACAGCTTGGACAGGAGGTCGCCCAGAAATTAACTAATACCGGTTTTTTGGGTAAGTTGAGGTTTAAGGTTTGACCATCACTTGCTGTAACCGTAACAGCAGGTGCTTTTTCTCCACCTGATACAGTGAAGTAAGCCAACAAACCAATCAAAGCAGCAACAACTAAACCAAGTGAAACAACAGGTAGGTTTTTCATTTCAAGGCTCCTATAAAAAATGCTTATTTATGTAGCAAGTAGGGTTTCAACCCCATTTTTGCCACCACAAAGGAAGATGTCGGCTTTGCGACGAGCAAATAAACCATTGGTGACCACTCCTACAATTTGATTGAGCTCGGTTTCTAAGCCGACTGGGTCAGTAATGGTTAAACCATGCACATCTAGAATAATATTGCCGTTATCGGTCGTGAATCCTTCACGTAATACAGGTTCACCGCCAAAGCGTTTAACAATTTCGCGGGCAACATAGCTTCTTGCCATCGGAATCACTTCAATCGGTAAGGGGAACTTGCCAAGGTGTGCGACTTTTTTACTTTCATCTGCAATACAGACAAATTGTTTAGCAACTGCTAGAACAATCTTCTCGCGTGTTAAGGCACCGCCGCCGCCTTTAGTTAGGTGTAAACCTGGATCGGCTTCATCCGCGCCATCAATATAAACCGAAATTTCACTGACGCTGTTTAAGTCAAGCACAGGAATGCCGTGTTGCTTTAAGCGAGCTGCAGAGGCTTCAGAACTGGCGACAGTGCCTTCAATGGTATGTTTGATTTTAGCTAATTCGTCGATAAAGAAGTTGGCTGTTGATCCGGTACCTACGCCGATAATGGTGTCTGGCACAACATAATCAATTGCGGCTTGTGCAACGAGTTTTTTTAATTCGTCTTGAGTCATAGCGTTTGTCACACCTTTAGTAAATTAAAGTAAATAAATCTCAAACATGGCATATTATCAAAGTTCTGCAACTAAGAGTATGTTGATTAACTCAAATTCTTAGTTAGACTAATAAAGTTTGCTAAATAATTGAGGTTAAAAATGAGAAAGTTTGCGTGGTTAGGTTTGTTAGTGACCAGTTTACTTGTAACAGGTTGTTTGAAAAGTCAGCCTTCCAATTTGGCGGTTGAGGTGATGGCAAAACGCTATTGGCACGACCAGCTGGCAATGCAACCGCATTTTCCAATCGAGCGGGTGCGTATTGTAAGTCAGTTTCATGAAGCGTCAGACCGTTACATTGCCGTGGTTGAGTATCATGTTACGAGTAAGGTAGATGAAGCGCAGTTAATTAATTTGATCCAGCAGGCGGATGCAGCAGGTCGTTCATCAGAGTTTGATCAGCCGGGAGTGAGGCAAGTGATTGAGCAACTGCCTAATCGGTTTTTAGCCAACCAGCCGATGAGTTTTACCAAAACGCTTGCCTTTGCAGATGGGCCCAGAGGCTGGTTATTGGCCGAGGAAGTGGCTCGGCCTTAACTTAAATCGTCTAGATTTGCTTTAAGGGGTGCCAAAGCAAAGCGATGTCACCTCATTAAAGTGCTTGACGTAATGAATAGTCATGCCTGCTAGCAAATAATCAGGGAGTAGCGCAACGTCGCGCTGATTTTGTGCCGGTAAGATGATTTCAAAAATTTTGGCGCGTTTGGCCGCCACCAGTTTTTCACGAATCCCGCCCACAGGCATTACACGGCCGACTAGGCTGAGCTCGCCGGTCATCGCGATGTCTCGCTGAAGAGGTTGCTGGGTTGCTAGCGATACCAGGGCACACGCCATGGTAATCCCCGCACTGGGGCCATCTTTAGGGGTGGCACCATCTGGCACGTGTAGGTGAATTTGACTGGTTTCAAAGAAGTCCTCAGCTATGCCAAGTGCAGGTGCGTGACTTTGTACAAAGCTGTAAGCCAGCTCTGCCGACTCTTGCATCACCTTGCCAAGTTGACCAGAGAGTTTAATGCCGTGGCCATGTCCGTGCACACGTGTCGCTTCTATATTGAGCGTGGCACCGCCCATGGCCGTCCAAGCGAGTCCGGTAATAATGCCGATTTCCATGCTATCACGTTGTTCATTAAACAGTGCCGGCCCCAAATAGTCGGCGATATTTTTGGCAGTTATTTTCACCGGCTCATCAGGGGCTTTTACGCGCTTCATTGCCGCCTTGCGCAGCAGTTTAGCCAGTTGTTTTTTTAAATTACGGACACCCGATTCACGAGCATAATCTTCAATGACCTTTACAATAGCTTGCTTGTTAAGTTGAACGGCTTGCTTGCTCAATCCAGCTTCTTTTAGTAGGCCTGGCCACAGGTATTGATTAGCAATCGCCGTTTTTTCTTCTGTGATATAACCACTCAGGCGAATCACTTCCATGCGATCGAGAAGTGGGCCAGGGATCGTTTCTAATTGATTGGCCGTGCAAATAAATAACACTTGGGATAAATCAACTCGCAAGTCTAAAAAATGATCCAAGAAGTGCTGGTTTTGTTCAGGGTCGAGCACTTCGAGTAGGGCTGAAGCAGGATCGCCTTGGTAGGATGAGCCCATCTTATCAACTTCATCAATTAGGATAACGGGGTTAGCGGTTTGGCAGTCTTTAAGGGCTTGAATGAATTTACCCGGCATGGCGCCAATATAAGTACGACGATGACCTTTTATTTCTGCCTCATCACGCATGCCACCAACAGAAAAACGATAAAACTCCCGGCCTAAAGCATCGGCAATGCTGCGGCCAATGGAGGTTTTGCCCACACCGGGCGGGCCTACGAAACAAATAATCGAACCGGCGACCTTACCGCGAATCTGTGACAAAGCTAAAAACTCTAAAATGCGTTCTTTGACATCGTCTAAGCCATAGTGGGCTCGGTTGAGCACCCTCTCGGCACGAGTGAGATCGAGTTTATCTTGGCTAGTATGTTGCCAGGGCAGTTGTGTGGCCCAGTCTAGCCAATTTCGGGTGACGCCATATTCGGCCGACTGTTGGTCAAGATTGCGCAGTTTATTGATTTCATCACGAATTTTTTTCGCCGGCTCATCGGCAATCTTGAGCGCATCAAGCCGTTGCTCAAATCGTTCGACATCTTCGCCTTGACTATCTTGCTGGATGCCCAGTTCTTTTTGAATTTCTTTGAGTTGTTGGCGAAGGAAAAATTGTTTTTGATGTTCGGTCATGTTTTCTTCCACACGCTCGCGAATACTAAACTGCAAACGGGTGACTTCAATCTCATGCTTAAACAGGGCGAGGACTTTTTCAAGCCGCTCGACCAAATCCAAGGTTTCAAGCACATCCTGCAGAGATTCCGCTTTGGCGGTGGTGACAGCGGCTGCAAAATCAGCTAGTTGTTGGGGGTCTTCCGGGTTATAGCGATTGAGGAAAAAGCGTAACTCCTCACTATATAATGGGTTTAGTGGCAATAGTTCACGAAATGCGTTCATAATCGCTAAACCATAGGCTTTGTATTCTTGGTCAGTGCCATTTTTGATGTCCGCCGGATAAGAAACCTGAGTGGCATAGGGGCTGGTTTCATTTACCCAATCATTGATTTGAAAACGACACACGCCCTCAGCAATAAACTGAATATATTGGTCTTTTATTTTCACATCAGTCATCTTAACCAAAGTACCAATTTTGCGGAACTCATCAGGAAGAGCGTTTTGATGGTCATCATTATCAACATAAACAACGCCGACAAAGTCAGGGCCAGAGGATTTTTGGATCGCACGAAAAGTCTTTAACCAGGCTTTTTTATTTAAGACTACCGGTAGGGTTTGGCCAGGAAAGAAAGGCCGATCTTTAATGGGTATTAAATATAGAATGTCGGGGTACCCAAGCTGCTCGCTTGCAGACTCCAGTGCCACAGGCAAATCGAGGTGCGCGTCTGTTTCAGTCGTTACCGCTGTATTTAGCGGTGTTTCGTGATTAAGATTGCTCATAGGGTCCTTGGTGTCAGAGTTTATTATCTAGTTATATTTAAGGTATCATATGGCGTCTTAAGGTTTAAATTTCAAGGGGCAGCAATGCAAATGGTTAAAATTGGACTGGTGACTATTTCAGATCGTGCCAGTACTGGGGTCTACGAAGACTTAGGCGGCCCAGCAATGTATGATTGGCTAACGAGTGCACTTAGCTGTCCATGGCATGCTGTTAAACATATCATTGCAGATGAACAGGCGTTGATTGAGCAAACATTAATTAAACTGGCCGATGAAGAAGGCTGTTGTTTGATTTTAACGACTGGTGGCACCGGTCCGGCGAAACGCGATGTTACACCAGAGGCCACACTAGCCGTAGCGGATAAGGTTTTGGATGGGTTTGCAGAGCAAATGCGGGCCGTGTCACTAAAGTATGTGCCTACGGCTATTTTATCTCGCCAAGTTGCGGTAATTCGTAATCAAAGCTTGATTATTAATCTGCCCGGTAAGCCAACTGCTATTGCCGAGTGTTTAGATGCGGTCTTCCCTGCGGTACCTTATTGTATTGATCTGATTGATGGCCCATTTATAACCACCCATAGCGATAGGGTACAGGCGTTTAGACCCAAACATGCCAAGCAGGTCGCCGATGAGTAAGTTGACCGATTTAAGTGATGATTTTGACTATCAACATGATGGTTTAGAAACGCTACTCGACTTTGTGCGTTGGGGTGCCAAGTTATTTACGCAAGCAGGCCTGGTATTTGGTCATGGTACGGATAATCCGTTTGATGAGGCATTAATTTTGTCCTGTCATAAGCTGTCATTACCCTTGGAACGAGTTGAGCAGTACTTGAATGCTCGTCTAACCTTTGCAGAACGAACCTGTCTAACGGAGTTGTTTATTTTGCGTATTCAATCAAGGCAGCCCGCGGCCTATTTAACCGGTCAAGCTCGCTTTGCTGGGTTGGATTTTTATGTCAATCAACACACGCTAGTGCCGCGTTCGCCGATGGCTGAACTTATTGAAAAGGGCTTTCAGGGTTGGTTGGTTGAAGATGAAGTTGAACGCGTATTAGACCTATGTACGGGTTCGGGTTGTATTGGTATAGCGAGTTTGCAAGCCTTTGATGCAGCACAGGTTGATTTAGTGGATATCTCGGCTGAAGCACTCGCTGTGGCGCAAAAAAATATTGCCCGTTATGGTTTAGAAGGCCAGGTGCGGGCAATTCAATCAGATTTGTTTAATGCCCTTGAAGGTGAGCGTTACGATGTTATTTTGTCGAATCCGCCTTATGTCGATGCGATTGAAATGGCCGCTTTAGCCCCCGAGTATCAAGCTGAGCCGGCATTAGGTTTGGCGGCAGGTGTCGATGGTTTAGACCTGGTTCGCCGCATCTTAGCTCAAGCTGCCGATCATTTAACAGATAATGGCGTGTTGATTGTTGAAGTCGGGGTGAGTCAGCACTTTGTTGAGCAGGTTTATGAAGGCTTACCTTTGTATTGGTTTGAGTTTGAACAGGGCGGCGAAGGGGTGTTTGCGATTAGCCGTGAAGAATTGTTGCTATTTGACGACCTGCTTCAGTCGAGGTATAAAGAACTTAGTTGAGCGTCTTAGATTAAATACGGCACAGGAGCATGCAGATGAAGGGGGTAAGACAATGGCTAGGTTCGCTGGTTATGATGCCATTTATGTTGCCATTGATTGCGGTATGTTCACTGCCTGCTTACGCTAATCTATTAGACCTTGAAGCCGAGTTCCAAGCCTTTCAAGCCCAAAATCCAGAATTGGTAACGGATAATGGCACAGCGACTGATGAATCGGCTCGTAATGCTGCTAGCCCCGAAGCAACTGAAGCCACAACGGCTGCTGAACCCTTAACGGCGGCGCCGGCACCAGCACCAGCCCAACCTGAAGTTTTGCCAGATTGGAGCTATCAGGGTGACAATGGCCCCGATGCTTGGGGTTCGTTACATGAGGCATTTCGTTGTTGTCAGCGCGGCCGAGCACAATCACCGGTTAATTTGGTCACAGAGCAAGCCGCGAGTGTGATGAATCTGAGCGAGTTAGCTACGGATTATCGGGCGATGCCTTTGCGCTTACAAAAATCTTCGGCGCGTTTAGTCAGTCCTATTCCGTTGGGAAGTCCATTGATCAAAGCCGGGTCCCAATATCAACTACTTGAAGTGCAATTTAAAACCCCGAGTGAACATCAACTGGATGGTTTTAACTATCCGCTAGAAATCCAGTTCCATCATCGTGATGGCGAGGGTCAAGCACTCGTGGTGAGCGTGCTTGTTAAAGAGGGACAGCGTCATCCACAGCTTGAGCAGATATTAAATCATTTACCGCGTGACGCTGATCGTTTACGAATTTATGAGGGTGTGCCGTTTCAGCCGATTAATTTGTGGCCTAGATCGCGTGATTACTTTCGATATTTGGGTTCCCAAACCCAGCCTCCTTGTGAGGAAGGGGTGGTATGGGTGGTAATGCGTGAACCGATCGAAGCGTCTATTCGACAAATTTTGGGCTTTCAAGATGTGTTAGGTCACAATGCGCGACCTATTCAGCCGCTGAATGGACGTTTGCCCCTCAAGTCTTGGCAAGATGCGCCGATTCAGCCCACTCAAACCCAGCAGGATAGTCGGCGTCTAGACGGCTATCGTGGCTATTTTTTTAGTTTTTAGTATTAATGATAGAGAGAAGCATAGATGGCCGGTAATAGCCTCGGACAAGTATTTCGTGTGACCACATTTGGTGAAAGTCATGGTATTGCATTAGGTTGTATTGTAGATGGTTGTCCACCAGGCCTGCCACTCACTGAGGCAGATATTCAGCAGGAGTTGGATCGACGCAAACCGGGGACATCTAAATTCACCACGGCTCGTCGTGAATCCGATCAAGTTAAAATTCTTTCGGGCGTTTTTGAAGGGGTGACCACTGGCACACCGATTGGGTTATTAATTGAAAACACCGACCAGCGTTCGCAAGACTATTCCAAAATTGCGGAAGTGTTTCGTCCAGCGCATGCCGACTACACCTATACCCAAAAATATGGTTTGCGTGATTACCGGGGCGGCGGGCGTTCTTCTGCGCGCGAAACCGCTATGCGTGTGGCAGCAGGCGCAATTGCAAAAAAATATCTGCGTGAGCGGTTAGGGGTAGAGGTTAGAGGTTATTTATCACAGCTTGGGCCAGTAAGTATTGAACAGGTTGATTTTAATGTTATTGATACCAATCCATTCTTTTGCCCTGATTTTAATAAAATTGCCGAGATGGAAGAGTACATGACCGCGTTGAAAAAAACCGGTGATTCAATCGGTGCGAAAATTACCATTGTGGCCTCTGGCGTGCCAGTGGGATTAGGCGAACCGGTTTTTGATCGTTTAGATGCGGACTTGGCCCATGCACTGATGAGCATTAATGCTGTTAAAGGCGTTGAAATTGGCGATGGCTTTGCTGTGGTTAATCAAAAGGGGACCGAACATCGTGATGAAATGTCGCCAGAGCAAGGGTTTTTATCGAATCATGCTGGCGGCATAGTGGGGGGGATTTCATCTGGCCAAGATATTATTGCTCATATTGCGTTAAAACCGACCTCGAGTGTGACGGTGCCAGGGAAGAGTATCAATATGCACGGCGAAGCGGTGGATATGATTACTAAGGGGCGGCATGACCCCTGTGTGGGAATTCGTGCTACCCCGATTGCTGAGGCACAAATGGCGATTGTGCTGTTGGATCATTTTATGCGTCACCGTGCACAGAATGCCGATGTCGTGCCGCCCGTTATGGATTTAGCTAAACTTGCCAAATCAACCTGAGCAGGTAGCTCATCCGTCTAGTCTAGCTACGCCGACGGGGATTCCTCGTCGGCGTTTGTCGTTGTACTACTTTTTTTATTTCACCTTGTTTGGTACGTTTCTACCCTTTTTTGGCCTCTATATGCAGGGCTTGGGGTTCAATGCATTAGAAATCGGTCAAGTGATGGCGGCGCTGATTGGCACCAAAATTATTGCGCCCTATTTTTGGGGTTGGTTAGCTGATCATTCCGGCAAAATGATGCTTTGGATTCGTATCGCGATGGCGCTAGCGACCCTTACGGCAGCAGGCCTGCTATGGGCAGCAGATTTTTGGTCGTTGTTATTGGTCGTGCTGTTGTTTAGCTTCTTTTGGCACGGTGGTTTGCCCTTATTTGAGGCCTATACCTTTAGCCAGTTAGGCAGTAAAAAAGTAGACTATGGCAAGATTCGGTTATGGGGTTCACTGGGTTTTATTGCGGCGGTGTTGCTGTTAGGTTGGCTGTTTAGTCACTGGGGGCTGGCAGGTTTTCCTTGGGTTATTTTAGCGTTGTTTCTGCTGCTTAGTTTGGTGACCTTCACACTGGTGGATCAGCCAGATTCGGCTGATCAGCATGCCGATACCGCTAAGACATCGCTTTGGCCGGTGTTGTTATCACCCATCGTGTTGGCCTTGCTGGCAGTCAGTTTCTTGATCCAGTTTTCCCATGGCACCTACTATAATTTTTTCTCCATTCATTTAAGCGAATATGGCTATTCTACCCAAACAATCGCAGGCTTATGGACGTTGGGTGTCGTGGCTGAAATCTTTGTATTTTTAGCCATGGGATGGCTATTGCGGCATCTGTCTATTATGCTATTGCTAATGTGCAGCTTAGGTTTAACCTTGCTTAGGTGGCAGTTAAGTTTATGGGGTGTCGAAAGCCTGAGTGCCTTATTGGTCGCGCAATTATTTCATGCGGCAAGCTTTGGCCTTTATCATGCTGTGGCACTGCATTTAATTGATAGTTTGTTTAATGGTGCGTTACGCAGTCGTGGTCAAGCGGTTTATGCGGCGACCAGTCAAGGCTTGGGAGGCGCGATGGGTGCGCTAATTGCCGGACTTACCTGGTCTATCGGTGGCGCCTTGTTATCCTATATGCTATCGTCCTTAGCGGTGTTATTGGCCATCATGATTGCGTGGTTTGGACTAAGACGTTTGCAGGTTTAAGTTGAGACTTAGGCTAAATTGAATTATCAACCCAGGAGGATTACAGATGCGAATGTTGCATACTATGTTACGAGTCGGTGATTTACAACGTTCAATTGATTTTTATACCCAAGTGATGGGGATGTCGTTGTTGCGTCAAAAGGACTATCCAAAAGGCGAGTTTACCCTGGCGTTTTTAGGCTATGGCGACGAATCAGACCACACGGTATTAGAATTAACCTATAACTGGGGTGTCAGTGAATATGAAATGGGCACCGCTTATGGCCATATTGCGATAGAAGTAGCGGATGTCTATGAAGCGGCCGCCACGGCCAAAGCCAAGGGTGCTAAAATTCTGCGCGAAGCAGGCCCCATGAATGCCGGCACAACGATTATTGCGTTTATTGAAGATCCTGACGGCTACCCGATTGAATTGATTGGTGCTGATCATGTTCGTACTTGAAATATACAATTTTTAATTGATAACGTCTCAACAAGGAAAACTAAATGAGTCAATTTGATAATGTCACCGTATTAAAAGCTGCCAATATTTATTTTGATGGCAAGGTAACCAGTCGTGTTGTTAAATTTGCGGATGGTTCGCGTAAAACACTAGGTATTATGATGCCGGGTGACTATGAGTTTGGCACGGATGAAGATGAGTTAATGGAAATTATGGCGGGTGAAGTCGAGGTGTTGTTGCCTGGGTCAAGTGCTTGGCAGACGATCAAAGCCGGTGAGTCTTTTGAGGTGCCAGCTAATGCTAAGTTTGGTATCAAAGTGAAGTCAGTCACCGATTACTGCTGTTCGTATTCCTAATGACAGATTTTGGCGCTCATGCGGCGCATTATCAATTTGCGGGTTTTATAGACCTGCTCAAACACTTAATTCGTCAACCTTCTGTGGTGGGTGCAGAGCATTCTTTTTTTCGGGTATTACAACGTGAACTAGAAGAGCGTGGAGCGCGCGTAACCTGGTATGAAGGATTATTGGTTGCACAGGGTAATGCGCCGCAAAGTGCCATGTTATCGGCTCATGTTGACCGTCATGGCTTAATTTGTACTGGTCCCAATGAGTTCCAATATGCCGCATTTGTTTCGGGTCATCGTTCGGACTTATTAGGCAATGCGGTGAGCGAAGAACTGATGCAAAAAATCAGTGAGCGTTTTGATGCGACACCGGTAATGGCCTATGAGCCTTGGTCCGGTGCCTATCGTGGTTCGGGCGTCATCAAAAATACCTTTATTTGTGAGTTTCGCAACAACCTAATTTTTGAGCTAGAAGGGCTTGAACATCTGGTAGCCGGCACACCGGTGGCTTTTCGTGATAGCTTAAAAGTAGATCAGTCGTTATTAAGTGGTCAATTAGACAATGTGCTAACGGCGGCGCTATTGGTGCATTTGTTTAGCTTAGGTTTTCAAGGCACGGCTTTTTTTACTGCCCAGGAAGAGTCAGGTTCGAGTTGGCGTTATTTGCTAGAGTGGTTTCGTCGTTTTGGCGGCTCTACCAATCGCTTGATTGTATTAGATACAAGTCCTTATCCCAATCGAGAGGCGGCGGATGTCCAGGAGTTAGTGTTGCGTAAAAAAGATGCCCATGCCTCCTATAATGCACAGACTACCTCGAGCCTGGCTGAGCTGTGTGATCAATTGGGGATTCGGTATAGTTTTAAAGATCAGTATGTTGAGCAGCAAAACAAGGTTGCGCAGCAGCAAGGGCAAGCTGCGCGTTCGCTGGGTAGTACGGAAATGGGGCGCATCACCTTGGCCTCAAACGGGTTTGTGCAAGGCACAACACTGCAGATTCCCACTACGGGTTATCACACCATGCAAGAAACAGCGACCATTGCGTCCTGCTTAGGTTTTTTACGCCTGCTTAGTCACCTGGCAGAAATGAACCAGGCCTGATAAACCTTAAGGTAATACAAACCCAATAGTATGTTGCACATCGCGGAGGGTTTTTTGGGCTTGGGTGCGGGCATTCTCAGCGCCTGTTTTAAGCACCGCGTTAAGATAAGCTTCATCCTCACGGATTTGGTAAAAGCGCTGCTGAATCGGTGCAAGATACTCGACAATCAATTCCCCAAGCTCTACTTTTAAATGGCCGTACATTTTGCCTTCAAAGTGTTGAACGACCTGTTCAATCGTTTTTCCGCTAATAACCGAATAGATTGTGAGTAGGTTCGACACACCGGGCTTATTGTCAAGATCATATTCGATAACCTCACCCGAGTCGGTGACGGCTTTTTTGCATTTTTTGAGAATGGTTTTTGGGTCGTCGAGTAGCGCGATGAAGTTATTTTTATTGCTATCAGATTTTGACATTTTGCTAGTCGGGTCTTGCAAGCTCATAATTCGCCCACCGGATGTGGCTGGCGCAATAAAAGGTTCGGGGATTTTGAAGATTTCACGTTCAAAACGGTTATTGAAGCGATGGGCGAGGTCACGCGTCAGCTCTAGGTGTTGTTTTTGATCAGCCCCAACGGGCACTAATTCTGTTTGGTAGAGCAAAATATCGGCGGCCATTAACACCGGATAGTTGAATAAACCCGCATTAATATTGTGTTCGTGTTTTTGTGATTTATCTTTAAATTGCGTCATGCGATTGAGTTCACCCATATAGGTTGCGCAATTCAGAATCCAGGCAAGTTCAGCGTGTTCTGGCACTTGTGATTGAATGAATACGGTACTTTTTTGTGGGTCGATGCCAGAGGCGAGGTACAGTGCTACAAAGTCAAGGCTACGCTTAATGAGATCTTGTGGATTTTGCTCGACAGTAATGGCGTGCATATTGACCAGTGAAAACAGACATTGATAGTCATCCTGTAGCTTCACCCAATTTTTTATTGAGCCAATATAGTTGCCTAGCATCAGGTCGCCAGAAGGTTGGATGCCGCTAAATAAAATGGGTTTTGCCATGATCAGTCTCGCGTAAAAATTAAAGGCGTATCTTAGCGCAATTTGTATTCAATCGGTACCGTATGCGTCCAGCGCTCACGGTTTATTTGTGCTGGAAAAGGTCTAAACTGATTATTCATATGCGTTTCGAAAATTTCAAGGGCCGCGTTATCAAGCAAGCGTTGTCCCGATGAATCGATGATTTCAATGTCAATAATTTGACCGTTAGCTAGGATGGTAAAGCGGATATAGACTTCACCTTGTAAGCCGCGGCGCTGCGCAATACGCGGGTAGGTGTTTTGTGCGTGTCGAGCCAGGGTTTCTGACAGCGCATTTAGATATTGTTGTTCAGCACGCGCAATATCGGCTTCATTAAAGCGCGGCCTCGGCGCAACCTGCTCAGGTTCAACAACTGGCTCAGGTTCAACGACTGGCTCAGGTTCAACGACTGGCTCAGGTTCAACAACTGGTTCAGGTTCAACGACTGGTTCAGGTTCAATAACTGGTTCAGGTTCAACGACTGGCTCAGGTTCAATAACTGGTTCAGGCTCAACAACAGGTTCAGGCTCAACAACAGGTTCAGGCTCAACAACAGGTTCAGGTTCAACAACAGGTTCAGGTTCAACAACAGGTTCAGGTTCAACAACAGGTTCAGGTTCAACAACAGGTTCAGGTTCAACGGCCGGCTCTGGTGGCGGCGCAAACATTGCGAGTGTAACAGGAACTGCACGCTCTATGCTGGGCGGTGGTTCTGTCGTGCGCTGGAGTAGCCAGCTCGCTAAGGCTAGCGCAAAAGCTAAATAGATAACGAGAGCAAGGATAAACCCCTTGCCTGAATCAGAGCGAAGCATTAGCTTTTGCGTTCCGTCAGAATGGTGATATTGTCATGTTGATATTTTTTAACAATATCCATCAAAGTAACAAAAAAATGAAACTCAACAGCCTGGTCAACGCGAAGTTGAATAAGGGTATTGCGATCTAATTGCGCCATTTTTTGGTTTAATCCATCCGTTTGAATCGGTTCACCGTCCCAATAAAGTTGACCGCTATTATCAAGTGATAGATTTAATTTTTCGCGGTCTTCAGGATTAAAACTGGCGGTATTTTCAGTTTTGGGTAGTTGAATATCGATTTTGTCATGCACAATAAACGAAGCCGTTAAAAGCACAATCGCCAGTAAAACCAACATCACATCAATCAGCGGGATGACATTCATCGAATCAAAGCGTTTCATGGCTTAATCCTTGTTTAGTGTCTGGGCTTTAGGTGATAGGTCCTGATAAACACGGTATTTAGCTTGCAGTTCTTCGACTTTACGCAGTAGGCCGTTATAAAACATCAAAGCGGGAATTGCCACGGCGATACCGGCAGCGGTCAATTTAAGTGCTAGGGCTAAACCGGTCATAATGACAGCGGTTTCTAGGCTGTCATTCATCCCAATTTCATAAAAGGTAATAAGGATGCCAATAACGGTTCCCAATAGGCCGACATAAGGTGCATTAGCGCCAATGGTGGAAAGGGTGGTCAGGTTTTTGGTGATATCGATGTTGAGAAGTTCAATATGTGGGTAGCTTTCAACATCAATCCGCTTAAACAAAAATAAGCGTTCAAATGTGATCCACAGTGCAATGAACATCATTAGACCGAGGATAGTGAAAAAAGTTAAATCTAAGTAAAGTTGGATGTTTTGCATGGTAAGACTTTAGTGAGCTATAAATAAGAACAAGTATGAAGATAAATAACTGTGCTGTCAATGATAATGAAAATGATTATTGGCAAATAGTTTACTTAACAACCGTTCAATTGTAGCTTGGTTTTTTCTCTTTAACTGGGTTAAACTTAACCCGTTAAACAGCAATAAAAAACACTAAAAAGAGGACAAATAATGAAGAGTAATATGAAGCGTCGCGACTTGTTTAAATCAGCGTTAGGCATTGGGGCGGGCCTTGCCAGTTTTTCAGTTTTAAAGCCGCTTTATGCCGCTGATGATTGGGAAGTTCGAGGACCGGATGTACCCAATATTCCCATCACCAAGGTTAATGAGCGTTGCTACTATTTTTTAGCGGTGGATCCTGAGCCGAGCCCAGCTAACTATGGTTTTTTTAGTAACCCCGGCTTTGTTGTGACATCTGAAGGGGTGTTGGTTGTGGACACGGGCGGTTCAGTTCAGATCGGTGAAATGTTGATCCGCCAAATTAAGACCGTCACCGATAAGCCTGTTACCAAGATTATTAACACCCATATTCATGGTGATCATTGGTTAGGTAACCACGCATTTATCGAAGCTTATCCAGATGTTGAAATTTACTCTCACCCTAATGTGATTGAGCAAGTAAAAGCAGGTGCCGGTGTAGTCTGGACGGGCTTTATGAGCCGCAATACTAATAACGCGACAGCTGGTACTGTGGTGACGCCTCCAACTAAAACCTTAGAAGGAGGTGAAACCATTAATATGGGTGATACCACCATTAAGATCCATTTTATGGGCCACGTGCATACTGATTCCGACTTAGCAGTTGAGGTTGTTGAAGAAAAAACACTTTTCATTGGCGATATGGCGATGAAGCGAGTAGCCAATATCTCTGATGGCACTTTCTTAGGTACCATTAAAGCGATGGAACAAATGGAAGCAATGGATATTGATGTCTTTATCCCGGGTCATGGTGACCATGAAGGTAAAGATTTGCCACGTTTACAGCGCGAATTCTTTGAAGTTATCTATTCAGAAGTTGAAAAGTACTATGATGAAGGCTTGTCGGACTTTGAGATTCGTCCAAAACTAGACGAGCATCCATTTATGGTTAATGAGGCTAAAAACTGGCCGGGCTATGACACGACTTTTGGCCGTTTTGTGAGCGAGGCCTATCAAGAGTTTGAACGTAACCTCTTCTAAAAAAAGCGGGCATGTCCCGCTTTTTTCCTTTCTTATTGCCATCAAATTGTTAGGTTATGCCAATAAATCTAACATGGCATCTAAGCCGCTATAGTTAAGCACACAGTTTGCTTGAGCTTGTACAGTAGGCTTAGCACGGAACGCGACACTCAGGCCTGCTGCTTTCATCATTAATAAGTCATTAGCGCCATCACCAATCGCAATGACTTGTTCTGGGGTAATGGCAAGTTGTTGACATAGTTCATGTAAAAAGTCGGCTTTAGCCTGGGCACCGACAATTGAACCGACTACTGAGCCGGTTAATACACCTTGTTCAATGGCGAGTTTATTGGCGCGGCTGAAGTCCAAACCAAGGCGTTGGGTCAGTCTTGAGGTGAAAAAATCAAAGCCACCTGATACCAGCGCAAATTTAATGTCACGGTTTTTTAAGCCCGTTATCCATGCTTCTGCGCCTGGGTTGAGAGTCAGTCGTTCATTGTAAACTCGGTCGAGTGCCTGTTCATCAAGTCCTGATAATAATGCAACGCGTTGAGTTAGCGATTGTTCAAAGTTTAATTCGCCACGCATTGCGGCCTCTGTAATAGCGGCTACATGGGGTTTGATATTGAACATATCGGCAATTTCATCAATGCATTCAATACTAATCAGCGTGGAGTCCATATCGCTAATGACGAGTTTTACTGCAGCGGGGTTAAAGTCTGCGGGCAGGTAGTTGAGGTCTAGCGCCAGTGTTTCTCTAAGTTGTATCAGTTTTGATGGGCTAAGGGTTTGCTCACTGACAATTCGCCAGTGATTGTGATGCGCGATGGGTTCGCCAACAGATTCACGTAGAGAGCTAAGTTGAGATTGGGTGAGTTCGTGGTGATGAATAACGAGCGTATGTGGGTTCATAGATAATCCTAGAAAATTAATCCTGTTCGCTGGCTTTAACAGCAATAATTTGGGTGTTAGCCATCATGTCGTGGAAAGTTTGATGGCGGTTATTGAAAAATAACCATAGCCAACCTAGTCCTAGAGTCGCTACTGAAATAAGGCTAAACAAAAATCTGACGTAAGAGTCGCGGCGCGTCAAGATATAACCATCCGTGCGAATAAGTTGCAGACGCCAAGTTCTGAGGCCGGGTGTTTGACCTGTTTGTAACCAAAAATAACTTAGGTAGATATAGGTTGTTCCAAGCAGGTACACCTGAAAGGCGAACAATGTAGCTGGACTGTTTTGAATGTTATCACCCTGCCAAAGCACAAATGGAATGGCCACAAAAAACCAAACAGCGAGGAGCAAGAGAAGGTCATATAAAAGCGCAAAAATAATTTTTGTTTTATGCATCTTACCAAGCCGGTTTATAAAAGCGTTATTATACGGATAAGAATAATTATATAAAGGACGGGCAATGAATTTACCAGATGGGTTACTCGGTATGGGTTGGGCTATTTTTGGCGGACTGGCTTACCTTGCTATGCTAGGCTGGGCCTTGCTGACGGCACCTTGGGCAAAGGTAAGGGGTGATATTGCGGCACAAAGTGTGTTTTTAGGAGCGGTGTTAGTCATCGTCGTGTTATGGCAGCTAAGTGCAAGCATTAACCCAGGTATCAGTTTTCATTTTCTGTTAATGACGGTCTTTACACTTATGTTTGGCCCGCAGTTTGCGATTCTTGCGATGTCTTTGGCATTATTGTTAGTCACCTTCAATGGTGATGCCGGTTGGACGATGTTTGGCTTAAACGCGTTGCTTATGGGCTGGATTCCAATCATGCTGACTTGGTGGTTTTACAAGTTAGCGTATCGTTTTTTAGACCGCAACTTTTTTGTGTATGTGTTTTTAAATGGATTTTTTGCAGCAGGCTTTGGGGCGCTTGTGGCATTAGTGTTAGCAGGCCTGGTTATGCTATACGGTGGGGCTTATACAGCGGATTATTTAGCTTATAACTTTTTCCCGTTTATTCCGTTAGTGGCCGCACCAGAAGCGTTTCTGAATGGCTTTATTATTGCCGCGTTAGTGGTGATGAAGCCTGAGTGGGTGGCTACATTTAGTGATGTAGATTATCTAAAGGGTAAGTGAGTAGTAGTGTGGTTACAAAAAAGCCAGCGGAAGCTGGCTTTTGAGGATGACGTGAAACTATATAATTAATCTCTATGCCAGCCTGGACGTAACTCAGCGCCATATTTTGATTGTTCAATTTGCGCGTTAGCAGATTTAACGGCTTCGCGAGCTAAGCGAACAGATTCTTGGCGTGCTTTTTCTGCTTCAGCTAGGTAATGATCAACATAAGGTAACTTCATGTTACGTTGTTGCCAAACGTTACCAAGTTCACGTGATTTAGCTTGTTTTTCTTGAGCTTCAGCAACAAGGGCTGCGTACTCATCCGTTGGCATAGCTTGATTGTGATTACAGGCAGCTAAGGTTAGGGTAGCAAGGACCGTTGCACCAACTAATAATTTTTTCATGAACTCCTCCAAAGGTTTTGAGCTTTTTTATTATGTGTCTAGGACATCTAGGATTGTAATAGAATCAACCAAAAAGCAAAAGTACGAAGCAACATTTTTTGTTAATTTCGTAGTTTGCTATAAGTTATTCAGTTTACCCCGTCGCTGTCAAACTTTATAATAAACGAAAAATTTCGATTATGTATCTTAAAACAAGGGTTAATTTGGGTTTTTTATTGCTAAGGCTATGAAAATTAAGTGAGTTTTGAAATTTTGACGTTCCGGACGTCTTAGCAATGAAAAATCTAATCGACCCATAAAGAATTTACAAGGTGGTGAAAAGTGAGAGTTTTACAAGAAGCGTTGACCTTCGACGATGTGTTATTAGTGCCAGCCCACTCCACGGTGCTACCAAAAGATGTGTCATTAAAAACCCAGTTAACCCGAAATATTACGCTTAATATTCCGTTTGTCTCTGCAGCGATGGATACCGTAACGGAAGCGCGTTTAGCGATTGCTTTAGCTCAAGAAGGCGGAATTGGTATTGTTCACAAGAATATGACTATTGCAGAGCAGGCCGCTGAGGTCAATAAGGTCAAAAAGTATGAGCATGGTGTTATCCTCGACCCCATTTGTGTTGAAGTGACCGCAACCGTTGCAGATGTATTAAGAATTACAGAACAAAACAACATCTCAAGTGTTCCTGTGATGGACAAAGGCCAGCTAGTAGGTCTAGTGACTGGCCGTGACTTGCGTTTTTTAACCGATTTTAGTTTGCCAATTCACAGTGTGATGACACCCAAAGAAAAGTTGGTGACGGTCCCTGAAAAGTTTGACCGCGAAAAAGTTCTCGATTTACTGCACGAGCACCGTATTGAGCGGGTATTGGTGGTAAACGACAACTTTGATCTGAAGGGCATGATTACAGTAACGGATATTTTGAAATCAAATGAGCACCCGTTGGCCTCTAAAGATTCAAATGGTCGTTTACGTGTGGGTGCCGCAGTAGGTACCGGTGCCGATACGGAAGAGCGCGTTAATGCCCTAATTAAGGCGGGAGTTGATGTGATTGTGGTTGACACTGCTCATGGTCATTCGCAGGGCGTATTAGACCGTGTGGCCTGGGTAAAACAGATGTTCCCAGAAGTGGATGTGATTGGCGGAAATATTGCGACCGCTGAAGCGGCGCTTGACCTGGTAAAAGCCGGTGCGGATGCAGTTAAAGTCGGTATTGGCCCTGGCTCCATTTGTACTACGCGAATTGTTGCTGGCGTGGGTGTACCACAAATTTCAGCTATTTCTAATGTCGCTAAAGCCTTGCAAGGTACTGGTGTGCCTTTGATTGCAGATGGTGGAATTCGTTTTTCAGGTGATGTGGCTAAGGCGCTTGTCGCGGGTGCTTCAGCGATTATGCTAGGAAGTATGTTCGCTGGCACAGAAGAGTCGCCTGGTGAAGTAGAGTACTTTCAAGGGCGTGCTTACAAAGCCTATCGTGGTATGGGTTCTTTGGGTGCGATGGCACAAAAACAAGGCTCCAGTGACCGCTATTTTCAGTCATCCAATGCCGAAGATAAGTTAGTGCCAGAAGGTATTGAGGGGCGTGTTCCTTATAAAGGTCCTTTGTCACCTATCATCCATCAGCTAGTCGGTGGTGTCCGCTCGAGCATGGGCTACACAGGGTGCAAAGATATCAAAGAAATGAACGAGAAGCCTTGGTTTGTTAGAGTAACCAATGCGGGGATGGTCGAAAGTCATGTGCATGATGTTATGATCACTAAAGAAGCACCTAACTACCGTATCTAATCTCACTCTTTATTAGCCGATCTGATGTTCTATCAGTTCGGCGTTACTTTTTATATTTGGAAGACCTATGACGCAGCACTCTATTCACGACCACCGTATTCTTATTCTTGATTTTGGTTCGCAATATACCCAGTTGATTGCACGACGTATTCGTGAAATTGGGGTTTATTGTGAGATTGAACCCTGGGATGTCGATCCGCAGTTTATTCAGGATTTTGGTGCTAAGGGGATTATTTTATCGGGTGGCCCCGAAACCGTTATTGGTGATGATGCGCCTAAAGCACCAGGCCTGGTATTTGAATTAGATGTGCCTTTATTGGGTATTTGTTATGGCATGCAGACCATGGCGCAGCAGCTCGGTGGTCAGGTGATTCATGCTGATGAGCATGAATATGGTTATGCTCAAGTTCGTGCCCATGGTCACACCGAACTGTTTCGTGATATCGAAGACCATGTCAATGCCCAAGGTCATGGTTTGTTGGACGTTTGGATGTCGCATGGTGATCGTGTTGACCAAATGCCGGATGGTTTTAAATTAATGGCTAGCACTGAGAGCTGTCCTGTCGCTGGTATGGCCGATGAAGCAAGACGTTTTTATGGCATTCAGTTTCATCCTGAAGTGACCCACACCAAGCAAGGCTTGCGGATTCTAGACCGCTTTGTGTCGCAGATTTGTGGGTGTGAAAAGCTTTGGACCACGGCCAATATTGTCGAAGATTCGATTGGGCGTATTCGTGAGCAGGTCGGCAGTGATGACGTGTTGCTTGGTTTGTCAGGCGGGGTTGATTCTTCAGTGGTGGCGGCTTTGTTACACAAGGCGATTGGTGATCAGCTCACCTGTGTATTTGTTGACCATGGTTTATTGCGTCACCAAGAAGGTGATCAGGTGATGGCGATGTTTGCGCAAAACATGGGGGTGAAAGTCATCCGAGTTGATGCCGAAAAACGCTTTATGGATAAACTGGCCGGTGAGGCCGACCCGGAAAAGAAACGCAAAATTATTGGTCATACTTTTATTGAAGTGTTTGATGAGGAGTCGTCAAAGTTAACCAACGTTAAATGGTTGGCGCAAGGCACAATTTATCCTGATGTGATTGAGTCGGCGGGTTCTAAAACCGGCAAGGCGAAGGTCATTAAGTCGCACCACAATGTCGGTGGTTTACCCGAAGATATGGAGCTTAAGCTGCTGGAACCCTTGCGAGAGTTGTTTAAGGATGAGGTGCGTAAGCTGGGTGTGGAATTAGGCTTGCCTGCCGATATGGTTTATCGTCATCCTTTCCCAGGACCAGGCCTGGGGGTGCGTATTTTGGGTGAAGTGAAAAAAGAATATGCCGATATTTTGCGTCTGGCCGACCATATTTTTATCGAAGAACTGCGTAAAGCCGATTTGTACGACAAAACCTCGCAAGCCTTTACCGTGTTTTTGCCGGTCAAGTCGGTGGGAGTCGTTGGTGATGCGCGTCGTTATGATTATGTAGTCAGTTTGCGTGCAGTTGAAACCATTGACTTTATGACCGCACGTTGGGCACACTTGCCCTATGAATTTCTTGAAAAAGTGTCGAATCGGATTATTAATGAAATCCCGCGTATCTCGCGGGTGACCTATGATATTTCGAGTAAGCCGCCTGCTACGATTGAATGGGAGTAGGGCTTCACAATCCGCAGGACTTGGTGGGGCTTGCCTGCCCACCAGGCCTGGTTCAGGCAGAGCAGGATGTGTTTTGGATGCAGCAAGCCCTGGCACTGGCCGATTATGCTCAACAACAGGGCGAAGTGCCTGTTGGTGCGTTGGCTGTGCTGGATCAGCAGTGTGTGGGCCTGGGTTTTAATCAGTCTATTTTGACTCATGATCCCACCGCGCATGCCGAAATTGTGGCGTTGCGTCACGCAGGGATAACCTTCCAAAACTATCGATTGCCTGGTGTTACTTTTTATGTCACGCTTGAACCTTGTGCTATGTGTGCTACCGCATTGGTTCATGCCAGAATCGCCCGCTTGGTTTATGGCGCAACGGATCCTAAATCGGGTGCAGTCGGCTCTCGAATTAATCTAGCCGCAAGTGATTTTCTTAATCATCAATATCAAGTGGTCAATGGTGTTTGCGCAGAGCAGGCTTCCGCTCTGCTATCCAATTTTTTTAAGCAACGTCGTGCGCTCAAGAAATTAAAATAATGTTTCTTCAGTCAATAAATATACTAGAATTATAAGTAACACTAATTTGCCTATATGCTTAGATTGGCTAATATAAGATGAAAAAATAAATTATGCAGAAAAGTATTGATCCAGCAGAAGGTATTGCGACAATTAAAATTTTACCTGGCGAGTTTTATGTCACTCAACAGCAAGAGAGAATAGAAACCGTTCTAGGGTCCTGTATTGCAGCATGTGTCCATGATCCTGTGGCCAAAATTGGTGGTATGAATCATTTCATGTTGCCAATGGATAAATCTTCCGCGAACCGGAACTTTGAATTATCTGATGCTAATCGGTACGGCAACTATGCCATGGAGAATATGGTTAACACCCTGTTGCGTAGTGGTGCTAAACGTGAACGTTTAGAGTTCAAAGTGTTTGGTGGTGGCCGTATTATGAGTTCGATGACCAATATCGGTTGGTATAACATTGGGTTCGTTTTTGATTATATTTACACTGAAGGCTTTAAGGTGATTTCGCAGGACATTGGTGATGTGTTCCCGCGCAAAGTCATATTTTACCCTGCTGATGGTCGGGTTCGAGTGCGTAGATTAAATCCAATGCACAATGAGTCGTTGTTTGAGCAGGAAAATCAATATGTTAAAACAATTGATAAAAAGCCAGTTGAGGGTGACGTGGAGTTATTTTAACTTCGCATTTTACAGATTGTTTGTTAGCATTGTGTCGATAACTATATAGGAAACATACCATGGATATGATGGAAGTTTTTCGTCAAACCTACTTAGAAGAGAGTTTTGAAGGTTTGCAGGTCATGGAAACAGGCCTGCTTGAGTTGCCTGAAGGTCGACCTGATGCCGAAAAAATAAACGAGATTTTTCGTGCAGCGCATTCTATAAAAGGTGGTAGTGGCACGTTTGGTTTCTCTGAAATTGCGGGCTTCACCCACGTGCTCGAAACCTTGTTAGACGAAATGCGCGATTATAAGCGGGATGTAACTCAGCAAGCCGTTAGGATAATGCTTGATGCTGTCGATATTTTGAGAGACATGTTGACCAAGCTTCAGCACCATGAGCCAATTGATCAAGAACGATCTGACCATGTCCAAGCCCAAATGGAAGCATTACTCGCTGGCGAGCAAGCAGCGAATCCAACGCCTTCATCAATTAGTTCCTCATCTGAGCCCAGTTTAGTCAACCAAGATACGGACAGTGTCAGGTTGTGGCATATCGTTATGCATCCTGAACGACATTTATTGCAAACGGGAAACGAGCCATTACGTATTTTTAGAGAGCTCCAGACGCTGGGGAATCTTGATGTATCAGTTGATACTGAAGAGTTGGTTGCCTGGGAGGACTATAATCCTGAAGAAGTTTACCTTAAGTGGAATCTAATGTTGTCAGGTGAGATTTCTGAAGATGCCATTAATGAAGTGTTTGAATGGATTGATGGTGATGGTGCACACATTCAGGTTATGCCTATAAAAGCAGCGGGTAAAAATGATGCCCCAGCAGAAAATACTGTGGCAGCTAAAACGATGGAAATTCAACCTGCGGACTCGGTTTCTGCACCTGCTTCAGTGGCAAAGACGGCTAGTGTTGAAAAGAAAGTCGATACCAAAGCGAGTGCAGATTTGCAAAAGAAATCCGCTCAGGCGGATGGGTCAATTCGCGTTAACCTCAACAAGATTGATCAAATGGTGAATTTAGTGGGTGAGCTAGTCATCACTCAATCCATGCTGAGCCAGTTTGGTGAGCAGGCCGAACAAAACCCTGACTCAACTGAGTGGGTTGATAAGCTAAAAGAAGGCTTATCTCATTTGGAACGTCATACTCGCGAACTTCAAGAAAGCGTGATGAATATACGGATGTTACCGGTGAGCTTTGCTTTTAATCGTATGCCTCGAATCGTTCATGATGTGAGCCAAAAACTCGGTAAAACAATTGAGTTGGTGATGGAGGGTGAAAATACTGAGCTGGATAAAACCATGCTAGAACAGTTAACTGATCCGTTGGTTCATATTGTTCGCAACTCCATTGATCATGGCATTGAGTCGCCAGAGAAGCGTCTTGCTGCTGGCAAGCCAGAAAAAGGCACGGTTAAAATGGCTGCTTTCCATCAAGGGGGTAATATTGTTATTCAAATAACCGATGATGGTGCCGGTATTAATACAGATCGCGTCCACCAAAAAGCAATCGAGAAGGGCGTCATAGAAGCGGATGCGAATTTGTCACATGATGAAATAGTGGATTTAATTTTCCATCCTGGTTTTTCGACCGCAGAAGTTGTGAGTGATGTCTCTGGCCGCGGTGTTGGAATGGACGTTGTCAGACGAAATATTCGCGGATTAGGTGGTTCAGTTGAAGTGCATTCAGAGTCTGGTCGCGGCAGTATCTTTACGATTCGCCTACCCTTAACCCTAGCTATTCTGGATGGCCAGTTAGCATCTGTCGGGGCTCAGACTTATGTATTCCCATTGGTCTCAATTGTGGAGTCTATTCAGGTTGATTCTAGCCTAGTGAAAGGCATTGCGGGCCAAACAGAACTCTATAAGCTTAGAGATCAATATATTCCTGTTATACGTCTCCATTCATTATTTGGTGTTGACAATGCTCAAAGTGACTTAAGTAAAGGCCTATTGGTCGTTGTTGAAGAGGGTGGCAAGCGAGCGGGCTTGTTTGTGGACGATTTGATGGGGCAGCAACAAGTTGTTATTAAAAGCCTAGAAAATAACTTCATGAAAATATTTGGTGTTGCCGGCGCCACTATTCTTGGTGACGGTAAAGTTGCGCTTATTATTGACGTGGCTGGTGTGGTTTCTTCACATAAAACACCATCAAAAGACAAAACGATCTCAGCCAATAAACGCGTAGCTTAATTTAGGAAAACTATGAATAATGCAGCAACCTACCCTTATGCACTGGGTGCGAAAGAGGTACAAGAAACAATATTAGTGTTAAATTTATCGATTGCTCAAATTGAGCTGTCAATAACCGAAGGAGATCATTCGGTTAATGCGTTAATTGACACCTTCCGCTTTATGACTCAGCACATTGAAGAAATTCAATCTGTGTCTAATATGCTAAAGCCAGTTTTAGAAGAGCATGATGAGTTTGCTAGCCACTATTCATTGCTAAAAGCTCAAGCAGTTGAATTGGCTGATAAAATGCAGCAGGCTATTATTGCTTTCCAGTTTTATGACAAGTTATCTCAGCGGCTTCAGCATGTATCAGGCGGATTGTCTGGGCTGGCTGAAATTGTTTCACATGAAATGCGAGTTAAGGATGAAGCGGAATGGCACGCATTTAAGCAAGCCGTGCGCAAGGGTACCTCTATGCGAGAAGAGGAAGAGCTGTTCGAGCTAATTTTTGATCAGCAAAAATCTACCCATGATGCCATAGCCATTATGCGTCAGCGTATGGCACAACGTCTTGCAACCAAACAAGAACAAACGCCTGAGGATGATATTGAGTTATTTTAAATTTTGATGTCCGTCATTATTTGAAAAAGCCGCATTGCGGCTTTTTTTGTTTTTACTATTGAAAAATCTTTGGTAAGCCCCATAACACAGGCACGATTCATTCATTAAGGGTACAAGTGATGCAAAAAGAAACTCATGTTTTTCAAACTGAAGTCAAACAATTACTGCAGCTAATGATCCATGCACTTTATAGTAATAAAGAAATTTTTCTGCGCGAGTTAGTATCGAATGCATCTGATGCGCTGGATAAATTGCGCTTTGAAATGGTGTCAAATGATCAATTAAGTGAAGGGGAGTCTGCGCTTAAAATTCAACTTGAATTTGATGAGCAGGCGAAAACCATCACCTTGCGAGATAATGGTATTGGCATGACCCGCGACGAGGTGATCGAAAATATTGGTACCATCGCTAATTCAGGCACGAAAAAATTTCTTGAAAAACTCACTGGCGATCAAGCTAAAGACAGTCGTCTGATTGGGCAGTTTGGGGTGGGTTTTTATTCTGCGTTTATTGTCGCTGACCAGGTGACCTTAAGAACACGCAAAGCAGGCCTGGCAGCTGATCAGGGTGTGGAGTGGCAATCGTCTGGTGATGGCGAGTTTACGCTGGAAACGATCGCTAAACCCACTAAAGGTACAGAGATTATTCTGCATCTTAAAGAAGGCATGGATGAGTTTTTATCGGCTTACAGACTAAAAAATATAATTACTACCTATTCTGACCATATTAGCTTTCCAATTGAAATGCTAGAAGAACAGGCTGTTAAACAAGATGCAGTGGAGCAGGATGGCGAAAATAAGGATTCTGATAAATCTAAAATGGAGCTCGTCTGGAAGCAAATAAACAAAGCGACGGCCCTATGGACACAACCCAAGTCTGAGATCAGTGATGAAGATTACGCCAACTTTTATCAAACCCTCTCTCATGATTTTGAAAAGCCATTGGCGACCTTGCATAACAAAGTAGAAGGAACTTTAGAATACACCTCGTTGTTATACATTCCAACCAAAGCCCCCTTTGATCTTTATGACCGGGACCGTCGCTATGGTTTAAAGCTCTATGTGAAGCGTGTGTTTATAATGGATGACGCCGAACATTTAATGCCTAATTATTTGCGTTTTGTTCGCGGGGTCATTGACTCGAATGATCTGCCTTTGAACGTATCGCGTGAAATTCTGCAAAGTAATCATGTCGTCGATAAGATTCGTTCGGCCTCGGTTAAGCGTATTCTTGATCATCTGGTAAAACTGGCTAAGGATGAGGATGCATCAGTTTACCAAGGTTTTTGGAATACCTTTGGTCAAGTAATGAAAGAGGGTATTATTGAAGATTATGCTAATCGTGACAAACTCGCTGGTTTAATGCGATTTAGTTCAACCCACAATCAAGATGCGAAACAAACAGTGAGCTTAGCCGATTATGTGGGTCGTATGAAGGAAGGTCAGCAAGCCATTTATTATTTGATTGCTGACAGTCATGCCGCGGCATTAGGTAGTCCTCATCTCGAAGGCTTGCGTAAAAAAGGTATTGAAGTCTTGTTATTGTCCGATCGTATTGATGAATGGTTGGTTGCGCATCTTACTGAATTTGAAGGCAAGTCATTAAAGTCCATTAATCAAGGGGACATTGCCGAGTTGGCAGACGAGGCTCCTGAAGTGACCGAAGAAGAGCAACAGGCGCGGACGAGTCTGGTAGAAAAGCTCCAACAAGCATTAGGTGACAAGGTGGCTGAGGTTAAAGTTACCCACCGCTTAACTGATTCGCCTGCCTGTGTGGTAGCGCAAGAGGGTGCGATGACGCCGCATATGATGCGTTTAATGGAACAAATGGGGCAGACACTGCCAAAGTCACTACCTGTGCTAGAAATTAATCCAAATCACCCGTTATTACAAAAGGTGGCGATCTTGGATGAACAAGCGGCTATTGAACCCTGGGCATTGTTTTTGTTAGAGCAGGCACAACTTGCTGATGGTGATAACCTAGCCGAGCCCGCTGCATTTATTAAGCGTGTTAATCAGTTACTGGCCAGTGTGTAAATAGGTATATTGGTAGGATTGCGCCATAAATGTGGTGCAAAAAAGAATTAACGGTTGTTAATATAAGTAAAGGTTGATATTAAAGTTTTTTTTGAGTAGTATTAAAACCGTTGTTTACAACAACTCCTCTTAAAGAGCTTTAATTGTCTTTATGGCAAAACCCAAGTTGACCGACTTGGGTTTTTTTTGCTCGCAACTAGTTTGCCGCTGTTGTAATGAAATGGATTTCGAATATTAAAGTTTCGTTTGGGCCAATCATGCTACCAGCACCCTGCAAGCCGTAAGCAAGATCACTGGGGATAAAAACTTGCCATTTGGCACCGGGCTGCATCAATTGAATCACCTCTTGCCAGCCAGGAATAACATTAGCAAGCGCAAACTGAATCGGGATGCCTCGGTTGTAAGAGCTGTCAAACTCGGTACCATCAATTAATTCACCTCGATAATGCGCAATAATGACATCATCTGTGGTTGGGTTTGCGCCTTCACCTTCTTCAATAACGCGATATTGTAAGCCGCTAGGCAAGGTTACTATGCCTTCTTGTTGCACATTCTCAGCTAAAAAAGCTTGACCTTTGGCTAGATTCTGTTCGGCTAGTGCCTGGAGTTCTGCATTGCGGCTGAGTTCTAATTCTTCTTGAAAACGGGTTAAAGCAGACTGCATTTGTTCTGGGCTCAATTTAAGGTTTTGTGCAGTAAGGCTGTCGCGCAAACCGAGCAAAAAAGCATCCGTATCAAGGTTAATGCCTTGCATCTGAAGGTTATTAGCTAAATCAACACCGACAGCATAACTCGCTTGTTCAAGCGTTGAGCTGAGCGGACTGGCTTGGATAGCGTGATGGGATGTGGCCAAACTCAGGCCGATAATACAACTCCCAATAAGCTTTTGTTTAAAACGCATGCTTGTTATTCCTTATGGATTAAATTGTTGTGGATTTCGATAAAAATAATCGCGCCTAATGGGTGATTCAGTTAATGCTTGAGTTAACTCATCGAGTTTTTTTTCTATTTGTTGCAAACGTAGGGAAAGCTGGCGGTGTTGTTCGTTATCTTTTTGGTTTAAATCGACAATCTGTTTATTAATTTGCGCAACAGCGTCATTGAGTCGCTGTAATCTGTCTTGGTGGCTTTGTTGTTGCCGAGTGATAGGCGTCAGGTCGAGTTCGACAGGTTTAGCCGCAGCAGTGGGTTGCGCGGGTGCAGGTCTTTCAAGCAGTTTTTTGATTTGATTTAAGTCATCTTTGAGCTTTTGGTGCTGAAGATCTTGTTGGTTTAGTTGTGTTATGACTTCTCTGAACGATGTTTCGAGTTGGTTGCGGTTTTCAAAGACAAGTGCGGTTAAGTCATCCATGCGACTTAATGATACAGAACTTAAATCTATGGGTGCCGGACTGGTCAAGTTAGACGTAGCAATCTGCGTTTGTTGGGTCGATAAAGATTGTTGAACCTCTGCAAGTTGTTGGTTAAGGTTGCTAGTCAAAAAATTGTATTGTTGATGTTGCTGGTGTATCTGGTAGGTTAACCAACCAAAAGCACCCAAGCCTATCATAAGAGTGGCAAGGCCAATAATAAACAACCCAGTGACCATCCGATTTGATTGCGTGATGTTCGTTTCAAGTTGACGCTGCTGTTGGCGCTGCTGGTGAAGTTGATTTTTAAACTCTTGCAGTTGTTCTGATTGTTGTTGGGCCAGATGTAATGAGAACTCCGTCGTTTGCTGTGTGGTTTTGATACCATCCTGCAGCAATTGTGTCGTTTCATTATAGATTTGATCTAGATCAGCGTTTCGCATCATAGTGGTCATACCTTGAGCTGGTTATTTTGATGTCGGATGCCAGTTTGGTGCGGCTTGTTTACGCAACTTGGCAAAGTAGTGTTGATGAATGTCTTGCTGATGTTTGAGTGCGGCAAGTGTTTCTGCGAGTTCATTAATCATGTCGTTTTCATCGCTGCTAGGGTGCTGGGCTTTATTGAGCTTTTCAAAATCTTCAACGATGTGTTCAGTATCCAAATTTTGTTCAATTGAATTTATGTCATCGAGCAATACATCTTCTAGATTAAAAAAATCGTCACTGAGTTCATCGGCGACTGCTTCCACAGCGGCTTGCTCATCAGCGGAATCGAAAAGTTTTAGGTAATCTTGATCGACCATCTATTAATTTGAACCTTAAGTATCGTTATTTTGGCTTAATTAAAGCACATTTAACCCAGTTTTGTCATAGAAAGCTCGCGGTATTAATTAAATGAACCGTTTGATTATTGGCAGGATGTTCAAAATGAAGCTCACTGGCATGGAGTAATAATCTTGATACGGCCTGTTGGGCTGGTTGGTCAGCATAGAGTGTATCGCCTAGAATAGGGTGGCCCAGCATTTTCATGTGTAATCGAAGTTGATGAGAGCGTCCAGTGATCGGAAAAAGTGCGACACTAAATTGCGCTTCTTTTTGTGCAATAACCTGCCAGCGTGTTTGAGCATAACGCCCCTGAACAAAATCAATGCATTGACGTGGACGATTAGCCCAGTCACAGCGCATTGGTAGTTGGATCGTGCCGGCTGGTTGTTCAAGTCTGCCTGCGCATACCGCCTGATAGACTTTGCTCGTTTGACGGTTCTGAAACGCCATACTCATAAAACGGTGGGACGCTTTCGTTTTTGCGAGCAACAGGATTCCCGAGGTGTCCATATCTAAACGATGAATCGTAAGCAGGCCGGCATGCTGGCTTGGAAAATAATCCTGCACGCAAGGGGTTGGATTAGGGGGTTTGCCAGGCACAGATAAAATGCCACTCGGCTTATTGATAGCGAGCAGACAATCGTCTTCGTAGATAATCCATTGGCTAAAGTGATTAGGGCTAGACATGTGTTTGTGTAGATAATTAAAAAGGCTATTCTAACCCTTGTTGTAAGGTTAAGCAGCTTTGTTGTGGTGATTTAAGCTTTAGCAGGCCTGCTGAATGCGTTTAATTAAGAGAGTTGATGGGCTACAATTTGAATCTAACTTATGATCTATAGGAATTCAAATGGAACAGGCTAAACAAGTTGGGGTGTTATTTATCTGCATGGGCAATATATGCAGATCTCCCACGGCGCATGCGGTATTTAGAAAACAAGTCAAAGAAGCAGGCTTGGTAGACAAAATTAACATTGATTCTGCCGGTACACATGCCTATCACATTGGTAATCCCCCTGACTCAAGGTCGATAGAAACGGCAGCTAATCGTGATATTCTCATGGCAGATTTACGTGCACGCAAAGTTGAGTTTAGTGATTTTTATGAGTTTGATTATTTATTAGTGATGGATGATCATAATCATCAGCTAGTGACTGAACTGGGGCCGCGAGAAGAGCTGCATCGGGTTAGTTATTTATTAGATTTTGCACCGGAAGTAGGGCGTAAAGATGTGCCCGATCCCTATTATGGCGGACCGCAAGGATTTGAACAGGTCTTTGATATGGTTGAGATTGCCTGTGCTAATTTACTCGCGCATATTCGGCAGCAGCAGGGCTGGTAAGACTTCTGCGCGGCTGAATGATTGTTGGTTAATAAAGCACCAACGAACGCTAAAAACAAAAACCCCCATTTTCAACTAGATTGAAAATGGGGGTTTAAATGTATCTATACAGGCTTGAAGTTTAAACTTCTACCGCCATGTTTTTAACACCACCCGATTTTTGGTTGTGGTCGCTAATTTTTTCTTTATGTTTGATGATTTGACGATCTAATTTGTCAATCAACCCATCAATTGACGCATACATATCTTGTGTTTCATTTTGTGCAAATAAATCTTGACCAGAAACATGAACGGTTGCTTCAGCTTTTTGATTTTGTTTTTCAACCGTTAAGATCACATGAACATTGGTAACATGATCAAAGTGACGCTCAAGCTTAGCTAGTTTTTCATTAACATAGTCGCGTAACGCATCGGTTAGTTCTACATGGTGACCTGTGATATTGATTTGCATTGATAGTCTCCTTATGCAAAGTTATTTTTTCTTTATGGCCCAGTTTGATTATAGCACATGGCTATTTTGCGCGAATTTTATGTTTGTGCTTTTCCATTACTAGAGTGAAAAATCGTCGCCTAAATAGACCTGACGTACCTTGGGATCGGCTAAGATTTCACTAGGTTCACCTGCTGCTAGAATATGGCCAGCATGAAGTATATAGGCATAGTCACACACCCCAAGCGTTTCGCGCACGTTGTGATCGGTAATAAGAATACCTATTTGCTTGTTTTTTAAGTGATTAATAATCGCTTGTATATCTTTCACGGAAATAGGGTCAACGCCCGCAAAGGGTTCATCTAACAAAATGAATTTTGGTTCCATGGCAAGTGCTCGAGCAATTTCTACACGCCGTCTTTCACCCCCCGATAGGGCCTGGCCTAATTGTTTAACAATATGGTGGATGTTGAGGTCGGTGAGTAATTCTGCCAATTTTGCTTCACGTGCCTGCTGGCTGAGGTCAGGGCGCATTTCTAGAATGGCCATAATATTGTCATAGACCGATAGTTTGCGAAAAATAGACGCCTCTTGCGGTAAGTAACCAATGCCGAGTTTAGCGCGCTGGTCAATTGCTAGGTTACTAATATCTTGTTCATCAAGGAAGATCTGGCCAGCATTGTGTGGCACCAGGCCTGTCATCATGTAGAAAGTGGTGGTTTTTCCTGCCCCATTGGGGCCCAGTAAGCCCACCACTTGGCCACTGTGAACATCGAGATCCACTGATTCAACGACGCGATATTTTTTATAGCTTTTAGCAAGGTTACGAGCATAAAAGTGGGCCATTAGTCTTGCGTTCCTGGCGTAAAAATCATTTCGACTCGTCCGGGTGATGTGTCAGCTGATTCGGTGTTGGAAGATCCTGTCGCTTGTAAGGTCATGGTGGTTAAATCAACAATGATAAGCCCTGCTTGGATAGATTGGGTTTGGCCACGATCTACAAATGCATTCCCTATTAGATGGGCTATTTCTTGATTAGCATAGTAAACAATCCGGTCGGCATGACCTTTTACGGGGCCTTGTTCTGGGTCATTCATCTCAAAATAGGCTGGTTGTCCATCTGTCACAATACGATCAATAAGGCGTTGTGGATGATAGACCACAAGCGTATCGCCTTTTAAGAGTAAATGGCCTTGTCGAGCAACCACTTCTCCCTGGTAGTGACTTTCACCTTGTTGATCATAAGTATCTAATTGATTAGCTTGAATCGTGATAGGTTGCTGGCTGTTCGTTTGTGCATTTACTGAAGCCATGCTAAAAATACTTAAAATCCCCATCACACTAATTAGCAATAGGGTTGAGTAGCGCCCAAGTAATAGCAGCTGATTAGGGTGTCTGAGCGGATTCATAATAGGTGTTCACTTCGTTTTTGATGGTCAGGTGATCAAGAGATAGATTATAAACATAACCGCGACCGGTTTGGCGAAGTGTTGCGCGATCAAATGCTATGGCGCCATCACCGTAAATGCGTTCATGTTCGGTATCGTAATAGAGTTCTTCGGTCTGAAGCTGCCAAGGCTCATCTTGGTTTGATGGTGTATTGACCAGGTTGACATCGCCTGTAAGGCGGAGATTGTTATTGATGACAGCACCAAAATTGGCCCAACCTATGTAGGTTTCATCACGTGCTTGTTGATGGCTAAAGCGTATAAAAATAGGCGCTTCCAAATAAATGATGTCGTTAGTTTGGTAGCTTAGCGTGCTGATCAGTTGTTGGCTAATTTGGGGCTGATCTTTTTCCAAGGACCAGGTTTGGCTGGACTGCATTCGCCACTCTTGTTGGTCACTAAGTGTAACCGCAAGGCTAGGAACCGGTGGATGAGATAGTTGTGGGTTGATAACAAAAATCAGCAGGCCTGCTAATACAAGAATCAATACCGCTGATAAAAATCCCTTGGTTAATCGGCTTGGACGCAGTGTCATGGTTTAACGCAGGTAGAAATCCATGTGTGCCTGCCAATGCCCTTGGGTTTTTAAGATCATTTCGATCAGTTCACGAACAGCCCCTTGACCGCCCACTTTTTCACTAACAAAGTGAACACGTGTGATCACTTCCGGATCAGCATCTTTAGGACAGCTGGCTAGGCCCACGCGCGTTAGGATGGGCAGATCAAGAATGTCATCACCCATGTAGGCTATTTCATCGGCGTGTAATCCTTCATTTTGAAGCAGCTGTTCAAATACCGGCAATTTGTCAGGCACCCCTTGGAAAAGGTATTTGACTTTAAGGTCATTCATTCGTTGGGTGACCAATTGAGATTTACGTCCGGTAATGACACCTAAGTCTAGACCACTTTTGCGCCAAAGTACCATGGCATGGCCGTCACGCGTATAAAAGCTTTTGTATTCAACGCCGTTATCTCCGTAGAAGAGGCGGTTGTCGGTTAACACACCATCTACGTCTAAAATGAGGAGTTTAATTTTCGCTGCGCGTGTGGCTAAATCCATAATCGTCTCTCGCGGGTTAAATATGTACTGTCATGTAGTATAACAGACCGAGATAACCAACGAATAGGGTTAGCAGTAATCCACCTTCAACCCTGGAAATAGTGGCATTACCTTTGCGGGGTAAGGCCACCAGCAACATCGCGACGGTAAAGAGCAACATTATGGGGTAGTCACGTTTTAGGACTTCAATATCAATAAGCGAGGGCGCAAGAATGGCAGGTACCGCCAATACGGCTAGGATGTTAAACAAGTTAGAGCCTAGAATGTTACCAATCATGAGATCGACTTCATTTTTAAGGGCTGCCGTAATGGCCGCCGCTAACTCGGGTAAACTCGTCCCAATAGCAATGATGGTCAGGCCAATAATTAAATCAGGTACTTCAAAATATTCAGCAATCTCAACGGCACCCCATACCATCATGCGCGCACTGATAATTAAAAAAACCAAGCCAAGACCTAGGTAAATAAAGGATTTTGCCTTACTTAGCTTAGGCAATTCTTCAAGTTCTTTATTGATATCCTCAGAGAGTGGGTCGTTGGAACTGATGTTGCGATTGCTATAGATCATCCAGCCTAAAATGGCAAACAAGGTGGTAAGCATGAGAATACCGTCTAGCACGCCTAACCTATGGTCCAAGATGAGCGCAAGCCCTAGACCAGTAACAATCAAAAGTATAGGAAACTCACGTCTTAGCACAGAGGATTTGACAACTAGGGGTGCGAGCAAGGCTGTGATGCCAAGAACTAAACCAATGTTGGTAATGTTTGAGCCCACTGCGTTACCAATGGCCAGTCCTGGATTACCCTCTAATGAAGCGATGATCGCAACAATGATTTCAGGGCTGGAGGTGCCAAAGCCAATGATAACGATACCAATGATAAGCGGTGATACTTTATAACGTAGCGCCACATTCGCGGTGCCTTCAATGAAGTAATTTGAACTAATGACAAGCAGGGCGAGGCCTAAAACGAGTAACAATGATGGAAGCATGAGCGAAGCAATCATTTGGCGGTATAATCCTCAATCCAAATTTTGTTGGGGCAAGAGCCTATTTTGGCCTATCATTATACTTATTTATGGCTCAAGTATAAATAAATTTTATGGCAATGAGTGTGGGTTTTTAATAGAGTTTATTTAGGTGTAGATAGATGACTTGTTTAAAAAGTATGTCAGTTGGCTTTGGTGAGTGGCAAGCCGAACCGTTACTGTCGCATTTTTATCCTGATGATTTGCCCTTCGATTGGCGTGCAGATTATTATTTTAACTACTTTCGAGTAGCGATGACATCTCAGTCCGATTGGATGCAATGGGATCAAGAGATGCTCAGTATGCTTAATGAAGCCATGTTAGCTGAAAACCTGTTTTACCTAAAATGGTCTGAATGCACGCCTGAATCTATTACACAATTTAGGTTTTTACGCGGTGGCTTGGGTGCAAAACTGGCTGGCATTTTAATTACAGAGGGCTGGTGCGCAGACGATCTCGCGTTACACCAAGCTGATTTAGAGGATTTAGCCGTCACACTGATGACGCCTAGTGAAGATGAATGGGTGTTATCAGGGTGGCAATGGCGCTATAATAATGATCGGTTTTCCGGCGCACCTTTAGCCTATTTTGATTCGTTGCCTGCACATATTAAAGAACAGCGGGCCGAGATTGAGTCATTTAAAAATAGCTTGCCAGGCTCAACGGCGGTACCCGTTTTTGTCAATCCGCAGCAGGTGACCACAAAGCAACTAACTGATCTTTCTAGTATGATTGAGCTACTCGGTTATTAGTCAAACCTACCCAACTATAGTGAGTTTTTACCTTGGCCAGTCCCATTATTGAAGTTGTTGATCTAAGTTTTAGTCGCGGAAGGCGAAAGATTTTTGATCAGTTAAGTTTTCGCGTCTACCCGGGCAAAATCACCGCCATTATGGGGCCAAGTGGAACGGGGAAAACGACCCTGTTAAAGTTGATGGTGGGGCAATTAAAGCCTGATAGTGGCCAAGTATTATTTTATGGCCAAGATATCCAAACGCTCTCGCGCACTCAACTTTATCGGTTACGCCAGCAAATGGGTATGTTGTTTCAGAGTGGTGCGTTACTGACCGATTTGACGGTGTTTGAAAATATTGCATTTCCATTGCGTGAACATTTTAAACATCTCGCACCGCAGCTCATTGAAAAGCTGGTCGCCATGAAGCTAGAAGCAGTGGGCTTGCGAGGTGCTATGGGGCTGATGCCAGCCGAGCTGTCTGGTGGAATGGCGCGGCGCGTCGCTTTGGCTCGCGCGATTATTCTTGACCCAGAGGTTATTTTTTATGACGAGCCTTTTGTCGGTCAAGATCCGATTACGATGGGAGTGCTAATTAAGTTGATTAAGTCATTAAATGATCAACTGCACCTCACCAGTGTGCTGGTATCGCATGATGTGACTGAAGTCTTATCGATTGCTGATCATGCTTGCGTGTTATCAGAAGGGCGGATAATCGCCGAAGGCACGCCGGCTGAATTGATGGCATCAGAGTCAGCTTACGTGCAACAGTTTTTGCAAGGCACTGCCGATGGTCCAGTGCCATTTCACTACCCTGTTGAACCCTGGGGTGCCCAAAAATGATTAGAGCCATCGCAAGTCTTGGACGTTCCAGTTTAATGCTGCTCGCGGGTATTGGGCAAATGGCCTTATTTGTCTGGCAGTTACTCCCTCTTATTCCTAGCGGTTTGTGGCGGATTAGACTGCTGTTAAAGCAGGTTTATATGGCGGGAGTATTGTCACTGCCGATTATTGTTACAGCCGGCCTATTTGTTGGCATGGTTTTGGGGCTGCAAGGTCATCATATTCTAAAAACTTTTAACTCAGAAGAAGCGGTGGGGACGATGACCGCCTTGTCATTGATTAGGGAGTTAGGCCCCGTTGTTGCGGCGTTACTCTTTGCCGGTCGCGCTGGCTCGGCATTGACGGCAGAAGTGGGATTGATGCGTTCAACTGAGCAGTTTTCTGCGTTGGAAATGATGGCGGTTGATCCTATGCGATACGTAGTGATTCCACGTGTTTTGGCTTGTATTATTGCACTACCGATGTTGGCGATGATTTTTATTGCACTGGGGATTTTTGGCGGCTATGTCGTTACCGTGGGTTGGTTGGGTGTCGACTCGGGTGCGTTTTGGGCACAGATGAATCAGAACGTCGATTGGCATGCGGATGTGGTTAATGGTTTTATTAAAGCCGTCGTATTCGCCGTTTTAATTGCGTTGGTGGCCCTGTATCAAGGTTGTTATGCTATTCCTACGTCAGAAGGGGTGAGCCGAGCCACGACCCGAACCGTTGTGCATGCTTCTTTGGGTGTGCTAGGTTTAGACTTTATATTAACTTCAATTATGTTTACCTGAGAAAGGAATGAGCATGTCAAAACAACTTAAATTTGAAATAGGCGTCGGGTTACTCGTGCTGATTACTTTGATATCAACGGTTTTTATTGCGCTTAAGGTCAGCAATTTTAGTGGCTTGCAAGACCGTCCAACCTACCAGGTCGATGCGCTGTTTTCAAACATTGGCGGTTTAACCGCTCGCGCGCCTGTTAAGGTATCAGGTGTCGTTGTAGGGCGGGTCAACCGGATAGAGCTTGATCCAGTATCCTATCGAGCCCGTGTGGTGATGGATATCTTTCGTGAATTTGATGATATCCCAGCCGATTCATCGGTATCGATTCTGACTTCGGGTTTATTGGGTAGTCAATATATCGGTTTAGAGGTAGGGGGTGATGATATCGTCTTGCAAGCAGGTGATCGGATTCACTTTACCCAATCCGCACTGGTGCTAGAAAATTTAATTGGACGACTAATGGTAAGTTTGACCGAAGGAGGTCGTGAATGAAGTGGATTACAAGTCTAACCATCGCCATGCTATTGAGCGTGGGTATGGCTAAAGCAGCTAATGTGGACCAGTCAGATCCGCAAGCCATGATTCAAGGCATGTCGGGTTTAGTGTTAAATGAATTAAAACAGCGTGCCGAAGAGTTGGCGCAAGACCCTAAAGCACTGAAAGCCTTTGCAGATGAAAAACTATTGCCTTATGTTGATACGATGCGGATGGCACGCTTTGTAGTGGGGCGAGATTGGCGTACGGCTACACCGCAGCAGCAGCAAGATTTTGTAGATCAATTTACCTTGTCGGTTATTCAGCAATATTCCAATAGCTTGATGCGCTTTAATGTGGAGAGTGTTGAAATTGGCTCAGCTATTCCAGATGGTCAAGACCGTGTTATTGTCCAAACCCGCGTTAAACAATCGAATGGCAATAACTTTGATATTGCGTATCGCGTTCATAAAGAAGCCGGTAGCGGTAATTGGATGATTTATGACGTATTGGCGGAAAATATCAGTCTATTACTCAGTCTGCGTCAGACCTATAGTGCAGATATTGAACGCCGCGGTTTACAAGCCGTGATTGATAGCATGAAAGACCGAAACGTGGGGTTTAATTAAGTGTCACTAACATGGCAGCTGACTGATCAATCTTTACAGCTAAAAGGACTGCTAACCTTGGCAGCCTTGCATCAACAACCCAAGTTGCAGGCCTGGTTAAAGCAAACGTCGCTCCCCTTTCAGGTGATTGATCTTGCTGGCGTCACTCAGATAGATAGCGCTGGACTGGCTTGGTTAACCTGTTGTTTAGATCAGTCTGCTGGGGTTCAAATTCGTGATTTACCGGCAGCAGGCTTGGAGTTGGCGCAGTTGTACAATTTGCAAGATTCACTTAATCGGGCAGCCACATGAACGCGGTCGAGTTTATTAACCTGAGTAAACACTATGGTGAGCTGAAAGCGCTTGATGATGTGAGCTTTAATGTTGAGCAGGGGCAGTTTTTTGGTCTGCTGGGCCCTAATGGCGCGGGCAAATCAACCCTGATCAACACCATGGCAGGACTGGTGAAAGCAACCGCTGGGCACGTCAAGGTAATGGGGTATGATGTGGTCGCGGATGCGACGGCCGCACGCCGAGCGCTCGGCCTCGTGCCGCAAGAATTAATCGCCGACCCCTTTTTTAATATCCGTCAGTTGTTAACCTTGCAGTCAGGTTATTTTGGCTTGCGTGGTGCCAAGCAGCAGGCCTGGATTGATGAGTTATTGGCGAGATTATCCTTAACCGATAAGGCGGGGGTGGATACCCAGCAGTTATCTGGTGGCATGAAACGACGAGTACTTATTGCGATGGCATTGGTGCATCGTCCACAGGTGATAGTGCTGGACGAGCCTACAGCCGGAGTGGATGTCGATTTGCGTCGAACACTGTGGCAGTTTGCTAAAGAATTACATCAACAAGGCCATACTATTATTTTAACAACCCATTATTTGGAAGAGGCGGAGAGCCTGTGTGATAGCGTAGGCATCATGCAAAAAGGCCAATTAATCGCGCTGGAAAAAACCCAGGATCTAATTGCACGACACCCTTATCGACATCTTCAGCTAGAGCTTGAACAGCCGGCTGAGTTAGCAGGCCTGCTACAACAAGCCGATTTTGCTGCAGATGTATTTGAGGTTCAGGGCTTGTCACCGGTCAAGTTTAAAATCAAGTTGTCAAAATCGATTACCACCGCACAATTGTTGGCTTGGGCACAGCAGCAGGGTGTGGCTTTGGCGGATATACGCTTGCAAGATGCAAAATTAGAAGATGTATTTTTAAATATCACGGAGTCAACGTCTTGAATTATTATGGCTCATGGACATTCTTTGTCAAAGAGGTTCGCCGCTTTTATTCGGTAGCCGTGCAAACCATTTTTGCCCCGATTGTATCGACCTTATTGTTTTTACTGATCTTTGGCACAGTGATCGAGACCAAAATTCTAGAATTTGGCAATATCAGCTATAGCCAGTTTTTAATACCAGGCCTGGTCATGATGGCTATCTTGCAGAATGCCTTTTCCAATTCCTCTTCAAGTATCATTCAATCAAAAATCTATGGCAATTTAAGTTTTGTTTTACTCAGTCCACTTACTGCTTTAGATTTATATGTGGCATTTGTAGCCGCAGCGGTTGTGCGCGGATTAGCCGTTGGCGTCGGGGTGTTGCTGGTAGGTTGGATTGGCTATGACTTGCAGATACATTATGCGAGTTGGATTTTATTGTTTGCCGTATTAAGCGCGGCTGTTGTGGGTGGGTTGGGTTTAATTGCGGGCATAGTGGCTGAAAAGTATGATCATTTAGCGGCTTTTCAAAATTTTATTATTATGCCGCTGACCTTTCTAAGCGGCGTATTTTATTCCATTCATTCCTTGCCTAGTTTTTGGCAGTTTTTGTCAATGTTTAACCCATTTTTTTATATGGTGGACGGTTTTCGCTACGGATTTTATGCCGTTTCTGATATTTCTGTTTGGTTAAGCTTAGCGGTAACCTTGCTGTTTTTAGTGCTTGTGAGCGCAATAAATTTAGTTTTGTTGCATAAAGGCGTTAAAATACGCCACTAAAAAAAGGAAAACGTGATGTCGCCAGAAAAAATCCAGCAAATGATTCACGAGGTATTGCCAGGTTGTCAGGTCACCATGTCGGGTGCTGATTGTAATTTTTCAGTTGAAGTGAAAGCGCCGCAATTTAAAGGTATGACGCCATTGCAACGTCATCGTGCCGTTAATGATATTTTTAAACAGCAGTTTGAATCGGGTGAGTTGCATGCGCTATCGATTAAAACCAGTGTGCTAGAGAGCAATTAAATGGAAAAACTGCTGATTAAAGGGGGCGCTAAACTTCACGGTGAAGTAGACATATCCGGCTCTAAAAATGCTGCATTGCCTATTTTAATGGGGTGTGTACTCGCCCAGACACCGGTTACCCTCTCTAATATTCCGCATTTAAAAGATGTGACGACCAGTTTGCAGCTTCTGGCCACCCTAGGTGGCGAAATCATGATTGATGAACGTATGAATATCACGGTGGACTGTAGTCATTTGCGTGACTTTACCGCACCCTATGCGTTGGTGAAAAGTATGCGTGCGTCTATTTTAGTGATGGGGCCATTATTGGCGCGCTTTGGTCAAGCCCATGTGGCTTTACCGGGTGGCTGTGCGATAGGTTCTAGACCGGTTGATATTCATATCAAAGGTTTTGAGGCCATGGGTGCGGAGATTAAAATCGAAGAGGGTTTTATTCACGCCCAAGCCAAACGCTTAAAAGGCGCGGATATTTACATGGACAAAGTGACCGTGACCGGTACAGAAAATTTGCTGATGGGCGCGGTTTTGGCAGAAGGTGTGACGCACTTACGAAATGCAGCTTGCGAGCCCGAAGTAACAGATTTAGCCATTTTCTTAACCAAAATGGGCGCTAAAATTACCGGCATTGGTACGGATCACCTTGTCATTGAAGGGGTCGATGAGCTTAATGGTGTCGATTACCGTGTGATTCCAGACCGTATTGAAGCAGGAACTTATCTCGCTGCAGCAGCGGTGACTGGGTCGGCAATTACCGTCGCTAATGTTGAGCCGAGTCATCTTAAATCGGTGCTGGCAAAATTTACTGAAGCGGGTTGTGATGTCCAGATTGAGGATCGCAAGATTCATATTGATTGTCGTGGTCGAATTCTAAAACCGGTTGATGTCGAAACACAACCCTATCCCGGTTTTCCTACCGATATGCAAGCGCAGTTTTTAGTGATGAATGCCTTGGCATCCGGTGCGGGTGCGATTCGTGAAACAATTTTTGAAAATCGTTTTATGCATGTTACTGAACTCGAAAAAATGGGTGCGCATATTACGATCGAAGGTAATCTGGCGCGAACGTCTGGGCAGGATACCTTTAAAGGCAGTAGTGTTCATGCCACGGATCTGCGTGCATCGGCCTGTCTTATTTTGGCTGCTTTGGTAGCAGAAGGACAAACCCACGTCGAGCAGATCTATCATATTGACCGCGGTTATGAATTGATTGAAGAAAAATTTCATCGCTTAGGCGCAGATATTCAACGCCTGAGCCAATAATTTACTGAGAAAGCTATGTCAAACCAACTTACGATTGCCTTGTCAAAAGGGCGCATTTTTAAAGACACCTTGCCATTGTTAAAGGCAGCCGGTATTGAGCCTTTAGACGATCCAGATACAAGCCGCAAATTAATTTTGGAAACGACCCAACCCAACGTTCGTTTGCTAGTCGTGCGGACTACCGATGCGCCCACCTATGTTTCATACGGTGCTGCAGATTTGGGTGTGGCGGGTAAAGACGTGTTAATGGAAGCGCCTAGTGATAATTTATATGAATTGCTAGATTTACAGATTGCCAAGTGTCGTTTAATGGTGGCCGGTCCTGTTGAAGAGCGTCCGCATGGTCATCGTTTGAAAATAGCCACGAAATATGTCAACTCAGCTCGGGCGTATTATGCCGCACAGGGCCAGCAAGTTGATCTAATTAAGCTTTACGGTTCTATGGAATTGGCGCCTTTAATTGGTTTGGCAGATCGTATTGTTGATTTAGTTGACACCGGCAATACCCTTAAAGCAAATCACCTCAAACCTTTGGAGCACATTGCTGACATCAGTTCACGTCTAATTGTGAATCAACATGCTTATAAAACCAAATATCAGCAGATTCAGCAAATAATCGAAAAATTCAATACAGTAATAGGTAAGTAATCATGAGCACGCTAGCCATCCGACGTTTTGATGCGAACGAAGCAGATTTTAATACCAAAATGGACCAGATCCTATCATGGGAAAGTGTGTCCGATGATCGTGTAAACCAGGTTGTTAAAGAGGTGGTGATGGATGTTCGTCAGCGCGGCAACCAAGCCTTAATGGATTACACTGCAAAATTTGATCAATTGACCCTAACAGATCAGGCGCAGTTAGAAATCCCGCAAGCACGTTTACAGCAAGCCCTGGCAGATTTACCTGCTGAACAACGTGAAGCGCTCGAATTGTCTGCAAAACGTGTTGAAGCTTATCACTTGCGTCAAAAATCGGATTCTTGGAGTTATGAAGAAGCCGATGGCACGATGCTAGGTCAGCAGGTGACACCCTTAGATCGTGTTGGCTTGTATGTACCCGGCGGAAAAGCTGCTTATCCTTCGTCGGTGGTGATGAATGCGGTACCGGCAAAAGTCGCAGGCGTAAAAGAACTGATTATGGTGGTGCCTACGCCTCGGGGTGAGGTGAATGAATTAGTCCTAGCCGCAGCGGCGATATGTGGTGTTGATCGCGTGTTCTGCGTTGGCGGCGCGCAAGCAGTTGCGGCACTAGCCTATGGTACTGAAACCATTCCGGCAGTAGATAAAATTGTGGGACCAGGTAATATTTATGTCGCGACAGCGAAGCGAATGGTGTTTGGTACGGTCGGTATTGACATGATTGCTGGCCCCTCAGAAATTCTGGTGGTTTGTGATGGTGAAACCGATCCTGATTGGATTGCAATGGATTTATTTTCTCAGGCAGAGCATGATGAGGATGCCCAATCAATTCTAGTCACCCCGGATGCGGCCTTTGCCGATAAGGTGGTTGCAAGTATGACGCGCTTGCTAGAGACCATGCCGCGAAAAGCTATTATACGCACCGCATTAGAAAACCGTGGCGCGGTCATTACGGTTAAGGATATGGAGCAGGCGATCGAGATGATTAATTTGATTGCGCCTGAGCATTTAGAATTATCTGTTGCAGACCCTAAAGCAATGCTGCCCAAAATACGTCATGCAGGTGCCATTTTTATGGGTCGTTACACCGCTGAAGCGCTGGGTGATTATTGTGCCGGACCTAATCACGTATTACCGACTTCTCGTACCGCGCGTTTTTCTTCACCCTTAGGCGTGTATGATTTTCAGAAGCGTTCAAGTTTGATTATGTGTTCACCAGACGGGGCGGACACCTTAGGGCGTACCGCCGCAATTATGGCGGATGGTGAAGGCTTGCAAGCCCATGCTGCGTCTGCCCGTTATCGGTTGCGTAAATAATATGACCGCACAGTTTAGCTCTGTCGATCAGGCGGTTGCACAGTTAGTACGCCCAGAAATTCAGGCGTTGCATGCCTATCATGTTCCGCCTAGCGCTAAAATGGTGAAACTTGATGCCATGGAAAATCCCTATGACTGGCCTCCGTTGTTGCGCCAGGCCTGGTTGGATAAGTTGGCAGAGTTGAGTCTGAACCGTTACCCTGATCCGGGTGCGACTGAGCTACATAACGCTCTCCACCAGCATTTGGGTTTAGCCGCTGAAACAGGATTATTGTTTGGCAATGGCTCAGATGAGTTGATTCAGTTGCTAATTATGGCAGTTAATCGCCCCGGTGCAAAGGTGATGTCAATCGCACCGACATTTGTCATGTATGACATGATCGCCCGGTTTTTGGGGGCAGATTATTGTTCGGTGGCATTGAATGACGATTTCGAATTAGATGTCGATGCCTTTGTTGAGGCCATGGCGCAACAGCAACCGGCTTTGGTGTTTATTGCCTACCCCAATAACCCAACCGGTAATGCACTATCTCGACAGGATTTAATTCGCATTATTGAAGCCGCACCAGGCCTGGTTGTGGTGGATGAAGCCTACCACGCCTTTGCAGAAGATAGTTTTATTCTCGATACCGTGCAGTATCCACACCTTTTGGTGATGCGCACCTTTTCTAAAGTAGGGCTAGCGGGGCTGCGCTTAGGCTATCTTGTAGGGCCGAAGGCCTGGATTGAGCAGGTGGATAAGCTACGTTTGCCCTACAACATCAATACCATGACGCAAGCTAGCGCGTTAGTTGCGCTTTCGCATTGGTCTATCTTAGCTGAGCAGGCGCAACAGATTTGTGATGATCGCATTCAGTTGAGTCAAGCCTTGGCTGCATTACCTGGTATTAAAGTCTATGCTACTGCCGCTAATTTTATTGTAGTTCGGTTAAACGAAGCCGGTCCAAGTGCCCCTCAGGTTTTTGAGGGTTTAAAGGCCGCAGGTATTTTAATTAAAAACTTGAGCCCACAAGGTGGTGTGTTGACAAATTGTTTGCGCATTACCATAGGCTCGCCAACAGAGAATAACCAGCTTATAGAGGCATTAAGGTTATTGCTTAAGCCCGTATAAAGGGAGTGAATAACGATGTTGGCAAGACAAACTCTGATAGATTATTTAGCTGATTACTTAGCGATAGATCAATTTAAAGATTATGCCCCGAATGGGCTGCAGGTTGAAGGTACCGGTCAATTACGAAAAATAATTACCGGTGTGACAGCGTCAGAAGCGCTCATTGATTATGCCATTGCTCATCAAGCAGATGCAATCATTGTTCATCACGGCTATTTTTGGCGCAATGAGGCACCAGAAATATGTGGCATGAAACGCCAAAGGCTCAAAAAGCTGTTGGCACACGATATAAACTTAATCGCTTATCATCTTCCGCTCGATGCACACCCAGAGTTGGGTAACAATGCGGTTTTGGGTCAAAAGCTCAATTTGGTTGACGTAACACCGCAACCAGGCCTGCTAAGATTAGGGCGTCTAGCCATGCCTGAATCCATTGACTCATTTAAGCAGCGCGTTGAGCAATTATTATTACGCGAACCACTTCATTTGCCCGGGGGGCCAGAGCAGGTTAGCTCTGTTGCCTGGTGCACGGGCGGTGCGCAAAATATGATTGACCAAGCCATCTTATGGGGAGCGGATGTATATATCAGTGGTGAGGTATCTGAGCAAACTTTTCATAGTGCAATAGAGGGTAAGATTCACTACCTTGCGGCAGGACATCATGCAACCGAAACCTGGGGCGTGGCGACCTTGGCAGAGCATATCAAGGAAAAATTCACAATTGATTGTGAATTTGTGAATCTGGTAAACCCGGTTTAGCTTGTAAAACAATAGCTTAGCTTTATTAATTTATCAGGATAGATTATTTTAATTGCACTATAAAGATTTATATATACAACTATTTCAATCGCTTAGGTAGAATAGCTGTTCAATTTTGAGCCATGAGGAAGTCATGACTATGTCTGAAACGAAAGTAATTGAAACACCAAATTTAAAGCGTCGTCAGATTCTGGCGGGTGCAACAGGCGTTGTTGGCGCGGTCGGTGCAGCTTTTGTAGCTGTGCCATTTGTGGGTTCTTGGCAGCCAAGTGAGCGGGCCAAAGCGGCGGGTGCGCCGGTTAATGCGGATATTAGTCAAATGCAACCGGGGCAAATGCTGACAGTGAACTGGCGCGGGAAGCCAGTATGGGTGGTAAGAAGAACCCCCGCCATGTTAGAACAATTGGCCGCATTGGATGATGTAGTTCGTGATCCTATGTCAGATAACTCTGAACAACCGGCCTATGCTAAAAATCCTACTCGCTCAATCAAGCCGGAATATCTAGTTGTGGTGGGTATTTGTACCCACCTTGGCTGTTCACCTTTGTATCGTCCAGCGCCCAACTCACCTGATATGGCTGCTGGATGGCGAGGTGGCTTCTTTTGCCCTTGTCACGGTTCAAGCTTTGACTTAGCGGGACGCGTGTTTAGAGCCGTACCTGCACCGACCAACCTTGAAATTCCAATGCATGGCTACTTATCTGAAACCGTCGTCAGAATCGGTGAAGAAGTCGAAGAAGGAGGACTCGCGTAATGTCAGAATTACAGACATCAAAGACTAACGAACCAGGTGGTTTGTTAAAGTGGGTAGACGACCGCTATCCACTTATAGATACATGGAACAAACATGTAGCTGAGTACTATGCACCTAAGAACTTTAACTTTTGGTATTTTTTTGGTTCATTTGCGTTATTAACGCTGGTGATTATGATCGTATCGGGCATATGGTTAACAATGAGTTATAAACCTGATGCAGCCTATGCGTTTAATTCGGTCGAATACATTATGCGTGATGTGGAGTGGGGATGGTTGATCCGTTATATCCATACCACGGGTGCATCAGCTTTTTTTATTGTAATCTACCTGCATATGACACGAGCGCTACTCTATGGTTCTTATAAAGAACCACGTGAACTAGTGTGGTTGATTGGGATGTTAATCTTTGTGGTATTGATGGCAGAGGCGTTCTTTGGTTACATGTTACCTTGGGGGCAGATGTCCTATTGGGGTGCCCAGGTTATCATCGGCTTGTTCTCAACCATTCCATTTATTGGTCCTGATTTAGCCACCTGGATTCGTGGTGACTTCATTATTTCTGATGCAACGCTGAACCGCTTCTTTGCTTTACATGTGATTGCCCTACCCTTGGTGTTAGTGATCCTAGTGTTTATGCATATTGTAGCTTTGCACAAGGTGGGATCGAACAACCCAGATGGGATTGATATTAAAAAGCACAAAGATGAAAACGGAATTCCTTTAGATGGCGTAGCCTTCCATCCTTACTATACGGTGAAAGATTCGTTTGGCGCGACGCTGTTTTTAATTGCGTTTGCCCTTATTGTGTTTTATGCGCCAGAGGGCGGTGGTCACTTCATCGAAGCGCCAAACTTTGAACCAGCAGACCCATTAAAGACACCAGAAAACATTGTTCCCGTTTGGTATTTCACCCCGTTCTATGCTATTTTGCGTGCGGTACCTGAGCCATTCCTTGGGGTATTAGCTATGGGCCTTTCGATTGCAGTGTTGTTTGCGATGCCGTGGTTAGATCGTTGTAAAGTACGTTCGATTCGTTATCGTGGTAACTCGTATAAAATCCTGTTAACCATGTTGTTCATAAGCTTTATTGTGTTGGGCGTGTTAGGTGGTTTGCCCGCTACACCGCTTTATACCAAGCTAGCGCAGGTATTTACTATCTTGTATTTTGCTTTCTTTATTCTGTTGCCATTTACCTCGGCGCATGAAAAAACCAAGCCAGTACCAGAGAGGGTTACAGCATGATAAAAACAATTAAAAATTGGGCATTAGTGAGCCTTACGGTGATGGCTGGTTTTAGCTTGAATGTTCAAGCAGCAGGCGGCTATAACATTGAACTTGAGAAGGTGCACAATAATGTCCGTGACACTGAGTCGCTGCAAAGAGGTGCTGTTCATTTTGTAAACTACTGTATGGCTTGTCACTCAGCTGGACTTATGCGCTATAACCGTGTAGCGCGTGACTTGGGTTGGACTGAAGAGGAAGTCGTTAGTCTGTTGTCTTATGATCAGCGTCTACCCGTCGATTACATGACTACCTGGATGGAGGACGGTGTTTCAGAGGCTTTATTTGGGATTAAGGCTCCCGATCTGTCGGTGATGACGCGTGCTAAGGGTAATGATTATATCTATACCTTTATTCGTGGCTATTATCAGCAAGAAGATGGCAGTTGGAACAATAAGGTGCTTGAAGGTACCTCTATGCCTAATGTTCTAGAGGGTGTTAGACGCCATGCCACTGAAGCTGAGTTTGACCAGTTCACCACCGATTTGGTTAACTTTATGGACTATGTCGGTGAGCCCTCAAAGGTTCAACGTTGGGATTTAGGTTGGAAAGTAATCGCTTTCCTGTTTGTATTGTTAATCCTAACTTATTTACTCAAGCGCGAATATTGGCGTGATGTAAAGTAAATCGATAGGCTGTTGACAAAAAACCCGCTTTGGCGGGTTTTTTATTTTTTGACCTAGGATGGGCGAATAGGATGGCTAAAACAAAATTGGAATATGCATGTACCGAATGCGGCTCGGTTCAAGCTAAATGGCAGGGTCAGTGTCCGGATTGTGGTGCATGGAATAGCTTGGTTGAGCAGGTTGTGACTGCAAAAACCGGCAAAAAACCGGTGGCTAAAGGTTACAGTGGCACGCAAGCCTCAATGATTGTGACTGCAAATGAGGTTGATTTAGCGGCAATACCCCGCTTAAGTTCAACGATGTCTGAATTGGACAGGGTGTTAGGTGGGGGGATTGTATCGGGCTCGGTTATTTTGCTTGGCGGCGATCCTGGGGTGGGTAAGTCTTCACTGCTGATTCAGGTGTTAGCGCAGATTTCAATGCAACATACTGTGCTCTACGTGTCAGGTGAAGAATCACTTTCTCAAATTGTAATGCGAGGTCAGCGCATGCAATTGCCGCTTGATAGTATGCGATTTTTAGCTGAAACAGAAGTAGAGCGTATTACTGAATTGGCGTTAACTGAACGTCCGCAAGTTATGGTTATCGATTCTATTCAAACGATGCAGATTGCCGAGTTAGGTGCAGCAGCCGGTGGGGTAAGTCAGGTTCGGGAATCTGCTGCTTATTTAACCCGTTTTGCTAAACAAAATAATATTGCCATTTTTCTTGTGGGGCACGTAACTAAAACCGGTGAGGTGGCCGGCCCGCGAGTATTAGAGCATATTGTTGATTCAGTATTGTTTTTAGAGGGTGAGTCCGATAGTCGATTCAGAACGTTGCGCGCGATAAAGAATCGTTTTGGGGCTGTGAATGAGCTGGGTGTATTTGCGATGACTGAGTTAGGTTTAAAGCAAATTAAAAACCCGTCAGCGATTTTCTTATCGCGGCGCTCAACTCCGGCGCCAGGTTCAGTGGTGACGGTTATTTGGGAAGGGTCGAGACCCTTGCTTATAGAGCTGCAAGCATTGGTCGCAGAATCGCCTTTTGGACAGCCGCGGCGCGTTAGTGTGGGTATTGATGGCAATCGTATCGCGATGTTATTGGCGGTATTGCAGCGACATGGTGGCATTCAAGCAGCGGATCAAGATGTGTATATTAATGTCGTGGGTGGTATCAAAGTGTCTGAAACGAGTAGCGATTTAGCCTTGCTATTAGCTATTTTATCTAGCCTACGTAATCGCGTATTTGATGGCTCATGGCTAGTCTTTGGGGAGGTGGGTTTGTCAGGTGAAATTCGCCCGGTGCCCAGTGGTCAGGAACGTATTATGGAAGCGGCTAAACACGGATTTAAGCGTGCCATCGTGCCTAAAGCTAATCTACCCAAACCCTTGCCACAAAATATTGAGGTTATTGGTGTGGACAGTTTAGCTGAGGCGTTGGCGGCTATCAGCTAAATTTGGCACAGGTGTGTTTGCCACTGTTTAAATAACTCTGGAGTGGTGGCAGCAATAGCAGAGCGTTTTGTTAAACTAGGTATAAAAACCTGTTCACCTGCCAGTGTGGCACTTTGACCGCCCGCTTCACTTAAAATTAGCCAGCCTGCAGCATAATCCCATAGACTTTGGCTACCATGAAGGTAGAGCTCACCTCGTCCTGCGGCAATCCAGCACCAGTCGAGTGCTACCGAGCCGAAGCTACGTTGCGATGCATAGGGCGGTTCAGTCGCGAGGGCAGATGCCATGGTTGTATCTAAGCGTTTAAAATCCACAATACCGACAGCTTTATGCAACTGCTTAATCGTGCAGCTAGCTTGGTTTAAAGGGCGATCATTGCAAAAGGCCCCTTGACCCAAACGTGCATGGAAAAGCTCATCACGGGCGGGGTCATATACCAGGCCTGCTACGACTTGTCCTTCAATGACCAGCGCCAAAGACAGTGCATAGACATCAATGCCATGGGCAAAATTGGTGGTACCATCGACCGGATCGAGTACCCAGCATCCCTGCGATGACTCTAAAGCTGCTTGTTGACTAGTCAGGTCGGATTCCTCACCTAGAAAAGCGAATTGAGGCCAGTTGGTAGCTAAATAAGCTTTCACCGCAGCCTGCGTTGCGGTATCTGCTTCAGTTAACAGACTACCGTCTTGCTTGTGACTGGCACTGACTTGCTGAAAGCGTTGTTGAATTTCTTGCTGGCCAAGGAGGCGAATTTGCTGTTGTAATGCTAACCAGGCCTGGTTATCTGTAAAAGGGTGGATAGGCATGTATTTACTCGTTACGTTCAAGTTTAGGGTCGATGATAGATAATTTAATCGATTCAATCGCGTTTTGAGAGACTTCTAGAACCTCTAGGCAATAGTTGCCTACCCGAATGCAGGTGCCGTTATTAGGGAGGGTTTCTAACTGTTCTTGAATTAAACCGTTCAGGGTTTTCGGGCCATCTGTGGGTAAATTCAAGAAGTAGGTTTTGTTAAGATCACGAATAAATTCCGCCGCATCGACTGTCATGGAGCCATCGGCATGGATCGCAATATTTTCGGCTTCTTTAGCACGGGCATCGGTTGAGAGTTTGCCAACAATCTCTTCAAGCAAATCTTCAACCGTGAGTAAGCCTTGCAGCTCACCATATTCATCAACGATTAAGGCCATGCGGCGTTTGTTTTTATTAAAGTTGGCCAGTTGCGTGTTAAGACTCGTGGTTTCGGGTACAAAATAAGCCGGTCGGGTCAGTTTAATAATATCCTTTAAGCTAATATCATCACGCATTAGCGTCGGCAGGGCGCGTCTTAGATTTAAAATACCCACCAAGTCATCATCCATAGAGCCGCGATAAAGCGGAATACGGGTGTAGGAGGACTTTTGCAGGTCTTTCAAGAAATCTTCAAAGGGCTGTTCGGTGTCGACACCATAAATTTCCTGTTTGGGAATCATGACATCTTCAACGGTGACGCTTTCTAAACGCAAAATACTGCCTAACATGTCACGATAATGCTGTGGCAATTGTCCGGTTGCTTCATCAATCAGGGTTTGCAGTTCTTCTTGGCTGAGAGAGTGGTCCTGTTTAGTTTTGCGAACTTCAACTTTAAATAGCTTTAAAAAGCCGTTGGCGACAAGATTTACAAACCATACGATAGGCCAGAGTAGCTTGAGTAATGGCAGTAATAAAAACGCGGCCGGATAGGCTATTTTTTCAGGATAGAGCGCAGCCAGGGTTTTGGGTGCTACTTCAGCAAAAATTAAAATAATCAGTGTCAGCAGGCCTGCTGCAATTGCGATGCCCGGTTCACCCATTAGGCGCAGTGCAATAATGGTAGCGATAGACGAGGCAAAAATATTGACAAAATTATTACCGAGTAAAATGACGCCAAGCAGCCGATCGGGTTGCGCGAGTAGTTTTTCGACCCGCATAGCTCCTTTATGGCCATTATTAACTTGATGTTTGAGACGATAGCGATTGAGTGCCATCATACTGGTCTCAGAACTGGAAAATAGTGCTGATAGAATAATAAGAATAATGAGGATGATAAAGAGTGCGATGAGCGATATATCGTTCAAGACGGTGCCTAACCTTAAAAAAGAAATTTCATTATAGCGGCTTTTTGTTCAGTTGCTAGTGTTGAATACCCATCAGTATCAACTGCGTGCCGATAAAACTCATGAGTAAGAAAACATATGCGCCCAAAGTGAATTTAGCGGCAGTTTGCCCTCGCCATCCAAATCGATAATGACCGATTAAGAAATAGGCATAGGTAAACCAAGCTAGTAACGAGAAAAAAGTTTTATGAGCCAGTTTTTGAGCAAAGAAATCCTCAATAAAGTAGGCGCCACTGGCAATACCAAAACTGAGTACAATAAAACCAATGACCACTAATTGCACGAGGGTTTTTTCCATCATTTGTAGGGGTGGTAGGGCGTGGATCAGTTGCGATAGTTTACGTTGCTGGAAGCGTTTTTCTTGAATAGAAAATAAAATGGCTTGTGCTGCTGCGAGCCCTAACAGGCTGTAAGCAAATACAGAAATTACAATGTGTGAGCCCAGTGCGTAACTAATGGTACTGGTTGTATCAAATAAATATGGCATAAAGGTCACAATTGCGCCCAGCGGAAAAATAAATACACCAAGGGTTTCGGTGGGTTTATTTAAACTGATCAGTAGGAGAGAAAACACGCCAATCCAGCCAATCAGAGATAGCGCATTGCCAAAGCTAAACAACATGGCCTCTTGGGTAAATAGATTAAGCGTTAGGCTCATGGTATGGAGAACCAGACCCATTGAAGCCGCAACCAGGATGGGTACGCGTAATGATGTGCCGGCAGGAATGTCACCGCGAATACAACGGCTTAAATAATAGCTGCTTAGCAAATACATCGCACTGGCCATAATGGCGGTCATAATGCTAATCATAATGGTCGCTCAATCCTTTAATCTATTTATAGCAGGGTTAATACACTATAATAACTAAATTTACAGAAATTACCGAATTAGCGCATTAAATAATTGCATTATTTTACGTTAGGATGATGAGTGGGGTGTTATGTTTGATAATTTATCGGATCGTTTAGCCAAAACATTTAAGGCCATGAAGGGTCAGGGCCGTCTAACCGAATCCAACATTAAAGATGCGTTACGCGATGTGAGGCGCGCCTTGCTAGAGGCCGATGTCGCTTTACCTGTGATTAAGTCTTTTATTACGCGTGTGCAAGATCGTGCGCTCGGTCAAGAAGTATCAATGGCCCTTAATCCTGGGCAAGCCTTTATTAAGATTGTTCGTGAACAGTTAACGGAAACCATGGGCCAGCAAGTGGAGCCGCTTAGTTTTAAAGTGGAGCCACCTGCAGTCATTATGATGGCGGGTTTGCAGGGTGCGGGTAAAACCACGACAGCGGCCAAGCTAGCCAAATGGTTAACGGAACGAGAAAAGAAAAAAGTGATGCTGGTGTCAGCGGACATTTATCGTCCCGCGGCGATTAAGCAATTAGAAACCTTGGCAAACCAGATTAATGTTAAGTTTTCGCCTTCAAATGCGAATGAAGATCCGGTGGCCATTGTTGAACGTGCACGTATGGAAGCGCGCAAGCAGTTTGCAGATGTGCTGATTGTGGATACCGCCGGACGGATGCATGTAGATGACGCCATGATGGCTGAGATTAAAGCCTTGCATCAAGCGGTTAAACCGATTGAGACGCTGTTCGTTGTCGATGCCATGACGGGTCAAGATGCGGCTAATACGGCTAAAGCCTTCCATGATGCCCTGCCGCTGACAGGTGTCGTATTAACCAAGGCCGACGGTGATGCGCGTGGTGGTGCGGCCTTATCGATCCGTGAAATTACTGGTAAGCCTATTAAGTTTATTGGTATGGGTGAAAAGGTCGATGGCTTGGAACCCTTCCATCCCGATCGTATGGCCGGTCGTATTTTAGGCATGGGTGATGTGTTAAGCCTAATTGAGGAAGCGGAAAGCAAAATTGATCAAAAGCAGGCACAAGCCTTTGCCAGCAAGCTGCAAAAAACCGGTCAATTTGATTTGGAGGATTTTCGTCAGCAGCTCCAACAAATCCAGAATATGGGTGGGATTGGCGGCTTAATGGGCAAATTACCCGGCATGGGGCAAGTCAAAAATCAGTTGCAAGACGGTGTGGCTGAAAAAGAATTTAAACGCCTAGAAGCGATTATCAACTCGATGACGCCTCAGGAGCGCGCCCATCCTGCCTTATTGAAAGGCTCGCGAAAAAAACGCATTGCGGCTGGTTCGGGTATGCAAGTACAAGATGTCAATAAACTGCTAAAACAGTTCGAACAAATGCAAAAAATGATGAAAAAAATGTCTAAGGGTGGCATGAAAAACATGATGCGTGGCATGGCTGGAAAGTTGCCGCCAGGCCTGGGTAAGGGCCTAGGCGGTATGCCTAAACTCTAGCTGCAAAACGCATTAATAAATTACCCAATAAATCATTAGGTTATATTAATATTTTCGGGTATAATCCGCGGCTTCGATGCTGAAGCCTTTTGGTGAAGCAATTGAGAAAAGGTTTAGCTAATCGTTAGACCCGTTAGACAGAAGAATTTGTTGGTAGGATTTCCTACCATCGCCTGATTAATCTAAGGAGAAATAGATGGTCGTAATTCGTTTAGCCCGTGGTGGCTCTAAAAAACGCCCTTTCTACAAAATGGTTGTAGCAAATGGCAGCAATAGTCCAACTGGACGCTTCATTGAACAAGTGGGTTTCTTTAACCCAACTGCGCGTGGTAACGAAGAGCGTCTTCGTGTTGATCAGGCGAGAATTGATCACTGGGTAGCACAAGGTGCGCAAATGAGTGATCGTGTTAAGTCTTTAGTTAAAAGCGCTTAACGGATAACGGTTGACGATGGAAAACAAGCCGTTAATCGTTGGCCGTATTAATGGCGTCTTTGGCGTCAAGGGTTGGGTAAAAGTATTTTCATTTACCGACCCAATTGGCAATATTGTGAGTTACCAGCCCTGGCAAGTTAAAACGGCGCAAGGGTGGCAAGCCATGAAAGTGTGTGAGTCGCAAGCACCGCAAGGTGGTAAAGCGATTACTGTTCACCTTGAAGGTATTAATACCCGTGAGCAAGCACGCGATTTAATGGGTGCGGATATCGCAATTTTCCGTGATCAACTGCCTGATGATCAAACCGGTTTTTATTGGCACGATTTGGTAGGGATGACGGTTGAAAATCGCGATGGGCATTGTTTAGGTCAAATTAAGGAACTTGTTGAAACCGGTGCGCATGATGTCATGCGAGTCAGTGGAGAGCAAACCTATTTGATTCCGTTTGTGATGGATGTATATGTCTTATCGGTCGATTTTGAGCAGAAGATGATTCTGGTCGATTGGCCGCTAGAGCAAGACTAGGGTAAGTTGTGCTGAGATTTGATGTCATCAGTATCTTTGGTGAAATGTTCAGTGCGATTACCGCGCAGGGCATCAGTGCCAAAGCCCTAGACAAGGGCTTGTATGAATTAGCTGTGTGGAATCCGCGTGATTTTACCCATGACAGGCATCGAACGATTGATGATCGTCCCTATGGGGGCGGGCCTGGCATGCTAATGATGTATGAGCCTTTGCGAGATACATTTAAAGCCATTAACCAACAGCAGCCTGAACAACCTAATCACACGATTTACTTGTCGCCACAGGGGCAACCTTTAACGCAACAACGGGTAGCTGAATTAGCGACTTTACCACGGATTACTTTATTGTGTGGTCGTTATGAAGGCGTGGATGAGCGGGTTATTGAGAATTTTGTTGATGAAGAAATTGCCATAGGTGATTTTGTGGTCAGCGGCGGCGAACTGCCAGCCATGATGCTAATGGATGCGGTGATTCGTTTACAGCCGGGTGCGTTAGGTCATCAAGACTCTGCCCGACAGGATTCATTTAGTGACGGGTTATTAGATTGCCCACACTATACGCGACCTGAAGTTGTAGATGGTAAAGCGGTGCCACCGGTTTTAATGAGTGGTAACCATGCCCATATTGCCAAATGGCGCTATGAACAGCAGCGGCAACGTACGCAAGCGCGTCGCCCAGATTTGTTAAACAATTAAACAATTTGGACGCAACCTCTGATGTTGCTGAATTAGCGTCACTAATCAGCATGACAGCATTATGTTGCGATAAAGTAACCATGACTTATGAAGAGTCATGATTCCCTCGGAGAAAATTAAGATGAGCGATATCATCAAGCGTATTGAAGCAGAACAAATGACCAAAGAAATCCCCGCATTTGCACCGGGTGACACTGTCGTTGTTCAAGTTAAGGTTAAAGAAGGTACCAACGAGCGTTTACAGGCTTATGAAGGTGTTGTAATCGCAAAACGTAACCGTGGATTGAACTCTGCGTTCACTGTGCGTAAAATTTCACATGGTGTGGGTGTTGAGCGTACTTTCCAAACTTACAGCCCGTTAGTTGATAGTATTGAAGTGAAGCGTCGTGGTGATGTACGTCGTGCTAAACTTTACTACCTACGTAACTTGTCAGGTAAAGCTGCGCGTATCAAAGAAAAGTTATAATCGCGTTGCGATTAGGCTAAAAAAACCGCCAATCGGCGGTTTTTTTATATTCATTTTTTATATTCAGGCTTTAACAGGAGTGTCGCTTAAGGTGCCTATCTATCCTATCCTTATTCTCTTGTTATTAGCAGGCCTGGTGATGGAACTTTATCCATCAAGCCGTTCACAAGAATCCATTAAAATTACGCAATCTTCCGCACAGACTTTGCCGGATTTTGCAGTCATTACTGATATTGAGGCACGTAAACTCGCTTTTGTTGATTTTATGTTGCCGTTGATTACTACTCAGAATGCGGAATTGACCCAGTTACGCCAAGCATTGATTGATCTTGAATTAAACCAGTTAACGCCTAAACAGCGTGCGTATTGGGCTAATATAGGCAATGATTATCAAGAGCCGTTTGAGAGGCATGCTGATCTTGTGCAGTGGCGGCAGGCGATGCTGATTAAAGTGGATGTTATTCCGCCATCCTTGGCGTTGAGTCAAGCCGCCAAGGAGTCAGGTTGGGGCATGTCTCGTTTTGCGCAAGAAGGCAATAACCTATTCGGTCAATGGTGCTTTAGTCAAGGATGTGGTTTGGTGCCGGCAGCCAGGCCTGCTGGTCAACATCATGAAGTCCGGGTCTTTGAGTCGCCACAGGCAGCGGTCGCCGCTTATATGCATAATCTTAACAGCGCACCTTTCTATCAGGATTTTCGTCAACATCGAGCGCAAATACGCCAGCTTAAACAGCAAACTCAGCTTGGTGCGGCTAGTTATTTAAGTGGTTATGAATTGGCACAAGGTTTGGTTGCTTATTCTATTCGAGGGGATGCTTATATTGCTGATTTACAGGGTATAATTCGCTTTAATCAATGGGTGAGCTATGACCAAATTATCAACGAATTCGCAGTCAACTGAGCCGCTGTCGCTAGCCACGATTGGGTGGCGTGAGTGGGTGTGTTTCCCTCAGCTCAACGACGCTAAACTTATTGCTAAAACGGACACGGGAGCAAGGTCATCCGCTTTGCATGTGGAGCAGCTCGATTATGCTGTGGATGAGGCAGGTCTGCATTGGGTCAAGTTTGTACTCCCGGTCGAGTTTTACCCGCATCAACCTGAACTAGCCTCGTCAGCGCGTCAGTTTTGCTTACCGCTTAAAGATCAACGTACCATCAAAAATTCCGCCGGTCAGCAGCAACATCGCTCGGTTGTCGAGTTGACGGTTATTATGGGGTGTGAACGCTTTGATATAGAGGTAACGCTGACATGTCGAAAGTTGATGAAATACCCGATGTTGCTTGGCAGAACAGCCCTAAAAAACCGATTTATCGTTAATGTGGCCGGGAGTTTTTATCTCGGTCATGCATAATCAATCATCCGTTATGATTAGGATTTATCATCATGAAAATTGCGATTTTATCGCGTAATAAACAGCTTTATTCAACGCAACGTCTTGTGGAGGCTGCCGAGTCCCGCGGTCATGAAGTGCATGTGATTGACGCGCTGCGCTGCTATATGAATATCACCTCGCACAACCCTGAAATTCACTATAAAGGGGATATTTTGACGGGATTTGATGCCGTTATTCCGCGCATAGGGGCATCCATTACTTTCTATGGCACGGCGGTGTTACGCCAATTTGAAATGATGGGTGTTTATCCATTAAATGAATCGGTTGCCATTACCCGCTCGCGGGATAAGTTACGCAGCTTACAACTTTTGTCCAAACATGGCGTGGGGCTACCGGTAACCAGTTTTGCCCATTCGCCTGATGATATTGATGATTTGTTAAATATTGTTGGCGGGGCGCCGGCGGTGATTAAAGTATTAGAGGGCACCCAGGGTATTGGGGTGGTGCTCGCTGAAACCAAGCAGGCCGCGCAAAGTGTTATTCAAGCTTTTATGGGTTTAAAAGAGCATATTCTGGTGCAGGAGTTTATTAAGGAAGCCGGTGGTTCAGATATTCGCTGTTTTGTAGTGGGCGGTAAAGTGGTCGCGGCAATGAAGCGCCAAGGACAAGAAGGTGAGTTTCGCTCTAATTTGCATCGTGGTGGCAAAGCAAGCCTTATTCGGATTTCACCCGAAGAGCGCGCCACTGCGCTGAGAGCGGCGCGTATTTTGGGTTTAAATGTGTGTGGTGTAGATATTTTGCGCTCTAACCACGGTCCGGTGGTGATGGAAGTCAATTCTTCGCCGGGTCTGGAGGGTATTGAAACGGCATCGCAAAAAGACATTGCGAGCATGATTATTGAATTTATCGAAAAAAATGCCAAACCTAATCGTACTAAAACCAAGGGTAAGGGTTAGGGTTAATGACGCGCTTGAGTAAAACGCCACAAACCCTAGTGATTCAAGGGGTGACGATTGCCCCCGGTGAAGTCAAGCGCATTGATATTCAACTGGGTCAGTTATATACCCAAACGCCCATGACCATGCCGATTCAGGTTCATCGTGGCTATCAAGATGGCCCGATTCTGTTGGTCAGTGCGGCGATACATGGTGATGAACTTAATGGGGTCGAGATTGTTAGACGCCTATTGAAGCATCGGCAGTTAAAGCATCTAAAAGGCACGTTAATCGCGGTGCCGATTGTCAATGTCCACGGATTTATTAACCAAAGTCGCTATTTGCCAGATGGCCGGGATTTAAACCGCAGTTTTCCAGGTTCAGAGCGTGGTTCTTTAGCTGGCCGCTTGGCTTATTTATTTATTCAAGATATTTTGGCATTGGCTACCCATGCAATAGATTTACATACCGGCGCAAGACATCGTACCAATTTAGCTCAGGTTCGTGTTGATCTTGCTCAAGATCAGGTGTTAGAGCTAGCCAAAGCCTTTGGCGCACCGGTCATTTTAAACTCAAACCTTCGTGATGGCTCGCTCCGTGAAGCTGCGGTCAAGTTGGGTGTCCCCACCATTCTCTATGAGGCGGGTGAGGCGTTGCGTTTCGATGAGGTCGCTATTCGTGCGGGGGTACAGGGTATTTTGCGGGTGATGCGACAATTAGGCATGGTGCGCAGTCGCACCGTTAAGCAATCAAAATCGCAACTTGAGCCTGTTATCGCGCGCGGTTCAAGTTGGGTGCGTGCGCCACAGGGCGGTATTTTTCGCAGCCTAGTTAGGTTAGGCCAGAAAATCGAAGCAAATCAAACCTTGATTGGCGACGTTGCCGACCCGTTAGGTGAGCAGCCGATAGCTATCTATGCGCCGGTCAGTGGCGTGGTGATAGGTTTATTGCAATTACCTTTGGTGCATGAAGGGGAAGCACTTTGTCATATTGCTAGTTTCAGCGAGACAGATCAGGCAGTGGCGGATATTGAACAATTTACGGAACAAATGAATGCCTTGATCAGCGATCAAGGCTAGTGAAGCGATTAGCGCGTTCTAGGTGCGACAGGTGGCGGTGCAACCTCTGGCACAGTTCTATCAAGAGAGGGCGGCATTTCACCTTCTACTCGTTCGTGAATTTCCATTACCATGCCACTTTGAGTCACAATGTACTCGTCTTCATAGACATGCACAACCTTAAATACCAGTGGGCGAATTTGAATGCCATCTTCGAATAAAGGTTCACCTTTGGTCATATACATGCCACAGAGTGACGAACCGACTACCACCTTGCCCTCAGACATCATGTCGTAATCACGGTGACTTAATAAGCCCAAAGAATCAACGCGATTATAAAAACGTTGTTGTTCTTCAGGGGTTTGTTGATGGTAATAGCGGCAAAGTAACACAGGGCGTACTGTAGATAAGTCTTCAGGCGCCTTAAAAATTTCAGCTTTGGTCTCGGTTTTAACGGCCTCATTGGCCATAACGGGTGTGGCTAATGAAAAGGCCAACGCACCTGTTGCGACCAGACCTGTCAGTGCTAACCATGATTTTTTCAGTTGCATAGCGAAAATCCTATTTTTTTAACCGAAGGCATATTAACAAAAAATGATGCGTTTAAAAAAGGAAGCTTTGCAATTTACGCCGATAGGTTTTCACCAAATCGGGATGACTGGCTTTTAGGGCATCAAAAATGATCAATAAACTTTTTTTAGCGACCCCATCTTGATAGTCGTTGGCCACCATCACCAGTTTGAGTAGGGCTTGCATGGCCTTTTCGTATTCGTGGTGAAGCATCAAGATACTTGCAAAGCCCAGCAGCGCGGCGGGATCGTTGGCATTATCGCGCAGTGTCTGCTGAATGGTTTGAATATCGTCAGCTGCTGCAGCTAGGCTAGCAAAATGGAGCAGGCCTGTTACGGCCTTACCTTCAGCGCTCTCTTGTGCTGTGCTGGGTAGGGCATTAAACAGGGTGGTCGCCTGTTCAAATTGGCGCGTGCTAAGTAATATATTGACTAGATCAAGGTGAATAGTGTGATTATTGGGGTCCAGCTCAGCCGCTTGTTGTAATAAGGCAATGGCTTGCTCGGTTTGGCCAGCTTGCTGGGCGTGTTGTGCTTGCTCTCTTAAGGCGTCTGATGGGCGGCTAATATGTTGGTCAAGTAGGGCTTTGAAAGCGGATGCGGGCTGTCCGCCAGTCAGTTCAGCAACAATTTGTCCGGCCTTGACCAGTTTAAAAGTAGGCACTGAACGCACCCCAAATTGATTGGCTAGATTTTGATTGTCATCAATGTTGACCTTCGCAAGCAAAAAGAGTCCGGCATAATCTTTGGCCAATTGTTCCAAAATAGGCATGACGGCTTTACAGGGACCGCACCAGGGCGCCCAAAAATCGACCAGCACCGGCAGATGATGCGAATTGTCTAGCACGACTTGTTGAAAATTCTGTTCATTAACGTCTGCAATCAGTGGGTTTGCCATCTTAATTTTTATCCTCTTGATGTTGGGTTAGCGCAGGGTTATTAGCGCTTAATTAACTAGTGTTTGTTTAATTGAGATTGCCATTGATACAGCAACTCAAGTGCTTGTTTCGGTGTTAGTTGGTCAGGATCTAAATCTGTTATAGCCTGTATTATGGGGTCAGGTTCGGGGTTATTAAAGAGGTCAAATTGAACCTGTTGCTCGTTGGTTTGTGCTACCAGGCCTGCTTGAGGTTGAGCTGATGTAGTTGGCGCTAGGTTAGCGCTCGGTTTTAGGGCGCTCATATCGCGTTGCTCTAGTTCATTTAGCCTCATTTTAGCTTGGGTGATGACGGCGGAGGGCACTCCAGCTAAGGCCGCCACTTGTAAGCCATAGCTTTGTGATGCTGGACCAGGTTTGACTTGGTGTAAAAATACAATGCTATCTTGGTGCTCGATGGCCGTCAGGTGCATATTGACCGTATTATCAAACTGTTCGGCAAGGTTCGTGAGCTCAAAGTAATGGGTAGCAAATAAACAAAAGCCTTTTACTTGGGTCGCTAAATAGTCCCCAATGGCCCAGGCCAGCGCCAAGCCATCGAAGGTTGAGGTGCCACGACCGACTTCATCCATCAAAATTAACGATTCGGCACTCGCATGGCGCAAAATATGTGCTGTTTCGGTCATCTCTACCATAAAGGTAGAGCGTCCTGAGGTCAGGTCATCTGATGCGCCAATGCGGGTAAAAATGCGATCTATTGGGCCAAAGCAGGCCTGCTTAGCCGGTACAAAACAGCCCATGTGCGCCATAATCGTAATAATAGCGGTTTGGCGCATATAGGTCGATTTACCGCCCATGTTAGGGCCGGTAATGATATGTAAGCGGCGGCGGTCGTCAAACTCGGCATCATTGGAAATAAAAGGATCGTGCGATAAGGCTTCAACTGTTGGGTGGCGACCTTGCTCAATGAGCAGGCCTGGTTGATCTTGAAAGGTTGGACGAGCATAGTTACGTGCTAAGGCTTGTGTTGCAAAATTGGCCAACACATCGAGCGCGGCCAGCGCATGAACGGTTTGTTGCAAAGGGATGAGCTGTGCTTGAATTTTAGTCAGCAATTGTTCATAGAGCGCTTGTTCCCGTGCTTGTGCCTTATCGTCGGCACTCAAAATTTGAGTTTCAAAGTTTTTCAGTTCGGCGGTAATGTAGCGTTCTGCATTTTTGAGCGTTTGGCGGCGCGTATAATCGAGTGGTACTTGATCACTGTATTGCTTGCTCAATTCAATATAATAACCCTGTACACGATTAAAGCCGATTTTTAAGCTTGCTAACCCTGTTCGTTCGCGTTCGCGTTTTTCTAAGTCGGTTAAATAATCGCCGGCTTGGGTTTTGAGCGCTAATAATTGATCGAGTTCTGGGTCATAGCCGGTTTTGAATACGCCTCCTTCTCGCAACAACAGGGGTGGTTGCTCAACAATCGCCCGAGCCAGTTCATCGGCTAAGGTCTCAAATGAATTGATTTGTGAGCTTAACCAGTGGACTTCCTCCCACTGAGTCGCCCAGTCTAGCAGGCCTGGTAATGCTGTCAGGCTACGTCCTAATTGGCTTAAATCTCTGGGTCTTGCGCTACTCAATGCGACGCGGCTTAAAATCCGTTCTAAATCGCCAATGGGTTTAAGGTGCGCTTGCAGCTGACTATGTTGCTGATTCATCACCAGACAATCGACCACACTTAAACGTTGCAAAATCTGTTCACGACGGCGTAAAGGTTGGCGTAACCAACGGCGCAACAATCGGCTACCCATCGGGGTTTGGCAGTGATCAAGTAAGTGAAATAAGGTGTGATGCTGAAAGCCTTGCTGATGCGTATCTAATTCAAGGTTGCGGCGGGTAATCGCATCAAGGATCAGATAGTCATCGGTATGATAGCTTTGCAGACTCGTGACTTGATGCAGCGGTTGTTGCAGCATCGCTTGAGCATAGTAAAGCAGTGCGGCGGCGGCAGTGGTTTTGACAGGCGCCTGTTCGCAGCCAAAAGGACTTAAATCACGGGTTTTGAAATGGTCGAGTAACACCCGTTTGGCGGCAGTGTCTTGACTTAGCCAGTCCGGTAAGCGCTGAGTGCGGACTTTACTCGTGGGATCGGGATGATCGCAGGATTCGGCCAAAATGAGTTCAGCCGGATTGAGCCGATGTAATTCATTGAGTGCCGCATCCAGCTGGTCAAATTCAGTTACTTCAAAGCGCCCGCTGGCCACATCTAACCAGCTAATACCAATTTTTTGCGCGCTTTGTGTCCAAGCCACTAATAAGTTATCTTGGCGGGCTTCAAGCAGGCTATCTTCAGTCAGCGTGCCGGGTGTTAAAACTCTGACTACTTTGCGTTCTACCGGTCCCTTGGTATTCACATCGCCCACTTGTTCACAAATAGCGACTGATTCCCCCAGCTTAATTAACTTGGCTAAATAGCCTTCAGCACTATGGTGGGGAATTCCTGCCATCGGGATAGGTTTGCCAGCGGATTGACCGCGCTGGGTAAGGGTAATGTCTAGCAGGCGGGCGGCTTTCATTGCATCGTCATAAAACAACTCATAAAAATCGCCCATGCGATAAAACACCAGTTGGTCCGGGTGTTCCGCTTTGATGGTCAAATATTGTTGCATCATTGGGGTGTGATGAGCCAGATGTTCTATTTTCGGTGCGTTCATAATTAACAACAAATTTTAAATAGGCCATTTTAGCAAAAGTCGTTAGGCTCAAGTAACTGAGCAAGATTCAATCTGGTGTGAAATTGAGCAGACCCATTAAATTTTGCGTAGAATAGACATGGTAGATTTAACCTTGACGTTGATTTTGAATGAATAGTAATCCATTTTTTGCGCAGTATTTGGCTTATCCTTACATGTTGATTGCTGACAAGGGTCAAGTACTTGCATCTAACTTAGCAGAATATGATTTAACGAGTATCTTAGAGGTTCAAAATGCTGATAGCCTCACTAGTCTAGAAAACTGGCAAAATGGATTTAATGAGCCTTTTAAGCAAACTTTGCTGCCGTTATGGCAAAGGCTAATCACTGAACCAACTAAGCTTCAACTTGATGGTGATGTTGCAATTGGGCATGGCGTGATCAGTTTTATTTTGCGCCGCCTCGCCTCCAAGTCAGCAAGTTTATTAGTTTTTAAATTAAACCATCATCATTTAAGATCTTTGCAACAAACAGCAACCCTTAATAACAGTGATTTGCTGGCCAAGCAGCAGGGTCTGGAAGGCAAAATTACTTCTGTGCAGCTTGATCTTACACGCAGCATTCATACGCTAGAAGCACTCCAAGAGGAATTGCGTACAACCAGTGAGGAGTTAATGGCATCGAATGAAGAGTTGGTCGCATCGAATGAAGAGCTTCACGTTATGAATGAAGAGCTGGTTAGGCTAAATAATTTACATGCAAAAAAGTTTGAAGAGCTGGTTTCAGTTCACCAGTATTATCATCAAGCCTTAGCCGCATACGACATGCCTATTCTTATTTTGGATGAGTCTTTAAACATTAATCGTTTTACCACAGCGGTAAAAAGTTTATTTGCACTAGAAGAAAACGACATAGGGCGTCCTTTGGCGGATATCAACTGTTATCTTGAGGTAGCGAATTTTGTTGAGTTAGTTAAACAGTCAACAATTGATGGGCAGTCTATTGTAGAGTTAGTGGATAAAAAACAGCATTCTTGGTTAGTCACACTCAATAAAAATAATATTCAACCCGGCTGGATTTTAACCTTTGTGGAAACCACCCACCTAGAGCAAAAACGTACTTTACAAGGTTTGTTAGATGCTTTGCCACAGCATATTGCTATCTTGTCCAATAAAGGCACAATTCTATATACTAATCGCGCTTGGAGACGGTTTGCGCTTGCAAATGGTATTAAAGATTTGAGTTACACTGGGGTGGGGGATGATTATCTGCATGCATGTCGAGTATCAGATGATTACCCTGACCCAAGTGCTAGGCGATGTTACTGGCAATTAAAATCTTTGCTCAATGATAAGTTAGATAATTTTTCTTTGATTTATCCCTGCCACTCCCCATTCGAACACCGCTGGTTTAATCTTCAGGTCATTCGTGTATCAGGTTTGAGTAAAATAAAAGCAATTGTTTCGCACCACAATTTAAGCGCCTCATTAACTGAGCTCAGAGAATAATTTAACTATGGATGCATTTAAACCTATTAAGCCCAAAAAGCTCGATGATCTACGCAAGCACGCGGTTGCGTTATTAAACGAGCATCAGGATCTCGTGTTAAATGATAGTTCGGATCAGGCGCATTTATCCTTGCAAAACGTGATTGAACAAATGCGTATTTATGAGGCTGAACTTGAAATTCAGAATAATGAATTGATTGCTTTGCATGAAAAACTGTCCCATTCTCAGCGTAAATTACAGCAAGTTTTTGAACAAATGCCCGTAGCAGTGGTGTTACTCGATGAACGTGGGGTGATTCAACTGATTAATAATGAAGGTTTGGCTTTATTTGGTATTCAAAATAATCATTTGGCATTAAAGCACTCGATCTATCGTTTTTTTGATGCCAATAGTGCAGCCTGGATTGCTTCGGTATTAATGGCTGATAAGGAAGCCGTGTTTGACAGCCGCTTAACCTTAAAAACTTTCGATGTTGAAAAATATGTTGCCGGTATGTTGATGACGCGACACTTCAAGGAGTCTGGTCTATCGCAAAATATTTTAACTCTGGTAGATATATCCGATGAGCAAAAGCGTCTAGAGTTGGAAAACAATATGGTGCGGGATATTCTAGAGTCACAAAACCATATTATCTTGGTGTTGGATACCAACCAAATTGTTGAAGTTAGTGGTGGTTTTTTTAAATATTTTCGTAGTCACACTTCCATAGGCTCATTTAATCAAGATTATCGCTCTATCGAAGAATTATTTGTTGATGATCCAGGTTATTTTAAAGTAAATCAAGATTTAAAGTGGTTTGAGGTCTTGCTTCGTTATCCTAATAGGGTGCATAAAATTAAGCTGAACTATCAAGGACGTATTACTATCTTTAGTGCGACAGCGGTCAAGTCGGTTAAAACCGACCGGGTTATTGTGTCGTTGATCGATATTACTGAGTCGGAAAATATTCATCGACAGCTTATGGAGCAAATTGAATTGGCTCAACAGGCTAATGCAGCTAAGTCAATGTTTTTAGCGAATATGAGCCATGAAATTCGTACACCACTCAATGGTATTATTGGCTTGAGTGAATTGGGGTTGCAGGAAAGCTCCCCATATGACTTGAAAACCTACCTTAAAAAAATCAGCCTATCTGGACGCTTATTACTAGGTATCCTAAATGACATTCTAGATTTTTCAAAGATTGAAGCCGGAAAGCTAGAAATTGTCGCCAAGCCTTTTCATTTTCCAGATGTCATTACACATCTTCGGGACATATTTTCAGCAGCGGCATCAGAAAAGCAACTCGATTTTGATTTGTATGTTGATAATAAAATTAAGCAATACTACCTGGGTGATGAGCTGCGTATTAATCAGGTGCTCATTAATATCATAGGTAATGCAATCAAATTCACTAAGCAAGGGCATGTCAAGCTTCATGTTTTGCTTGAGTCCGTTGCTGAAGGCGCTGACCATATCAGGTTTATCGTCTGTGATACGGGCATAGGTATGTCCAAGACGGATCTGGCCCAACTGTTTCAATCTTTTTCACAAGTGGATAATTCTATTACGCGTGAATTTGGTGGCACCGGGCTAGGTTTAGTCATTAGTCAAAATCTTGTTTATGCGATGAATGGAAGTCGCATCGAAGTAACAAGTAAAAAAACGCAAGGCTCGGAGTTTAGCTTTGTAGTTCCGCTTTTGTACTGCACTGATGAGCAAATCGCTGATATAGAACGAGAGCGATCAATTGATCAGCAAATTCTACAATCGTCTTTTCATCCTCTTATGGGGCATGTGTTATTGGTTGAGGATAATCAAATTAACCAAGAGGTTGCGCAAAAAAAGCTTTTATCCTTTGGTTTAACGGTGTCCATAGCAGAGCATGGTCAGCAAGCTATTCAGCGAGTCGCTGAGCAAAAATTTGACTTGATTTTGATGGATGTTCAAATGCCCGTAATGGGCGGGTATGAAGCAACTAGACATATTCGACAAACCCATAAAGACATTCCAATTATTGCGCTTACAGCCGCAGCTATGATTGAAGACAAAAATAAAGCGCTTGAAGTGGGCATGAATGATCACTTAAGTAAGCCACTGGTAACACGTGATTTATACAAGCAGTTAGCTAGGTTTCTACCACAGAATGAAGAGGCCGAACCCATTATTGCCGATACCAGTTTAGATTTTTCGCCAGCATTGATTAATCAGTATTATGAGTTGTCTGAAGACTATGTTCCATGGATTAATGTTCGAGCTGGTTTGCATCGCGTTAATCAAGATTATGCGCTTTATTTCAATCTGTTAGAGCAGTTTTTAAGCCAGTGTGATCAAGAGTTTAAAGCATTAGAAAGTTTGGCTGCAGATGAATCAATATTTGCAGATGAGCAAGGGCAAAACCAGCTCAAGTCTTTATTACATACCCTGTTTGGTGTAGCCTCCAATCTGTCTTTAGAAGCCTTGGTTAAAGAAATTAATCAATTCACATTGAGCTGTTTTAAGGGTGACTGTCAAGGTAGGGAGTCCTGTGGTCAATTAACCCAAGCCTTGGTAAGCTGTTACCTCTCTACTCGTGATGCTGTTCGTTCGTTGGTGCCCAAGTGGGCGAGTGCGATGAAGGATAGAGAAGTCACACTAGGTGAAATATCCAGCGATGAGAGTCAAACTGGTCCATTAACTAATAAGACAGCGATGACAGAAACTGAAGATCTTGGTCATTTAAAGGTATTGTTAGTTGAGGACAATAAAGTTAATCAAATCGTCGTTAAAAAACAATTAAAGTTATTAGGTATTAGTCCTACAATCGCGAATAATGGTTTAGAGGCTGTGGCACTGTTAGAAAAAAATGCATCAGCCTATGATCTTATTTTCATGGATCTGATTATGCCTGAAATGGGCGGAATTGAAGCAACTCGCTGGATTCGCCAACAGGCGCATATTCAACAGCCGATTATTATTGCATTAACCGGTGCCGAGCAAAATGAGGATAAACAGGCTTGTTGGCAGGTCGGTATGAATGGTTTTTTATTAAAACCCCTTGATAACAAAAAACTGGCTCAAATCTTAAATGCTTACTTTGGCTAAACTGAACAGGTTTCTTTAAGGGTTTCGAGAGTGCTTTGGCACTCAACTAATATTTGCGCAAGAAGTTCATTCACTAGAGCCTGATTCTGGCTTTTGGATGCTTTTTCGAGTTCAAATGCGCTTTCTGCCAGTGCTATGGTGCCAAACATTCTGGCACTGCTTTTTAAACTGTGTGCTTGAACTCTTAGATCCTCTAGAGATAGGCCGTGGAGTGCCTGTGCAGAAAATTCACCGATTTCGGCCATAAATGCGTCGAGTGCTTCATAAAATGTTTCATCACCAATTTCCTCAAACAAGCTATCCATGATATCTTTAGACAAAATTGGGAAGGATGGGTTGCCGTATATCATGTCTTTAACCTTAAGGACGTCATTAGTTTTTATGAAATTATACGATAAAAAAGCTAGGCAAGTTGCTTAATTGGCTTTAGATAAGATTAAATTGAATAACAAAGTTTTTACAGCACGAGGTTATAGTGTCAAACAAAATTGAACAGGATCTCAGGCCACAGCATATTGTCGCGCTGGGTGCATCTGCAGGTGGACTAGAAGCTCTAGAAGAGTATTTTAAACATTGTCCTGTCGACCTTGATGTAGCCTATGTTGTGATACAACATTTGTCGCCAGATTACAAAAGTATGATGGCTGACTTGCTTGCTAGACATACCAAACTCCCTATCGTAACGGTTCAACAAGGCATGGCACTTACTGCTGGAAAAGTGTTTTTGATTCCTCCTGGTGTCACTATGCGCCTTAACGGCGATCGTTTTGAACTTCGTGATAAACAACCCCATATATTAAGTTTGCCAATCGATATTTTCTTTACATCAATGGCGAAGTTTTTTCACAAAAATGCGATTGCAATTGTACTTTCCGGTACAGGCTCAGATGGTGCGCGGGGTGCGTTAGCGGTGTACGAAGAGGGCGGGTTTGTCATAGCACAAACGCCCTCAACCGCCAAGTTTGATGGCATGCCACGAAGCGTTATTGCAACGGGTGTTGTCGATGAGGTTATTGATGTTGCAGAAATGCCGCCACGTGTTACAGATTATCTTCTTAATCCCCAAGAGGTTAAGTTAGAAAAAGAATTACTTAAAAAAACGGCAGCCAGCCAACAGGATAGTCCGCTACCCATTGATCGGTTATTTCAGCTACTTAAACGACAAAGTAACATTGATTTTGAAGCCTATAAAATGGCAACGGTATCTCGTCGAATAGAAAGACGTATGCAGGTTAAGCAGTATCCCACACTTAGCAGCTACATTGACTTTTTAGAAAAAGACAGCACTGAGCAGGTCAGTTTATTTCGTGAGTTACTTATTCCTGTAACGCGTTTTTTTAGGGATACTGAAGCGTTTGAATTTTTAAAATGTAACGTTATTCGTCCGCTGGTTGAAAAAGCTCAACCCAATCAAATGTTGCGAGTTTGGTGTGCGGGTTGCTCATCAGGTGAAGAAGTTTATAGTCTTGCGATTTTGTTCCTTGAGGTGTTTGAAGAATTAGAAAAATATTGTCAAATTAAGTTTTTTGCGACGGATGTCAATCCGCAAATGGTTGAACGTGCTTCGGCAGGCGTATTCTCTGATTCGATTGCTGCCGAAGTCGATGAGGTGCGGCTCAAGACCTATTTCACTCAAATAGACCAGGGTTATCGCATCAACGCCGATGTTCGTCAAATGATTGTCTTTGCACGTCATAATTTGTTGGTGGATCCACCTTTTACGCGTATGGATCTTGTTTCTTGTCGAAACACCTTGATTTACTTCAAAGCTGATGCACAAAAAAAAGCCTTAGACCGCCTGCAATATGCTGTGAAACACGATGGTCACTTGTTTCTGGGTTCGAGCGAGTCGTTGGGTTACAGCTCGAAAAGTTTTGAAGTGATTCATACTAAATTTAAATTATTTCAGCGGGTCTCAAAAGCGGCGCTTTACTTGTTAGATGCCCCTCCTATCCCAAAGTTTGAAGCGCGTCAGCCTATGGCGATGGAGCCAAGGGTGACTAGACCCATTGCATTAGAGCCGCGAGTTGCAACAAACTCAGCAGAGCAATATATATTAGAAGAGGCATTTCAGCTGATTCTTGATGAATATGTCCCGCCAGCGTTGCTTATTAATGAGCAGATGGACGTTTTGCACCTGTACGGGAATGTGCAGCCCTATATTCGGATTCGGCAAGGTATGGCGAGTATGAATTTATCGCGTTTATTGCCCGAAGAAGTTGTACCTGTGGCAAGTGCATTGATTTTTAAAGCGATCAAAGATAATACGGATTTACACTCTGATTTTATTGGCTTTAAAGCCGTTACAGGTGAGCAGTCATTGGTCAGAATGATTGTGCGCCCCTTTACTGAAAGGGTCACTGAGCGTTGCGCACTGTTAGTTTTTGAAGCACCATCGCAAGACAGTTATGCCTCTCAAGTTGAACAATTTAATCTTGATGAAGTCACTCAGAACCGTATTGAGCTGTTACAGAAAGAGTTAACTGCGTCACGAGAGAACTTGCAGGCTACGATCGAAGAACTTGAAACCGCTAATGAGGAGTTGCAAGCTACAAATGAAGAGTTGATGGCAGCGAATGAGGAGCTGCAAAGCTCAAACGAAGAGTTGCAGTCGGTTAATGAAGAGCTCAACACCGTCAATGCAGAATTTCAAGAGAAAATGGTGCGACTTAACCAAGTAAATGCTGATCTTGATTCTATGGCAAAAGCGGTAGGCGTGGCGACTGTGTTTGTTGATTATGACCTTAATGTAACGCGCTTTACCCCGGATGCGCTAAGTTTATTTAAGTTTCGCGAATCGGATATTGGTCGTCCATTAACTGATATTCACCATCAGCTAGTGGATATTGATATTGAAGCAATTTTCAGGCTTACGCTCAACTCTGCTGAACGCTGGGAGCAGGAAGTAAGATCGGTTGATGGACGTGTTTTTTTAATGCGTATTCTGCCTTATTCAATCCCCTCCTTACCTAATAGGGGAGCGCTTGCAACCTTTGTTGATGTCACTGTGATTCACGATAAAAATCGATTACAAGAAATTATTAATGCCTTGCCAGAAGAACTGGTTGTGTTGAGACTAGATGGCACTATTGCATTAACCAACATGGCTTGGGAGAAGTTGGCTAAACGCATGGGGTTTGATGATGGATTAATAAATCAGGAGTATATGCAGGCGCGCTTGGCTCTTTATCCTGATGATAGTGATGACTTTTATCAACGGGTATTAAGTGAAGTAAAAAAAGTGTTGGATGGACGCCAGCCCTTTATCGCTATTCCGATTAAAAAGGTGATAGCAGACAAACATATAGAGCATTATTTGCTGCATATCGCGCAGGTCAGCGGCAGTGAAGAGTATGCGCTCATTATCACCCAAAGTTATTTGGGGAAAAATTTAGAGCAATATATTGATGAACATTGATATAAACATGGATAAAGAAATTGCGGCCAGTGTCATGGTTTTGGCTGAACGGATGTTGGCTAAGCAGGCCTGGTTGGCCACGGCTGAATCCTGTACCGGAGGAATGATCGCGCAAGTCGTGACGGATTTACCTGGCAGTTCTGGGTGGTTCGATCGGGGATTTGTGACCTACAGTAACGATGCCAAGCAGCAATTATTAGATGTTTCAACAACCTTGCTGGCGGAGTTAGGTGCGGTCAGTGAAGACTGTGTTGAGCAGATGGCGCGTGGTGCGATCAGTCATTCCAAGGCCGATTTTGTGATTGCTTGCAGTGGCATCGCGGGACCAGGCGGCGGCACGCCGGACAAACCTGTTGGTACGGTTTGGATGGCGTGGGCTTATCGAGCAGAGCTAGGTGTCAGTTGTATCAGTCAGCGATTTTGTTTTGATGGTGACCGCCACGCAATTCGTCAGCAAACAACCTTAGCAGGCCTGCAAGGATTGTTGAAGCTGCTCAATTAAAATAAGTAAAAATACTTATTTTAAAGGCTGGGTTTTGTTAAAATCCTTTTAAATGGTTGCAATACTGTGGGATAATCTGTGCCATTTCGCGCATCAAATGAACAATTGACTGCATTAAAACGATGCCCCGCCAAACAAGGAATAGAAGATGGATGAAAACAAGCAAAAAGCCCTCGCAGCGGCATTAGGTCAAATTGAAAAACAATTTGGTAAAGGTTCGATTATGCGCATGGGCGACTCGACCGCCTCGCGTGATATTGAAGCAATTTCAACCGGCTCGTTGGGCTTAGACATCGCTCTGGGAATAGGTGGTCTGCCAAAAGGCCGTGTCATTGAAATTTACGGTCCGGAATCATCGGGTAAAACCACGCTGACCTTACATGCAATTGCCGAAGCGCAGAAAAAAGGCGGTGTTGCCGCGTTTGTGGATGCCGAGCATGCGCTTGATCCAAGCTATGCTGAAAAGCTAGGGGTCGATGTAGATAATCTATTGGTGTCGCAGCCGGATACCGGTGAACAAGCGTTAGAAATTGCCGACATGTTGGTGCGCTCCGGTGGGGTAGATATCGTGGTCATCGACTCGGTAGCGGCATTAACGCCTAAAGCTGAAATTGAAGGCGATATGGGTGATTCCCATATGGGTCTGCAAGCGCGTTTAATGTCACAGGCTTTGCGTAAATTGACCGCGAACATAAAACGCACCAATACGCTGGTGATTTTTATCAACCAGATTCGGATGAAAATCGGCGTGATGTTTGGCAGTCCTGAAACCACAACGGGTGGTAACGCACTTAAGTTTTATGCCTCGGTTCGTTTGGATATTCGCCGTATTGGCGCGATCAAAAAGGGGGAGGAAATTCTCGGTAACGAAACCCGTGTTAAGGTTGTTAAAAACAAAGTCGCCCCGCCATTCAAGCAAGTTGAATTTGATATTTTGTACGGTGAAGGTATTTCACGTGAAGGCGAAATTATTGACCTTGGCGTTAAAGAGGGTCTTATTGATAAAGCCGGTTCATGGTATAGCTATAATGGCGAAAAAATTGGCCAAGGCAAAGACAATGTTCGTCAGTATTTAAAAGATAATCCGGCCGTGTCAGAAGGCTTGCAAACTGAGCTGAAGGCGCGCTTGTTGGCTAAACCGGCCTCAGCGCGTCCCGTAGCCGAGTTTTCTTTAGATGAGGTGGCCGATTAAGCAACCTAGTCAACCGGCGCAGGGAACCGATTGTCGGCTGCAGCAGATTGTGGCGCGTGCTCAGGGCTTGCTGGCCAGACGCGAGCACGCTCGCAAAGAGCTAGCGCAAAAGTTGCAACAAAAATTTTCTCACTGTGCACAGCTTGAAACTTTGCTGTCACAAGCATTAGACTATTGCGAATCCCAAAACTGGTTATCTGATCAGCGTTATGTAGAAAGTTATTTACGCATGGCGCAAGCAAAAGGGCAGGGCGAATTAAAATGTCGTCAGGCCCTTTTGCAATCTTGTGGTCGGATCGATTTGATTGATGAGGCATTGCGCGATTATGCGGTGCAATCGCAGTCGTTGGCAAAACAAGCCTTAGCAAAAAAGTTCGGTGATACGCGCCGACCTGCCGAGCGCAAAGAGTTTGCGCGGCGGTTACGATTTTTACAAAGCCGAGGCTTCTCGGTGTCCCAGTGTTATCAGGCGTTTGATGCCGAATAACCTGTATTTTTATTTTGAAACAATTAGGTTTTTTTAAACATGACCAGTGCAGAAATTAGACAAGCGTTTATTGATTACTTTGCCGAACAAGGCCATCATCCGGTGCACTCAAGCCCAGTTATTCCGGGTAATGATCCAACCTTGTTGTTTACGAATGCGGGCATGGTGCAGTTTAAAGAAACTTTCTTGGGGCAAGAGGTGCGAGATTATGCCAGGGCAGTCAGTGTTCAGCGTTGTATTCGTGCTGGTGGTAAGCATAACGATCTAGAAAATGTGGGCTACACGGCGCGTCACCATACCTTTTTTGAAATGCTGGGTAACTTTAGTTTTGGTGATTACTTTAAACCTGAAGCCATTCAATTTGCTTGGACATTTTTAACTGAGCGTTTGGGTCTGCCCGCCGAAAAACTTTGGGTAACGGTGTTTGAGGAAGACGACGAAGCGGCAGATATTTGGCTTAAGGAATTAGGGGTCAGTTCAGCGCGTTTTTCTCGTTGTGGCGCAAAAGACAATTTCTGGTCAATGGGTGATACCGGTCCTTGTGGTCCTTGTAGTGAAATATTCTACGATCATGGCCCGAGTATTCCGGGTGGCCCACCTGGTACGCCAGATGAAGATGGCGATCGCTATATTGAAATTTGGAACCTAGTGTTCATGCAGTTTGATCGTTCAGCCGATGGTACGCTAACACCACTGCCTAAGCCTTCAGTCGATACCGGTATGGGCTTGGAGCGTTTAGCAGCGGTCTTGCAGGGTGTTCATAACAATTATGATATTGATCTGTTCAAAACCCTAGTTAACGCTGCCGCCCAATTAACCGGTCAATCCGATACTTCATTGAGCTCGTTGCGTGTCATCGCCGACCATATTCGATCTTGTGCGTTCATTATTGCCGATGGTGTTTTGCCTTCAAATGAAGGACGTGGCTATGTGTTGCGACGCATTATCCGCCGAGCAATCCGTCACGGCTATAAGCTTGGTCAAACACAACCGTTTTTCCATCAGCTCGTTGCGCCGCTAGTAGCCGAAATGGGTGAGGCTTATCCAGAGCTTGCGGCCAAGGCCGCAGAGGTGACGCGTGCACTGAAGTTAGAAGAAGAACGTTTTGCGGAAACGCTTGAAAATGGGATGGCGCATTTAGAGCAAGCTATTGCTGGCCTAGCTGGGGCCACGCAAATTGATGGTGAAACGATTTTTAAACTCTATGATACCTATGGGTTCCCCGTTGATTTGACCGCTGATATTGCCCGTGAGCGCGGTTTAACCCTTGATGAAGCAGGGTTTGAGCAAGCTATGCAAGCACAGCGCGAGCGCGCTCGCGCTGCCAATAGTTTTGGCGGCAACCAAACTGTGCGAATTGATTGCCAAGCGGTGACTGAATTTGTTGGTTATTCCAATGATCAGGCGCATGCCAAGGTCGTGGGCTTGTTTGTTGATGGCCAAGCGGTGAATCAGCTTGATGAAGGTCAAGCAGGCCTGGTGGTGTTAGATAAGACGCCCTTTTATGCCGAGTCGGGTGGCCAAGTTGGCGACGTGGGCTTTATTGGCACGCATATGGCCAGCTTCCATGTCGATGATGTCAAAAAACAAGGCAATACCTTCTTGCACTTCGGCAAGATGACAGCGGGTCATATTGCACTAGATCAACACGTTGAGGCCCATATTGATGTGGTCGCGCGTCGTGATTCTGAGCGCAACCATTCTGCGACGCATTTATTGCATGCGGCACTGCGTCAAATCTTGGGTGATCATGTCGGGCAAAAAGGCTCATTGGTCGCGCCAAATCGTTTACGTTTTGACTTTAGTCATTTTGAACCGATTCCCGCCGAGCAGTTGCAAAAAATTGAACGTTTAGTCAATGAGAATATCATGCTCAATCACCCGGTGGGTATTCAGCATATGGATATCGATGCGGCGAAACAAATGGGCGCCATGGCCTTATTCGGTGAAAAGTATGGCGATGTCGTGCGCGTGGTTGATATGGGCGAGTTCTCCATTGAGCTATGTGGCGGTACGCATGTGCATTCCACGGGACAAATAGGGCCGTTTAAGATTTTGTCTGAGGGCGGGGTGGCCTCTGGTGTGCGCCGTATTGAAGCGATTACCGGTCATGGTGCTTGGGAGGTGCTTTATCAACAAGAAGCGACGTTACTCCAAGCAGCAGAGTTGGTGAAAGCGGATAAAGCCCATTTGCTTGATAAGGTAGCAGGCCTGGTGACCCAAACCAAAGAGCTTGAAAAGCAGTGTCAGCAGATGCAAGCCGAGATGGCGGCTTCACAAGGCGACCAACTCGCTGGGCAGGTTCAGCAGCTGGGTGGCGTAAACTTATTGGCGGCCGAATTGCCCGGTGCGGATATGAACCTATTGCGTGAGAACCTAGATCGCCTAAAAGATAAACTAGCGCCTGCAGTGATTCTATTGGCCTCGGTACAGGGTGATAAGGTGAATTTGGTGGCTGGTGTGAGTAAGGCGGAAACCAACCGGTTTAAAGCGGGCGAATTGGTGAACTTTGTCGCTCAACAGGTGGGGGGTAAGGGCGGCGGTCGTCCCGATATGGCCCAAGCTGGGGGTAAAGACCCAGCGGGTTTACCCGCCGCATTATTGTCGGTCAGTGGTTGGCTGCAAGAGCGCTTGTAGTTTGTAAGCGAGATATTTATAAAACATAACCAAAAAATAAAGGCAAAAGATTAGATGGCACTTATTGTCCAAAAATACGGCGGAACGTCAGTGGGTTCACTGGAGCGCATTCAAAATGTGGCGAAGAAGGTGGCAAAGTTTGTTGATGAAGGTCATCAACTGGTCGTGGTTTTATCGGCCATGTCGGGTGAAACCAATCGCTTAGTCGATATGGCCAAAACCATGCAGGCACGTCCTTCCAAGCGTGAAATGGATATGTTGCTGACCACAGGTGAACAGGTCACGATTGCATTGCTAAGTATGGCGTTGCAAGAGCGGGGTTATGACGCCATTTCTTACACCGGTTGGCAAGTGCCGATTCAAACCGATGAAGTCCATACTAAGGCACGAATTGATAGTATCAATGCTGAAAAAATACGTCAGCAACTAGACCAAAACAAAGTGGTAGTGGTGGCCGGTTTCCAAGGTGTCACCGCTAATGGTGATATTTCAACCCTAGGTCGTGGTGGTTCAGACACCACCGCGGTCGCCTTAGCTGCGGCGTTAAAAGCGGATGAATGCCAAATTTATACCGATGTGGATGGCGTCTATACCACTGATCCACGTGTCGTGCCAGAAGCGCGCCGTTTAGATACGATTACCTTCGATGAAATGTTAGAGATGGCGAGTCTAGGCGCCAAAGTTCTGCAAATTCGTTCGGTGGAGTTTGCCAGTAAATACCAAGTACCGTTGCGTGTGCTGTCATCGCTGCAGGATGGCGGCGGTACCCTGATTACTTCTGAGGAAAATACTATGGAAAAACCCCTTATTTCAGGGATTGCGTTTAATCGTGATGAGTCTAAGTTACAAGTGTTGGGTGTGCCGGATAAGCCGGGTGTGGCGTATCAAATTTTAGGCCCGATTGCCGATGCCAATATCGAAATTGATATGATCATCCAAAACCAAGGCCAAGATGGCACGACCGATTTTACCTTTACAGTGCCACGTGGTGACCGTGCTCAAGCGCAGGATATTTTGACTGCGGTTGCTAAAATCCTAGGCGCGCGCGAAGTTGTCTATGACGACGCCATTGCGAAAGTGTCAATGGTGGGTGTAGGAATGCGTTCACATGTCGGTATTGCGAGCCGTATGTTCCAGGTTTTGGCGGAAGAAAATATTAACATCCATATGATTGCGACGACAGAGATTAAAATTTCGGTCGTCGTGCAGGAAGATCAGCTTGAAAAAGCGGTCAAAAGCTTGCATCAGAAATTTGAGTTAGACAAGGCATAAAAACCTAGCCCAAAATCAGATTTTGGGCTTTACTTCGTTGCGTTTTATCTGTAGTATACGCGACTTGAATGTGGAGACGTGGCCGAGAGGCTGAAGGCGCTCCCCTGCTAAGGGAGTATAGGGTTTGTAGCTCTATCGAGGGTTCGAATCCCTCCGTCTCCGCCATTCATTTTAAGTTTAAAAAAATGCAAAATTAGATTGACACTTGTTACAAGTTCTCTATAATACGCAACCACAACGCGCCTGTAGCTCAGCTGGATAGAGTACTCGGCTACGAACCGAGCGGTCAGGAGTTCGAATCTCTTCAGGCGCGCCATATTCAAACCCTAGGTTATTGATTAACCTGGGGTTTTTTGTTTCCCCCTTCTTGAAATGACTGCTGGATACCCTAGTATGGATTCCATATTCATTTGAACTAATCTTAATCAATCCATATCCCATTACTTTTTGTTTTGGCACAAGCCTTGCTTAAACCCCAGTATTAATCGTCTGATTGTTACTGGGGATATGTGCTGTGGATCGAATGTTATTTATTGCCATGAGCGGCGCCAAAGAAGTAGCCTTTTCTCAGGCAAACAATGCCAATAATCTAGCCAATGCTAATACCGATGGTTTTATGCAGGACTTTAATCAGTTTCGGGCGCAATTATTGCAAGGGCCGGGCTGGGAAAGTCGTACCTATTCAATGGATGAGCGTCCTGCCACAGATTTCACGCCAGGTGCCATTAAGGTGACCGGTCGTCCACTTGATGTCACCACTAATGGTGATGGCTTCTTTGCCGTGCTCAATCGTAATCAAGATGAAGCCTATGTGCGTTCAGCCAGTTTGCAGGTGACCGAAGCAGGCCTGCTTGTTGATGTTAAAGGGCAGCCGGTTTTAAATGCCGCTGGGGGTCAAATTGCCTTGCCGCCATACGATGATGTGGCGATTGGCAGTGACGGTACGATTTCTTTGATTCCAGCGGGTGCGGGTGCTAATGAATGGGTGGTAATTGATCAGTTGCGCCTTGTTAGTCCGCCTTTAAATCAATTAATGAAAGATTTAGATGGCTCAGTTCGCCTGGTTGCAGGTGCTGAATTACCAGAGCAGGCCAATGTACCAATGGTCAGTGGCGCACTTCAAACCAGTAATGTGAATACGGTGCAAGCGCTGACTACGATGATTGAGCTGAGCCGAAAGTATGAAATGCAAGTTAAGATGATGAAAACGGCCAGTGATTTGGCGTCTTCAACTAATCAAATTTTATCGATTCGTGGTTAATTCAAACCATGGTTCGTTTAGTAGGAGTCTGATATGAGAGCACTGTATGTTGCAAAAACCGGTTTAGAGGCCCAACAGTTTCGTTTGGCGGCTATTTCCAATAACCTCGCCAATGCCAATACGACGGGCTATAAAGCAGGTCGCGCTGAGTTTGATGATTTACTCTATCAAAACATCCGTGCGCCAGGTGCGCAAGGTACTCAGGATGAAATTAATACCTTGCCATCGGGCTTGCAACTCGGTGTAGGGGTCAAGGCGGTTGGGGTGCAAAAGATTCATACTCAAGGCAATCTAATGGTCACCGATAACCAATTAGACCTGGCGCTCGATGGTAAGGGTTTTTTTCGCGTATTAGATCCAGATGGCAACATTATGTACACCCGTGATGGTTCATTTCAAATAAACCAAAATGGTGACATTGTGACAACATCCGGTTATCCGCTAGAGCCAAACATTCAGATTCCTGCTAATGCGCTCAATATCATTGTGGCCCGTGATGGTACCGTGTTTGCTACAGAACCGGGTAACCCAGAACCTTTAAACCTAGGTCAGTTGGAAATAGCCACGTTTATCAATCCGGCTGGCCTGGAATCCATTGGTCAGAACATGTACTACGAAACGATTGCCAGCGGTGCGCCACTGGTTAATAACCCAAATGTTGATGATGCTGCAGCGGTAATTCAGGGTGCATTAGAAGCGTCTAACGTCAATACGGTTGAAGAGCTGATTGGCATGATTGAAGCACAACGTACCTATGAAATGAACTCAAAAGCCATTTCTGCTGCAGACGGCATGATGCAATACCTTAATAACAATATTTAGGTGAGTGAAAGATGACTGATAAATTTAAACAAAGTCTAGCAGGCCTGCTAATTGGAAGCCTGGTGCTACTAACGGGCTGCTCAACCACCCCCGAACGATTGGAAGACTTTAATTATGAGCCGGCGTTTCCAGCCAATATGGGTCAAGTACCTGCACCGGTTAATGGTTCCTTGTTTCACTCAGCGAATGCGATGACGTTTTTTAATGATGCGCGAGCGCACCGCGTGGGCGACATTATCACCATTAATCTGGTAGAAAAGTTCAATGCCAATCGTCGTGATCAAACCAACTATAACCGTAACACCAATGCAGATTTTGGGGTATCTACTCCGCTAAACCTGTTGGGTCGTTCTCCGAGTCAAGTATTTGATGGTTTGGGTAGTGGTGGTATTGGTTATGGTTCAAACAGTAACTTTGCCGGCAATGCCAACTCCAAGCAAGATTCGACTGTTTCGGGTTCAGTGGCCGTTACTGTGGTCGAAGTGATTCCTAACGGCAACCTAGTCGTTCGAGGCGAAAAGTGGATTACGGTAGGTAATGGTGAAGAAGTCATTCGTTTTGGCGGTATTGTTAGACCACAAGATATTCGTCCAGATAATACTATTGAGTCAACTAAGGTGGCCGATGTGCGCTTAATTTATCGCGATACCGGTGTGTCAGGCAATACAACTCGACCCGGTGCCGTTACCCGCTTTTTAACCAAATTCTGGCCGCTTTAAATAGCCCGCTTTAAATAACCTATTGGGTAAGTCACTATGCAAAATTTAATTAACAAACAGCAAGCAACATTTGGTTTCATCTTAATGGTGGTTGTCTTGTTATGGAGTAGTTGGGCAGAAGCCCAATCCCGTATCAAAGATGTGGCAAATGTTGCCGGTGTCCGAGAAAACCAATTGATTGGATATGGTTTGGTCGTGGGGCTAAATGGTTCGGGTGATAACACGCCCTTTGCTGAACAAAGTTTAATTAGTATGCTGAATAAATTTGGTATCAATGTACCGCCAGGCGTGAGAACCAATGCTAAGAATGTCGCGGCAGTGGCCGTTCATGCCAGTCTGCCAGCCTTTGCAAAACCGGGTCAAACCATTGATGTGACCGTATCATCACTGGGTAATGCTAAAAGTTTACAGGGCGGTACATTGCTGATGACGCCTCTTAAAGGGGTGGATAATCAAATCTATGCGCTAGCCCAGGGCAATTTAGTGGTTGGGGGGCTAGATGCGTCTGGTCGTGATGGTTCAAGTGTCACGATTAACGTACCGAGCGTTGGACGCATTCCTAACGGTGCTTTGGTTGAACGTGAAGTACAAAGCGGTTTTAGTACCGGCACCACCATTACCCTTAACTTGCATCGGGCTGATTTTACGACGGCAACCAACGTGACTAATGCTATCAATGATATGTTGGGATCAGGCACAGCACGTGCACTGGATGCGGAATCAATTGAAGTCATGGCACCTCGTATTCCGGATCAACGAGTAGCCTTTATGTCTATTTTAGAAAATATTGAAGTGGCATTGGGTGAAAGTGCCGCACGGGTGATAGTTAACTCCAGAACCGGAACGGTCGTAATTGGTCAAACGGTTCGGGTCAGTCCGGCTGCGGTTAGTCATGGTGGTCTAGTGGTTAGAATTGAAGAAACCTTGGACCCCAGTCAGCCTAATCCATTTGCACAAGGTCAAGCTATGTTGGTGCCTGGAACCGAGATTGATGTAGAAGAGCGTGGTTCACGCATGTTTAAGTTTGATTCCGGGGTCACGCTTGATGAACTGGTCGATGCGGTTAATAAAGTGGGTGCAGCACCGAGTGATTTGGTTGCCATTTTAGAGGCGTTAAAACAAGCTGGCGCACTTCGTGCTGAACTAATGATTATTTAAAGTAAGCCATAGCGGAGAGATTAGATGGGCTTAGTAAGTATGGACCACCAAAACGTAATGAACCTGCAAGGGTTTGGCGATTTAAAGCGCCAAGCTCGTGAGGATCAGCAAAGCGCGTTGCGTCCGGTTGCAGAGCAATTCGAGGCCATGATGCTCCAGCAGATTTTAAAATCGGCGCACCAAACGCGTTTTGACGATGGCTGGTTAGAAGGCTCTGACTACGATACCTACAAAGATTTATATCACAGCCAACTTTCTCAGCACTTAGCGGCTCAAGGTTCTGTCGGTTTGGCCGATCTTATAGTAGAACAATTAGCACCGACTTTGCCAATGGCAACCACCGATGCTTATCTAAACCAGCGCTTGAATAGGATTTAATTATGGCTGACATGCTCACGATTGCCACCTCTGCCACTACTGCATTTAACCGTGCGTTACAGGTGACAAGTCATAATATTGCCAACGTGAATACCGAGGGCTATAACCGTCAGCGCGTTGAATTTGAAGCAACCAGCGCAGGCTCACTGGTGAGCCGTTTTAACGGAACCGGTACCTTTAGTAAGCAAGTTGAGCGGATGTATGACGAGTTTTTATTTCAGCAATTAACCAGCTCAAACTCAGAAGTTAAGGGTTTTGAAACGCGTTTAGGTTTGGCTAATCAAATCGAAGGGGCATTGGGTAGTGTAGACCTTGGCATGCAGTCGGCTTTGCTTGGTTATTTTGACGCCTTACAAGGTCTGGCTACTAACCCAGAATCTACAATATTCAAAGGGCAAGCACTTGATCAAGCGAATACCCTTGTGGCTACAGTGAACTCAGCCCAGCAAGTTTTAGCGCAAACTGAAGCGCAAATAAATAACCAAATGAGCCAGCTTGCGACCGATATTAATGAGCGCTTAGTTCAGTTGCGGGAAGTAAACTTTGGTATCAAAACCGCTTCAACAAGTGGTATGCAAGAGCCCAATGATCTATTCGATAAACGAGACCAGTTAACCTATGAGTTAAGTGAGTTAGTAGGGATTCGTACCAAAATAAATACCGATGGCACGGTAGAAGTTTTTTCCGCTAATAATCGCATTCCGCTACTTGCTGATAACAAAGTTATTCCATTACAGGTGCAATCAGATAACTATCCTGGGCGCGAACGCAATGAAGTCTTTGTTACTTTAAACGGCCAAACCACGCAAGTGAGTGATCTTTTACGGGGTGGTGGTGAGTTGGGTGGCCTATTGGAAGTAAGAGATAACTTGCTCGATAAAACCTATGAGCGCTTAGGTATGGTGCTCAATGGTTTTGTGGCGGCTCAAAACGTACAAAACCAACAAGGCTGGGATGCGGCTGGAAACCCAGGCGAAGCGATTTTTACACCCTTAAGCTTTAATGCTTTTGCGCAGCAGGGTAATAGTGCCACTTCCAGCGTAACCGTTGAGCTTGCGTTACCAAGTTTTGATCCAACAGATCCAACACTCACATACGGTGATAAGCAACAGGTTTTGGCCGACAGCTTTACTGCCATAGGTCAGCTAAAACCTGCCAGTTACCAGATCGATTTTGATGGCACTGATTTGCGCATTACTAATTTGACCACACGTGAAGTGCAGTTAACGGCATTTAACCCTGCAACCGATGATTTTGTGGATTTTCAGGGACTAAGGTTCAATGTTGACAATGTTGCGCCAGGGGACAGATTTCAGGTTTCTCCCCATCGTGGTATGATTGAACAATTTGGTATTAATTTGAGTACGCCGGATCAGTTAGCCACTCGCGGTCAAAATCCATTACAACTTGATCCAAGCGATCTTGCTACACCTGCTGCAGTTGGCGACAACTTGAATGTGGCTAATTTGGCAGCACTACAAAATAAAAAGCTACTCAATAGCGTTGGTGGTCAGCCCACAATGAGCATTTTGCAAGGTTATGCTCAAGTAACCACCGATATTGGCCGTTATGTAAATAGAAGTGAATCTCTGTTTCAATCGACATCCACTGCATTTGATTTTTTGCTGCAAAAGCGTGAAAGTGTTTCAGGTGTTAACTTGGACGAAGAGGCGGCAAATTTATTGCGTTTTCAACAGGCTTATCAGGCGGCTGCTCAGGTGATTCAGACTTCGCAATCATTATTTCAAACCCTGCTTGGTGCAGTAAGAAGTTAATTTTAGCTAAGGAAAAGCCATGAGAACATCGACCAGTTATAGTTTTATGAACGGCTTGGCAACTATGCAGCGTCAACAAAGTGATTTAACTCAAATTCAAGAAAAAATTATTACTGGCAAACGTATTAACCGTCCAAGTGATGATGCAGCAGGCTCTTTTCAGGTTCAAATCTTAAATCAAAATATAAGACAAATCGATCAGTTTAAAAACAATGGCGACACTGCCAAAGCGGAACTGCAATTGCAAGAAACGGTATTGAATTCCGGTACTGATATTTTGCAAAGAACCCGTGAAATTGCCTTACAAATGGCCAGTGGTACGTTTAATCCTACACAAAGACAGCAGGCAGCGGTTGAGATTGAGCAGTTGATGCAGGCCATGCAAGTTGAAATGCAAACTCGTAACAGCCAAGGTCAATATTTATTTTCTGGCAATAACGTTGCCGATCGTCCTTTTGTTGAGGATTCAGCTAATCCCGGTTTTTTAATATACATCGGCAATATTGACCCTGATCTCGCCAATCCGATGGCCGGTTTTGCACGGCCTGAAGCTTCAGTGGCAAACCGTACCGTACAAATAAGTTTTGAAGGGCAAGATCAAGTCAGCCCTGATCCTGCTCAAAATCCAGCACGAATTCGACTTGGTGAGGTAGGTTCAGAGGTGTTTGGCGCGGGTTTTGCTAACAATTTTCAAAGTACGGCCAATAGAGTGCCACCGGTTGATTCGAATATCTACAATGTCATGGCTGTGATGCGTGAGCAGTTATTGGCGGGTACACCACCGAGTTCAGAGGTAATTGATGATTTAAAATCGGGTATTGATCAATTTTCCTCTAGCTTAACTGCGATTGGTGTGCGAACAAATAGAATTGAGATGGCCGCTGATGCTGGTGAGGAATATAAAATTGCCCTTACGATTCGACGTGGTGCGCTAGAAGATCAGGATTTGGCTAAAGGAATTACACAGTTAACCCTAACCCAAGCTGCTTTAGAAGTGGCTCAACAAACCTTTGTTAGGGTGCAACAACTGAATTTATTTAACTTTATTAATCCCCGCTAAATGAATCTAGCGGGCGAGGTTTTAACCATGCTTGCTAGAACAACTTTTTTATCCCACTTAAATCAACCATCCACCCGATTCTGGTTAAAGATCAGCTCGGTGGTGTTGGGCCTTTTTTGGGTATCGGGTTATGCACTTGCGCAGTTGCAACAACGTCATGATAGTGATGTCTCATTATTGGTTGAGCAACCCTTATCGCAAGCACAGGTTGCATCAAACACTATTCAACCGACACTTGCGATTATAACGAGTGTGCAAAGGCCGCACGCGCCCAAACCCGCACCTTCCGCTGAAATCATCCAAGAGCCGGTTGTTCCTGAAACAGCCGTTATAACCACCAGTACAGAGCTGGTCGCGGCACCGGCTCCCGTAACCCTTGAAACATCGCTAGCAGTAAGCCCCAGTGAAACTTTGCAGCAAACGGTTAACTTTGTAACTCGCCCACCGGTATTTGTGGCGATTAATAATGATGTAATTACGTTTGAGTTTAGTGCCCAAACGGCGCAACAACAGACCGCGATGATGCGTGCTTTAGCCCGTGCCATGTTGACTGACCAGCTGTTTCAGGAAGAGCAGTGGTTATCGACCCAGCCACTTAATTTACAGGCCCGCCCAACCCTATACCGACGTGTGTTAGATCACCGTCAAGAGGCGGTTACCACACCAATCCAAGCCCATGCTTATGCGCAGTTTTTAATTCAGCGACGCATGGAGTGGGTCGAGCGTCAGGGGCAGCGGGTTGCGCAAATCCGCATTCCGTTGATCCAGTCGAATTTGCCCTTGGTCGCTCAACCCTATGAACCTTATGTATTGCGATATGCAAATGAGTTTAAGGTTTCACCCGCGTTGGTGTTTGCGGTGATGGAGGTAGAAAGTAATTTTAATCCTCGGGCCGTCAGCCGTTCCAATGCGCTCGGGTTAATGCAAATTAAAGACTATGCTGCCGGGCTAGATGTGTATAAAAAAATTGATGGGATTAATCAAATGCCCACCCGCAGTGTGCTATTTAATCCAGAGCAAAATATTCGCATTGGTACCGCTTATCTGGGTTTGCTTTACCATGAGTATTTTGCCGCTGTGAATGATCCTAGCACACGCTCGGCTTTGGTGATTGCCGCTTACAATGGTGGGTTAAATCGGGTATGGCCTTTGTTTGGCAACGATATGGAGTCAGCAATGCGGCAGGTAAATCGGTTGAGCACGGCACAGGTTAAACAGCGTATAGGTCAGCATCATCCCTCTGCCGAAACGCGTAATTACCTTGCTAAAGTGCTTAATACTCAGGCGCATTACCAGGCCTGGTTGGGGCGCGATGCCCAGCCATTGTTAGCCGCGCGGTGAGGGAGTTTGTTTTTAGCTGAAACACTTAAAATCTATTTGATTGGACATTTAAATGGCAAAATTCTGGAAGGGCAAAAAGGTTTTAGTGACAGGGGCTGATGGCTTTATTGGATCGCATTTAGTTGAAGCCCTTGTATTGGCGGGCGCGGATGTTCGTGCGCTTGTGCAATATAATTCGTTTAATACTTGGGGCTGGCTGGATCAAAGCCCGTTAGCGAATGAGATGGAGATTATCAGCGGTGACATTCGTGATCCGTTTTTGTGTCAAACAATCTGCAAAAACATCGATACCGTGTTTCATCTGGCGGCGTTAATTGCCATTCCTTATTCTTACATTGCGCCAGGTTCGTATGTCGATACCAATGTGACCGGCACCTTGAATATGGTGCAGGCAGCGCGTGATCAACACGTGCGTCGATTTATGCATACCTCCACTTCGGAAACCTACGGCACAGCGCAATATGTTCCGATTGATGAAAATCATCCGATGCAGCCGCAATCACCTTACAGCGCGAGTAAAATCGGCGCGGATGCGATGGCGATGTCGTATTTTTTGGCGTTTGAAACCCCTGTGACGATTGCGCGACCGTTTAATACTTATGGCCCAAGGCAATCGGCACGGGCGGTGATTCCGACTATTATCGGTCAGATTGCCGCTGGTCAAACCCAAATTCAGTTAGGCGATACCAGCCCGACGCGCGACTTTAATTATGTTAGCGATACCTGTCAAGGCATGATGGCGTTAATGGCCAGCGACAACACTATTGGCAAAACCGTTAATATCAGCTCAAATTACGAAATTTCAGTTCAAGATACCTTGGAGTTGATTAAACGTTTAATGGGTTCAAACGTCGAGTTTGTGCAGGATGCGCAACGTCTAAGACCGAAAGATTCTGAGGTGTTTCGTTTGTGGGGGGATAATACCAAGTTAAAAACCTTGACCGGCTATAGCCCAACTACCTCACTGGAAAGCGGACTGCAACAAACCATCAACTGGTTTGTTCAGCCGCAAAATTTAAAAGCCTATAAAACTGGGCGCTACAATGTCTAACCAGCAGGCCTGGTTGTCTATGATGGCGTTTATTCGCCAACATTATCAGCAAGCGGAAGGCTTAATTCCATTACATGCGCCCTGTTTTGACGAGGCCGAAAAACGTTTAGTGGTGGATTGCATTGATTCGACTTTTGTTTCATCGGTCGGGCAATACGTGACTGAGTTTGAACAACAAATTACCGATTTTACTGGCGCTAAACATGCGGTGGCGGTGGTGAATGGCACAATGGGGTTGCATTTGGCGTTAAAGGTGATTGGATTGCAGGCAAATGATTTGGTCATCACGCAATCTTTAACCTTTGTTGCCACGCCGAACGCGATCAAAATGCATCAAGCCGATCCGGTGTTTGTTGATGTCGAGCGCGAAACCTTGGGCTTGTGTCCTGAATCACTTAACCATTTTTTAACCGAACAGACGATACAACAAAACGGTGAATGCGTGCATCGCCAAACCGATCGGGTGATTCGCGCTTGTGTGCCGATGCACACCTTGGGTTTTCCTGCGCGTATTGACGCGATTTTAGAAATTTGTAACCGACACAATATTGCGCTGGTAGAAGATGCGGCTGAAAGTTTAGGCAGTTTTTATCAAGGTCAGCATACTGGACGTTTCGGCCAAGTTGGGGTGTTTAGTTTTAACGGCAATAAAGTCATCACCACCGGTGGAGGCGGCATGCTGATTACCAATAATGCCGAACTCGCTCGTCACGCCAAACACTTAAGCACCACCGCCAAAGTGCCGCATGCTTGGTTATTTGAACACGATGAGCCGGCTTATAATTTGCGTATGCCGAATATTAATGCCGCGCTGGGTGTAGCACAAATGCAAAAGCTGCCGGCTTTTTTGACAGAAAAGCGCGCTTTGGCACAGGCATATCAACAACAATCAGGCCTAGTGGTACTGAACGAACCAACAAACACTCAGTCGAATTACTGGCTGAACGCCCTGTTATGCGAGTCTGAAGCCGAACGTAACGCGTTTTTAGAATTCAGTAACCGCCAACATATTCAAACTAGGCCTTTATGGACACCGATGCATCAACTGGCAATCTATGTCGATTGTTTGCGCACCGACATGACGAATACCGACTGGTTGGCAGCGCGGGTAGTGAATGTGCCAAGCGGGGTGCGTTGTGATGGCTAAAAAATCGATTTTATTGGTGGGTGCAGGCGGGCATTGCAAGGCCTCTATTGATGTCATTGAGCAGATAGGTGAATGGCAGATTGCGGGGATTATCGACCGCCAAGACTCCGGGGTGAAAACGGTGTTGGGTTATCCGGTGATTGGCTGTGATGAGGATTTGCCTGAACTGCGAAAACAATACGATTATGCCTTGGTAACCATCGGGCAAATTCGGCTTTCCGAACCAAGGGTGAGATTATTTGAACAACTCAAAACGCTAGGCTATAAACAACCAGGCCTGGTATCTCCCTTAGCCTATGTTTCACAGCATGCCATCATTGGGGCGGGTACAGTTGTGATGCATCAGGCGTTGGTGAATGCTGGCGCACAAATAGGTCAAAACGGCATTATCAATAGCCAAGCGTTAATTGAGCATGATGTAGTGATTGGCGATGATTGCCATATTGCTACCGGTGCCAAAATTAACGGGGACGTCAAAATCGGGCGCGGTTGTTTTATCGGCAGCGGCGTGGTGATTAAACAAGGCGTAGAACTTGCCGATAACGTAATGGTTGGCGCGGGCGCGTTAATTTTAAATAACATCACCAGGTCGGGTTGTTACGTAAATCAAGGGCGTTTATTGGAGACGAAATGAGACATTCAGTTTTTATTATTGCCGAAGCCGGTGTTAACCATAACGGTTCACTAGAACTGGCTAAACAACTGGTTGATGTGGCGGCAAAGTGCGGTGCAGACGCGGTAAAATTTCAAACCTTTAAAGCGGAAAATCTCGTCACCAAATCAGCCCAACAAGCCGACTATCAAATTGCAAATACAGGTAAACAAGAAAGCCAGTTTGCTATGCTAAAACGCCTCGAACTCAGCGAGGCGGATCATCATGAATTGGTTGGTTATTGCCAGCAAAAACAGATTGAATTTATGTCCACGCCGTTTGATTTACCGAGCATTCAGTTTTTAAACAGCCTAGGTGTGAAGCGGTTTAAAATTCCATCGGGTGAGATTACTAACTATCCGTATTTAAAAATGGTTGGCGCGTACAACAAACAAATCGTGCTCTCAACGGGTATGGCAACGCTCGCAGACATTGAAGCGGCTTTAAGCCTGTTAATCGAATCGGGCACAGATAAAGATAAAATAACCCTTTTACACGCCACCACCGACTACCCAACCCAAATGCAAGACGTCAACCTAACCGCCATGCAAACGATTGCACAGGCATTCAAAGTCAAGGTGGGCTACTCTGATCACACGCCGGGCATCGAAGTGCCGACCGCAGCGGTTGCTTTAGGCGCATCGATTATTGAAAAACACTTTACGCTCGATAAAAACCTGCCCGGCCCCGATCACAAAGCCAGCTTAGAGCCGCAAGAACTCCAAGCGATGGTCAAAGCCATTCGCAATATTGAAATCGCGCTTGGAGATGCTATCAAACGCCCAAGCGCCAACGAACAAAAAAATAGGCAGGTTGCCCGTAAAAGCCTCGTAGCCCTTACCGACATTAAAAAAGGCGACCTCTTTAGCGAACACAACCTCACCGTCAAACGACCAGGCCTGGGTATTTCACCGATGCGGTGGAACGAAATCATCGGCCAAGTCGCGCAAAAAGATTATCAGGCAGATGATTTGATATGAACCTCGATAACCTCATAACCACAATTAACACGGTCCACCAAACCTTTCAAGCCAAAGCTTTGCAAAGCGTGAGCGTGAACCTAACCCTGCGCAACTTCGTGATAGGTTATTACATAGTCGAATATGAGCAAAACGGTGGCGATAAAGCCGCCTATGGTATCAGGCTTATAGAGAATCTAGCGCAAAAACTCGCCCATATCAAAGGGATGTCAGTTACTGCATTAAAGCTCATGCGCCAGTTTTATCTAACCTATCCACAAATTGGTCAATCACTGACTGACCAATTCAAAATCGATATAGAAATAAGTCAATCAGTGATTGACCAATCGTCATCGGCTTTAAAAGTGCCTGCAGAAAAACTGCTAAGAAGCTGTAGCTTTACCCATTTTATTGAATTGGTCAAAATCGACGACGAACTCAAGCGCACTTTCTATGAAGTCGAAACCATAAAAGGCAACTGGAGTGTTAGGGAACTTAAACGGCAAATTGCATCCTTGCTTTATGAACGTGTCGGCTTATCCATTGATAAAAAAGCGCTACTGCAATCGTTAGAAAACAAAACTGAAGTTTTTAATCCAACAGCGATAATTAAAGAACCCTACATTCTTGAATTTACCGGCTTAGAACCAAAGCAAACCTACAGCGAAACCGACTTAGAAACGGCCTTGCTGAATCACATCGAAGCCTTTTTACTCGAACTCGGCACAGGGTTTTGTTTTGAAGCCAGACAAAAAAGAATATCGATTGAAAACGAACACGACCGGATTGATCTCGTGTTTTATCATCGCATACTCAAATGCCATGTATTAGTCGATCTAAAAGTCAGAGCTTTTAGCCATGCCGATGTCGGACAAATGAACTTTTACCTAAACTATTACAAAAACGAAATTTCCATGCAGGGCGACAACCCGCCCATCGGCATCATACTGTGCACCGAAAAAAACAATATCAAAGTAGAGTATGCTACCGCTGGCTTGGATAAAAACCTATTTGTATCCAAATACCAAATCATGCTGCCCAGTACCAAAGAGCTAGAAGCTTTGGTAAAAGACGATTTAAAAGAGCTAGCAGCGGAGAATATTAGTGAAAAATAACATCCGCGCAAATCCGTGTTCATCCGTGGCAAAAAACAACCAGGCCTGGTGGTAAAACGTTTATCGAGTCGAAAGTAAAATACAAAACTGCAGACACTGTCTGCAGAAATTAGCTGGTCGTACGATACATTTAGAGCAGGCATCAATGCAGACGCGGTCAGTGATGAATCTTATTAAGAATTTAATATAGTTTGAAAAGAGTTAAACAACTGACATTTAATTAGCTAGCCGAGGGAGTAGTAATGGCAGTACATGATATATGGAATGCGAATCCAACGGATACGCAGCTTAAATTGGATCAATTTGAAAAGTACGCGCGAAGACAGAGTTTGTCTAGATTTTTAGCTAGATACGAAGTTTTTAAGCTACAGATGGATGTAAAGGGTTCAATTGTGGAGGGCGGTGTTCATCATGGAGCGGGCCTATTAGGTTGGGCAAAGTTATCGTCAGCCTTGGAGCCTTATGCTTTAGATCGCTGGATTGTGGGTTTTGATACGTTTGAAGGTTTTCCAAGTGTGCATCAGAATGATGAGCAAACTATAACTTCAAATGAACAAAGAAAGGTTGGCGGGTTTAATACTGGATTTAATGTTTTTGAAGAGTTAAATCAGCTTAAATATATTTATGATGAAAACCGATTTCTTAATCAGTTTGATAAGTTGAAGTTAGTAAAAGGCGACGTCGCTGAATCGGTGCCTCGTTTTTTAAAAGAAAATCCTCATTTTTTATGTAGTCTTTTAGTGTGTGATTTTGATCTATATGAACCTACAAAAATCTTGCTTGAACACATGCTGCCTAGAATGCCAAAAGGTGCGATTATAGTATTTGATGAGATAAATAATCCCAATTGGCCGGGTGAGACACAGGCTTTACTTGAAGCCTTTAAACTAAATACTCTAAGGTTAAAGCGGTTCAATTTTGACCCCAATATTTCCTATACAATAATAGAGTGATTACTATGGTAGAGTTGAAAAAAGAGTTTTGGGAAAAATTTTATTCACAAGATGATGGTCATGTTATGTACCCACATGAAGAAATAATTCGTTTCTTTTCAACGTACATAAGAAAAAGAGTGGATTTGGCTAAATTTGTAGATAAGTGTCATTTTGAACCTATTCCCCGTGTTTTGGATATAGGATGTGGACGTGGTCGGCATGTTGTGTTTTCAAGTGAACTGGGTCTTGATATTCATGCTATAGATCTTTCAGAAGAGGCCATCAAGCTAACAAAAAAATGGCTTGAAACTAAAAATATACAAGTCGATGACTCAAAAGTTGTTACGAGTAGCGTGACAGATATGCCTTGGGCAAATGATTACTTTGATTTCGCGATTAGCCATGGTGTTTTTGACAGCATGTACTTTGATATTGCAAAGCAAGGTATGGCAGAAGCATCAAGAGTGATAAAAAAAGGCGGATTGTTTTATATCGACTTGGTTTCTGGAGATGACTCCATGCATTCGAAAGAATATAGCGACGATGAAGTAGTTACTACTGCACATGAGTACGGAACGGTTCAATCCTACTACAATTACTCCAAAATAAACACATTAATTAGTCATTACTTTGAAATTAAAGAAATTTTTTTAATTAAGAAAATCAATGTTCATTCAGGTGACTTTATTTCTAGGTGGCACTTGGTGTTAAAAAATTTATGAAAGTCTTAACTGAAGCTTCTGGTAGTTTGTCATCTGGATTTATTATCAATTCTATCAAACAAGCTGGATTTCAAGCGGTTGGTTCTGATATTACAGAAATCAATGCTGGGTCTATTGTTTGTGATGATTACATTCAGTTTTTGCCAACCTCAGATGATAATTTATGGTTAGATGTCAAATATAAACTAATTAAGCATCAGGTGGAGGTCGTACTGCCTTGTCTGGATGACATGTTACTTGATTGGACTCAGCAAGTGTGGTTAAAAGAGTGTAATATCGCTTTAATCGCTTCTCCCGCTTCAACCCTATCTATATTCTTAGATAAGTGGAAGGCTTATCAGTTTTTTGAGCAGAACGATGTCAGAACACCAAGAACAAGTTTACAGCAGGTCTACAGGCTTTTAAAACCGCGTCGAGGTCGCGGAGGTAAGGGAATTATCGAAACCACGGATCCTTTTGAGATGCATGATTATATTAGTCAGCAGAAAATTCACGGCGTTGAATATACAATTGACGTACTGTGTGATAAGAGTGGACAACCTCTATACATCTTACCAAGAAAGCGGTTAGGGGTTATAGCAGGAAAGTCTACTCAGGGTGAACTGGTAAATAACCGCCAAATTATTAACGAAGTGGAAAGAATTTGCCGTTTAATACATTTTGTAGGTCCAGTCAATTTTCAGTGCATAGAGAATGAACTCGGTGTGTTTTTTATTGAAATAAACCCGCGTCTTGCAAGCGGTATGGCGTTATCTTTTGCGGCAACCAATAATTGGGTTGAGCAAATTATTAATCATATAGTAAAAGATTACCCTATTGATATTCAGCCAGTAAAATGGGGCATGAAAATGTTCCGATCTTATCAAGAACTATATGTGAGATAGAGCGTGTTGAAAGGTATTCTTTTTGATTTGGATAACACGCTTTATGATGAAAAGCTTTATTTTATAGAGGTCTTTCGTGAGTTTTCAAACCGCCATAATTTCGACTTAAATGATTTTATCAATGTTTACAATTCAGGTTTAAGGCACGCTTCATCAGATTTTTTTGGTGATATATTAAAAAACTTGGGCATCTACTCAGCAGGCTATCAAAAAGAACTTTTTGAATTATACCAAACCATTTCATGTAGTCTGTCAATGGAGCCTTGTGTATTGGATCTTTTATCCTTTATTAGATTGAAAAGCTTGAAGATTGGGGTTGTTACCAATGGTGTATTAAAAGTACAACATAATAAAGTGAAGTCGTTAGGTCTGGAAAAATATGTTGACGAAGTTGTTTATGCGCGGAAGTGGGGAAGTGATTTTGAAAAGCCTCATTCACGTCCATTTCTAAATGCGTTAGCTTCACTAGATTTGAACAAGGAAGATGTTTTGTTTATTGGCGATGACTTGTTTACAGATATTAAAGGCGCAATGGCTTGTGATATTGAGTCAATTTGGCTAAAAACAAACAGGCGACTTGTTGCCGACTCCACAGAGCTAATGTTACCAGAGATTGTCATTACGTCGTTAAATCAAGTAAAACAGATTATAAAGGAGCGAATTTGAAAAAAGTACTTGCCATAACAGGAATTCGTTCCGAATACGATATTTTATATCCTGTTTTAAAAGAATTTGAGCGCCATCCTGATTTCGAATTAAAAGTCGTGGTTACTGGTGCACATTTGTCTGATTGGCATGGATGTACATTTAATAAAATTGAAAAAGACGGTTTTGAAATCGCTGATAAGTTAGACACTTTATTAATGACTAATCGAAAGACACAGCGGGCTAAAGGTGCTGGTTTGTTGATAACAGCACTTACTCAAACAGTGGAACGTGAGAATCCCGATTTTCTTTTGTTTGTTGGCGACCGAGAGGAAAGTATTGCTACCTGTGTGGTTGGGAACTATATGGATGTTATAGTGGCACATATAGGTGGAGGAGATCCAGTTTATGGAAATGCGGATGATCCTATACGGATGGCTTGTAGTAAGTTGGCACATATTCATTTTGCAACAGCTCAGGACTATGCGAATAATATTTTAAAAATGGGTGAGGAGGATTTCAGGGTTGTTAATACCGGTAACCCTGCATTAAACAATATCATTGAAACAAAACCTTTGTCGCTCGAAGAGTTGAGTCAATTTTTATCTATGGATATTGTGGATGACCATTATTTAGTGGTGCTTAAACATCCGCTATCATCGGAGGTTGGCGATGCCTATTTTCAAATGAAGACTACTATGCAAGCAGTAGCGCGTTTTGCAAAACAAGAGAACTTTAAGGTTGTTGGAATTTATCCAAATACTGATCCAGGTTCCTACGATATTATTCAGGCTATTGACGAATACTGTGGTGAAACCATTAAATTTTATAAAACTTTGCCACGAGAAGTATTTGTTAACCTAATGCGCAACGCCTCTTGTTTGGTCGGTAACTCGAGTATGGGAATATTGGAAGCACCAACCTATAAATTGCCAGTAGTTAATGTAGGAAACCGACAACAAGGTCGTCTTAATGCTGGGAATGTTAAGTTTGTTCCTTATGATGATAAGCAAATTTTTGAGGCAATTAAACAGGCATGTATGGATGAGTCTTATCGTTCTCTTATCAGTTCAATTGAAAGTCCATATGGTGATGGTAGTGCGCATAAAAAAATTGTCGAGTTTTTGGATTCACTAGATTTGGATGATGATAAGTGGCTGATCAAAAGGCGTTTGATATGAACCAAAAGGCATTGGTTGTAGCATTGCACCCCGATGATGAAACCTTAGGTTGTGGAGGTACGCTGCTTAAGCACAAAGCAAAGGGTGATGAAATTCATTGGATGATTTGTACGGAAGTGAAAGAGGAAGACGGTTTTTCTTTTGAGCGTGTTCAAAGTCGCAATGCGGAGATTGAAGCCGTAGCCAATCTGTATCCATTTGATGGCGTGCATCGTTTAGGGTTTTCAACGATGAAGGTGGATCAATATTCTGTCAGCGAGTTAGTTAATAAAGTTTCTGCGGTGATCAACCAAGTTCAGCCAATGGTGCTTTATTTGCCTTTTAAAAGCGATGTGCATTCTGATCATCGCGTGATGTTCGAGGCGGTGTATAGTTGCACCAAGTCGTTTCGCTATCCGTTTATTAAAAAAATCTACATGATGGAAACATTGAGTGAAACCGATTTTGCTTTATCCACCAAGGAAGATAGCTTTGTACCGAATGTTTTTGTGGATATAACGGATTTTTTTGCTAAAAAACTTGAAATCATGCAGGTGTATAAAAGTGAGATTGGCGCGCATCCTTTTCCGCGCAGTTTGCGCAACCTTGAAGCTTTAGCCACTTTACGCGGTGCAACAGCCGGTTGTGAGTATGCGGAAAGTTTTATGTTACTTAAAGAAATTCAAAAGTAATGCCTATGAAAGACTACACAAAAACATTGGTAAGACCAAATATCTCGATACGTGAAGCACTGGTTTTGCTTGACCAAACTGCGTTGCAGATTTTGCTGGTGGTCGATGAAGATAATAAACTGCTCGGCACCATTACCGATGGCGACATTCGCCGTGGTTTGTTAAGCGATTTAACTTTTAGTGACACAATTGATCGAATTACTAATACCGCTCCCACTACTTGTAATATTAATGACACTAATCAGCAAATAATTGCCAAAGCAAAAAAGAAAAAACTGAATAGAATTCCAATTGTTGATGATTTAAGTCATGTAGTTGGATTAAAGATAATTGATGAACTTTTAACTCCAAGTGTAAAAACTAATAAGGTCATATTGATGGTGGGTGGTCTTGGCACACGTCTACAACCTCTTACTCTTGATACGCCTAAACCAATGCTAAAGGTAGGTAATAGACCTATATTGCTTAACATTGTTGAGCGTTTTGCCAGCTATGGCTTTGTCAATATCGTGATGTGTGTGAACTACAAAGCCGATGCCATTCAAAATTACTTTGGCAATGGCGAGAAGTTTGGCGTGCAGATTGAATATGTGCTCGAACAAGAGCGCATGGGAACCGCAGGCGCGTTAAGCCTATTAACCACCAGGCCTAGTGAAGCGTTTTTTGTCATGAATGGTGATTTGCTAACCAACGTTAATTTTGAAAGCCTGCTGAATTACCACCAAACCCATCAAGCGGCGGCGACCATGTGCGTGCGCGAATATGATTTTCAAGTGCCATACGGCGTGGTGAATATTGACGGGCACAAGGTAACGGCTATTGTCGAAAAACCCGTGCATAAGTTTTTTGTCAGCGCGGGCATTTATATGCTCAGCCCACAAACGCTCGATCAAATTCCAAAAGGTGAATACTATGATATGCCAACCTTGTTTGAAAAGCTTATCGCACAAAATCAAAACACCGTATCCTTCCCAATCCATGAATATTGGCTAGACATAGGCCGCATGAACGAATACGAACAAGCCAATCGAGAATATAGCGAGGTGTTTGGATGAAAGCCCTTTTAATTGGTTATGGATCGATTGGACGCCGTCACGATGAAGTATTATCGACCTTTTCTGATATTGAAGAAACGCACATTGTTACAAAACAAACCCTGAGTGAGCGTGTAACGTTTAAGGCCTTAGAAAATGTTGAGAATATTCAAACGTATGATTACTTCTTAATCGCATCTGAAACCAAAAAACACTACGAACAACTTTGTTGGTTGAACAAACAGGTAAGCGGCAAAAAAATATTTTGTGAAAAGCCATTGTTTGAAAAGCATTACGATTTGCCAGTAATAAATAATCAAGTCTATGTGGGTTATGTCTTGCGTTTTCACCTCGTATTGCAAAAAATTAAAAGCCTGCTTGAAGGTCAAAAAATTTTAACGGTCAATATTGCGTGTGGATCATACCTGCCAAACTGGCGAACGAATATTGATTACCGAGATTCTTATAGCGCCAAAAAAGCCGAAGGTGGTGGGGTATTACTCGACTTAAGTCATGAATTAGACTATGCCGCTTGGTTGGCAGGGGATTTGCTTGAAATTAAAAGTTATCAAACCAAGTTGTCAGACTTAGAAATTGACAGCGATGATCTTGTGACTTTAGTTGGTAAAACGAATCAAAAAGCCATCATCAATTTAGTGGTGGATTATTTTAGTCAGTCTGCGCACCGTTTAATTCGCATCAATACCAATGGGTTTACGCTCGAAGCCGACTTGATTAAAAACAAATTAATTCAAACTCATGTGACCGGTGAAAAAGAGGTGTTTGCATTTGAAACGCTGCAACGAAACGATATGTTTCAAGCCATGCACCACGAAATTCTGTTCAACGAGCAAAAGCATTATGTCTGTACCCTAGAGCAGGGATTGCGCATTATGCAAACCATTAATACGATACAGGAACAAAATAATGTCTGATGTGTTATGTACCATTTGTGCACGCGGTGGATCTAAAGGTGTAAAAAACAAAAATATTAAACTGATCAATGGGAAGCCCTTGATTGCTTATACCATTGAGCAGGCATTGCAAAGTCAGTTGTTTGATCATGTAGTGGTGAGCACCGATTCGGATGATATTGCGAATGTGGCAGTACAATATGGTGCCGAGGTGTTTTTTCGCCGTGCTTCGGAATTGTCTTCGGATACCGCAGGGAAATTGGATGTGATACGAGATGCTTTATTAAAAAGCGAACTGCACTATGGCAAAACCTACGCTTATCATGTGGATTTAGATGCCACTTCGCCGTTGCGGGATGTGGCGGATATTGTCGAGTCGTTTAACCAATTTAAAGCAAACAACAACAGCAATTTAATCACAGCAATGCCTAGCCGTAGAAGCCCATATTTCAATTTAGTTGAGGTGGATGCAAACGGGCAGGTGGCTTTGTCTAAGAAACTAGAAGGTACCGTCGTACGCAGACAAGATGCCCCAAAAAGTTATGATATGAATGCATCGATTTACATATGGACAAGAGATGCGTTGTTAAATCAGCCAAGTTTATTTGCCGAAAAAACCGGGCTATTTGTAATGCCAGAAGAGCGATCTATCGATATAGATTCTGAAGTGGATTTCGAGTTTGTCGAATTTTTAATGAGAAAGAAAGATGTTAAATAATCAAGTTGTAGTACTAACCGGCGGAGCAGGCCTGGTGGGAAAAGCCTTTATCGAAGCAATTGCCCAGAATAGCGGTGTTGCTATTATTGCGGATATTAGTTTAGAAAAAGGCCAACAAGCTAAAGCGAGTTTGCCTGAAAGCTTACAGGATAATATTGATGTAATCGAACTGGATATTACGAACAAAGAGTCCATCGTCCAGCAAATACAATTCTTGCACGAAAAATATGGACGAATCGATGCGTTGGTGAATAACGCCTACCCAAGGAATAAAAACTATGGTCGCCATTTTTTTGATGTCGAGTATGAAGACTTTAACGAAAATGTAGCGCTCCATTTAGGTGGGTATTTCAATGTCTCAAAACACTTTACGAAATTTTTTGTTGAGCAGGGGCATGGCAATATCATTAATATCTCATCGATTTATGGCTTAGTCGCACCACGCTTTCATATCTACGAAGGCACAAAGATGACAGTGCCTGTAGAATATGCGGTTATTAAGTCGGGATTAAACCATCTAACCGAGTATATGGCGGCGTATTTAAAAGATAAAAACATCCGTGTGAATACGTTAACACTCGGTGGGATATTAGATGGTCAGCCGGAATCGTTTCTTAAAAACTATCGGGAAGAATGCCTAAACAAAGGCATGTTAAATCCCGAGGATATTGTGGGTTCAATGGTGTATTTGCTGTCAGAACAAAGTAAATACGTCAATGGACAAAATATTATTGTAGATGATGGTTTTAGTATTTGAATTTAAATAAACGGAGTAAGATTTGATAGCCTCAATTGAAGAGAATAAGTATGGAGAAAGATTTCTAGTTGATTACTTGTCTGTAGATTATCAAATATATTCATCTGAAGATGTTATAAGAGGTAACTATTCACATCTCATAGATGCTAGTCAAGGTTTTTTTATAATAGTTGGGACAGATTCAGGATTTTTGTATGATTATTTTAAAAAATCAAACAGAAAAAAGGATAAGGTTTTTATTTTTTTTGAATTCACCAGGGTTGTAGATAAATTAAATTTGAAAAATAATCTGGGGTTCGATAAAAAAAATCAGATTGGTCTTTTTTTGATAGAGGGTGAATTTTCATTTTCCGATTATTTACCTGAAGCTTTAATTGTCCAAAACTTAGTATCTATTTCTTCTACATTAAAAAAATACTCCAATATAATTGACGTAGAGTATGATGAATTTAGAAAAAAAATTCTAGCCGCTTATAATGTTTACGCAAGTTCATTAATATTAGCTACTAAAAAGAAAGATTTCGAAAACCAAGCTATAAGAAATTTATCACATAATATTTTACCTGCTAAATTTTTGAAATCAAAGTTTAAAAATAAAGTTGCACTGATATTGGGTGGGGGGCCTAGTCTTGATGATACGGTGGAGTGGGTTAAGTTAAATCGTAATAAACTATTTATTTTTGCGGCTGGGCGTATTGCAAACAGATTGATCAAAGAAGGTATTACCCCTGACTTTATTGGATCTATTGATCCTTACCAAGTAAGTTTTGATAATGCAAAAACTTTTCTAAAATTTGCAGATAAGGATAGTTTTATAAGAACCCCTGTTCTAATTAATGCTTATCATGTTAATAATGATTTATTAAGTCAGTGGGGCGGGAATTCTGTTTATTTGGGTGCTAGTAGTGCATTACTAAACGATGACAATATTTCGTTGTTTGGACCAACGGTCGCACATGCTTTGGTTGGTGCAGCGATTGAGTTTGGCTTCAAATATATTTATTTTGCCGGTATTGATTTGTGTTTTACGGATGGTAAAACTCATGAGTCTATGAGTGAAGAGGTACAGAGTGACGGTATTGCTTCCTATGGCGAAGAGTTTACATTGATTAACAATTTAGGCGAAAAATCTACAACACATAGAGAGTTTTACAAGGGGCATCAATCTCTAACTCAGATGGTTAATTTTTATTTAATCAAGCAACCCGGCTTAAAGTTTTTTTCATTAGGTGCAAAGTCTGCTGCAATAAATAAGGTTAATTATGTTGAGTTAGACAAGGTTATTTTGAAAGAAGAGATTTGGTTTGATGTTAATGTTTTTTTTAGCCATGTTGACTTGTCTGTCATTATAAATATTGTTGAGAAAAAGATACCTATTATTTCAAATCTTATCAAAAGGTTTAAACTATATGAAGATTTGGCTCAAAAAACATTAAAAAATTATGAATCTAAAAGCCTATCGAAAAATTATTTTTTTTCTGAGCAGGATTTTAAAGCTTTAAATTCAGCTCATCAAGTTTTAAAAAATAAGATGGGTGGTGATTTAGATTATCTAGTATCTCTTGATATTAGCTTATTCCAGGGTGTCTTCTTGTCTTCAGAAAATAGACATTCCCTTGAAAGTAGAATGGCTGCATTTCAAACCTGGTTTAACTCTATTTACTTGTTAGCTAATTTTGTTGTGCGTTTGTTGGAATTAAGCTTAGATCGTTTAGCTTTGCGCATTTCAGAGTTAAGTTTTATGGTCGAAGGAAAGCCTTCTTTTGATGCGGTTAAGGCGGTTTGGGAAGAAATTGACCAAACTGGACGAGTAATGTTCGTGTCAAATTTTGCGACAAAGTCTGTCGAAAAAGATGTCCAGGAAAAAATTGATAAACTTAAAAATAATTTTTTGGTTTCACTTGGTGTATCTAATCGGGTTAATGAACTTAGAGTGCTTGGTAACAGTGATGAGGCCTTGTGGCAATCTCTTCTTACTGCGTACAAGATTAGTGATGTTGCTGCACTTAACAAGGTAATTGATTTATCATCTGCTAACACTGCGCAACTAGGTATATGCCTTATCGCAAAAGCACTTGTAGCTAAAATTAATGGTAATTTAGAGCAGTCTGTCGATCTACTGAAAGAAGCCCTTTCCATTGACGCAGATGGTCATATTAGGTTCTGTCTAGACGAACTTTTAAAAATTTCTATTGCACGCGATGATCTAAATAGTGCATTAAGTTATGTTGAACAACTTTGTCAATTTTCCCTTGAGTATATGAAAACCTACGCGAAGCTTTTGAAGCTATTAGGTAATCTTGCTGCCAGTTCTGAAGTTCTGGCCATGTATGTTTCTGTTTATAAAGATGACCTGGGAGCACGTATTACTTTAGCTGAGCAATATCATGATCTCGGGATGGTGGCTGAGGCAGAAGCTTGCGTGGATCAGGTGCTTGCAGTAGAGGCTAATCATAAAGCTGCATTGCATTACAAAAAAGTTTGGTTTTCGCATTAAAGTTATTTTAGGTGCTGTCGTTATAGTCTTTGAGTAAATGATTCCATCACTGACAAAGGAGAATTATCATGTCAATGACAATTAACACAAACACTGGCGCAATTAACGCAACTCGCTTGCTTGACAATACTTCACGCGATCAAATGACTTCGATGGAGCGTCTAACATCGGGTCTAAGAATTAACCGTGCAGCTGACGACGCTGCTGGTCTTGCCGTAGTAACAGGTATGACTACCCAGATTCGTGGTTTAGATCAAGCTGTCCGTAATTCAAACGATGCGATTGGTTTGGTACAAACGGCTGATGGTGCCGCAAACGAAATAACGGACATGTTGCAGCGTATGCGTGAGTTAGGCCTTCAGTCAATGACTGGAACTTTTAGTGCTGACAACCGAACTCAAATGGATAAAGAGTATCAGCAGTTAACTGAAGAAATTGATCGTATTGCGTCAACTACTAAATTCAACAACAATTCATTGATGGATGGCACTAATGCAACATTTACAATTCAAGTGGGTTGGGAAACGGCTTCCGGGAACCAGCTCGAAATTCAGATGACGAATTTAGGTACCAGTGCAATTGGAAGACTTTCGGGTTCGGCTTTGGCTTTGTCTATTGGGTCAACAGGTATTACCACTGTAGCTTCTGCATCTGCTGCTATAGGGGCAATCGATGGCGCATTGGAAACCATCAACACCTTCCGTTCTGACTTGGGTGCTGCACAGAACCGTTTAACCTATACTGTATCTAACTTAAGTAACGTGTCTGAAAACCTACAGGGTGCGCGTTCGGTTATTCAAGATGCAAACTTTGCTCAAGAATCAGCTAACCTAGCACGTACTCAGGTGTTGCAGCAGGCCGGTATGAGTATGTTGGCACAGGCTAACCAACAGTCGCTAAACGTATTGTCATTATTGCGTTAATTTAACTTAATTTATTAAAGGGGGTAGGTCATGGATAGCTTAATGCCACCCTCTAATGTTGAGCAAAAGATCCCAAGTTCTGTCAATAAAGAGAGCTTGGGTTCATCTATTAATCAAGTTACAAGTGATGCAAAGATTGTTGAACAATCTGTCAATTTGACCGATGCACAGCTGTCATTGAAGGTAGATCTAGAAGATAGCATTGATATGGTGGCGGCAATGAATAGCCAGCTAGCTTCACTAAATGTCGGTGTGGCCTTTGCGATTGATGATACAACCAATGCGTCTATTGTAAAAGTGATTGATCGTTCAACATCTGAGGTAATTAGACAGTATCCAAATGATGAGGCCTTAAAAGTGATGCAAAACATCAAATCTTTTTTGGAGTCGGTAAATAATAGTCAACTTAATGATAGCCAAGGATTAACAGGTACGCTGTTGAATGAAATGATCTAAAATGTAGTATAATTTCTAAGAGATAATCTTGGAGGTGAACTATGGATGCCGTTACATTACAACCCAATGCTTTCGGTGGCACTGGTAATTCGTTATCATCCCAGCCAGCACCCTCGAATTCATCCTCATCTCCCGAAAGGGTCATTTCACCATCAACAAATGAATCACTCGTGTCTTCGGCTTCTATCGAAACACAAGCTGATGCTTTTGCCAGTAATGAATCTTTAAATAGCCTTATTTCTCAGCTTGATAGTCAATTTTCTTCATTAGGTATGACAGTTCGCTTTGGAATTGATGAAGCTTCTAATCGGAATTACATTGCTATTGAAGATAGTGTATCGGGTGACTTGGTTAGGCAGATTCCGTCTGAAGAAATGCTTTCAATATCTAGAAATTTGCAACAGTTTTTGGAATCTAATCTATATGCCCGTGTCGGCCAGTCAGAAGAAAATTTTGCCCCAGGGCTGCTTACCGATCAGCAGGTTTAATCCAGTAACTGTAATTTTCTCAAGTTTTGGTTTAGCAGCCGTTAATCCTAATAAGATAAGGAGTTGTTATGCCTAATACCATTGGAGCCAATTTTGTTAATTCCATTACGGGTGGCCGTTTAGATTCTGCTAACCTTTCAAAAGTCTTGGCAGAGGCTGAAGTAGCTAGTCAGCGTGGAATTTTGGATCGTAATGCTTCGCGGGTCGAGAAAGAACAGACAGCATTAAGTTTTTTACGAACTAACTTGAATGCCTTTAATACTTTTACTCAAGACCTTGCCCGTCCTAATTTCTTTAATAGCTTATCTGCTACAGCGTCATCACCGCAGTCTTTAGATGTCACGCTAGGTGACGGGGCGGCTGTAGGCAATTTTTCTGTATCTGTTGAGCAGTTGGCGCAAGCACAAACCCAAGTGCTGAATACCAGTTTCTCTTCACGTTCAGCTACGATTCCAACCGGTACACTCACTATTGAGCAAGCTGGGCAAACAAAAACCTTTGAAATTAATGCCACTAACAATACGCTAGAGAGTTTTCAGGCCAGTTTTAATGCGGCCAATTTAGGGGTGACGGCCGCGATTATCAAAGACGGTAATGAGTTTAAATTGATGTTTAGTTCGCAAAACTCGGGAGCGGATGGCGCCTTTAGTTTAACCGGCAGTAATGGTTTAACCGGTTTTGATAATGCGGATGCAACCATCACCTCCACTGCCCAAGACGCGCAGATTAAAGTTAATGGCGTCACCGTGAACAGTGCTACCAATCGCTTTGATGATGTTTTAGATGGGGTGAGTTTTACCGCTAAGCAGGCACAACCAGGCCTGGTACAACAAGTTTCTATTCAGCGTGATACTTCAGCCGTTGAAGAAGCGGTTAAAGATTTTGTGTTGGTGTACAACCAGTTACAGGAGATTTTAAAGGATTTAGGTTCTAATCGTGAACTAACCGCTGCAGAAAAGGATGATCCAACTTTTGAGTTTACCGGTGCATTGGCGGGTAACCCTGTGTTGCGTTCGTTACAGTTCCAATTACGAGATTCGATTACAACGCCACTCCCGGGGCAGCAGCCGCCTTTTAATACCTTGTCTAGTATTGGTGTGAGTTTAAAAATTGACGGTACGTTGGAGTTAAATGAAAGTCAGCTTAATAACGTTCTAAACAATAACATTGAACAGTTGGCAGGAGTGTTTTCTAAAGGTGGTCAGAGTGACAATAGTTTAATTCAAGTTGTTAATACTACCGACAGAACCCAAGCTGGTGACTATGAGGTATTTTTAACGAGTGTGGCCGAACGTGCTGTTTTGAATGGTGGTGCAGTCAACCTTGATGTTAATGGCGAGATAGTGCTAGGTGCGGGTGCGCAATTTGATTTGGTGTTTAATGGTAACGAGAGTGTGACTTTGGAGTTTGCGGCGGGATCTTATACGCCACAGGCCTTTGCCTCAATGTTGCAAAGTGCCATTAATAACGAGCCGACCCTGCAGAGTTTACCAGGACGAATTGAAGTGGCATTTGATGGCGCAAGCTCTTCATTTCAGCTGTCATCGAGTCAATTTGGACGAAATTCAGAAGTTACTCTATCCAATGTAATTGGCTTTGATAATGCCGGTTTAACAGATAGCACAGCGCGTGGCGCTGACGTGCAAGGTCGCCTCGAGATTGATGGTCGCACCTTAGATTTAGGTGCTTTTGCTAATGCAAATGATGGGCGACTCATTAGAATTTCAAATTTCGCTGTCACCTTAGACGGTCAGCCTGCTGCGGCTCGGGGTTTAGAATTTAGAGTCCTTGGAGGTGTGCCAGATCCAAGCACGCCATTAGGCGGGTTAACCGTTAGTGAAGGTTTTGCAAGCAGAATATTTGAGCAGGTTAGAAGCCAAATTGCTGACAATGGGGCTATTGGCGCACGTCTTGAAACATTACAGAATAGAACGGCACAGTTTGATGAGCAGCGCGCGCGATTAGATGCAAGGTTTGAAGCTGCCGAAGCGCGCTACAGATTACAATTTGCTAATTTGCAGTCTATTCTGTCGCAGTTTCAGCAAACGGGTGATTTTTTAACTGCAACCTTTAATCGTAATAATAGAAATTAATTAGTGAGGATTTGTGATGGGCTATGCAATGCAAAAACAAGCACAGCAGTACCAAAACCATTTTTTAGAGACCTCGGTTAGTGAGGCCACACCCTATAAGCTAGTCGCCTTACTCTATGAAAATGGCATTAAGCACATGAAGCTAATGCGCTTAATGATTGAACGCAAGCAAATTGCCGCCAAAACCGAGCAAGCGAATAGAGTTACATCTATTCTGTATGGTCTTAAAGCGGGCTTAGATATGGAGTTGGGTGGTGATGTGGCCGCTAATCTCGATGCTTTGTATAATTACATCATAAAGCAAGTTTTAACGGCTTCGCTCAATAATGATCTAGTGGTGCTTGATGAGGCGCTTGGTTTATTGCAAGATTTACAGGAGGCTTGGTCATTAATGCCAGAGTCTTATCAGCGTTTAACTGCAGCTGAGATTAAAGCTAGGCAGCAAGTTAAGTAAGCCATGTTGCAAAAATCGCCAGCTATTACCTCTGACTCACGCCTAAGGCTGTTGGCATTATCCCAGCAAGCAGCTGACTTGGCGGCTAGGGGTGATTGGCAAGCCTTGGCTGATGTAGGTTTGCTTCTTGATCAAGCACTGTTAAATTACATTGAGTCCGTTGGAGCCGGCAAGGTAAGAAACGATTTGGCTCTGCAGGAAGCCTTAGAAACCAATCATGCGAATGTGGTTCAGGCTATTGAGGCGGCCCAAATTCAACTGACCCAAGCGCACCAAAAGTCTTCAGCAAGCTTGCGTGCTACTCAGCACTATCTTAATAATGCAGGATAAAACCTGTTGCTAGAAATAGCTGGCTCTTGCAGTCACCGTCTTTTCATGGAATGATGTGCGTATATTTCAATGAATAGGTGTGTGTTGTGGAAAATAGCAAGCTAGCCTTAACTGATCGTAATCGTTTAGCGGAGCTTGAAGAGGCATTTAGCCTTTTTAATCAAACCTCAGAACAGCTCACTATAGCCTATTCTTCCCTTCAACAGCAAGTCGTTCATTTGCAATCGCAGTTGGCTCAAACACATACTGAAAAACGTCGTGTTGCGGATCGTTTAGAGCGATTACTCGCATTATTACCAGCCGGTGTCATGGTGCTAAATGACGATGACCAAATTATTGAGATGAACGCCAGTGCTCATGAAATTTTGGGTGCGGACGCCTTGGGGATGAGCTGGGATAGGCTAGTCGAGCAGCGTTTTACTTCGCGTAATGATGCTCAGGAGCTGATGTCTGCAAGTGGCCAGGTTTACCAGCTTTCACAAGTCGCCTTAGATGAAACTTTGGGTAAAATTTTGCTTATTCAAGATGTGACGGCAGCCCGTCAATTGCAAAATCATGTTAGCCGTCATCAGCGTTTAAAGTCTATGGGTGAGATGGCTGCATCACTTGCGCATCAAATTCGTACCCCTTTATCGGCCGCATTACTTTATATTTCACAGCTAGGTGCTGTGCTGAGTGATGAGAATAACGAAAAAGCCGCGCGTTTTTCACAAAAAGCCCTCGCCAACTTGATGCATTTAGAGTCTTTGATTACCGATATGTTGCAATATGCAAAAGGCGGCGATGTCGGACAAAGTCCAGTGGAAATGACCGAGCTTGTGCAGCGGCTTGTTTTGCAACTTGAACCTGTGCTGATTAAGTCTAGTAGTGAAGTGATGTTTCAACCCAACCCAGAGCGGGCCTGGGTGTTGGGTGATGCTGAGGCTTTGTTAACGGCATTGCAAAACTTGATTGTTAATGCTGTTGATGTGATCAAAGAGCAGGCGCTGATTCGGGTTGCAATCTATTTGAAGGCCGATTGGGTGGATATTGTAGTCTGTGATAATGGGCCAGGCGTGCCGCCAGAGCTACACGAAAAAATTTTTGAGCCTTTTTATACTAGTCGCGCCAAGGGTACTGGATTAGGACTGGCCGTTGTAAGAGCTGTGGCTGAGGCACATGGTGGCCAGGTTTGGTTGCAATCAACTTTAGGCGAGGGCAGCTGTTTTGGGGTGCGTTTGCCTAGATGTTATCCGCAGCAATCACAATAGAATAAATAGTATGAGGATGACGGGTGTTTGAAACTAAGATTTTAGTCGTTGAAGATGATCCGGCCTTGCAAGAGGCGTTAGTAGATATCTTAAGTTTGCATGACTTTGAGGTTGTAGCGGTCAGTAATGCTGAAGATGCTCTCGTTGCGCTAAATGATGAAATTGGTATGGTTTTTAGCGACATTCGTATGGATGGTTTGTTGGATGGCTATCAATTAATGCAACGGATTCGCGCGCTAAAACCTCATTTGCCAATTGTGTTAATGACGGCTTATGGCACAATTGAGCAAGCTGTGTCAGCGATGAAGTTTGGTGCAGTGGATTATTTGGTTAAGCCTTTTGAAGCAACGGTGTTGGTTGAAAAGGCACGCTTGTACTTTCAGCGCGACGCCAGTCAAGAGGACGGGTTTATTGCTGTTGACCCAAAAACCCAGCAGATTAAAAAATTGGCTGACAAAGTGGCGAAGACTGAAGCGAGTGTGTTGATTCAAGGTGCCAGTGGTTCGGGTAAAGAAGTGTTAGCGCGTTATGTTCATCAGCAATCTAATCGTGCGGCTCAACCTTTTGTGGCGATTAACTGTGCTGCGATTCCCGACAATATGATCGAAGCGGTGTTGTTTGGTTATGAAAAGGGTGCTTTTACGGGCGCATTGAAATCCATGCCGGGTAAATTTGAACAGGCTCAGGGTGGTACCTTGTTTTTGGATGAGATTGGTGAATTGAAAGCGGATTTGCAGGCTAAATTATTGCGGGTACTGCAAGAGCGCGAAGTTGAACGTATAGGCGCTACCAAGACGATTCAGCTTGATGTGCGCATTATTAGCGCGACCAATATTGATATGCCAGACGCGATTGCTGAGGGACGTTTTCGGGAAGATTTGTTTTATCGCTTAAATGTGTTTCCGTTAACCTTACCTAGTTTAGCCGAGCGGCCAGCGGATATTGCGCCTATTGCTATGCGGTTGATTGCTCGCTATCAAACCCTGGGTCAGCCCTGTGAGGGTGTGGCAAGTGACGCGCTAGAAAGGCTGGCAAGCTACGCATGGCCGGGTAATATTCGTGAGTTGGATAATGTGATCCAGCGCGCCATGGTCATGCGCTCTGGTAGTCAGATCACAGCCGATGATTTGTTATTTGACCAGATGACTGCTCAGCCAGCAAGTCAATCCTTCAATGAGGGCGTTGATCTTAAGACACAGGAAATGAATGCCATTTTGTCGGTGTTGAAAAAACATCAAGGGCATCGGCAAAAAACCGCAGGTGAGCTGAATTTAAGTACACGAACACTGCGCTACAAGCTGGCAAAGTATAAAGAAATGGGTTTGGATATTGATTAATTGGCACATGGATTGCTGTAAGAACATGTTAATTTATGTTACTATTTTTATCAATAAGTTGGTAGTGAACCGTTATGAACAAAGTGGATACCCAAAGTTTATTGTTGCAAATGCAGGCACTGAGTGCGCAGGCGCAAAATAAGCCTCAAGAAATTGCAGCCGCCTCTAGTGGTGATACCGCTGGATTTGGGCAAATGTTACAGCAGTCTTTGGCTGCGGTGAATGCGCAATCTCAGAAAACGGATGCGATGCGTGAGGCCTTGGTTTCAGAGGACCCTTCAGCCGATTTAACTGAAGTGATGCTGCAAGCACAAAAAGCAAGTTTGTCATTTGAGGCTATGACGCAAGTGCGTAATAAATTGGTAGAAGCTTATAAAGATGTAATGAATATGCCTATTTAGGCTTTAAGAATGTCAATTAAGAGACTTGTATGGCGGAATCGGCTTCAATAAATAAAAATGACAATGCCAGTCAAGCTCTTGGCCTCAACAATCTCATCAATAACATGACCGCCTTGCCGGTCGCCCGACAAGTTAGTCTAATTGTCGGTTTATCAGCCTCTGTCGCGCTTATCATTGCAATTTTACTCTGGTCTCAGTCCACCAATTATTCGCTATTATTTGGCAATATGGAGCCACGTGAGCTGAATGAAGTGGTGCAGATATTGGATTCCCAGCGGGTTAAATATAAGCTCGACTCAAGTGGTTCAAGTGTTTTGGTGCCTGCTAACCAAGTGCATAGCTTAAGGCTACAGCTAGCAGCAGATGGCTTTCCTAAGCCGGCTGAGTCAGGTTATCAATTACTGGACCGTGATCAGGGGTTCGGTATTTCTCAGTTTCGTGAAACAACCCAGTACCATCGTGCCTTGGAGGGTGAGTTAGCCAAGTCTGTTGCGTCACTAAATCAAGTCGAATCAGCCCGGGTGATGTTGGGCTTACCTAAACGATCTGTGTTTGTGCGTGAGCAGCAAGCCGCTAGTGCATCGGTGGTATTGCGTTTGCGCTCTGGTAGTAGTTTGGATGAGCAGAATATTGCCGCTATTGTGCACCTTGTTGCCGCCAGTGTGCCTAATTTGGATTCTGCAAACGTGACCGTAGTGGATCAATTTGGTAATTTATTGTCAAATGCGATGCGAACCACTGACTTGCAGCTTAGCATGCGGCAATTAGATTACACGCGTAATGTTGAAGAGTCTCTGTCGCATAGAGTGGTGAATCTGATGGCGCCTATTTTGGGTGGAGCTAATCGGGTCAGGGCGCAGGTAAGTGCCGAGCTGGACTTTACTCAAATTGAGCAAACCCGAGAAAATTTCGACCCTGACCCTAATGCGATTCGTTCCGAGCAAGAAATCCGTGAAATTAATCGTGGTGCTGATGGACCGCAAGGCATTCCGGGCGCTTTAACTAATCAACCGCCACCAGCAGGCCTGGCACCTGAGCAAATGCTTGATCCGGCTAATGATCCTAGTGTAAGAAGTTTATCTGAGCGTCGTACGCGAAATTTTGAAATCGATCGAACGATTAGTCATATTAAAAATCCGGTGGGCTCGCTAAAGCGCTTGTCAGTAGCAGTTGTGTTAGATGATCGTTTGGTGAATGTAGATGGTCAATTGCAGCGTCAAGCGCTTACTGAGGATGAGTTAGCTAGTTTCCGCCAAATTATTAGTGATAGCTTGGGTCTTGACCCAGCGCGAGGTGATACCTTGTCAATAATAAACACCGCCTTTGTAGCACCGGAAGAGTCATTTTTTGATTCTGGATCCTTTTGGGAGGAGCCATGGTTCTGGGACGCTATTAAACATTTGGTGGCAGCTATTGCTATTTTGGTCATAGTGTTTGGGGTGGTGCGCCCTATGTTGCGTGACCTGACGCAAAAGCGTTGGAGTCATGGCGATTATCCTGAGGATGTCCTTGATGAAGATCTAGTCATGGCTACCTCGGATATCAGTCAGGCATTAGATCAGATGAATAAAGATATTGTTGGCGAGGGTGAGGCGTCTGCTGATGCGCCCAAGACATCTGATGCTTATGAGAAGGTGCGTAGTTTAGCGGCAAGTGATCCAAAGCTTGTAGCCATGGTGCTCAAAGACTGGATGCAGGAGAAAAAGTAACAAATGGCTGACGATAAAGCAGGTGCCAAAGATGTCGAGTTTGATCTTTCTGGAACTGAAAAAGCAGCGATTTTATTGCTGTCGCTTGGAAAAGAGAGTGCTGAAGGTATTTTAAAGCATCTTAACCCAAGGGAAGTTCAGCGCTTAGGTAATGCTATGTCTGATTTGGATAAGATTGGTCACGATAAAGTGCAGTTTGTGATGACTGATTTTATTGAAACGCTGAGCCAGGATGCCTTGGGTGTCGATCCTGGTGAGTATGCCCAGTCCTTAATGTCTGATGCATTGGGCGGTGGCGGTGGCGGTTATAGCATGGATGCCTCAATGCTGGCGGACCAGGTGCGCGGTTTAGAGGCTTTGAAGTGGATGCACCCTTCTGCAATAGCAAATATGCTGCGAAATGAGCATCCGCAAGTTGTTGCGATAATTCTGTCTTATTTTGATGCTGAAACCGCTGCTGAAGTTTTGAGGGGTATTCCTGAGCGTTTCCAAGCAGAGGTGATTTATCGTGTGGCGAGTTTATCAACCATTCAGCCACGTGCTTTGTTTGATTTAAATGAAGTGTTAGAAAATGCTTCTCGTGATGGGGAGGGGGGCAAGCTAGCATCGATTGGTGGTGTGAAACGAGCCGCAGAAATGCTTAACCTGGTTGGTGGCGGCCTAGATACGAAGATCTTAGAGAAAATTTCTGAAGATAATAGTGATATGGCAACCTCTATCCAAGACAAGATGTTTGTGTTTGACGATATTATTGGTTTGGAAGATCGGGGTATGCAAACCTTGGTGGCCGATATTCCACAAGATGTCTTGTTGCTTGCTTTGAAAGGTGCTGAAAAAGACCTTAAAGAAAAAATTCTTAATAACATGTCAAAACGTCAGGCCGATATTATGCGCGATGATCTTGAAGCAGGTGGTCCAGTCAAGCTCAGCGAAGTCGAAGAATCGCAGCGTAAAGTGGTACAAATCGTTCGCCGTTTGGCTGATGAGGGCAAATTAATGTTGCCTGGTTCGGGTGAAGAGTTTGTCTAATGGATAAACCGTCTGATGAGGCGATAGCTCCAACCATTCTAAAGAGTAATCATCTTGCCCAACATGATGTGCAGGCCTGGCAGTTCGTTGATTTAGATCAGCAGCGCAAAGAAATGTTAGCCAAGCAGGCTCGTTTGGCTGCCGAGGCGAAGGCGCAACCGGCCAAACTTATTAAGCAAGAAGCTTTTGAGCAAGCAAAGCGTGATGGTTTTGAGCAAGGTTATCAAGAAGGGTTTGAGCAAGGTCAAGCAGCAGGCCTGCAGGCCGCTACGGCAGAGAACCATCAAAAACTGTTGGATTTAGAGCAGCGTCTAGAGCCACTCATTGCATTTTTAAGTTCACCTAATGCGCAGCTTGCTGATCAGGTTTTTCAGCAAACGGTGGAGTTGGCGGTACAGCTTGCAGAGGGGTTTATAACTGATAGCGCGCCGAAAGACACCGATCACTTGGTAAGCTTGATTAAGCAAGCCATGCAGCGTTTAAATCCCGATCCTGAACCAGAAGAACCGTCTATGACACTTTGGTTGCACCCTGACGACCTAGCTGCGGTTGCCCCTGTGTTAAAAGCCTTTCGAGATGATTTGAAATTAGTGGCTGATGGACAGTTGGCTGTAGGTAATTTTAAATTACATCACAAGTTTTCTGAGGTTAGTTATGACTGGCGTAAAGAGATGGCTGATTATTTGACCAAGGCTCGAGAGCAGTGGTTGGCTGCTGATGCGACCACGGATGCGCTATGACGGGGGTTCAGGCAGAAGTTAGCGCAGCTTTAGCGGAACGTTTGAGTCAATTAAAGCAGCAGATTCCAGCTAAGCCTAAATTAAAAACCTCTGGTCGTTTAGTGCGTGTAGTGGGAATGACCCTTGAGGTGGTTGGAACCTTTGCTCCCTTAGGGAGTCGCTGTCGTGTATCACATCCTGATGGTCAGGATGTGATAGCTGAGGTGGTGGGTTTTCAGGATGAGCGTTTATATCTGATGCCGGTCAGTCGCACCCATGGCTTAGCCCCGAATGCGCGTGTGACGCCATTGGAGGGGAGTGTCGCCATAGGTGTGGGTGAGGCGATGCTAGGGCGGGTTATTAATGGCCATGGTCAGCCATTAGATGACAAGGGTGTCATTAAGACCGACGCGTGTATTAGTTTAGTCGGTGAGCCAATTAATCCGCTTAATCGAGCGCCCGTTGAGCAGCCACTGGATGTAGGTATTCGGGCGATAAATGCTTTGTTGACCTTTGGACGAGGCCAGCGTTTGGGTTTAATGGCTGGCACGGGTGTGGGTAAAAGTGTGTTGCTAGGAATGATGACACGCTACACTGAAGCTGAGGTTGTGGTGGTGGGCCTGGTTGGAGAGCGTGGGCGCGAGGTGAATGATTTTGTGCGCCATAACCTTGGCGAAGAGGGCTTGAAAAGAGCGGTGGTGATTGTCGCCCCTGCAGACGACCCGCCTTTATTGCGCTTACATGCTGCCATGCTTGCGACGGCAGTAGCGGAGTATTTTCGTGATAAAGGCCGTCATGTCTTATTATTAATGGATTCTCTAACCCGCTTTGCGCAGGCGCAACGTGAAATAGCATTAGCCATTGGTGAGCCGCCCGCAAGCAAGGGCTATCCACCGTCGGTTTTTTCTCGTTTACCACAATTGGTCGAGCGTGCCGGGAATGGGCGTGAGCATAGTGGTTCAATTACGGCTATTTATACAGTGCTTGCTGAAGGCGATGATCAGTCGGATCCTATTGTCGATGCGGCGCGTGGTGTTCTAGATGGGCATATTGTGTTATCTAGGGCAATTGCCGAGTCTGGACGTTACCCAGCGATTGATGTTGAAGCGTCTATTAGTCGTTTAATGATTGAAGTGGCGAGTCCAGAACAGTTCAAGCAAGCGTTAGTGGTAAAAAAATGGTTAAGTTTGTACGAGCAGCAAAAAGATTTAATCAATTTGGGGGCCTATCGTAAGGGTTCGCAGCCAGAGCTTGATTTGGCTTTGCAGAAGTTGCCAGAGATTCAGCAATTCCTTTCACAATCTATAGGTGAATCCTTTTCCCTGGAGCAAAGCATTGCCGGCTTAGCGCAGTTGGTTAGTACCAAGGCTAGTTGATGAGTTGGACTCGACGTATTGAGCGCTTGGCTCGTTTGCGTGAATGGGCTGAACAAGAGCGTGATCAGCTGTATGCTGAAGTCACGGTGTTGGAGCAGCAAAAGCAAGAGCTTTATACTCAGGTTCAGCAGTTACAAGACTATTTATCTGAATATGTAGGAAATGCTCATCAAGAGGTTAGTTTTGTCTCTCAGTTGCTTGCCCAAAATATTTTCGTAGAGCGCCTTAATCAAGCGATTGAGGCAACGCAAGCGAAAGTACCTCCTATTGATGAGAAAATTCAAGGCCTAACGGGTGTGTTGGCCGAAAAGCAACAGCGTGTCAAATTACTGGAAATTTTGCATGAGCGATGGTGTCAGAACCGTGAAGTGCATCTTTCTAAACAAGAGCAGCAAATGCTAGATGATTGGGTTCAGCAAAAAAATTCGCAGAAATCGTAATTCGGCATAGAGTTTGCTTGTGCATAGTTAGCCAAATTTAAGATTAGGATAAAGCGAATATGCTTTCATTTATGCCAGGGTTGAATCAAGTGGATGTGCCTAAGCCTGTACCATTCGGCTTGGCTTTTGTGCCATCTGAGCCTAATCCGTCTGCTGATCAAGCTGGGTTCGCAAATATGTTGGCGCAATTGCTAAACACTCAGTCTCGCGAAAATCGAATGGCTTCTCAGCTAAATCCTGTCAATCCTGGTTCTGATCAACCGATAGATTTCAAATTTAATCAGGCGACCATGCCAGCAGTAGCCGTTTTAGATACTGATTTACCGATGATCGGAGCTGATTTGGTCGTAACTAGGCAAGAATTACCGGTTGCACATAATTTGCAGCCTGTTGCGGAGGCGGTTATTAGGGAGATAGCAGGTTTAAACTTATCACAAAGATTAGCCGATCCTGTGAAAACAAGTTTACAGATAATTGATGTAACTTTGCCTGCAAGCAACTTGGTAGATCTTGGCTTTGAGTTTGAGCGGGATGTCGTATTGAGTGTACCTGCTGAAGTTTTGAGATTTGCAACGGCTCAAGTGGGTGTTGATGCTGAGTTAAATATTGATGTTGAACTTGACCAGGCTGGGCAGTCCCCTACAGCTTTAGATCCAAATTCTGTCGCAGTTAAACCTACCGCGCTCAAGATGCCGCCTTTTGTAGAGTTTGCCGTTAAAAATGAAGAAGGTTCTAACGCGGTTGTGGAAGAACTGTCAGCATGGTTAGTTTCAAATCCAACGGCGAGTGACTTAGAGCAAGTGCTATTAACTGAGCCATCTAAGTCACCTAAACTAGATTTTTTTGGCTTGCCACAGACTGACAAACAGATTACTTCGTTACTGCCTTTTGAGGTGTCTTTAGCTAGTGAGGCGCAGTCATTTGACTTGCCGCAATTGTTTGACCGGTTAATTGCTCAAGATGATTCCGCTGTAAAATGGGTTCCATTAGAGCTATCCGTATCTCAATTAGAAGAAGTGGCTCTGCCGCCAGTGATGCAAACCCTAGTTGATCAAGCCTTGTCCGAAGGTAAGAGTGAAATAGAGATTTTATTGCCGCAGCAAGTTATGGCTTGGGGCGTAGAAGCTGTGGAGCAATTGGCTGCGAGAGATTTAGGGGCTGTAAACTTTAACATTGCACAAATAGTTGCAGGTCAATCTCAATCTGTGCCAATTGTTACGCCACCGGTGGCTGTGTTGCCATTAAGTGACGTTGCGCAAAAATCATCTTTGCCGCAACAACTGTTTGTGCCAGGATTGGGTTTAGCAATAAATTCTTCTGTAGATGCCGCCACGGTTCAGAGTCTAAACCCTCGATCATTCGCCTCAGTCCCTTTAACTGTTCCAATAAGTAATGGTTTGCGCTTAGGCTCGGCTTCGGTAGATAATGGCTTGAGCTTGGCATCTAAAGCGGCTGATAATTCAAGATCAGCAGGCCTGCTGACAGGGTTGTTTGAAGTTGGAGGGGTTAAGTCTGCTCCAATTCAAAGTGCTGCCTTGCCAATCCAGGCTACCCTGGCGCACAATAACCAAGTTATTGAGCAGGCGATACAAACCCAGATGTCTGCAGTGACGACTGAAAGTTCAGAAGATGATTCGAGCTCAGTAGTTAATTTAATGCAAGTGGCGCAGATGCCAACGACTATGTCATTAAGTGAGCGTGCGCCAGTTACCTTGCCGGCAATTAATTATGCGTTGCGTCAGGCGCAATGGGAAACCGCGCTGGGGCAGCGGTTAATGTATATGATTAATCAACAGGTGTCGCAGGCGCAAATCCAGCTTAACCCTGCCAATTTGGGGCCAATAAGACTGATGGTGAGTCTTGATAGAGATCAGGTGGTGCAAGTGCAAATGCTTGCGCAACATGCTCAAACCAAGGATGCAATGGAACAAGCTTTACCGAGGCTTAGAGATATGTTGACTGAGGCTGGTATTAAATTTGACCAGCTACAAGTTGCGCAGGGTTCTGCTGATAATAATTCGTCACAATTTTTTAAAGGTGGACAGCCTCAAAATTCTACACATTCGGGTCAAGCCGGCCTAAATGATGAAGAGCCTTTAGAAGCGTTGGCTGTCACAACAAATAAATTTAATTCTAATACCATCGATTTTTATGTTTAGGAGAGTAGGATGAAAAGCTTATTTCGTCCAGTTGGACTGAGTTTTGGATTGCTAGCATGGCCAACCTGGGTGTTTGCGGATGCAGCATCAATAACGGTCCCAGCCTTATTGGGTTATGGTGCAATTTTAGTCGGGGTAACGAGTGTTATCGTCGCGGCTATAGTTTATTTGTTTTGGTGTAATCGCCAAGCAGAGTTTGATCAGAATGAGTTGATTGGTACGTTACATGACTTAAATCGTGCGCAAGAAATTGATCCGCCTATTTCGGCTCGCTATGATCAGCGTGTTATTGATCTGTTAAATCAGGTGTTGTTTAAGGTTAAGGATCAAACGGATGCCTTAAAAACCCAGTTAAATAAAAAAGAACAACAGGTTTATGACCTAGAGTCTAAAATTCAAAATTACTCGTCATCGCTTGCCGATATGGAAGAGGAGTTAGCCTCAGCCAAGGCTCGTCAATTACAACTTGCTTCTGAAGTTAAGCCGGTTGTTAATTTGCCGGCGGTAAATCCTGCTTTATTGGGTTTAATTGAACGCATGAATAAGGAAGTGGGTCAGGCATCACGCAGTTCTCAAGTGAGTTTGGATTCCGTTAATCAGGTTGTTTCTGAAGTAGATGGTCTCGGGCAAGAAGTGCATCGTGCGACTGAAGTTATTGAGCAACTTGAGTCTGATAGTAACAACATTGGTACAGTATTGGTGCTTATTCGTGACATTGCTGAACAAACTAACTTGTTAGCACTTAATGCCGCAATTGAAGCGGCGCGAGCGGGTGAGCATGGTCGTGGTTTTGCGGTAGTAGCGGATGAGGTGCGTGTACTGGCTGGTCGTACTCAGCAGGCTACGCGTGAGATTCAAGGCATTATTGAAGACCTGCAAAACCGTGCTCGTAGCGCAGTGAAAGTAATGGAAGATGGCCAGACTCGTGTTGATTCAAGTCGGATGCAGGCAACGAAAGTGTTAGATAACTTGCAAATGATTGAACAAACTTTAAATACTATTGAGCAGACTCAATTAGATATTTCAAAGCTTATACCCGCAAACTAAATAGCTTTGTTATAATTCCAACTTAATAATTTAATTGGAATGAGCCGTGAAAGCCATCGTTGGAACTATAATTGTGCTGGTCTGTTTTTTTGGGGGGTACCTTCCTCATGGCAGTGCCGCCATTTTGTTTCAACCTTTGGAAATGGTGATTATTTTTGGTTGTGCCTTTGGTGCTTATGTTATTGCCAATCCAGGCTGGGTTATAAAGTCAGGTATAACCCAAGCTTTGGGGTTGGTTAAGAAATCAACCATCACCCGTGAGTTGTATCTTGATCTTTTAGGGCTGATGTTTCGTATATTTAATAAGGCACGTCGTGAAGGCTTGATGTCAATTGAAGCCCATATCGAAGACCCTTATGCTAGTGATATTTTCAAACGTTATCCCGCTTTATTGAATAATCACCATGCTGTTGACTTTATTTGCGATTATCTTCGCTTAATGATTAGCGGTGCCAGCAATCCTTATCAATTAGAAGATTTAATGATCCTTGAGCTAGAGGTTCATCATCATGAAGAGATGATGCCAGCTGAAGCTGTTAATCGGGTGGCAGAGGCATTGCCAGGTTTTGGTATTATCGCTGCAGTACTGGGGATCATTATTACGATGTCATATCTTGATGCGGGTCCATTAGAAATTGCACACCACATGTCGGTAGCCCTAGTCGGCACTTTTCTGGGTATTTTGGCGTCTTACGCTTTTGTTGGGCCTATAGCGACAGATATGAAAAATCGTGCCGAACAAGTGAGTGCGTTCTTCCTGACGATTAAAACCTGTTTAATGGCGAATGTTAATGGCTATGCCCCTGCGATTGCAATTGAGTTTGGCCGTAAATCCATTCCAGGTCACTATAGACCTAGTTTTCAAGAGCTTGAGTCTTACCTGCAAACTCAAAAATAATGACCCAACTGGAGTCCTGCAGTGAGTAACGAACAGTCTATTATCATCAAGCGTATTAAAAAAGCACCTCATCATGGTCATGGTGGCGCTTGGAAGGTTGCGCTAGCTGATTTTATGACTGCTGCTATGGCTTTTTTCTTGATGCTGTGGATACTGAGTGGTAGCGGTGATTCTGAATTAAAAGCCATGGCTGAATTTTTTCGTGATCCAACTATTATTAATGCATCTCCTCATACACTTATAGAATCACAACGCCAAGGTAGAGCGACCGAATCCATTATTGATATGGGGGGTATGCTTGACCCAAGCCGGGGTACGACAAGTGATCAGTTTAATGATCAGCAGAGCGCGCGTGATTTGGAGGAAATGAATCGGCTTAAGCGGGAAATCGAAAGTCGTATTGAAGCATCCCCTGTCCTGCAAGAGTTTAAAGAACAAATTCGCCTTGATATTACTCCGAACGGTTTACAAATCCAAATTGTCGATGATCGTGGACGTCCAATGTTTGCTGCAGGCATTGATCAACCCAGACCCTATGCACAAACAATTATCCGAGAACTAGGCGCGGTTTTGGCTAGTTCATCCAGTAAGATTAGTATTGCGGGGCACACAGATTCGATATCTTTTGGTGCGGCAGCGGTCTATACCAACTGGGAATTATCTGCTGACCGTGCAAACGCAGCACGACGTCTGATGATTGAGGGCGGGGTTAAGTATGAACAGGTTGTTCAGGTTGTGGGCTTGGCTGATACCGTTCACCTTGATAAGTCGAATCCTTATAATCCTAGAAATAGACGGATTAGTATTGTGGTGCTAAATGATGAGGCCATTAGGCGTATTCGTTCAATAAGCGATGCGCCTGCGTTAACTAGTTTACAATAATGTATAAATAATTGATTTAGCAAAATGGGAGAACTAAGGTGGCAGACAAAAAACCAGCAGAAGACGAAGATCTAGCAAAGCCCAAGTCAAAAAAAGGCTTAATCATTGCATTAGTGGCCGTAGTGGGTTTACTGGTAACCGCTTTAATTGTAGTTGTATTGTTCTTTGTGTTAAAAGCACCTTCTGAACCTTTAACTGCAGAAGAAATAGCCCACCAGGAATTTATGGCACAGTTTAAAACCTATCCTAATCCGCCTGCTGGTACGCCACCGGCTTTTATGGATATGAAGTTTGTAGTTAATTTTCAAGGTGAGGGGCGCGCGCGCTTTCTAGCGGTAGATTTGCAGTTCATGTCTAGTAATCCTGCTGTTGTTGCCGACATGGAGGTGATGCGCCCTCACTTGATGAACGATATTCAAAATGTTCTTCGACGCAAAACCTACACGCAAATCAATGATCCTGATGGTGTTGAGTCTTTAAGATTGGAAATACTCGAAATTGCGCGTACTATCTCACCGCGCTATCGAATTTTTCCAGACTTAATTGAAGATGTGTTTTTGACGCGTATCGTAACTCAGTAGTCGATTATGGATGATATCTTAAGCCAAGATGAAGTTGATGCCTTGTTAAGAGGTATGGGCGACGGTGATGTAACCGTTGAGGATGGTGATGCTGCGCCAGCTGGTGAAGTTAAAAGTTATGATTTTACCAACCAAGAGCGCATTATCCGTGGTCGTCTGCCTGCTTTAGATATCATTAATGAGCGGTTTTCTCGTGGTTTTCAACGCCACTTCAATGAAATGATCTTAGCTAGTGTAGAGGTGAATGCATCTGAAGTTAAGATCATTAAGATGATTGACTATCTGCGTAATCTCTATGTTCCGACCAGCCTTAATATTTATCGTATAAATCCACTCAATGGCGTGGCTTTGTTTACCCTAGATTCAAAGCTTATCTTTACCGCTGTTGATATTTATTTTGGCGGCAATGGTACGCTACCTTTTAAGATAGAGGGGCGTGAATATACCCCTGTCGAGATGAGTATGATTCGCAGTATTTTAGATATGATCAATGAGCATTTAAGACGTGCTTGGGCACCTTTGATGAACATTGAAGTCGAATACATGCATTCAGAAATGAATCCAAAGTTTGCTTCGATTGTTGACGCAACAGATATGGTGGTAGTTAGTCCGATTAATATACGTTTTGAGCAAATCGATGGTCGTATTGATATCGTAATGCCTTATGCCATGCTCGAGCCTGTGCGCGACAAGCTAGAAGAGGCGATGCAGAGCTTAAAAGGTGAAGCGGATAACCGATGGTCGAAGACGCTCAAAGATGAGGTTAAAGATGTTAAGGTCAATGTATCTGCCAACTTAGCAGAGATCAACCTAAGTATGGCCGACATAATGAATATGGAAGTGGGTGATATTATTCCATTTGAAATGCCTAAGAAAGTGACTTTGATGGCTGAAGATATTGCCTTTGCGCGTGGCAAGCTTGGACGTCGTGAGGATAAAAAAGCGATTCAAATTAATGAAGTGCTACGTCATCCAGCGTATAAAGAAAAAGCGGTAGAAAATGTAAAGGATTGGTTTAATGACTGATAAAGAAGATGATGCAGATTGGGGTGATGCGTTGGCTGAGCAGGCTGCAGCTGAAGGTGGCAGTGACGAGGCCGCTGATGATCCTTGGGCAGCTGCTTTAAATGAGCAGGCTGATGCCGCGGATTCAGTATCAAAAGAGGTTGATATTGCCGGTTTAGAGGCTTTGCGAGCGCAAGACTCATCAGGCCGTGAAAAAGTGGATTTAGATGTGTTGCTCGACATTCCAGTGACCTTGCAGTTGGAAATTGGTCGTGCCAAGGTTTCTATTCGTAATTTACTTTCTTACACCCAGGGCTCGATTGTTGAGATGGATCGCTTGGCTGGCGAACCGCTAGACTTATTGGTTAATGGTACGCTGATTGCCCATGGTGAGGTGGTAGTCGTAAATGATAAATTTGGCGTGCGCTTAACTGATGTTATTAGTCCGCAAGAGCGAATTAAAAAGTTGCGCTAATGGACGTTTTTAACCCGACTGACTATTTAGGTAAAATTATGCTGGCACTCGTTTTTGTGTTGCTAGCCATTTTTGCTTTGGCTTGGTTTATAAAACGCTTCGGACAGTTTGGTGGCTTGTCTGATAAACAATTACGATTGGTAGGGCAGGTTGCGGTTGGTCAGCGCGAAAAGCTGATCGTTGTTGCAGTAGGCAAGGAACAGTTGTTGATCGGTGTGACACCATCGCAAATTAATTTGATCCACCGACTTGCAGAGCCTCTTGATTGTCAAGATGAGCCTTCTGAAACGAACCAGGTACCAAAACCACAGGCCTTTGCAAAGCGTTTGCAGCAAGCGATTGAAGAGATGAAGCGAGGCAAGGCTTAATGGTTAAGCGTCTTATCCTGGGGGTTGCTAGCTTGGTGGTAAGCTTATTTCCTTTAGTTTCAGTGGCTATGCCGAGTATTCCTGCGTTCACTATTGAAATGGATGATCAGGGTAATCAGGATATTTCACTTAGCCTGCAAATTTTGCTTATCATGACAGCGCTAACGCTGTTACCTGCAGTGTTGATTGCGACAACGGCTTTTTTGCGGATTATTATAGTGTTAGCCTTGTTACGTCAAGCTTTGGGTACGATGCAGACACCTTCTACGCAAGTGCTGATAGGTTTAGCGCTATTTTTAACCTTTTTCATTATGGCGCCCGTTTATGATCGAATTAATCAAACGGCTATTCAGCCTTATTTGAGTGAAGAGATAGGTTTTGAGGAGGCGGTTAACCAAGCCTTGATTCCGATGCATCAGTTTATGATTGAGCAAACCCGAGAAAGTGATTTAGCCTTGTTTGCGGAAATGGCGGGTGAAACCCTTGTGGCGCCAGAAGAGGTCCCGCTACGAATTTTAGTACCAGCGTTTATTACTAGCGAGCTTAAAACGGCTTTTTTGATTGGCTTTATGATTTTTATTCCCTTTTTGATTATCGACTTAGTTATTGCAAGTCTATTGATGTCAATGGGTATGATGATGCTATCCCCGATGATTATTTCATTGCCTTTTAAGATTATGCTGTTTGTGTTGATTGATGGTTGGACACTTATAGTAGGTACGCTTGCGAATAGCTTTGTTGTTGCGGGAGGCGTCTGATGGCACCTGAAATGGTCTTAACGCTAGGCACAAGGATGTTGGAGGTCACGGTTTTATTGGCGGCTCCCTTGTTAATTCCTGCCTTGGTGGTGGGGTTAGTGATTGGTATGTTTCAAGCGGCAACTCAGGTCAATGAAATGACGCTAAGTTTTATTCCCAAGCTCGCTGTGGTGGTATTAGCTCTTATGATTGCAGGGCCATGGATGCTAACGACACTGCTTTCCTTTACCTTGGAGCTTTATCAGCTTATCCCAGAGCTTATAGGTTCACAATGACCTTCACCTACACCGAGTTTATCCAAGGCCTGGGGTTATACTTTTGGCCTTTTGTTAGAATCGGTGCCATGTTATCGATTATTCCGTTATTTGGTATGCGAGGCGTGCCGGCTCGTGTTCGGATTCTTTTATCATTATTGATTGCGATTGTAATCGCACCGATGATTCCATTACCCCCTCCCGTGGATCCTTTCTCATGGACTGGATTAGGCTTTATGGTTCAGCAGATCTTGATTGGTTTAGCTATGGGCGTGATTCTAATGGTGGTTTT